>NZ_JAUTXY010000021.1:0-84788 GCF_036327795.1 Rhodococcus artemisiae
CGGATCCACGAACGCCAGATCCGCAGGCGTCAGCGTGAAGTACCGGAACAGCTCCTCGCGGCTGATCTCCGGGAATCCCCGCAGTCGTTCCAACTCCTCGTCCGCGAACATCCGCGTCGCCACGACCTCAGCCTCCACCAGCACCGACCAACATCATCATCGGCAGTCAAGCACCAACCAGTCGACAGTGCATGCCGAACTCGAAACCCCGTGCCCACCAGTCGGATACGCCAAATCCGCCCGATTTCCGGCGGATGCTACGGCTACCCCGACGTGAACGCGACCGTGATTCTCACTGTCATGGTCACGTTCACGCACCGATACCAGCAACGAACTCAAGTCGGCCTTGGCTATCGGACTATCACCGGTTCCCGTAACCCCTGACAGTCGGTATCGCCGCACGTTGCGGAGTTCTCACCGACCGCCCTGACGCTCCTATCACCCGCGAAACTCCACCTCCCCGATCGCGGCGGCAGGATCGGCTACGCCGGTACCGCCGAGTGACGTTCGCACTCAGCGCTCGGGAGCGGAATCCGTCGCAGTGAGAACATCCGCCCTGGCCGGTATGCATCACGCACCCGGTTGGGGCGCAGCTCTATCGACCGCCAATCACGAAGCCGTCGTGCAGCTTGGCGTCGCGAATCCCGTGAGAGCCGAGCCGCGACCAGCGATTCTCGTCGAGACGGGAAAGCTTCCCATTTTCATAGTTCCCATTGTTATTATGGGAACTATGAAATGGATGCGACGCATGAGACCTCTCAAAGCAGTGCGGCAGCGGCGGCGCGAATCGCGCCCTGAGAAAGCCCCTCTCGCCGCGAGTCCAGCAACCTTGAGCGTGAGCACACCCATGTGGATCGGCTCGGTCGCCATCACCGTGGGAATCGCCGCAGCATCATTCATTCTCAGCTTCATCGCGCTACGAGACCTGTCGATCCAGGCCGGACAACCACGAGAAATCGCCTTCCTGTTCCCCGTCATCATCGACGGGACGATCCTGCAAGCGACGATGGGCGTGGTCACCCGCCGACACGACCGCCAGGCCCGCCGATTCTTCTGGAAGATCCTGATCGGAGCCGCCGCCGTGTCGATCGCAGGCAACGCCATCCACGCCGTTCTCACCCACGCATCCGGATTCAATGTCGTCCTCGCCGCCGTGATCGCGGCCCTCCCACCGATCTCTCTTCTCGCGTCCACCCACGCTCTGACCAAGCTCGGCCGCCACGCCACTCTCGGAACCGAGACCAAGGAAGAGACCGCCAAGGAGTCGAAGAGCGCCGCGGACAACCTCACGCCGCCACCAAGCTCCGCTCCGCACCCCATTACCGAGCCCGGCACCCGAGCCATCGCGCACCAACTCGAAGTCCCCCTCGCCCACCTGGCCGCCACCCCCGGGGCCACCGCCTCGGATCCCACCGCAATGCCGAACTTCGGCTCTCATGAAGAACGTCGAGAATGGGCACTCGCCCGCCGTAAAGCCGGAGTCGACGTGCCGGTCATCGCGCAGGAAGTCGACCGCTCCATCGCCACCGTCTACCGCTGGTTCTCAGAAGCCCCCGAAGTCGAACACACCGCAGCATGATCTGAAAGCCCAGCGCAGGCAGAATAAATCACCAATAAAACACCTCAAAAGCATCATATCCACACCACAACACCACCAAAACATATGAGAATAAAATGATCATCAGGTGCTGATCAGGTGATCAGCACCTGCACTGTCATTCCCCTCGGCGCATCGAACCCGGAAACAACCACGGTTCGGTGCGCCGAGTCATGTCTGCACGGGGATAACCGGGGGCGATCCGCCCCCGGACCCCCTTTCCGGTCGATACCGGCATCAACGCAGACCCCGGCCTCGGGGTCTGTTTCGCATTCGGATGGGGGCCTCCCTGGCCTCGGGGCCGGCAAACGTATGCTCCCGCGGCCGGCGGCCGGTGCCCCTCGCCCTGGCCAGTAGCGTGCCCGGCCCGTCTGCCGACAGCGGCGGTTCAGTGATCCCAGGGGCTCCTCCCCCGGACCCCCGACCTCACTCCCAAGGTCTCCGCTTCCCGCTTCCCGCGTGCCCCTCGCCCGGACGCCGCACACGGGCCTTACCGGACCCGCCGACCACCACGCAAGGGAAAACCCGCCCTTGCCCGGCGGCCACCGCGCCCGGTTTACCAGGCCACGCCGACCGACCGAGGAACCCGCTCCCACCTCAACCCCACACCCCCGATACACCACAAAACACCAGGTCAAATCCCTAAAACACTGTGACCACCATCACCAAAAAAACACCAGAAAAGCACCTAATAAACATCGGAAAAGCACCAAAACAGATGTAAACTTAAGACATGAACAACGCAGAGAACACCGCCAAGCTCCGCGACGTCGGCCGCGACGTCGACGACCTGCTCAGCAACATCTCGACCGGAAAAGACATCTCGGTCGTCCTCGCCGAATCTTCCGAGGCCAAGAATGCCGCCCGCGCCGCAGGCATGACCGAAGACGAAATCAGCGCCGCATTCCAGTCCGGCCTGAGCTGACGACCCCCACCAAGGAGACACGCGATGAACAACACCACCCGTCAGACGATCGGCCTCACGCAGCCGCACTGCGACTACTACGGCTGCATCACCGAGCCGACCCACACCGACGGCGAATTCGTCATGTGCCCCCGCCACGAAAAAACCGCCTATTCGACAACCACCTACTGGCGACCGATCACCCGCATGGCCGCCCAGCCCGGCGACCTCTGGCCGTACTACCTCGCCGAGTACTGACCACACACAACACCAGGTGGGGAGCCTCACCACAGGCTCCCCACCCCCACCACCGACCGAAAGGACACACCCCAATGCTCGCCATGACCCACGCACCCGCCGACGGAACCATCATCGAGGGCACCAGTAAAGGCGACGGCACCGCCGCCATCCTCAAGGCCGCTGGCTGGAAATGGGGCCGCAGCATCACCGCGTGGTACCTACCGTTCAGCCGCGACCGCGCACCCCAGCTCGCCCGCATCGACCGCACCGTCGCCGCGCTGCGCGACGCCGGGTACGACGTCGAAACCGACATCGACACCACCTTCCGCGCCGCCGCCGACGCACACCGCGACCGAGACGCCCGACTCACCGACCGCGCCGAAGCCCTCGCCGCCAAAGCCGAAAAGCAAAGCCGACGCCGCCGCCGACGCCCACGCCCGCCATGACCGCGCCTGCGACTCTTTGCCACCCGGAGGCGAACCCGTGAAAATCGGACATCATTCGGAAAACCGACACAGCCGCGCACTCGACCGCGCCCATACCACCGCCCGCGCAGCCCGCGACGCCGACACCCTCGCCGCCGAAACCACCCGCCGCGCCGCAGCTGCCGCCCGCAGCACCGAGCACCGTTACAACCCGGCAGTGATCCACCGCCGACTCGAGCGCCAATCCGCCGAACTGCGCAGCATCGACCGCCAACTCACCACATACGAACAGACCCACCACAACGACACCGACAACCCCGCCCGAACCCGCCACATCGAACAGCTCCGACTCAACAAAGCCGAGCTCGAATCCGACATCGAATACTGGACCGCAGTCCGCGCCGAACAAGACGCCCAAGACGGCCCCAAGCTCTACAGTCGCACCGACCTACGCCCCGGCTACTACATCTGCTGCCATAACTCCTGGTACCGAGTCCGCCGGAGGTTGTCCCGGGTCTCGTAGAAGTTGAGGTGGTGGTCCCCCGCTCGATCCCTGCCGTGTGGTAGGTGTCGGGCGTTCCGCCAAGAACTCCTACAGCAAGGGGACCACCGTGAAGAAGAGTAGCCAGAACCCGTCAGTGGACGCGACACCACCCGTGCTCCCGGAGCAGGTCAACGTCGCGATGACCGAGATCGCCGAGAACATGCACGAAGGCCTGCTGGCGCTGGCCGTCGGCGCCGGTCTGCAGGTCATGCAGGCCCTGATGGACGCCGACGTCACCATGCTGGCCGGCCCGAAAGGCCGCCACGACGCGGAGCGCACCGCGGTCCGTCACGGCCGCGAACGCGGCTCGGTGACCCTCGGCGGGCGCCGGGTGCCGGTGACCCGGCCGCGGGTGCGGGCCGCCGACGGCTCCGGTGAGCTGCCGGTCCCGTCGTACGAGCTGTTCACCTCCACCGAGGTCCTCGGCCACATGGCGATGGAGAAGATGCTCGCCGGGCTGTCGACCCGCCGGTATCCGGTCGGCCTCGAACCCGTCGGCGACAAGGTCACCGAAACAGCTTTTGCCACCAGCAAATCCGCGGTGTCCCGCAAATTCGTGGCGATGACCGAAACCGCCCTGACGGACCTGCTCGCTGCGGACCTGTCGGGCTTGGATCTGGTGGCGATCATGATCGACGGGGTGCATTTCGCCGACACGTGCTGCGTCGTCGCCCTCGGTATCGACTCGGGCGGTGCCAAGCATCCGCTGGCGCTCGTCGACGGTGGCACCGAGAACGCCACCACCGTCACGGCCCTGTTGACGGGTCTGCGGGAGCGCGGACTCGATGTCACCCGCCCGGTCCTGGTCGGGATCGACGGATCGGCCGCGTTGCGCAAGGCGGTGGTCGAGGTGTTCGATCACCCGGTCATCCAACGCTGCCAACTGCACAAGATCCGGAACGTGAAAGACCGCCTGCCGCAGAAACTTCGAACCACGGTGGGCCGGAAGATGACCGACGCCTACCATGCCGACTCGGCGGTCGAGGCGGAGCCGGCGCTCGAGGCGATCGCCCGGGATCTCGAGCGCACCTATCCGGGTGCGGCGGCGAGCCTGCGCGAGGGCATGGCCGAGACGGTGACGGTGCTGCGCCTGGGTGTGCCGCCCACGTTGGCGCGGACGTTGCGCTCGACCAACGCGATCGAGTCGATGATCTCGATCTGCCGCGATCATGCCCGTAACGTCAAGCGGTGGCGGGATGCGCAGATGGCGCTGCGGTGGTGCGCGGCGGGGATGGTCGAGGCCGGCAAGAAGTTCCGTCGGGTCAACGGGTACCTGCATCTGCCGGCGTTGCGTGCCGCGCTCGACCAGGAGGCGGCGATCGTGCACACTGATCGGGTGAGCGCGGCCTGATCCCACAGGGGCCACTGCCGAAGTTCCACGAACTTCGGGACATCCTCGGTCCGCCGAGTCAACGCAAAGACCGTCACCGTCGACACCGACCCCGGCTGGAACGACAAAATCCCCTACGACAAGATCACCGACGCCCGCGCCGAAGACGCCAAAACCACCATCCGACCAGGCGAGTAACCCCACCCCCTCGGCCGCCGCCACCCGATCGCGGCCGCCGAGGGGGCTTCGCCGCGAGGACCCCATGGCCACCGAATCCCCGTTCGCCGAATCCCCGTTCGCCGAATGGGCATCCTGCCAGGCCGCACACAGCCAGTCGCCGACGAGCTCAGCCCCTCACTCACGCCGACATCAAAGCCCGAGACAACCAATACGCGGCGCACCAACCAATGGTGTTGGATGTGTGAACAGCATCGCAACTGCACCCAGACCCCCGCAAGGGGTGGGAACGCCGCGACTGCCTCCAGCCCACCTAACCCCCACCCGCCTCACGCCGGCAACGGCCAACGGCCAGGGCATCGAGCCCTGGCCGTTGGCATTCGCCTGGTCACCAACACCTAAACCGCACCGAAACAACACGAAATAAGCACCAAAACTGCAAAAAGCACGAAAACAGCACCCGATACGAACCAGAAGTGATGTATTCTCGCACCAAGAAAGGACGGCCATGAGCTCACAGATCATCCTGCTCACCAATGAAAAAGGCGGCGTAGGCAAAACCACCACCGTGCTGAACCTCGGTGAAGCCCTCGCCCGAGCCGGGAAAGCAGTGCTCCTGGTCGACCTGGACCCCTCCGGCAACCTCACCCTCACAATCACCAAGACACAACCCGGACGCCGGGACGACGCGACGGTGACTGTCGACCACATCGTCGAGCTGCACGCCGATCGACGCCAGTCTGCCTCCGACGCCATCATCAAAGACATCCGCGGCGGGATGGACTTGATCGCCGCACCCAAGAACCCCGCCGACCTGATCAGCGCGGAAAAGAACATCTCGAACGATCCCCTCGAAGGCCCACACATCCTGCGCGAAGCGCTCGAATCGATCCGTGAGCGTTACGACTACATCCTCGTCGACTGCTCCCCCACTCGAAACGCCCTCGAACTGTGCGCGCTCGTAGCAGCCGATCAGCTCGTTGTGATCAATGAACCCACACAGTTCAGCGTCGACGCGATGCAGAGAGTCACCGCCTACGCGCAGCGCATCAAAAAACGCAGCAACTCCGGTCTATGGGTACGCGGAGCGATCTTCAACATGTACAAGACCAACACCAAGCTTGCCCAAAAGTGGACCACAGACCTCGCTGAGGCCGGCATCCCCATCCTGGCCACTATCGGCTACCGAGAAGCAATCAAAGCGGCCATCGAAGCGGGAATTGCCTTGGCCGAAACCAAAGACGGCTGGCGCCACGCTCTGGTCTACGACGAGCTCGCCGCTACCGTCACGCAAAGGAAGAAGTCATGAGCGAGATCCGCAGCATGTTCGACGCCGACGAACCCGACGAGGACACCCCCGCCGCCCGTACGCCCAAGAAGGTCGTACAGCAGCCCAGTCTGGTCCGGCGCACCTTCACCCTCGCCGAGTCCGTCATCGATGCGGCGACCAATGCCCAGAAGACCCTGCGAGGCGCCTACCCCGGATCGCATCGCAGCATCAACAGCTACATCGAAGAAGCCATCGCCGAATACACCGCCAACCTCCAACGCGAGTACAACGACGGCCAGCCCTTCCCCGATGTCGAGAAGATCCGCCGCCGCAAGGCCAAGGACTCCGACGACTGACCGATCGACGCAAACCGTTGAAGGCCCCGACTTGTTCGGGGCCTTCGGTCTACGCAGACCTTCCCCGGCCTGTCTGCCGACGGTGGCGGTCCACTGATCCCAGGGGCTCCGCCCCGAACCCCCGACCTCACTCCCAAGGTTCCCCGCTTCCCGCGTGCCCCTCGCCCGACGCCGCACACGGGCCTTACCGGACCCGGCCGCCACCGCGCAAGGGAAAACCCACCCCCTTGCCCGGCGGCCACCGCGCCCGGTCCACCAGGCCACGCCGACCGACCGAGGAACTCGCTCCCACCTCAACCCCACACCCCCGATACACCACAAAACCCCAGTTCAAAGCCATAAAACACTGTGACCACCATCACCAATAAACACCAGAAGCACACCTAATAAATATCAAATCAGCATCAAAATAGATGTAAAATTGAGGCATGAACAGTGATATGCACCAACCGTCCGGCCTCGTACTCGACGTCTACCGCACCTCCCGGTACGGCGATTGCACCAATGGGGGAGTCAGCGCCACCCACGGTGACCTACTTCTGGTCGGCACCCTCGACGAATGCCGCACCTTCGCCACCGAGGTGGACGTCCTGCCCGCCGAATACGCCCCACATCGCGCCCGCCGTCACTTCCTCGACGGAGAAGGCCCGGCCCGCCCCACGGTCGCGCTACAGATCCGAGCCCGCAGCTTCTTCGCACGAGAACTACGCCGCACTGGTCCCAGTCGAATGGGACGACGAGGCCAATCGCTACCGCCGCACACGCTCGTGGGTGATGTTCGGAGGCAACTACGCCGCCACCTCCGACTCTCGACTCCCCGAGCTCGCCGCTCACTTCCTTCACTATCGGGCGAGCATCCTTCCCGTCCATGACCGCGTAGAACACTGAACACTCCAGCCCCGCCCCATGGCGGGGCCGGAGGTCACTAAGGAGAAAACCTCCAGGTCAACGGCCACAATGCGTGAAGTTAGTCACCAAAAAATGTACATCCAGACACCAAAAAAGCATCGAAAAAGCATCAAAACAGATGTAAACTAAGTGACATGAACGAGAACGGAACAGTCCCGCAGTTCGAAACCGTCAACCCCGCCGCTCTGCTCGCCGACACCAACATCCGCCACGACCTCCACCTGACCGACGACTTCCGCGAATCCATCGCCGAACAAGGGGTCCTGACCCCCATCACCGTCTGCCGCACCGCCGCCGGAGCGATGCGCGTACTGACCGGCCACCGCCGCACTGCCGCCGCCCTCGAAGCTGGACTGACTCAGATCCCCGCAATGATCGTCGGCGACGAGCAGGACGGCACCGAGGCCACCATCGACCGCCTGGTGACCCAATGGAGCGAGAATGAACACCGCGCCGCCATCACCACCGGCGAGCGCCTGGCACTGTTCGAGGCCCTGGCAGACCACGGACTCGACTCCGCAAAGATCGCCCGCCGCACCAAAGTGCGCCGCACAGAGGTCGACGCCGCCCTGACTCTGCGAGGCACCGAACAACGCGACGCCGTACAGCGTGGCGAACTGACCATCGAGCAGGCCGCCGCCATCGCCGAGTTCAGCGACGACCCCGCCGCTGTCGGACGCATCGAATGGGCCATCCGAAGCAGGCGACTCGACCACGCACTCGCTGCCGAACGTCTGTGCAGGACCGAACGCACTGAAGCCTTGGCCCGCGCCGCCGCAGTCCTCGCCGAGGCCGGCATCGACGCCGTCGCAATGGGATCGATGCACGAATGGATCGACGATGCCAACAGTGCCACGATCGAGCGTGTCACCGACGTCGATGGCAACACCCCCACGATCGAAGAAGTCGCCGCCGCAGGACACCTCGGCCTCTACGTCGACAGTCGGAGTATCTGCTACCACCGTGAGACCGGCGAGGAAGTCGACGAGGACGATCTCGTGGACGAGCTACCCGCCGAGGATCAGCGCGAGGAGTGGATGATCCCCCGCAACCAGGTTATCGAGACCGAGGAAACCATCCGCTACTGGCATGTCATCCGCTGCGGAGATTCCCCGTGGCGCACCTACTGGGGTAACCGCGCTGCTAACCCCGCCGCCGGTGAAGTTGACGCCGAGGCCCGTGCCGCTCAGCGCCGCGAGGTGATCGAGAACAACCGAGCATGGCGGGCTGCGACCGAAGTCCGCCGGACCTGGCTCGCCCAGCAGAGCACCCGCAAGACCGCTCCCAAGGGCACTGCTGCATTCGTGGCCACCGCACTGGTGAAGTGGCCGCAGATTCCCTCCGCGTACCACGCCCGCGCGCTGACCGAACAGATGATTCCCGCCGCGGACGCCCTGACCAAGCTCGCTACCGCGCCCGACGCCCGCGCTATGGTCCTGCTCCGCGCACGAATCCTGATCGCCCTCGAATCCCAGGTCAACGCCGACCACTGGCGCACCCCCGCCGACTTCGCGCAGTTCTACCTGCGCGCTGTCGCGGACCAGGGCTACACGCTGTCCGACATCGAGCGCCGCGCCGCCGGACTCGAGCCGTTGACCGACGAGCAGTAAACCGCCGTCCCGGTGGGCTGCCCCGTGCCGCCCGCCGGGACCCCGGCCTGCGGCCCCTTCCGCACCGCCGCACGAATCCTAGAAACATCAAAAATAGATCAAAACCACACCTGAAAATATGATAAATAAGCACCTGAAAGGCTTCACAAAAGATGATATTGAGACGACAATGGATCGAGACCTGGCAAAACCCCATCCCGCAGAAGGAGACCCGACATGATCGTCTGGACCGCCGCACTGACCGCGCCCGCCTTCACGCATTCCGACTCCGACTCCGGCTGCGCGTTCTCACATGCTGCCGCTGCATCCGACGCCGCAGAAGCAGCGCGCACGCTCGCGCTCGCCTACGCTGCGCCCGCCGGTAGCGAAGTGACCATCACCATCGACGGCCGCCCCGCAACCTGCGCCACCCTCGCCGCCGCGCTTACCGGCCAGCCCGACCCCACGCCCGTCCTCGACGCCGCCGACGCGCTCGACGAGCGGATCAGCGCATGACCGCCACGCTGCTCGACGAACCCAGCATTTACCGCAGCGCCGACGAGTTCGCCCCCGAGAACGGCGACACCGAAACCCTGCTGCTGTGCGCGGTGCTGTTCGCCGGCCATGACACCGCCGCCGACGTCGTGGACCTGCTCGAGACCACCGACTTCCACCAGTCGCTCCACGCCGACCTGTTCGACGCGATCGCAGCTCTTGTCACGGCAGGCCAGCCGCACGACCCCGCAATGGTCCTGACCCAACTCGAGCGTCACGGAAAACTCGCCGGACACCACGGACGCCGCCTCGCCTACGCATTGACCACCGCTACCACGGCAGGAGCCGACCCCACCGCAGCCCTCTACTACGCCCACGCCATCGTCAGCGCCGCCTACCGCCGCAGCTTCCGCACCGCCGGAGCCGTCATCACCTCCGCCGCCGAAACCCTGCCCGAGCACGAGTTGTTCGAGCACCTGCTCACCATCGGCTACGCGCAACGCGCCGCAACCCGCCGACTCGACCGCGTTCGAGCCCGCATCGGCGCCGCACCGACCGTCGGAACCGCCGAGTAGAACATAGGGGAGGGGAGGGGAGGGGAGGGGACGCCGGATCCTGCCTCACGACCCGACCGTCCGACACACACAGGAGGCCACCATGACTGACAGCACCGACGACACCAACCCTCGACGTTCGCTCCGAGAACGGCTCGAGCCATTCGGTGAGGATGCAGCGCGAGAGACCATCGCACAGCACGTCCGCGCCGCCTGCGCAATGGCAGGGGACTTCGGAGGCGAAGATCCCCGCGCGATCATCGACCGGCTCGAGGCCGGCCAGACCCGCGAGGACATTCTCAACGCCTACCGCCGCACAGGCCGAGGCGAGGAGTGACCACAGCATCACCCTCGGTCGAGGGCTACATCCCCGGAACGGACACGCGAGTCAACCTGCTCGGCATCACCGACGCGCAAGAACTCGCCGAAGTCGAGAAGCAACTGTTCACCCAGGCGATATGGCAGTTCGCCACCGTCCCGTCCCCGGAAGAGTTCACCGGAGACTTCCTGCGGGAGATACACCGTCGAGGATTCGACGGATTGTACTCGTGGGCAGGTCAATACAAGACCGTGCCCACCAGCCAGGGAAACCTGCCGATCGCCCACTCACATCCCGAAGACACCGCTGCCGACGTCGACGACCTGTTCGCTGACCTCGCTGCCGAGAACAACCTTGTCGAACTCGACCACGGCCCCTTCGTCACCCGCCTGGCCGACTACTGGGCGCGGATGACAGAGATCCACCCCTTCCCCGACGGAAATTCACGATCGCAGTACGAGTTGTTCCGGCGTATCGCAGACAGTGCCGGATGGGAGATCGACACAGCGCGTATCGATCTGGCCGCCCTGGCCGCATCCCGCTACATCACTGCCGAAAGCGGAGACCCCCGACTGCTCGCCGATGTGCTGGCCCCGGCCGTCGTGCCTGTGGACGGATACGCGCCGATCCCACCTGAGCCCGGTCGCCCCGTCCTGTCCCTGACCAGCCATCTGGCGATCATGCGGGACTACGACCGCGACCGCAGCGGCCCCTACACCGCACCAGCGACTTTCAGAGAGGTACCCCGAGTGAGAAAACGACCACTACACGGAGCCGAGCTCGATAACGCGCGTGCCCTGGTGCGCCTCGGATTGACCCTCGCAGAACGAACCAACTACGGCAACGCCCACGACGACGCCGTGCACCGCATCCTTGAGGGCACCTCCACCATCGAGGCCGAACGCGCCGCCGCCGGCCTGCCCGAGACGAACGACCGCTACAAGGATCTGTTCGACCCGCTCGCAGGCAAGACCACCATGCGCTACGACACCGGAGCCGTGGTCAACGCATTCGACGAACGCGACCCGGCACGCCTGCACGAACTCGTTACCTGGGAGCTGGCGCTGCGCACCGCCGACTACCTCGCCCACCGTGAGATCACCGGCGACGGCAGCGAACTGCACGCCAGCGTCGTGCACCGTGAACTGCACACCGACTTCATGCCGATCATCAGCGACACCGCCGCCTACACCGAACCGAAGATCCCGGCGGCCGACACACAAACGATCGCCGACCCGCGCCGGCTCGGACGCCACCTCGCCGCCATCCAAGAAGAAACCGAAGGCATCCAATCCGTTGCCGTACTGCTCGTGGCAGACCAGCTCGCCCACAGCAATCCCGACCGCACGATCGACTGGCGCGTGATCGACCCCGAAGCACTCCGCGCCGCCACCCACGCCGCGAACTTCCACGATGACCCACCTGAGGGCACCGACCCGGACTTCGCACTCGAGGACGCTATGCGGACCGTCGGCCGCGAAGCGTTCGCCGCCGAACTCGAGCGCGCCGTCACCACCGAACTCCCGACCGTCGCCCCCGGACCCGGAGATCTCGACCCGAACCTCCGGTATGAGCGCCACTGGGACGAGTTGGCCGAATACCGCAGCCCCAAACTCCAGGAGGGCACTCTCGACCAGGCCGACCTGCTCGCGCCGGTCACCGTCCCCAACCTTGCTCCAGACGGACCGGAGCGATGGGACCCTACGGACTTCAGCCCCGAACCCGAGCACGACCAGATCACCACCCACAACAACTGGTTGGTCCAGGACGAACTCGTGCAACGCCAGGAGGCACCCCACCGCGACACCGGCCCCCGAAGAGAGCGCGCGATCTCGGTCGAGTCCGAATCACCTTCGGCCGCACCGAAACACCAGCATCGACCCGCCCATCCAGACGGGCGGCCGCCGTCGGCTCACGACCACCACGGTCCGACCCAGGAACGGCACTTCGGACACGAACTCTGACCCGACCGAAAGGGATCGATGATGCTCGAACGCTTCCGACTGCGACGCCGCCTCAACCGGAACAACTCGGACCGCGCTGCTGGGGCAGCCTGGTCCGAGGCTGAGGCCGGCTATTCCGAGGAAGTCGCCGCCGCCTGGCACGCTCTCGACGACGAGGTCAAGGAAGACCTCCTCGCCGCAGCCGAAGAACTCAAGCAGGTTCGCGAGCAATACGGAATCACCACCGTGTTCCACTGCTACCGCAGTGGCCCGCCCAGGTGCGGACCTCTGCGGACGCCTGCGGACATCCGCGCCGAAGCCGAAAGCATCCGCGCCTCTGTGCCCAGTGCAAGTTCCGACCCCTGAATCCCACCCGAACGACCGGATACCGAACGGAACAGAAAACCAAGAAATCCAGAATTAAAGACCGGGCGGTTCGGGGTCGATCCCGGCGCCCCCAGGAGCATATGACCCGCCAGGCAATCTCGCGTGATTGCACAGCCGAGGAAGGCGGAGCCGCGAATATCCGGGGACGTGGCGATTGCTTCCCTGAGCGTCTGCGGATCGCCACTTTTCGTTTACGTACGCGTGTAACGTACGTAACGAAACGTTATGTTACGATATCGGGGAACGACGCTAATCGAGAGGGCGGACGATGGCCGAGCACAAGGGCGGACGGCAACGCCAGTACGCGACCGACGCCGAACGGGTCCGGGCATGGCGAGAGCGACAGAAGCAGAAGCGGGAGGCCGAACGGGTCGAGACTGCGGCACCGGTGGGCCCGACCGACGCAGTCACCACCCTCGCTGACGCGATCCCGCGCCTGCGGCAGGAAGCCGACGACGCCGTCACGCGCCTGACTGCGGTCTTCCAGTCGATCGCTGCATCTACCGAACTGCTCGCCGACCCGGCTGCGGTCGATACGCACCTGCGGCGGGTGCGCGCCGACGCAGAGAAGACCCGAGCTGATGCCGCCGCGGAAATCGCCGACCTCCGTGACGAACTCGAGGTGGCACGCCACGACCGGGACACTGCAGACTTAGTGGCCCGCACGGCCGAAAACGCCGCGGCCGAGGCCGCCGAGCAGCTTGAGAAGGCCGAGATCCAGCACCGGGACGAGTGCGCCGCCTACGACAAGAAGATCAGCGACACCGCAGCCGAGCACGAGACCGCGATCCATCGAGAACACGCGCGTCTAGAAGAGATGCAGGCAGAGCATGCTCGCGAGGTCGCCACCCTCGAAGACCGCGCCACGGAAGGTGAACGGCAGATCTCCGACCGTGAACGGCAGATGTCGGAGCTGCGCGTCTATCTCGACGAGAGCCGTGCCGAGATTGTGCAGGTGCGCGTCGACGCGGAACGGCAGGCCGCTGCCGCTGCGGCCGGCATCGAACGGCTCGAAGCAGACTTGGCTGCGGCCCGCACCGCCGCGGCAGACGAACGTGGCCGAGCGGACCGGCTGCGCGACGACCTCGCTGACGCCCGCGCGGACGTCTCGGCATCCCGAGCCGAGACGGCTAGCGCCCGCGACCGGATCGAGGAACTGCGCGAGGAACTGCGCGAGCTGCGCCGCGGGGCGACTACTGAGCCCGCTGGTGGGACCGACATCAAAACCGAATGAATGAGCCACCGATGACCTTCGCTGTCCAGCTCACCGCGCTCGTTGCTCAGATCGGCGAGGTCGTGACATCGCAGTCGCTCCGATGATCCCGCACACGCGCACGCAGCCACCTCGAAGTGCGGTGTCCAGGAGCGTGGTAGAGCTCGACGTGCGCCGATGGGCACAGCAGATTCTCACACCAGGGGCAGCGGCCATACTCGACGTCGAGACTTCCGGGCTCGACGGTTCGATCCTCGAGATCGCTGTCCTCGACGCCGCCACCGGTGAGGTTCTGCTCGACACCCTCGTCTTTCCCGGCCCGCACATCACGATCGAACCCGAAGCGCAGGCCGTGCACGGCATTACCGCAGGTGATCTGATCGGTGCCCCCGGCTGGCCGGAGGTGCTGCCTCTCCTGGTCGAGGTGATCGGAGGCCGGGTCGTGTTGGCCTACAACGCGCCCTTCGACCGCGCCCGGACCCTGCACGACTGCGCCCGCACCGCCACCGACCCCGGCCCGCTCGCCGACGAGGACCGCTGGCAGTGCGTCATGCAGCGCCGCTGCGCCGCACTCGACACCGACATCCGCATCCCGCTGGGCGGCGGCCACCGGGCACGAGGTGACGTCGAGGCCACCCGCGCCCTGCTGCATCTGCTCGCCGACGGCCGACCGGACCACGCGGGGCAGGCCGCGCTGGCACTGCGGCAGGAGCGGCAGCAGCCGGGCGTTCCGACTCGGTGATCCCGCTGAGACCGTAAGGTACGAGATGTCGGCAGCACGATCCGGTTTCTACGCCTCGACCTGGCCAGGATCGTCATCTCGTGGCCACTGGACGCCCTGCCACACCGGGCCGACATGCGGTGGCCGGTAGATGATGGCCGAGCACCGTCTGCACTGAAACGTCCGGTGTCCGTGACTTCCCGCCGAGGTCGTCGATGTCGCGCAGGTACAGGGGGCCCATCCGATCAAGATCATGTTTGGTCCGAGTCTGTGGCCATTCGGGCAAACATCAGGAGCTGGTTCCTGGTGGGGGACCATTCCGCTATTTTCGCACACACGTTCCCTGGAAACGGAGTATGGGAACATATGTTCTATATACTGGAGTGCGGTAGCCGCGGCGGAGCCCCGGGAACGGTGCTCGGGAAGCGTCGCGGCTACCACGCCGTCAGATGGACAGGGTTCGACGCCCAGCCGAAACCGGTAATTTTGTACTACACAAATAGCCAATTGTGGACTACAGTATTACGTTTGGCGATCAAGTGGACCGACAGTGCACTCAAAGCACGGCATCGACATCGAGGACGCGAAACATGCCATCGCGCACGCACACTACATGGAACAGGACTTCGACGAACCCCGCCCACCGTCGACCATTCCGCCCACCCTGTTCCTCGGTCCGGGGCGTCGACTCGGAGCACCACTGCTCGAAGTCATGGTCGAGATCGGCCGACGTGACGTGACGATCTTCCACGTCATGGAGGCACGGAAGAAACACCTCGACCGGATGAACGACTGAGCACAGCAGGAGAAAGACCATGAGCACCAAGAAGAACAAGGATTACGACGACGCCGCCCGATGGGCCGAGGAAGACATGATTCTTCCCCGCAACTCGACCACCGCCCGCCGGGGGGAGGACGCCGCCGCAGCAGGCCGGGCTCTACTCGCCCGCGCACACGCCGGCAGGCCCAGCCTCGATCCGCAGGCCGAGCCCGGCACCGAGTCACCGAAGCGGCAGGTCCGCCTGCCGCAGGTCGTCAGCGAGCAGGTCGACACCATCGCCGCCGCCCAGGGCCGCCGCGCCGCGGAGGTCATGCGCGAGGCCATCACCTTGTACGTGCAGGAGCATCAGACCGCACAGTGACGAGATACTCGCGCCCGGCACACGCATCGACACTCGACCCTCAACGAGAGGAACAGCAACCCCCATGACGCCGACCGCCGACAATCCGTTGAACAACCAAGAGCTGCCCGTATACATGCTTCCCGACGGACGATCCTGCCCTCGACCGATGCCCACGGAAAACCCATGACCACGTTCGACGGCATGCCCGTCGGAACCGGCCCCCACGGCGAAATCGTCCTCCTGCCGACCGGATGGACCGGAGATCTCGCAGGTACGCAGTGGACTCGATTTCCGGGGACGATCCTCGGCGCCGCCGGACCGGCTCCGAGCTCACTCTTCGGCGGGTTCTGACTGCGGGGGTGGGCTGGTCGCCGCGGGTCACACGCCACCAGAGGGCCGCTGGCCGCCGGGAAATCGGGTCCGTGATGATCAAGATCGGCCCACTTCGGATTGCTCGTATAGGGCCGGCGGCGTTCCCGCCATTGCTCCGCGAGACGAGCCACATCCGGAGTACTCATCGGAGTGGACATGGCCTCGAGCGCCTCGTCGAGCCACGGAATGTACTTGCGAATCGCCACACTCGTCGCACTCGAACCGACGAGCTGCGACGCGAGGATCGTGGTGCAAGCCACTGCTACCAACTACTTGACCGGACCTAACGCTTTGCAGCCCAGTCGATCCAGATCGCGCTGGTATCAGGATTTCTGGTTCAGCGTGAACGATCGAGGGTGAGTTGTCGTTCGTGGAAGTCGAAATGTCTGGTGGGATACCGGTACAGCTCACCGATGGTCATGTAGTCGGTGAAGAACGGGTCCCAGCGCACCGGGACGAACATGCCGCGCCCCCACGCCTGCTCCGATTCGCGTTGCAACCGGCGGCTCAACGCACCGATGACCCGATCGGCTTTCGCGCCCATCCGGTTCCGGTCGAACACCAGCGCCGCAGCACACGAACCGTAATAGTTCACCACATCGAAGGGCCGCGTACCGGCATCGAGAACCTGGGCGAATCGTCGCCCGACTCCGGCCGGTAACCGGCTGACCACCCGCACCAACGGCAGCAGCGCCGCCACCACCATGTAACCGAAGACCATGTGGAACAGCAGTTGCTCGTTGGTCCACCGTGTCCCCGCCGACCGCCGCCGCAACGAGATATCGGAAGCATCGGCAAGGAGCTGGTGCAGATGCACACGGGTGCGTTCGAGCTCACCGGCAATGGCGGCCCTCTCCACCCGTTCGGCGCGATTCATGATCCACCACCTGCCCAGGGAGCCACCGGCATCGGTGGCCGTCGATACCAGACTCCACCCCTCCCGGGCGGCTCCACAACTACCGACCCGCAGCGTCTTGTGTCGAGAACCGATATCGAGTCGCCGCCACGCCCATGTTCCGTCAATCTGCTCGCCTGGCAGCGCCACCCACCTATTGACACGTGTGGCCGAGGTTCGGGCCGGGACGCAGCAAACCGTCCCGGTCCGAGCCATGTCCGACGTCTTTCGTATCCTGACCGAATCGATAGACGAGATAGGAACGACAATGACCGAGTTCGAGACGGTGATCGAGCAGGTCCGTCACCGATGCACCGCGTGATCTGGATCGACTGGACCGCAAAGCGTTGGGTCCGGTCGGGTTCGAGGAACACGGTCTGCGAGCAGGCATGTCCGTGCGTTCGGCACCGGGGTGATCCACTATCGGTTCGTCCTCGACGCGAACGGCACGGTCTGTGCGATCGACTCCGGTGACCGCACGGCACTGATCGACCAGTTCGCCTGACCCGAAGCGAATCCGCGTGCCGGGGGTTGTCGGTGCCGACCAACCCTCGATCCGGACGGGGGGGTCGATGACGGGCTACGTCCACGCCATCGAGTTGGATTCGGGTGCGGCGGTGTCGCACCGTCTGCGCTCCACCGATCCCCTGGATCCCCGCGGCACGCCGCTCCGGCGCTGCACCCCTGCAGCCCCGGAGCATTTCTCATCTCGGACACACCCATGCATGTTCTTCCGAAGGATTCCACTCGCGGGCGTCGTACACGCGAGACGACGACACCGCGATCAGCCGAACACGGAGCCTGGAATGGCACTCCGGTTTGCTGCGGCCGGCTCACCTCTGTGTGGCCTGCTGCTCCTGCACATACAAGGTGATGGCCTCACGCATGACCTCCGCGGAGCGACGGCCCTGGGCGGTGATCGTGTGTCGCTGACCGCGGACCTGCCGCTTCGGCGGCTCGGTGCCGGCGTGGCCTGCGGATCGAGACTCGCCGGCCGGCCGGCGCGCGCGGGCGAGCAGAGCCCGGCCCGAGGCGGCGGCGTCCCCGCGGTGGGCCGTCTCGAGTGTGGGGAAGAACCATGTCCTCCTCGGCCCATCGGGCGTCGTCGTCGTAATCCGTCTTTTTGGTGCTCATTGCTTTCTCTCCAATCCTGCTGTGCTCAGTCGTTCATCCGGTCGAGGTGTTTCTTCCGTGCCTCCATGACGTGGAAGATCGTCACGTCACGTCGGCCGATCTCGACCATGACCTCGAGCAACGGGGCTCCGAGTCGACGTTGCGGACCGAGGAACAAAGCGGGCCGGATGGTTGCAGCAACCTCCGGCCCCTTCGAAGGAAGCGGTAGCGGCGATTCGCCGACGAGACAGTTTATTAATCGATGAACACCGGTTATTATCGTCATATGACGATTGATAGCGCGGATGGGTGCCTCGCCGCGGCGGGCACCGGATCGAACCTGGATGCGGCTGTGGCGTTGTTCCACAGCCTCTCCGATGGCACCCGGCTGGCGATCGTGCGCAGCCTGGCCGACAGGGAGTCCCGGGTGGCGGACCTGGTGGGCGAGCTGAGGTTGGCGCAGTCGACGGTGTCGGCGCACGTGGCGTGTCTGCGGGACTGCGGCCTGGTGCAGGGTCGACCCGAGGGCCGGCAGGTGTTCTACTCGCTGGCCCGCCCGGAACTGATGGATCTGCTCGCCTCCGCGGAAACGTTGCTGGCCGCGACCGGCAACGCGGTCGCGTTGTGCCCGAACTACGGCACCGACACCGGAGAGACGTCATGAGTGACGCGTGCGGCTGTGGCCACGACGAACCACGCCCCGAGGGCGAGGAAGAACACGAGCCCGACAAGTGGTGGCAGGTCACCGAGATCCGGGCCGCCGCCATCGCGGGCCTCCTGCTGATCGCAGCCCTGCTCGTCCGCATGACCGGCGGGCCCGACGCTCTCGGAACGGGCTTCGAAGCGCTCGCGCTGATCGTCGCCGGCTACACCTTCGTCCCCTCCACGCTCACGCGCCTGGTCCGCGGCAAGATCGGGGTTGGCACCCTGATGACGATCGCTGCCGTGGGCGCCGTCCTGCTCGGCGAGGTCGGCGAGGCCGCGATGCTCGCGTTCCTGTTCGCCATCAGCGAGGGCCTCGAGGAGTACGCGGTCACCCGCACCCGCCGCGGCCTGCGCGCACTGCTGTCCCTGGTCCCGGACACCGCCACCGTCCTCCGCGACGGCCGGGAGGAAACCGTCCCGCCGTCGGATCTCGCTCTCGGCGAGATCATGATCGTCAAACCCGGGGAGCGGATCGCCACCGACGGCACCATCCGGTCCGGGCGCACCGCCCTGGACACCTCCGCGATCACCGGGGAATCGGTGCCCGTCGAAGCCGGCCCCGGCGACGAGGTGTTCGCCGGGTCGATCAACGGCACCGGCGTCCTCGAGGTCGAGGTCACCGCGGGTGCGCAGGACAACTCGTTGGCCAAGATCGTGAAGATCGTCGAGGCCGAGCAGTCCCGCAAGGGTGAGGCTCAGCGTCTTGCCGACAAGATCGCCAAGCCCCTGGTTCCGGGTGTGATGGTCGCCGCGGCATTGATCGCCGCGATCGGCAGCGTGCTCGGCGATCCGCTGGTGTGGATCGAACGCGCCCTGGTCGTACTGGTCGCCGCCTCCCCGTGTGCGCTGGCCATCGCGATCCCGGTGACCGTGGTCGCCGCGATCGGTGCCGCCTCCAAGCTCGGTGTCCTGGTCAAGGGCGGCGCCGCCCTCGAATCCCTCGGCCGGGTCCGCACCGTCGCGCTGGACAAGACCGGCACCCTGACCCGCAACCGCCCCGAGGTCATCGACGTCGCCACCACCGGCGGTGCCACCCGCGACGACGTACTCGCTGTCGCAGCCGCACTCGAGGCGCGCAGCGAACACCCCCTCGCCGCAGCGATCCTCGCCGCCGTCGACGACTACACCCCGGCCGAGGACGTCGATGCTGTGACCGGCGCCGGACTGACCGGCCACATCGGCGGCACCCCCGCCCGTCTCGGTCGGCCCGGGTGGATCGACCCCGGCCCCCTCGCCGCGGACATCGAGCGGATGCAGCACGCCGGAGCCACCGCGGTGCTCATCGAACGCGGCGGCACCCTGATCGGGGCGGTCGCCGTGCGCGACGAGCTGCGCCCCGAAGCCCGCGAAGTCGTTGCTGGGCTCCGCCGCGACGGCTACAGCGTCGCGATGCTCACCGGTGACAACGAGCGCACCGCACGAGCGTTGGCCGCCGACGTCGGTATCGACGAGGTGCATGCGGACCTGCGTCCGGAGGACAAGGCCCGCATCGTGCACACCCTGAGCGCGTCACGCCCGACGGCGATGGTGGGCGATGGTGTCAACGATGCCCCGGCCTTGGCGACCGCCGATCTCGGTATTGCGATGGGTGCGATGGGCACCGATGTCGCCATCGAGACCGCCGATGTCGCTCTGATGGGTGAGGACCTGCGGCACCTGCCCCAAGCCCTGCAGCATGCCCGGCGGTCGCGGACGATCATGTTGCAGAACGTCGGCCTGTCGCTGGCGATCATCACCGTGCTGATGCCACTGGCTCTGTTCGGTGTCCTCGGGTTGGCTGCCGTCGTCCTCGTCCACGAGGTCGCCGAGATCGTCGTCATCGCCAACGGGGTCCGTGCCGGACGAGCCCGAACTCTCACCGCCGCTGCACCGCAATCGGCGAAGACACGCGAGCCGATCGCCGGAGCCCGGTCATGACACCCGCCGAGGCCTCCGCCTCGATGTCTGCGGCTGGGTGGCGTCACGGCCGCCGAGCCCTCGTGGCGGTCGCCGTTGCCTTGGCTGCGGTCGCGTTGATCATCGATCCGATTGCGCGCGAAGCGCTTTCCGGTGGCCGCACCGTCGATCTCGACCTGCTGCAGCTACGCCTGGCCTACAACACCGGGGTCGCGTTCAGTCTCGGTGACCAGCTCCCTACCGCCGTCGTCCTCACGGTCACCGCGGCCATCACCGCGACGATCAGCATCTTCACCTGGCGCACCGCACCCGACAGCCGACCGATCCAGACCATCGGACTCGCCGCGATCGTCGCCGGCGCCACCGCCAACGTCATCGACCGCATCCTCGACGGCAAGGTGACCGACTACTTCCACACCGGATGGTTTCCCACCTTCAACCTCGCCGACACCTACATCACCTGCGGCGTTGTCCTCGTCCTCGGCGCGCTACTCCTCGAATCCACCAGTAAGGACCACACACCATGAGCAGAATGCCTGATCACCTGCGCAGCGTCTACACCGCCGAAATGACCGCCGCCCGCCACGCCGACGACGACACCGGGCGCTGGCATCACCTCGAACGCGCCCACATCATCTCCCAGCCCTACCCCTGGCCCCACACCCATAACCACATCGCCATGCTCGGCCTGGCGCTGCGCCAACACGACCGCCGCGAAGCGCTGGGTCAGATCATCCGCATCATTGTCGCGGCCCCCGGCTCCGCCCTCGGGCGTTACCCCGAAGGCAATACCGGACGCACCAACGTCGGCCTCACGACACCTATGCCCATACCCGACGACCTCGCCGAAACCATCTCCAGCGGCGCGTAAACCACTGCGCCGCCCCGTCACCAATCTCCTCGGCTGAAACCTCCGGCACGAGCATCGTCTGACAGGACCACTTGGCGTGGACCCCACGGCTGCTACTGCGGATCGATTGCGTGGGCGGCCCTATCCGGAGTGCAATCGAGCCAGCAGTTCGATCAACGCCACGATCGGCCGGGTGAGCAGTCCGGCGTGGCCCGCGTTCGCCACGGTCACTACCTCGGTGTTCGAGCCCAGGTGTCGGGCCGTGGCGGTCGACTCGTGAGTGGGAAAGAGCGGGTCCTGGTCGAAATAGACCAGTGCCGCTCGCACCCCTGCCGGCCACGGCGCACCGACCGTCCCGCCGGCGTTCTTCCAGTCCAGAGCAACTGTGCCTGACCTATCTCACCGTGCGGCGGCGCCCGCTGATCCCCCTGGTGGGCTAGGAGTTCCCACCACTGGGCGACCTTCTTGGGGTCGGTCAATTCAGCCCCGCCCAACGCCGTCATCAACGTCATGAGGCGGCTGAAGCTCTCCGGCGCGTTCAGCAAAGACGTTCTCAGCGTCGATGTACGCATTGCAAATGGTGCCGTGGGCGTCGCCGGTCTCTATTGCGGCTCTCGACGAGTTCGAGCAGGTCCAGGATCCAGATCGACGCCGTGGTCCCTGGTCCGTTCGACTGGGGTGCGACGGTAGAGGAGCGCACCTCGGTGTCTACCGTGAACGAGTGCGCCGTGTGATGTTTCTCCTCCGTCCGAGCTGGTTGATTCTGGCCGTGGTGGTAGTCGGCTTCGCGTATGGGTGCTTCACCATGCTCGCCCCGTGGCAGCTGGGCAAGAACACGAGCACCGAAGAGCGGAATGCACGGATCTCGGCGTCGATGACGCAGGATCCGGTCCCCGTAGCCGAACTGCTCGGCAAGGACGGTCCGACAATCGACGACGAGTGGCAACGCGTCCTCGCGCAGGGCTCGTATCTGCCTGACTCGGATGTGCTTGTCCGGTTGCGCAGTGTCGAATCCCAGCCCGCCTACGAGGTGCTCACGCCGTTCGCGCTCGAGCATGGTCGGACGATCCTCGTCAACCGCGGTTACGTACGTCCGGTGCGCGGCAGCGAGGTGCCCGAGATCCCGGCCGCACCGGGCGGAAGCGTCACCCTCAATGCCCGGATCCGCATGTCCGAAGGCACGATGGACAGCAAGGAGCCGTTCACCGACGCGGGCTACCTACAGGTGTACTTCATCGACGCCCCGCAGGTCGCAGCCGTGACCGGCCTCGAACTCGAGGACGTCTACCTGCAGCTCGACGCCGACCAGCCGGGCGGGCTCGGAATCATCCCACTCCCGCAGCTCGATGCGGGTCCGTACCTGTCGTACGGGCTGCAGTGGCTCGCGTTCGGGATGATGGCCCCGCTGGGCCTGGGATATTTCGTGTGGGCGGAGCTGAGGGAACGCCGCAAGGCGAAGCCCACCAGAACCGACGACGAGACGCCGCTCTCCGCGAGCGAAAGGCTCGCCGATCGATACGGCCGATCGCGGTAGCCGAGCCCAGCGTGGTGCTCCGATCCGACAAAGTTCGCGAGGTACGCGAGCGCCGAATCTGCAAGCCCTGTGGAAATGCCAGGTGATGATGTTGAGCGGCGCATGCCAGATGTGCGCGGCCATGATGTGCTGCTGAGCCCTGACCGGCCGTCCAACCAAAATACTATCTCACGTAGTATTTCGGCGGACGACAACGGAGAGGGCCCCATGTCCGCCAGAGCTGCATGGTCGATCACGTGTCTATTCGTCATCGCCGTGCTCGTGGTGGCGCTGTGGCCCCGACGGGAGGACGACGCCGTGACCACAGCCGATTCCGGGCTACAGCCGGCGGACGCATCCGCGCTGCCCACCCCGGCGCGCAGTGCCCTGCCCGCCCCGGACCAGGCACCACCCTGCCCGACCGGCACGGGTGCCGGTGCTGCAGGCCCCCTGGCGGAGGTGACAGTGCGATGCCTGGGCTCGGACCGCCCCGTCGATCTCGGCGGCGCCTTGGCCGCAGAACCGGCCCTGCTCAACGTGTGGGCGTCATGGTGCGGACCGTGCCGGGAGGAGATGCCGGTCTTGGACGCCTATGCCGGCGAGCCCGGCGCGATCCGGGTGGTGGGCCTCAATGTGCAGGACACACCGGCTTCTGCGCTGGCGCTGATGGCCGCCCTCGAGGTGAGCTACCCCTCGTTCATCGACATCGACGAGGCCGCGCAGAAGGCACTGGCCGGCCCTCCGGTGCTGCCGCTGACTTTTTTCGTGCACCGTGACGGGTCCGTCGAACGCGTGGTGGACCCGCCGGTGTTCGCCGAACCGGCTCAGGTTCGTGCCGCGGTGGACGCGATGCTGCGATGAGGACAGTGAGCCGAGTACGCCGCCGACGATTGTGGCCTGCGCTGATGGTGACACTGGTTGCGCTACTGGGGGCCAGTGCCTGCGCCACTGGGTCCGATGCCGTCGCCCAGGGCGGCGGATCCTTCGATTTCGTTGCTCCCGGCGGTCAGACCGACATCTTCTACGATCCGCCGTCCGAGCGCGGGACCCTCGGCCCGCTGTCCGGCCCCGACCTGATGACCGACGGGGTCACGGTCGATCTCGCCGACTACGCCGGGCAAGTGGTGGTGATCAATCTGTGGGGCCAGTGGTGCGCTCCGTGCCGCAGCGAAACCGACGACCTCGAACGGGCTTTCGGCGCCACTCAGGATCTGGGGGTGCAGTTTCTCGGTATCAACGTCCGCGACCCCCAACGCGACAAAGCCCAGGACTTCGTCATCGACAACCAGGTTTCCTACCCGTCGATCTACGACCCACCGATGCGCACGTTGACCGCTCTCGGCGGCAACTTCCCCACCAGCGTCATCCCGTCCACACTCGTGCTCGATCGGCAGCATCGGGTGGCGGCGGTGTTCCTGCGGGCGCTGCTGACCGAAGACCTGCAACCGGTGATCGAACGAGTGGCGGCCGAACAGTGATCGTGCTGGCGCAAGGAATCGGTGCGAGTTTCCAGGATGCAGCCGCGTCCGGACCGCTGCTGTTGGCGGTGGGCGCGTGTGTGCTGGCCGGGTTGATCTCGTTCGCCTCCCCGTGCGTGGTGCCTCTGGTGCCCGGCTACCTGTCGTATCTGGCCGGGGTCTCCGGCGCCGAGACACCGGCGCTGACCCCCGGGGCAGGCACCGCCGGGGGAGGCGATGCCGCCGTGCGCACGACGGGCCGGTGGCGGGTCACCGGAGCCGCCGGCCTGTTCGTCGCCGGTTTCACCGTGGTGTTCGTCCTGGCCACCGCCTCGGTGTTCGGGGTGATCGGAGCACTGCGGATCAACCAGGAACTGCTCCAACGCGCCGGCGGAGTGGTCACCATCGTGATGGGCCTGGCGTTCATCGGGCTGATTCCGGCGTTGCAGAAGGACACCCGCTTCGCGCCCCGGCGCATCTCCTCCCTGGCCGGCGCCCCGCTGCTCGGTGGAGTGTTCGCGCTGGGGTGGACACCGTGCCTAGGCCCCACATTGGCCGGGGTGTTGTCGGTGGCGGCCGGCACCGAGGGCACCACCGCCGCCCGCGGAGTGCTGTTGATCGTCGCGTACTGCCTGGGACTGGGGCTGCCGTTCATCGCCTTGGCGTTCGGTTCGTCCTCGGCCTTGCGCGGTGTCGGATGGCTTCGTCGACATTCGCGCACCATTCAAATCGTCGGCGGGGTGATGCTCCTTGCGGTCGGCATCGCTCTGGTGACCGGAGCATGGGAGCTGTTCATCGCGTGGATCCGCGACGAGTTCGTCACCAACGTGGTGCTGCCGATATGACCGTCACCGACCCGAATCCGGCACCACCGCTGCCGCGTCCGTCTCCGTGGCGCCATGCCGTCGCGACCGCCCGGAACCTGTGGCGCCAGCTCACCTCGATGCGCACCGCCTTGGTGCTGCTGTTCTTGCTCGCCGTCGCCGCGATCCCCGGGGCACTGCTGCCGCAACGCAATCTCAACGCCGGCAAGGTCGACGAGTACATCGCCGCACGCCCGGTCCTCGGGCCGATCCTCGACCGGCTCGAAATGTTCGACGTGTTCGCCAGCTTCTGGTTCACCGCCATCTACGCGTTGCTGATGATTTCGCTCATCGGCTGCCTGCTTCCCCGTCTGCGCGAGCATCTGCGCGCGCTGCGCAGTGAGCCGGTCGCGGTGCCACGCAATCTGTCACGGCTACCGCACCACCAACAGGGGGTGCTCGACGCGCCGATCGACGACACCCTCGAGCAGGTCCAGACCGTGCTGCGCCGGTGGCGAACGGTCACCCGCACCGGCGACGATGGGCACCAGTCGATCTCGGCCGAAAAGGGATACCTGCGCGAGGCCGGCAACCTGGTCTTCCACTTCTCCCTGGTGGGGTTGTTGGTGGCGGTGGCCACCGGCCGGCTGTTCGGATACGAGGGCGCGGTGATCGTCATCGCCGACGGCGGCCCGGGGTTCTGCAACACCTCCCCAGCGGTGTACGACTCGTTCCGTGCCGGCGCCGCCACCGACGGCACCGGACTCGATCCCTTCTGCGTCAGAGTCGAAGACTTTTCCGCCGACTACCTCGACAACGGCCAAGCGGAGATGTTCACCTCGAACATCTCCTACCAAAGCGGGGCGGATCTGGGCACCGACCGGTGGCAGCAGCACCGACTGCGGGTCAACGAACCGCTGCGCCTGGGCAACGAACGGGTCTACCTCACCGGCCACGGCTACGCGCCCCGGTTCACCGTGATCTTCCCCGACGGGCAACAACGCAGCGAAACGTTGCAGTTCGCCCCCGAGGACGCCACCACGTTCCTCAGCAGCGGAGCCATGCGTTTCGATCCGCCCGGCGGTACCTATCCGGATCCGGATGAGCGCCGCCGCAACCAGATCGCGCTCGAAGGGTTGTTCGCCCCCACCGCAGCGTTCGACGGAACCCTGCTGACCTCGGCGTTTCCGGACATGTTGGACCCGGCCGTGGCCATCGACATCTACAAGGGCGATACCGGCCTGGACACCGGCATCCCGCAGTCGATCTTCACGCTCAACTCCGAAATGATCAATCAGGGGCGCCTGGTCAAGCAGGCCCGGGTCAACCTGCGGCCCGGCGAGTCCACCACCCTGGCCGACGGCACGACGGTGCGGTTCGACGGCGCCGAGGAATTCGCCTACCTGCAGGTCTCCCACGATCCCGCCCAGAACTGGGTGCTGGTCTTCGCGATCACCATGATGGGCGGACTCCTGGCCTCACTGGTGATCAAACGACGCCGGATCTGGGTGCGGCTGCGCCCCGCCGCCGGCGCCGGCACCACCGTCGAACTCGGCGGGCTGGCCCGCACCGATCAGGCCGGATGGGGATCGGAGTTCACCGACCTCTGCCAGCGCCTGCTGCCCGACACTCCCTCTGCTGCGAAAGAAGACCGATAGCGTATGCCGATCGACGAGACCCTCGCCCGCTACTCCGATCTGAGCTTCGAAACCGCCTTCGCCGTCTACCTGCTGGCGCTGGTGCTGTTCGTCGCCGAGTTCGCGGCGGTGCGGGTACGCCGCAGCGCACCGGAGCTGGTATCCGCCACCACCGCTGCCGTCCCGGCCGATGGGCCAGGCCGAGTCATCGAACCGGCCCGGCGGGAGTTGTCGGACCGGCTCGGCCGCATGGGCGTCAGCGTCCTGGTGGTCGCCCTGATCCTGCACATCGGTTCGATGGTGCTGCGCGGGCTGGCCACCTCCCGCTTCCCATGGGGAAACATGTACGAGTTCGTCACCGTCACCTGCGCAATCGGGGTACTGGCCGGGTTGATCGTGCTGCGCCGCCCGGCGCTGCGCGTGCTGTGGGCCTTCGCGCTCATCCCGGTGCTGATCCTGCTCTTTGTTGCCGGCACCGTGCTCTACGCCGACGCCGCCCCGGTGGTGCCGGCACTGCAGTCGTTCTGGCTGCCGATCCACGTCTCGGTGGTGTCCGTCTCGAGCGGAGTGTTCCTCGTCTCAGGGGTAGCCAGCACCCTGTTTCTGCTGGCGTTGAACGCCGAGAAACGCCCGGATACCCGGCTGGCCCGTCTCATGCAGCGGCTCCCGGACGCCCGTGCCCTCGACCGGCTCGCCTACCGCACGACGATCTTCGCGTTCCCCTTGTTCGGGGCCGGGGTCGTCCTCGGCGCGATCTGGGCCGAGGCGGCGTGGGGCCGGTTCTGGGGGTGGGACCCGAAAGAAACCGTCTCGTTCATCGCGTGGGTGATCTACGCCGCGTACCTGCACGCTCGGGCCACCGCCGGCTGGCGGGAAACCCGCGCGGCCTGGATCAACATCGCCGGTTTTGTGGCGATGTTGTTCAACCTGTTCGTCATCAACATGGTGGTCTCCGGGCTGCACTCCTATGCCGGACTGAACTGACGCGCCTGTGGCATGTGCACCGGTGCAGGATTTCCCCCGCCTCCCTGCGCAGTGAAATCCCTGCGCAGTGCAATCTCCGATGAGTGAGGTGGCGGAGGTCGCGGCGCGCTCCACCTTCGCGGTACGACGTCGTGGGCCGGAGTTGTCGGTGCTGGTGCGCGGTGCGACGTCGATCCTGGCCGGGCTGATGCTCTATGCCAGTTTTCCGCCCCGCACGGGATGGTGGTTGGCTCCGCTCGCTATCGCGGTGCTCACCGCCGTGCTGCGGGGCCGAACCGTGCGCGCCGGCTTCGGCTACGGCTATCTGGCCGGATTGGGCTTCTTTCTGCCGCTGCTGCCCTGGGTCGGCGTCTATGTCGGGTCGGTGCCCTGGTTGGTGCTCGCGGCGGTCGAGGCACTCGCGGTCGGCATATTCGGGGCGCTGGCCGCTGTGCTCAGCCGCCGCCCGGGCGCGCCGGTGTCGATCGCCGCCGCCTGGGTGCTCACCGAAGCGATACGCGCACGGCTACCGTTCGGAGGCTTTCCGTGGGGCCGGCTGGCCTTCGGGCAGGCCGAGGGGCCGCTTCTGCCGCTGGCTTCTGTTGCCGGGGCGGCCGGGGTGGGGTTCGCCGTCGCGGTGATCGGTACCACGGTGGTCGCAGCCGTGGCCGCTGCGCGCGAGCGGCGGCCGACGGTCGCGGTGGGCTGGATGCTGCTGACAGCGTTCCTGTTTGCAGCGGCACCGCTCACCGGAGTGGTCAACTCCGCGAGTTCACTGGCGCCCGCGGTCACGGTCGCGGCCGTGCAGGGCAACGTGCCGCGAATGGGTCTGGATTTCAACGCCCAACGTCGGGCCGTGCTCGACAATCACGTCGCGGCGACCGAACGACTTGCCGCCGACGTAGCGGCGGGCCGCCTGCCCCGGCCCCAGCTGGTGGTGTGGCCGGAGAATTCTTCGGATATCGATCCGCTGCGTCAGGCCGATGCCCGCGCCGAGATCGATGAGGCCGCCGCCGCCCTCGGTGTGCCCATCCTCGTCGGTGCCGTGCTCGACAACGGTGACGGCACCAGCGGTAACGGTGCGCTGGTGTGGGACCCGGTGACAGGTCCCGGGGACCGACACCTCAAGCGGCGACTGGTGCCGTTCGGGGAATACCTGCCGCTGCGCCCGGTGATCGAGCGACTGTGGCCGGCTGCCGCACAGGCCGGCCGCTTCGTCCCCGGAGACGGCACCGGCCGGGTCGAGCTCAACGGCGTGCCGGTGGGGGTGGCGACCTGTTACGAGGTCGCCTTCGACGATGCGGTCGCCGAGTCGGTGCGGGCAGGCGCGCAGCTGCTGGTGGTGCCCACCAACAACGCGACCTTCGGCCGCACCGAGATGACCTACCAGCAGCTGGCCATGTCTCGGCTCCGCGCGGTCGAGCACGGACGGTCCGTGGTGGTCGCGGCTACCAGCGGGGTCAGTGCCCTGATCACTCCCGACGGCACGGTCACCGACCGCAGCACGATGTTCACCGCCGACGTCCTCGTCGGCGAGCTGCCCCTGAGTGCCCGGTTGACCTGGGCTACCCGGCTCGGTTCGGTTCCTGAGGTGCTCGCTGCCGCGTCCGTGCTGGTGTTCCTGCTTGCCGGCCACAGGAAGGCCCGAGCCCCCATCAACTACTAAGTTGGGTAGTTTTTAGGACGATTCTCGTATATCGTTTCGTTATCTTATCTGTCGCGAAAACGACGGATACCCATCGAAATAGCATGTCAGGAGCAGTATTGTGGGACGGCACCGCGCATCCATCCAACCCCGAAACCGTTACCTTACCGAAATCAATGCGGATTTCACGCGAGGACCGGTGAGGCGCGGGGGACGGCACCGGGCGCCGGTGAACCGCGCGGCAACGGCGACATGTGCGTCGTCGGTCGCGACCGGCGCGCTGCTGATCGTGGGATCGCAGATTTTCGCCCCGGGCGCGGCAGCAGCCCAGCCTGCCCCCGGCGGCGCGCATACCGCAGCCCCGGCGCCGGTCCCGTTGCCGGCCGAACTCGCGGCGCTGGCCGCCCTGCCGGAAGTCGAGGCGGTGCTCGACCAGTTCGCCGCGGTTCCGGATTTTTCCGCGGTCGCGCCCCCCGCCGCGGCGGTTCCGGCCATGCCGTCGTCCTCCGCGGTGCCGGTCGGTCAGGCGCCCTGGGGGGCCTCGATGCCGCAGCCCCTCGCTGTCACCCCGGTGTCGGGCACCTTGACCTCCGCGTTCGGACCCCGGTGGGGCTCGTCCCACGCCGGTCTGGACATCGCCAACAGCATCGGCACACCCGTCTACGCGGCCGCCTCGGGCACCGTGATCGACTCCGGGCCCGCCTCCGGATTCGGCCTGTGGGTGCAGGTCAGGCACGATGACGGGTCGACCAGTACCTACGGTCACATCAACGAAACATTGGTCACGGAAGGGCAGCGTGTGCAAGCCGGCGAGCAGATCGCCACCGTCGGCAATCGGGGTCAGTCCACCGGTCCGCACCTACATTTCGAGACCACGGATCCGGCCGGCGCGAAGGTGGATCCGGCCCAGTGGCTGCAGCAACGAGGCGCACCGACGGCGGATCTGTCGCAGGTGTGACGGCCGCCTGATCAGCTCAGGCGTCGCTGGTCCAACCCCACCCTCATAGAAACTATGTCGAATAGTATTTACTGGGGTGATGCCCTATCGGTGCCGAGGAAGGCAATTGCGGTGAACAGCTCAGACACACCGAAGCCACGCGTGGCACGCAGACGCCGCGGACCGGTGACTTTGACCAGCTCGCGCCGGGTCCCGTGGCCGATGATCGGCGCTGCCGTGGTGATCATCGGCCTGATCGGGGTCATCGCGTACAACCTCGCCCCGAAGGTGTCCGAACGCGCCGAGGCCCAGAGGTACGTGCCCACTGCGGACAACCCCGATCCGTCCACCATGATCGACGGAGTGGAGACGATCGACTACCCGGCCGGCACACACGTGCAAGCGCCCCAGCGGGTGGCATACGACCAGAATCCCCCGATGGGGGGCCCGCACGATCAGTACTGGGCCACCTGCACCGGCACGATCTACCCCGAACCGATCCGCACCGAGAACGCGGTGCACTCGCTCGAACACGGCGCGGTGTGGATTACGTACGACCCGCAGAAGGTCGCCGGAAACGAGGTGCCGACGTTGGAGACGAAAGTCGACGGCCAGCCCTACACCCTGATGTCGCCCTATCCTGGCCTGCCGTCCCCGATCTCGGTGCAATCCTGGGGCCACCGCCTCGCGCTCGACGACTCCGAAGACGATCGACTCGATCAGTTCATCACCGCGTTGCGCCGCAACCCCAACACCCACCCGGAGGCCGGTGCCACCTGCTCCACCACACCGGGCAGCTTCGACCCGAGTGCTCCGCCGCCATTCGATGCGTCAGTACCGGGGCCGGACGCCGTACCCATGGCAATCGGCCCGCAGCCCGGCCCCGCCCCGGCGATGGGCTCGAACCTCGGACCCGGCAATGGCTGAGACCCCTGACCCCACCACCCCCACCACCCCCGACCCCGGTAGAGGCGCCGGACTCGGCCGCACGCTCGCCGTGGGAGTGTTCGCGCTCGTCGTCGGCCTCTATCTGGGCATCAGTGCCTCGGGACTGGGACTGGGACTGGGAGCCGGGAACCCCGAACCGCCCGCGCACGATTCGGTCGATGTGGGCTTTGCACAGGACATGTCCGTGCACCACAGCCAAGCGGTAGAAATGTCGGCGATGGCGTTGACCAACGCTACCGACCCGGCGGTGCGCACCCTGGCCTACGACGTGATCACCACCCAGCAGAGCCAGTGGGGCACGATGCAGGGCTGGCTGGCCGTGTGGGACCGACCACTGCAGCCACCCGGGAAGCCGATGACCTGGATGCGTGCCACCGACAACAGCGCCGAGGCGATGCCGGGAATGGCCGAGCACACGGCGATGCCGTCCGGGCCCCCAGGGCCCCTGATGCCCGGGATGGCCACCACCTCCGAGCTCGCCACGCTCCGAGGCACCACCGGCCCCGCCTTCGACACGCTGTACCTGCAACTGCTGCTTCGGCACCATCAGGGCGGCCTGCCGATGGCCCGCGATGCCGCGGCCAACGCCTCCGAACAGGTGGTGACGACACTGGCGCGCCAGATCGTCGACACCCAGCAAGCCGAATCGACAACGATGCAGCAGCTGCTCACGGCCCGAGGCGCCGCACCCCTACCGATGAACTGACCGGTGAACCCTGCCAGGATCCGGACCGGCACCGGCCGGGTCGGGCGTCAAGGAGTGATCATGAAACAGACGTCGACGATGCGTCTGCCGCGCCTGGTATTCCTCTACACCGCGGCCCGCCTGGCGGTCGTGGCCGGGTGCGCCGGCGCCGCGGTGGCCGGCGTCCGCATTCTCGGATTGGCGGTGTCGCTGACGTGGGTGCTCATTGTCGGCGTCCTCGCCGGCATGGCAGTGTCGATGGTGGCCCTGCGCCGGTTGCGCACCCGGATCAACGACGAGATCCGCATCGTCGACGACCAGCGCGGAGACCGACCGAAACGGTCCCGGTCCTGATCCGGGTCTCGCGGACCGAGGCGGTCACCGCCACACCGTCAGATAGATCAACACCAGATTGAGCGCCGTGATCGTGGCGGCAATGGTCCAGGCCAACGCGGTGGTGAGCCGATGGTTGACGTCGGTGCCCATCAGCGCCCGATCGCTGGTCAGACGCACCAGGGGAATCAACGCGAACGGAATGCCGAACGACAGCACCACCTGCGAGAGCACCAGTGCCCGGGTCGGATCCGTCCCGAGCGCGACCACCACCAACGCCGGCACCAGGGTGATCAGGCGCCGCGCCAGCAGCGGTATCCGTCTGCGCAGCAGCCCGTCCATGATCAAGGCTCCGGCGTAGGCACCCACCGAGGTCGACGCGAACCCGGAGGCCAACAGGCCCAGTGCGAACAGCAGCGCCACCGTCGGGCCGAGTTCCTGGCCCAGTGCCGTGTGCGCCCCGTCGATCGAATCGACTCCCTCGCGTCCCCGCAACGTCGTCGCGGCCATGAGCAACATGGCCAGATTCACCGTGCCCGCCACCACCATGGCCAATCCGACATCCCAGCGCGTGACCCGAAGCAGCATGGCCCGTCGCGGGCCGGGCTCGGGATGGCCGTGACGGTCCCGGGCAAGACCCGAGTGCAGGTACACCGCATGGGGCATCACCGTCGCACCGAGCATGGCCGCGGCCAGCAGGACCGATTCGGCGCCGTCGAAGCGCGGCACGAGTCCGTCGGCCACGGCCTGGGCCGGGGGCGGTGCGGCAAAGATGCTGGTGACGAACCCGATCGCGATGACCAGCAGCAAACCGGTGATCACCCGTTCGAAGCTGCGCTGACCGCGCGTGTCCTGTACCAGTAGCAGGAGCAGCGATACCGCCCCGGTGACCAGTGCTCCGGTGAACAGCGGGAGATCGAACAACAAGTTCAGGGCAATGGCGCCGCCGATGACCTCGGCCAGGTCGGTGGCCATGGCGACCAGTTCCGCCTGCCCCCAGTACGCCAATCGCACCGAGCGGGGCATGCGCTCGCGGAGCGCCTCGGGCAAGGACCTGCCGGTGACCAGACCCAGTTTGGCGGACAGGTACTGCACCAGCGCGGCCATGACGTTGGCCACCACGACCACCCACACCAGCAGGTACCCGAACTGGGCGCCGGCGCTGACGTTGGAGGCCACGTTGCCCGGATCGACGTAGGCGATGGAGGCGACGAAGGCCGGTCCGAGAAGCGTCCACCGCCGCCACCGTTGTACTCGTCCGACACGTAGTGTCAGCGCCATCCGCCCTCCAAAGGTTCCCCTGAATTAAAAGTCAGGGCACCCGAAATTTCAAGGAGTCGCGGTGTGTGCGTGGATACTCGGCGAGGCCATCGACCGAGTGCGGTCGATGGGCTCGCCGAGTGCCCTGGTCAACTCTTCCGGAAGGCGCGCACCGCAGCCCAGGTGCCCCCAGCGATGACCAGCACTGCCGCCACGGCAATTATCAGCAGCACCGGAATCGACGAGCCGGAGGGCTCCGAGTCCTCGGGGGTGGCCTGCGTCTGGGTGGTCTCGGGCTCGGCCGCGACCGGCGAGGAGGACGACGCCGGCGGGGCGTCGGAGGTCGGTGCCTGCCCGGCCGCCGCGGTGATGGTGAAAGCGTAGGAGCCGGTGATGGGATGGCCGTCGGCGGAGACGACCCGGTAACCGACGGTGTAGTCTCCTGCGCTCAGAGGTTCGGGGATCGCCAGCCGCACCCGTTCTGCGTCGACGATCGCCTCGGAACTTCCACGCTGCGCGCCTTCACCGTCGGTGAGGGTCACGGTGGCGAACGCGGTATTGATGGGTTGGTTGAACTCCAGCTCGATTTCGTCGGGGGAACCTGCCGCCGTGGCGTCGGCCGCGGGAGTCGAGCCGATCAAAGTGCTGTGAGCCTGCGCGGGTGCGACGCCGAGCAGCAGAACCACTGCGGCCGCGGCGAAGATCGTGACGAGTTTGTTCATGGGGACATACTTTCTCGGCTTCCTACCCCGGGCTCGGAGTCCGGCGCGGTGGCCTGTCGAGAGAACGCGAAGGGCGCTGATCGGGGTCCACCCTAACCCATCTACTATGTAGCGTAGTTTTATGGTGGGTCGGTGACGCTTACCGGCTCGCTCCCAGGTACCGAGACGGACGAGAACATGAAACTGACGACCAATGTGAAAGTGTCCGCGGCCCTGGTGGCCCTGTTCGTGGTGGTGTTGTCGGTGTTGCTCTACACCAACAGGGCCGACACGAACGCTGAGACGAACAGTCAAGAGGCACCTGGCTCTGCGGCGACACCGGTGTGGACACCGGACATTCGTACCTTGGCCACTGCCCCCGACGACAAGGTCCAGCTGGTCGAATTCCTGGATTTCGAATGCGAGTCCTGCCGGGCGTTGTACCCGGTGATGGAACAGATCCGCAGCGAGTACGCCGGACGGATCGACCTCGGCATCCGCTACTTCCCCATCCCCAGCCACACCAACAGCCACCTGGCGGCCCGGGTCGTCGAGGCCGCGGCCCGGCAAGGCCAGCTTGAGCCGATGTACCGGCTGATGTACGAAACGCAGGCACAGTGGGGTGAGTCCGGGCAGTCCCAGGAAAGGGTGTTCTGGGGTTTCGCCGAACAACTGGGGTTGGATATGGCCGTATTCGAGCGTGATGTCAACGATCCCGCCGTCAGCGCACGCGTGGACCAGGACTTCGACGCCGGTCTCGCCCTCGGCGTGCAGGGCACGCCCACGTTGTTCCTCAACGGCGTCGAGCTGCCGCCCATGCCCACCTACGAGCAGCTGCGGGATCGGATCGACGCGGCGTTGGCCGAGTGAGCGCCCCGACGCCTCCGGCGACAGTCGCCGACGCAGCGTCGGGTCGGGTGCTCGGCACGCGCGCGGTGGGCGCGATCCTCGGTGTCTGCGGCGCGGCGGGTCTAATGGCCTCGCTGGTGCTCACCATCGAGAAGTTCGCCGTGCTGGCCGATCCGACCTATCGCCCCTCGTGCAGCATCAACCCGGTCATCAGTTGCGGGTCCATCATGACCTCATGGCAAGCGGACTTGTTCGGCTTCCCCAACCCGTTGCTGGGGTTGGTGGGGTTCGCGGTCGTGCTCACCACCGCCGTCACGGTCCTGGCCGGGGCCGACCTGCCGCGATGGTATTGGAACGGCCTGTTCACCGGTCTGACCGCCGCTGTCGCCTTCGTGCACTGGCTGGTGTTCCAGAGTCTCTACCGGATCGGGGCATTGTGCCCGTACTGCATGGTGGTGTGGTTGGTGACCGTGCTCGCCTGGTGGTACTGCCTACTGCACATCGAAACGGCGGCGGGCAGGCCCGGACGGTGGCGCGAGCTGTTCCTCCGTCATCATTCGGTGCTACCGACCGTGTGGGTGCTCAGCGTGCTCACCCTGGTCGCCGAAGCCTTCTGGCCGTACTGGCGGACCTTGATCTGACACGGCCGGAATAAGCGTAGACCGCGACTCTCGTCTGCCCACTCCGTGTCCTCGACCTGCACACATCGACGCCACCGAACGCGTCGATGTTCTGCGGCGGTCGAGAGCTGAGTCGAGGCCTCTGGACATCTCCCGGACGCCAAAACGCCCCGACTCGTTCACAAACCCTTCTCGGATTCAGGAAAGTCCCGGAGCGGCGCCCCGGCCTCCCGGGTCCGGATCGGCCTGTCTCGGACGGATCCAGCCCGATTCGTCCGAGACAGGCCACTGCAGCCCGGTCGGTATCCACTGCAGTGGTTTCGGTCGTTATCCGGGATCGACGAGCACCTGTGCCTGCGGCTCGTCGCGCCACAGCCGCGTGATGAACGCGCAATAAGACTGCGCGGTGTTGGACCAGCTCTCGGATGCCTCGATCATCCCCCACCCATCGCTGATCACTGCCGCCGCGATCAGCACCGTCCGATTGGCCAGAGCGGCGGCGGGGCTGCCGTAGTCGGCGACGGTCCCGGCCACATCGGCTGCCACATCGAAGATCTCGTTCGGCACGGCAGGTACCGACTGGGCGCCGAGCCCAGGGGGAGACGTGCTGGCGTGAAGGTGCCGATCCACCTGTCCCAGAACCTGTTCCAACGCCCGCACATGCCGGCGCAGCTTGCTCGGCTTGCCGATGTGTGCGGCAGTGATGGTCGGCAGGCGACGCAGCCGCTGAGGATCCGGAAGCCCGGCCTGCTCGAGCAACAACGCGGTCAGATCTCGAATGAGCCAGTCCGCCAATGCTGCAGTGGCCCGGTCTGTCGCCGGTACCGTGACCGACGGCGTACTCGTGTTCATGGGTAATCCTGTCCGATCTTTCGCGCGCGAGTGCGAACCCTTTAGTCCTTCGTGTCCGTGTGCTCAGCCCCTGTGTCTGTGGAGAACACGGAGTTCTGCGAGTCGGCGGGATCACGATCGACGTGGGCACTCTTGGGGGTCCCGCTGAATCCGACATGGGCCTCGGCTCGCATGCGTTTGACCATGTGCGGGTAGTGCAGTTCGAAAGCAGGGCGCTCGGAGCGGATCGGCGGCAGCTCGGTGAAATTGTGCCGCGGCGGCGGGCAGCTGGTGGCCCATTCGAGCGAGTTGCCGTAGCCCCACGGGTCGTCGACGGTCACGACCTGGCCGTAGCGGTAACTCTTGAAGACGTTCCAGATGAACGGCAGGACCGAGGCGCCGAGGACGAACGAGCCGATGGTCGAGATGATGTTCAAGGTGGTGAACCCGTCCGACGGCAGATAGTCGGCGTACCGGCGGGGCATGCCCTCGTTCCCCAGCCAGTGCTGCACGAGGAAGGTGGCGTGGAAGCCGACGAACGTCAACCAGAAGTGCCACTTGCCCAGCCGCTCGTCGAGCATGCGCCCGATCATCTTCGGGAACCAGAAGTAGACGCCGGCGTAGGTCGCGAACACCACGGTGCCGAACACCACATAGTGGAAATGCGCCACCACGAAGTACGAGTCGTGCAGCTGGAAGTCCATCGGCGGGGAGGCCAGGATGACGCCGGACAGACCACCGAAGAGGAAGGTGATCAAGAACCCGACGGAGAACAACATCGGCGTCTCGAACGTCAGCTGCCCCCGCCACAAGGTGCCGATCCAGTTGAAGAACTTCACACCGGTGGGGATGGCGATCAGGAAGGTCATGAACGAGAAGAACGGCAACAGCACCGCGCCGGTGGCGTACATGTGGTGCGCCCACACCGCGATCGACAGGGCGGCGATGCCCAGGGTGGCGTAGACCAGGCCGGTGTAGCCGAAGATCGGTTTGCGGGAGAACACCGGGAAGATCTCGGAGACGATACCGAAGAACGGTAGCGCGATGATGTAGACCTCGGGGTGGCCGAAGAACCAGAACATGTGCTGCCAGAGCAGCACTCCGCCGGTGGCGGGGTCGAAGAGGTGTCCGCCGAGCATCCGGTCGTAGAGCAGTCCCATCAGTGCCGCGGTCAGCAGCGGGAACGCGAGCAGGATCAGGATCGAGGTGATGAAGATGTTCCAGGTGAAGATCGACATCCGGAACATCGTCATGCCGGGGGCCCGCATGCACACGACGGTGGTGATCATGTTGACCGCGCCCAAGATGGTGCCCAGGCCGGAGACGGCCAGACCCACGATCCACAGGTTGGCGCCCATGCCGGGGGAGTGCAGTTCGGAGCTGAGCGGAACGTAGGCGGTCCAACCGAAGTCGGCGGCTCCACCGGGGGTGAGGAACCCGCCGACGGCGATGAGGGAACCGAACAGATACAGCCAGTAGCTGAAGGCGTTCAGCCGGGGAAAGGCGACATCGGGTGCCCCGATCTGCAGCGGCAGGATGTAGTTGGCGAAACCGAACACCACCGGAGTGGCATACATCAGCAACATGATCGTGCCGTGCATGGTGAACAGCTGGTTGTACTGCTCGTTGGACAGGAACTGCAGACCGGGTACGGCGAGCTCGCTGCGCATGAACAGCGCCATCAGGCCGCCGGCCCCGAAGAACGCGAACGAGGTCACCAGATACATCAGACCCAGCACCTTCGGGTCTGTCGTGGTGACCATCTTGTGGATGAACGAACCCTTGGGACTGCGCCGCGCCGGCATCGGGCGGGTGGCGACAGGTGGAGGTGGCGGGGCGAGAGCGGTCATGAGTTGCTGTCCGATCCGGTTTTTGCGCGTGCGCACAACGATGAGACGTCACGAGCGTACCCAAATACTATTCAGCATAGTATTTAGGGGTGCGGATCAGACCGTGGTGGCCAAGAGGCAGACCGTCGTGGAGATCATTGCGAGCCCGGCCAGTGCCGTGGCCATGGGCATGGTCACGGACAGTGCGGCGGCGGTCGCGTAGGACAGCCTCGGCCATCGGGTCCGCCAGCTGATATTCAGTGTGCGCAGCCGCAGCGACGTTTCGTTGCTCAACCCCAGGGTTCCGGCCGGCTGCGACAGTGTCGACGCCGAGACCACGGTCAGCGCCGAGCACACGGTTGCTGTACTGGTGGCTTGCGCAGCGTGCTGATCTGCGGTGAGTTCGACCAGCGTTTTGACCGCGGCCGGGGCGGACGCGAACAAGGGCACGGCCGGGAATACCGCGGCGAGAATGTCGCACGTGGTGACGATGAGGTGGTGACTGCCGCGCAGGTGCGCCCGTTCGTGGGCGAGCACAGCGTCGCGTTCACCCGTAGTCAGGAAGTCCGACAACCCGTCCGTGGCGACGACGAACCCAGGCCGCCCGGCGACGCTGTAGGCCATCGGCATCGGATGCGCGAGCCACATCACATCGTCGTCGCGGGACCGGGCGACGATGGCCACCACATCGCGGTGGTAGGTGCGCAGACGGGCCTGTTCTCGGGCGTATCGCCGACCCAGAATCACGGCTCGGACCACCACGGCGAGTACCCCCAGAGCCCCGACTGCTGCCATGGTTTCGGTGATCCACGGCTGCACGGCGTGGGACACGGCGCTCAGACACCGCACCACGGCTTCGACCGCGGTCTCAGCAGGCGCATGGTCGGGCCATGCCAAGGTGACCACCGCGGAAGCGCCGAGGAACAGTGCCCCGCCCAAACTGCCGAGCCATGCCGCCAGCAGGACCCCAGGAGGCAGGGAAGTGCCGGCGAGCGTGACGAGCATCCGCGGCGCGGCGATCGAGATCAGAGCCGCACCCAGCAGCAGGACCAGGGCCAGTGTCATTGGTCGGCGGCCCGACTCGTCCAACCCCGGCGCAGCGCGTCGTACTCGCGGTCGCTGACTGTCTTGGCGAAATGCAACAGCACCGCGCTGGGGTCGGCGCTGCTGTCCAGCAACGCGCGCAAGGCCTCCGAGGTGGCCTCTTCGCGGCTGCGCGAGGGCGAATAGAAGTAAGCGCGGCTACGCTTTTCTCGTTGCACCCAGCCCTTCTCGTGCAGGTGGGTGACCACGGTCAAGATAGTGGTGTAGGCAAACTCTTTGCGTTCGCGAAGCCGATCGACGAGATCATGAACCGACTGCGGCTCCTCGACCGACCACAGTTCGTTCATCACCTCGGCCTCGAGGCCACCCAACCTATTCATGGCTCCCCTCGCAGACATGGACCAAATTATCCCTTATCCAAGCGCTGTCTATGCACGCGCATCCGGCGCGACCTGAACTCCGCGTGCGCTCAACCATGCCATGGGATCACCTTTACGACCGTCCGGCTCCCAGACTTCGTAGTGTAGATGCGGCCCGGTCGATTGCCCTCGATTGCCGACAGTGGCGATCTGCTCCCCGGCGCGTACCCGCTGGCCCGCCGACACCAAGGCCTGATCGATGTGTCCGTACACCCCGATTGTTCCGTCGTCCTGCAGAATTCGCACCCACAGACCGAAGCCGGAGGCCGGCCCGGCCTCGAGGACCGTGCCGTCGGTCACCGAGACGATGGGTGTGCCGATCGTGTTGGCGATATCGAGGCCGTAGTGGGTTGTTCCCCATCGTGGCCCGAAATTCGAGGTGAGCGTGCCGCTGACGGGCATCAGCGTCTTCGGGCGCCGGGCCTCTGCCTCTCGTGCGAGCCGTTGCTCCTCTCGGACGCGAGCCCGTTCGAGTTGGTCTGCGAAGTCCGCCAGGGTCGGCACCTGCACCACCTGCAGCACCTGCGGGGCCTGCGAGAGCACTTCCGTCGGCGCCGAGGGCTCCGGCGCGGCCTCGATCTCGTTGCCGACCGGGGGATGGGCCGAGGTGGCATGGGCGCTCGAGGTCGTTGCCGCGAACAATGCACCTGCCGCCACCGACACCGTCAGCACGCGTCCGCTGGTCCCCGTGCTCGTTCGGCGGTGCGCTCCTGCGCTTCTTGCCCGCGCCTGGGGGACGGACTCTGCCCGGCCTGGAAGGTCGTCCTGGTTCTCGTCCTCGGGGTGCTCGTCGAAGACCGGAATCGGCAAGACCGTCGTAGGAGCCTCCCCGTCGCGGCTCCCAGCTCCTCCTACGCTTCCGGCCCGATCGTCGGCCTCCCCCGCGGGAATGTCACGGCGAAAGTGTCGGGGGACGGTGGGTTCGGGTTCTGGTCTGCGGTGTCGGGCCAAGATCGCATCCTCGTGAAGGGCACCGCTCACTCGATCACGAAACGGTGACGGACACCGCCACAGTACTACTATGTTGCATAGTTTCAATAACGGATCGCTACTCGACCTCCCGCTGGCGCTTGTGGTCGCGTTCCGGGAAGTCCTCGTTGGCTTCCGCCGAGATACGAGTGTTGGGGTTCAGCCCATCGAGCATCGCGTTGTAGGCGGCGAGTTCGAGGTCCCCCTCGCGGTCGACCTTGTCGTCCCGCTTACGATCACGTCGGTTCTCGACAGAACCCCATCGCACGATCGCGAGCATGGTGGCCAGTAGTAGCGGAAGTTCGCCGACGGCCCACGCCAAGCTGCCTCCCAGTCGCTGGTCGGCAGCCAAGTCGTCGAACCATCCCAGTTGCAGCGAACTGTAGAACTCGGCGGCGATCACGAAATCGGCCATGATCAGGGCGACCAGGAAGAACGCATAGCCGACCAACGCGACCGCCACTGCTCCCACACGCGTCAACGGTCCCTGCGGCACGGGGACCGGATCGATCCCGACGGTGACCCAGAAGAAGACCAACCCCACAGCCAGCAGCCAAATATTCAGCACCATGCGTCCCGGATACGAGCCCCCGTCGTACAGTCCTCCGAGATACAGCAGATAGAAGGTGCCCACGAACAGCGCCGTGGCGACCACCGGGTGGGTCACCCAGCGTAAGGCGGTAGTGGTGAAGATCGCGCGCATCCAGTCGCGAGCGCCTGTGACAGCATCGGCAGGGCCGGGGCGAACCGCACGGGCCGCCAAGGTGAGCGGAGCACCCAGAACCAAACACAGGGGCACGGCGATCGCCAGTGCCGCGGATGAGGGCAGGTGCACGCTGAACGCCGCCGGGGCGTAGCGCCCGATCCCGGAGGAGGTCACCAGGAGCAGCACCACGCAGCCAAGCAGCCAGCACGCGGTGCGCCGGACCGGCCACGGTCGCCCTGTCGCACGTAGCCTCCGCACCCCCAGTAGGTAGAGCGCTGCCAGCACCACCGCCGCTGTTCCCAGCAGCAGATCGAACCGCCACTCCGTTATCAGCCTGCCCAGCGTCGGGGCGCCGTCGAACCCGTACCCCAAGACTTCGTCGACCAGGCTGGGTTCGCGACGTTCACCCTGCGGCGGCGGAGTGCGCCCCAGCGCCACTCCGAGTCCGATGGTGGCGGTCAGGACCGCCGATTCGATCGCTGCTAGGAGTATGAACGCGCGCCGATCGAAGGGGTCGGCAGCCAGCGCAGTGACTGCCACCGTCCGTTGGCGCCATCCCAGCCAGCCCACCACACCGAGCGCAGCCACCTTGGCCAGGATCAGAAACCCATACGGGCCGGAGAGGAATTCCCCGAGCGGAACCCGCACCAGAGCATTGATCGTTCCCGAGGCGGCCATCACCACGAATGCCACGGTCGCCAGCGCGGAGAACCGGCGCGTGGCCACATCGAGATGTCCGCCACCACGCACAGTGTGCAGCACCAGCGCCGCCAATCCCCCGACCCACAGTCCTGCCGAGACCAGATGAAGTATCAGGCTGTTGGTGGCCAGATCATGCGATCCGCCCCCGGCTGAATGTCCCGTCAACGCGCGTGGCATCAGGCTCCCCACTGCCATGACCAGCAGCACCGGTGTCCACCGGTGCTGCAGAACGAGGCGGCATCCCAACCCCACCACGGCGGCCAGGCACGCGGTCCACAGCCAGGCGGTGGATGTCTCGATTTGCCCCACCGAGTCCACGAACTGAAGCGGATCGGCGAACACGGTACTCAGTGGTTGGCCGGAGGTGTCCGACAACGACAGAGGAATCAACACCAGTGCGGACCCTGCCCACAGCGCCGCAGCCGCGCTGGCGGTCCGCACCGCTCGGTATCCGTCGACATCGAGCACCCCGGAGCGTTGCGGCGGTACCAGCACCGCCGCCACCAGCAACGACCCGATCATCACCACCGCCGCGACTTCCCCGATCGCGGTGGCGGCCGGGAGCCCGTATCTCGTGATCACTCCTGGGTCCGGCAACCCCAGCAACCGCAGGACCTCGCTGCTCGACACGGCCGCCAGGGCCGCCGCAACCAGGGCCGCGCCTGCTGTCCAGCTGACCATCACGCCGACCGCAGCTCTACTGGTGCCTGCCACGGAAAACCTCACCTCGTCCGTTGTTCGCCCGTTCCCGCCGGCCGAACCTGCAGGCGCGCGCCTCGCCGCCGAAATACTATGAAGAATAGTTGACCGTGCTGACCCGATTGCTACGTGGCTGCCATGGCCACATATGCAAACATGCGTATGTCGCTATATGATGCCGGTGTCTCGAGGAAGGAAAACGATGAGCCACGGACACGGACACGGCCTTTCGCCTGCCCACGCCACCAGCGCCTCCGGCCGATACGTCCGACGGTTGTGGATCGCCGTGGCCCTGGGTCTGGTGACATTCGTGATCCAACTCGTCGTCGGACTGTCCACCTCGTCGCTGGCTCTGCTTTCCGACTCAGCACACGTGTTCACCGACGTGTTCGGCATCTTGATGGCCGTCACCGCCATCACCGTCGCCCAGCGCGCCCGCACCCGGCCGGACCGCACCTTCGGCCTGTACCGCACCGAAGTTTTCGCCGCGCTGCTCAACGCACTGCTGCTGTTCGGCGTCGCCATCTGGATCCTCTACGAAGCCCTCCAGCGACTGTCCGAACCACCCGAAGTCCCCGGTCTTCCTGTCACCATCGTTGCCGTGGTCGGCCTCACCATGAACGTCATTTCCTTTCTCTTGTTGCGCGGCGGAGCCAAGGAAAGCATCAACGTCCGCGGGGCATACCTCGAAGTCCTTGCTGACATGCTCGGCTCGGTCGGCGTGCTTATCAGCGGTGTGGTGACCATCGTGTTCGGCTGGCGGTACGCCGACCCGATCATCGGTGTTGCTATCGGGTTGTTCGTCCTGCCGCGGGCCTACAACCTCGGCCGACACGCGATCGGCATCCTGCTCCAACAAGCACCGAAAAGTATCGACATCATCGAGGTCAACGCTGCCCTCAATGCCCTTCCCGGAGTGCAAGAATCCCACGACCTGCACGTCTGGACTCTTACCTCGGGCATGGAGGTCGCCTCCGCGCATCTGGTCACCGAAACCGACACGGACCCCACGGCTGTGCTCGCAGCGGCACAAACTCTGTTGGCGGAACGCTTCCACCTCGAACACGCCACCCTGCAAGTCGAACCCCTCGACGGTGAGGGCCGCTGCCGCGAACTATCGTGGTGACTTCGGCAGACCAGCCAGATTCCTCATGGTGCCACGGATGACAGGGTGTTATCCGTGGCAAGCCCGGGTGTGGTCAGCTGTGCAGCAGGTGCCCGAAAATGGTGGTGCCGAGGTGGTGGGCGTCGGGGAGTTCGACAATGACGCCGCCGATACCGGGGTGGGTGTCGGCCCAGCCTTGGGCGCTGGCGCGGTCGGTGAAGAAGTTGAGGTAGTGGCAGCAGGTGTCGGCGGACGGGCCTTGGCCGGCTTGTGCGCCGACGAAGACGGCCGTGGTGGCCGGCTGCGCGGTGACGTGCCCGCCGTCGACGGTGACCGTGATCGGATCGGCGGTCACCGGGTCGGCGGAGGTGATCGTCACCGGGGTGTCGAGCATCGCAGCCATACCGAGCGCGTCGACCGCGCACATGGCGGACACCGTGGCTCCGCCAGCGACCCGGACCCGATGCGGCGTCGGTGTGGACGAGAACGGATACGCCGCCGCGATGTCCCCGGTCGCGTCGAGCCGGACGATGTCGGCATCGTGCAAGCGGCGCAGGAGCTGATCGACCGGCACGTCGAGCCCGTCGGCCGTCTCGGTCAGCTCGTCACTGGTCGGTGCCCGCCCCTCGGTAGCGAAGGAACGCAGGATCGCCTGGTGCACAGCCTTTTCAGCGGGGTCTGCCGGTTGCGCGGCGGCGCGCCGGGCGCGCAGCACTGTTGCCGGGGATTCGGTGGCGGCGGGTGGGGTGCAGCACGAGGATGCGGTGTCGTCCCCGAGTGCCGCGGCGGCGTCCGGGGCGAGCCGCAACGCGGCGCGCAACGCGGCGACCGGGGGTGCGCCGTCGAGCCGCCCGGCGTCTGAGGGGTAGAGCCTGCACGACACGCTCGGGACCTGGCCCGGCGTTGCGAACGGGTCGTGGCCGTCGACCAGCAGGGTGGGTGAGCCGGTCATACCCGCGGCGGCGGCCTGGCCGGGATCGGCGATCACGCGGTGGGTGATCTCGGGCTGCACCGGCCGGCCGGCGGTCGCCTGCCGGATGCGCTGCTCGAGTATCGCCACGTTGGGGCAGTCGGGAACGTGGAGGATTTCCAGTTTCATCGGTGGTCTCCTTCGTGCAGCGAGGTCAGAATCGGACAGGACCGGCGGTGGCGGGGAAGCTCGCACGTCGCGATCAACTCGGCCAGCGAGCCGCGCATGCGCTGCAGGTCCGCGATACGCCGTTTCAGCTCGGCGGCCCTCGATTCGGCCAGTGCCCGGGCGGCGTCGCAGTCGTCGGGGCCGCCGTCGGCCAGCCGCAGCAGTTCGGCGACCTCGTCGAGGGTGAACCCCAGCTCCTGGGATCGTTTGACGAACCTGACCACCGCGACCGACTCGTCGGGGTAGCTGCGGTAGCCCGCCGGGGACCGCGCCGGTTGCGCGAGTAGCCCACGGCGCTCGTAGTAGCGCAGGGTCTGTGCGTTGACCCCCGCCCTGGCTGCCAGCTCACCGGTCCGCATGCACCCATTCTCAACCCTGTACCCGAGTACAGGGTCAAGGCCGCACAGCTGCCGGATCCTCTCGGCTGGGTGTCTCTCGGCTTCCCGGGGTCAGAACAGGGTGTCGCGCACGCGCAGCGGCCGGTAGCAGGTGGGGCCGAGCTGGACGAGTTCGCCCTCGATGTCCACGTCGATGGCGCCGAAGAAGTTGATGTTCTCGCTGTGGGCCGGGAAGATGTGCGTCAGCACCTCGTCGTCGATGCGCCGCCCGGACCACCGCATCTGTTCGGTCGCCAGCCCGTACTGGACTCTGTCGTCCAGGCGCTCTGTCGTCCAGGCGATGACGGCGTTGGTCGCCAACGTGAGGCACCATGCCTGTTCGGTCTGTCCCTCCAGGTGCCTCGCGCGCACGGGCCCTCGTGCGCGTAGAGCAGGTCGCGGCGGAGTGCGTGCAGGGATTCGCCCTTGTCCAGAGCGGCCAGGTGCCCGTGATCGCGCGGCGGCCCCGACTCGGACAGCCAGGGGGTGAGCCGACCCGCAGATAGCGCGGCGCCGGGCTGCTGACTCAACCGCGACGCTGGGCTTGTCTGCGTTCCGGAACGCGACCGAACCCGCCACGGCGAATACCGCCTCAGATGTGATTTGTCATCTTCGCTGACCGACGTCCGGTCGCTATATCAACCGGCGACCCTCGGGTCCTGAATGTCGGGGGTGACGTGGACATCGCCGGGGCGAAGCAGTTTCAGGATTGGACGATCGAGGCCCAGTTTGGCTGCGGACTGCGTGATGGACTCGCGGAGGTAGGGGTAGACAGACATCACGCCGACGCGTTCGACGAATTCGGCAACGACGGTGTCGGGAGCTTCGATCGGTTCGTGCAGAGTGAACACGGCCGAAGCGTCGGTCAGGTATTCGCCTCCGGCGCCGGCGACGGTGGCCCTGCAGCGGATCTCGAGGACAAGTTCCTCCCGGCGCAGCGCGATCTGAATGGCCAAGGGGTTGTCCTCGCCGTCCGAGGTGCGTCGCGCATAGGTTTCATAAAAGACGATGTCGGTGAGTTCGGCAAGATCGAGGAGCTCGCGGGCATCGGTGACCGTGCGAGGTTGCGGGGCAGCGCTCATATGGCGAGGGCGTAGCTCGACTGGAAGCTCTCCCAGTGCCTGATGGTTGCGCTGACGGAGGGGGCATACAAGGCAGTGGCCCGTTCGCCGGACAAGGTCACATGCCCAGCGAACGTCGCCGAGCGCGCCGGGGTCTGTAGCAGTGCAGCGTCGATGCGGGCATGATCGGCAATCGAGGGGAACATCAGGTCCTCGATGTCGTGTCCGTGTCGCCGGAGCCAGGCGACAACGTCGCCCCACAACCAGACCCCGCCACCGACCAGGTGGACCGGGGTGGGGAAAGGATCGGACTGCATACGCTCCCCTCGCACCCAGTTGCCGACCGCCTGGCGTGAGACATCGGCCCGGTCAGCGATGTCCTGGCGGGTGACCATGTCCGGGTAAGACCGCACAGGCGCGAGGCCACACGCGGACAGCACTGCTGCCGCGGACAGAGCCGCGGTGACCGCGTCGGCGCCCTCCGCCGTGACGGTCGCGAGGGTGAGACCGCTGTGGGACTCGACCACAATGTCCAGATGCTCCTCGACCATCGAGACTCGGTTGTCGCCCGGCCCGGTGAGGCCAGGGGTCACGAAAATAAGTTCGAATTCGGTCGGGGACATACCCCCAGCATGCGCACCTACTCAACTGTTGTCAACTGACAACAGCGGTCGATCTCATTTCATCAGTTCGTGTCGATCCGGGCACCGAGATGCAGAGCGCTTCACACGCTTGGCGGCGTTTCCTGGGTTCCTCGACGTTCCTGGCAGCGTGATGAAGTTGGCCCGACCGTCGGTGCACGGGCAGTACACCGCGTATTTGTGGCCCTGTGCCCGCAGGCGCCACCCTTTGTTCTTCACGAGGTCCTCGACCACGGCGTAGACCTCCTTGTCGAGTGAGCCCCGTGCGTCCTTGAGGCTGACCTCGTTCCACGCCTCACTCATACGTCGGGCTAACTGGTACGACAGGGCAGTGGAGTTCGTGGGTGCGTGTTCCAGGTCTCCAGCGCTCACCGAGTTCGGGGTCGATCGGAATGCCACCCTTCATGTCGTCCGGCCGCCGCGGCCAGGCCGCGCGTTCCCGGTCGTCTTGCGCTGCGTGGACAGTGTAGGGTTCGGCGCCGTCATCGAGAGCGCGTCGGTCCGTCACGCATCCAGGGTGTCCTCTCTCTGGGTGCTGCTGGCGATGAACATGCTTTCGTGGGATCCCACCACGCGATACGCATCAGCTCGGGACTCCGGGAGGCAACTAACTGCATCCGCCACGTTTCCGGTCCAGCAGAAAGACGATCGCGACCGGAATTCGCCACGTGACGCCCCTTCCAGTCGCGGCGGCCACCCAGTCGGGCGTCGACCGGTTCGACCGCATGATCGGCGCGCGAGGTATACCGCACCGTGTGCACACCGATTAAAGCTTTAGAAGAGTCAATGAATCACACGATTGGTGCGATGAGAACGGCAACCCGCTTCGCATCGTGGAGCGGATTCAGACGGTGGCCACGGCCAGCGTCAAGCATGAAGATGGTCGACTCACGACTGACTGAAAGGCTGCTTGATCCGTCCCAAGAAGTCGCCGTAGCCTGGCGAAGGCGTCGCGGCGGGCCCAGGCCCCCCGCGACAAGTCCTACGCGATACGCCGGCCGTCGTGGGGCGGCGTCCACTTCATGTCGACGAATTGCTTGAACTCAGCGATGAGATCGTTGTTGTTCTCATGTGCTCGACGAGTGACCTTGAGGTTGGTAGATCGGCCGCGTCCCAGCCCTGGCACGGTCTTCAACTGGTCCTTCGGAGTCTTGATCAGCTTGCCCGTACTCAGTGGTATCGCCCGCTCGAGCTGGGCGTAACCCAGCACTTTCGTCTCGTAGTAGCGAGAGGCGGACATCAGCAGATTCTGACGTACCCAGCCCTTGGGAACGAGAAGAAGGGGTTTGCCGGCTGCAACTGGAAGCTCGAACGCTTTGACCACCCAGCCGCGAGTAGAGGAATCCCACGCCTGGCACTCGAAGGTGTCTACTCGATGACCACCGGACGTGAACTCCGGATACTGATCCACCATGTAGGACGTGAACTCGGCCAGCGCGTCGAAAATGATGCGCGTGGTGATGTCCGATGTGATGTCCTTGTCGATGCCCTCTATGAAGAGTGGCAACTCCTCGATCTCTTTGAAAAGACCAAGCACGATGAAGGCTTTGAGGTCTTCATTGAGTGACTGCCAGATCCAAGAGCCGACTTCGTTAGCGCCACCGTGGCCGCTGAACCCACTCTTTGCAAGACCCAATCGAGTTTCCCATGGCTCGGGAAACTGCTGAAGAAGCCACAGCCCGCGCCGAACGTCTCCCCGAGTGACGCAGTCGAGGACTTCCTCGAAGAACGTCTCGGTGCACTCGTTCGCTTTGACGGCGAAGGGATCCGCTCGCTGGTGGAGTCGAATGGCGCGTGGATCAAGAAACCACTTGTTGTCGACAGTGATATCGACATCCAGGAACGGTACGGGATCACTTATCCCGTACGCGCTGGTGATAGGAGCCATGAGGCCCTCCTCATCAGGTAATTAGCCCGAGGATGAGGAGTAGAGACACGCGTCTCTAGTGGACTCCGCTACGCTGGAGAAGACTTGCACAGTCATCAACCGCGTCCTCGGACCGGTTACTGGCCTGATCCCGTTGGCGCGGGATCAGGCCAGAAGTCTTTTAAGAGTCGTCGCCCTCCGAATGATCATCCGTGGTGCGTTTCGAGCGGTTTCCCACAATTTCCACGCTCGGACCCTTGAGGTCAATGCAAAGCATTCCGTCTTGCTCGTATGGCTTGTATCGGCGACTGATGGTCGTGTCGATGTCATAGAACTGTGTAAACGCAGTCGCCGACATGATGACCTGTCCTGTGTCCTTCCTCGCAGACTGGGGCCGAACCGTGTAAGCGTGCGGTTGATCGGATTCACGCAACGCAATGACCTGGTTGTCCTTGTCGAACAGGATCTCCACCGACGCAGGCTCTCCAATGAGCTTGTGTGCGGCCTTATTGATCGAGAAGATTCCACGCTTCTGGATGGTGACACTGGGAGCTTTCGCCAGTGGAGCCATCCTCTTGTCGAACACTTCGAATCCCATTGCGGCCTCCTGTCTGGATTGAGTGTATCAAACGATGATGTAGCAACTCCTTTCTGAACGGATGGTTGAAGTTCTGAGTGACGTTTTCCATCGTAATTTCCAAACTTACGGAACCGTAGGTTGAGGTTTTGATGGTGGAGGGACTCCTATATCAGAGTCTCTATCCGGCTAAACGATGGTACCGGCGTATCTTCAGGCTGAACGGAGTCAACAGGGCTTCTAAGTCCTCCAGGCCCCGAGCAGAGCATTGGGCGCTCGTCCCTGACCGGAACTCATATCGGAGTCCAGATCCTCTATTTCTGCTCTCTGTGTTCCGATCGCGTTCATTGCAGACTCAACGGCTCCTGACCCAAGGTGAAACGGTGTCCTGTAAGACGATCGTCTACCAGCACACCCGAAAACCGGTCCGCCCCCGAATCCCGCCGCCGATCACCGCCCCGCAGGCCGTGCTGGTTAACCGTCCTGCATGTTGGTCCGGAATAGGCTGCCTATGACGGACTATCGTTGCCTGGTGACCGAAATCCTCATCGGGTATGCCCGATGCTCAACTCAAGGCCAAGATCTGCGAGCGCAGCGCACAGCGCTCAAACGTCTCGGCGTCGAGCCGGACCGGATCTACACCGACAAGGGCTACACCGGACGCAACCGCCTCCGACCGGGCCTGCGCGAAGCACTGGCCGCCTGTCGGGAGGGCGATCAGCTCGTCGTGGCAAAACTGGACCGGTTAGGTCGTTCCGCCGTCGATCTGCGCGCCATCGCCGACGAGCTCGAAGCGAAAGGCACCCTCCTGAACATCGGCGGATCCATCCACGACCCCACGGACCCGATCGGCAAGATGTTCTTCGGCATGCTCGCGTTGATGGCCGAGTTCGAGTCCGACTTGATCAGGGCCAGGACGAAGGAAGGCATGGCCGAAGCGAAGAAGGCCGGCCGACTCAAAGGTAAACAGCCGAAACTCTCCTCGCTGCAACACAAGCGATTGCTCGACGACTACGAGTCCGGTCAGTACAGCGCCGCGCAGCTCTGCGAGATCAGCGGGCTCTCGCGGTCGGCGATGTACGCGGCGCTCCGACGCGCACGAGAGGAGCCATGCCCAATGGCCGGAGTGTAGGTCAGTCGTCGCTACTACTCGATTTGGCAATCGGTCAGATTTGTGGTCCGCGGGCGCTCCCACGCTCGCTCAGCGGCAGCCTTGATCCTCCACTAATCCTGGTCGCCATCACCGACCAGCCGACCTTGCGAGGAGGGATGCAGATAGAGTTCGCTCCGGACCTCAGAATTGTTGAGGGTGCTAATCGTCCGAGACGCGCAGTGTCAAGGTCGCATCACCGGTCCGGCTGGTGAGCTCGACGCGACATGACTCCCTGACCTTGCAGCGGCAGCTCTCCCGGGTGACCTGCATGTTGATCCCCCAGAGTGGGTCGGTCAGTGCCGCCACCAACGTGTCGTGGTCCCTCGGGGCCGAGGGATCGTATTCCAACCACACATGCGTCGTGTCCGCGCCGCCGAGATAGGCGTAGGCGAGGTGGGCGGCGCTGAACGCGTTGAAGACCCCGATCCTGCGGAGCAACTCGACTCCATCTGAATGCGTGGGCCCGACGGTGTCCGCAGTGCGGGGAGGTCGGTGATGAACGCGCGCTCTACCGGCGTCAGCTTCTTCTCGCTCCACAGCGGAATGGCGTATCCCTCCAAGTGGCGGGTGAAGGACTTCCTCAACGCGTTCCAGTCGGTGTATGGGGCTCCTCGAATGATCAGGCGAGCATTCGAGTCCACCAGCCCCAGGTGGAGGTCGCGACCATGAGCGGCGAGTATGCGGATTCCGATCCCGCACGACAGTCCGCCACCGAGAAACTCGACGGGGAGACAGGATTCCAGGAATCGTGCGCCGAAGTTGAGGTCCCCCGCGGGCGCGTCGAGGAACACGATCGGCACACGTACTTCGCTTAACCGGATGCGCTTGACGTGCAGTAGATGTGTTGAGGGCTCTCGAATGTCCGCCAGGCTGCGGAATACCGTCGATTCGAGTAGTTCTTGGCTGCGGCTGTTTGAGTAAAGCAGTGCAGGGGAAGGGTTTCGCGTTCGCGACGCAAGATATGAGCGGGATTCACCGGTGAACGTTTGAAAACCGAAGGTGTGCATGGGTCGACCAGTCTTCGCGTCTCTCACCTCGACGCATTCTGTTCGACGCGGTCACAGTTCAGCTACCGGGCACTGCACTTGTCTTTATCCCAGCGCCACGGTGAGTGTCGCCCACTGGGAAACGGTTCACAAGCAACCGCGGCAGACCCTACCAGCGAGATGGGGGCAAAGTCGCGTGCTCACTTGCAGTCGCAGGTGAGTACCACAGCGACAGTGGGCGCCTGCCGGTGTCTTCCGCGGTCGGCGGCCGGTGCCCCTCGCCCTGGCCAGTAGCGTGCCCGGCCCGTCTGCCGACAGCGGCGGTTCAGTGATCCCAGGGGCTCCTCCCCCGGACCCCCGACCTCACTCCCAAGGTCTCCGCTTCCCGCTTCCCGCGTGCCCCTCGCCCGGACGCCGCACACGGGCCTTACCGGACCCGCCGACCACCACGCAAGGGAAAACCCGCCCTTGCCCGGCGGCCACCGCGCCCGGTTTACCAGGCCACGCCGACCGACCGAGGAACCCGCTCCCACCTCAACCCCACACCCCCGATACACCACAAAACACCAGGTCAAATCCCTAAAACACTGTGACCACCATCACCAAAAAAACACCAGAAAAGCACCTAATAAACATCGGAAAAGCACCAAAACAGATGTAAACTTAAGACATGAACAACGCAGAGAACAACCCCGCCACCACCGTCAACCTCGCCCAGTTCATCGCCAGCGTGCCCGCCATGCTCGGCATGATCCCCAATAACTCACTGGTCATCGCCACACTGACCCTCACCGGACGAGTCGGCGCCATCGCCCGCGTCGACCACGACACCGCCGCCGCAGTCCACGCCGTCGACACGCTCAAGCAAACAGCCCAGGCCGACGCCGTGAGTGTCGCGCTAGTCAGCGCCCACCCCGACGGCGACACCGCCGAGGACACACTTCTCGCCGCCACCAAGCGCGCCCACGCACTTGGTCTCGAGGTGCCCATCGCGACCGTCCTCAGCGAGTACGCCGCCGGAGAATTCTTCTTCGACTTCCCCAGCGCCACCGCCGCCCACCTCGCCGACCCCCACACGAGCGCAGTAGCCACCGCCCGCATAGTCGCCGGAAGCGCACCCATTGCGGAGAGCCGCGACGCTCTCGCCGACGAACTCGCCCCCGCGGACGACACCGCCGAATCGCTCGCCCGCCAATTCGAAGCCCGCCACACCCGCGCCGAGGCCCCTCAAGTTACCGATACCGAAAACCTCGACACCTACCGCGCCGCCGTCACCGATCGTCGCGCGCTCACTCCCACCGAGGCCATCGCCCTTGCCGTTACTCTCGCCGACAACCCTCGCGCACGCGACGTCGCTCTGTACTTCTCCCAGCCCAACGGATCCGACGCGATCCTCGCCGACGCCGCCTGCCACACCGCCGGATACGCACGCTTCGCCGTGCTATCCGTCCTCGCAACTGTCGCCTACGCGCACGGAAACGGCGCCCGCGCCGCAGTCGCACTTGAAGTGATCGAGGCCGAAGTCGCCCACGACACCCAAATCCCCAAACTCGCCCTACTCATGCGCGCCGCAGTCGACAACGTCGTGCACCCCGACCGAGTGCAAGAAGTCCTCAAAGCAGGCCGCAAGGTACTACCCGAATTCGGATTCACCGACGAGGACTAACCCCTCCACGAAGTACACGAGGCCCCGCGCCAATCCGGTGCGGGGCCTCGCCCCATCAACACACCACCACCCCGACCCCCGCACCTATGCGCATCGCCGACCTCGGGGCATCGAGCCCCTCGGCCGGCCCCTCCCGTGACACCTGCACAGGACAGCCCGCCCAGTGCCAGGCCGTCGCAACAATGCGCGCCGTCACTGTCTCCGCGTCATGCGGGATCAGGAAAGCCGCTCAGATGTCCCAGCCGTCCTTGGACCGCATCACCTCGACACCCGAAGACCGCCGGACGTCGAGAATCGGAATGCCGGCCACCGCAGCCTCAAGTGCTACGTCCGACACCGGCATCACATCGAGCACCGCATCGAGCAAGGCCGACTCCACCACACTTCGCTGCATTCGAACTCCTAACGTCTGCGACCGCAACCGCCGAAGCAGCGCGGTCGACTGTAATCATCTGCGTTCGTCGACCCTGACGACGAGTATCGAGACCGGCACCCGCCTGCCGACAGCATCATCGACTACCACAAGGTGCCTTGAGTTCCTTCGTACAGCGCCGCCTCGATCGCTTGTTGGCTCCAACCGTTCTTGAGAATGGTCTTCTGCACTGCCCTGGAACGTCGAGCCCGTTCGACACCGAACCACCATCGACGTCCACCGCCGCGACCTTTGCGGCCCATGTCCGACATGTTCTCCGAGGAGGTCGACAGCACCACGTGCGCGAGGAACGGATCGCCGGTCTGTGTCGACGCACAGAGGATTGTCGCAACGCCGGTGCATCGCCACCTCATTCTCTTCCAAGTCCTGGTCCAGTTCGAGGGCGAGCGCGTACCGGTGCGGGTGAACGACGATCTGTTGCCCGCCGCGAGAAATCCAGAAGCGCCCGTACCCGTCATCGCCCAGAGCGCCCAACCATAGATGGCAGGAATCCGGAGCGGGTCCGCTCGATCACATCACCCGGCTCCCACCGCAGCCGACCGCTACTCGCCCGCAGCCGTCGAGTCAGGGACTGCGTCCGACGACGACGCAGGCGCCGCACTCGAGCTCGCCTGAGTAGACGACTCCCGGTCGCTATTCCGATCGGGGCCAGTCGTCTTGCCCCGGCTGACAGCCTGCGCCGTCGACGCTCCCGCGCCTTCGCCCAACTTCACCAAACGCCGCACCGTCGCCACATCGAGACCCGCCAGATCCGCGATCGAGGTCGACGTCTCACCCCGTTCAACGACCTTCGCGAGCGACTTACCTGCCGCCAGATCCGCGGCGTGCTTCCGATTCTCGAAATCCTCGGCGGCTTTGGCGATTGCGATATCGCGCCGTTCCTCCGCCTTCTCGATCTTCGCGAGCGCCGCCAGCGCGCGCTCGAGGTCGGGCTGATTGGCGCTGATGCGCTTGAGCATTTCGGCTCGACGCTCCGACAGCTTCGATCGCGCCCTACTCCGAGCCGAAACGACTTTCGATTCGGTGTTCATTGAATCCCCCGACCCGCTCACGCGACCTACCTTCCGACGACAGCAAACTTCCAAGATCGTAGCCGAGCAGGCCGACATCACCCGGTAGTGACATGCAGCGAGCGAAGCTCGCCGGCCTTGCAGTATCGGAATCTCACCCTCGGCAGCACTAGTGCAGTCAAGAAGAGGGACACACCTCTTGCTGTTTTACAGATATTCGGGAGAGTCGCCATCAAAGAGCGCGTAATCGACGCTACGATCTTGATCGTGATGACCCTCCACGTCCTGCACGCAGCGGACGGCTACGAATACCTGACACGTCAGGTAGCCACAGCCGACCGCGAGCGTGAACGTGGCGGAGAACTGACCGACTACTACACCGCTCACGGCACCCCACCCGGCGAATGGTTCGGCTCCGGACTCGACGGATTGAACGCCGCACTCGACGACTTACACGTCGACAATCTTGGCCAAATCAGCGCCGGCGACGAGGTCACAGAAGCTCAGATGAAGGCGCTCTTCGGTGAAGGACTGCACCCCGATGCCGACGCCATCATTGAGGAATTGCAGCGACGTGGAGTACCACCAGAGGACGCGATCCGCCTCGCCCGACTCGGCCGCAAGTTCCCCACCTTCAAGAACAATGTCGAGCTCATCACCCGGCATGCTGCCGAACTTGCCGAGTTCGCCGAGTCACACAATCGCGCCGCAACCACAGAAGAATCGTCCGCGATCCTTGACAGGATCGCCGGTGGAATGTTCCAGGACAAGCACGGCCGTCCGGTCGCCAACGAAGCCGAACTTCGCAACTGGATTGCCCATGAGAAGGGCAAAGTTCGACACCCGGTGGCCGGACAAGATCTCGTGTTCACCCCACCAAAGAGCGTGTCGAGCCTGTGGGCAATCGCCCCGAACGATCTGCGGGTCGAGATTGAACGCATCGTCGACCAGACCGTGAAAGACACACTGCTCTGGCTCGAACAGAACGCTTGCTTCACCAGGGTCGGATTGCGTAGTGAGGAGCAGATCGACACCAATGGTTTCGTAGCCACGCTGTACAAGCACTTCGATTCCCGTGCCGGCGACCCGAATCTGCACACCCACGCGGTCGTATCCATCAAGACTCAGGCCACCGAGGATGGAAAGTGGAGGGCAGTCGATGGGGCGACACTCTTTCGCTTTGCAGTCTCCGCCTCTCAGCGTTTCAACGCCGAAGTCATGCAGCGGATGACCACCGAACTCGGCCTTGACCTCGCCACCCGCCAGGTCGAGCAAGGCAAGCAGCCCATCGTGGAACTGGCCGCTATCCCGGACGATATCCTGAACATGTTCAGCTCCCGCCGCACCGCAATCGAGGCTCGCCGCGACGAACTGGTGGCCGATTACCGCGCCAAATATCAGCGGATGCCCACCGCCAAGGTGATGTACCAGCTCTACCAACAGGCCACCCTGGATACCCGCGAAGGTAAAGCAGAACCGAAATCCCTGGCCGAGATGCGCGCCGAATGGCGCACCCGAGCCGCCGATCTGCTCGGCGGGAATGCCGCCGTCGATCAACTCGTCCACGACGCACTCGCCACCGATCACGTCGCACAGCCGGAATACCGCAGCCTCGACACTGATGCCCGTGCGGTACTGACCAAACTCGAATCCAAGCGCTCCCGCTGGCAGCTCCCGCACATACTCTCCGCCGCCCAAGCACACCTGGCCGGACAGAAGTTCCCCAGCATCGACACGTACCGCATGGCCATCGATCAGCTCACCGAGCGGGTGCTGGAACTGTCAGTCACCACCCCCCGGCCAGAATTGCCCGCTACGCCGAGACGACTGCGCCGCCGTGACGGCGAATTTGTCCTGTCCCACCACGGCAGCCACAAGCACAGCTCCCAAACCTTGCTCGACGCCGAATCCATGATGATCTCGGCGACCAGCGAACCCACCGTCTACACCGCTCGTACCGCCACGATCACGTCCGTCTACGAGCAGATGCGCACCGACACCGGACGCGAGCTCAACGCCGGACAGCGCACCCTGGCCGAACACTTCCTACAATCCGGGGCGCTACTCGCCACCGGAATCGGCCCCGCCGGCACCGGAAAAACCACCAGCATGAAGGCTGTTGTCGACGCCTGGAAGGCCGAAGGGCACAACGTCATCGCCCTCGCCCCGTCGGCAGTTGCAGCAGACACCCTCGGCGAAGAAGTTGGTGTTCCCGGCCTGACCCTGGCCTCGCTGACCTTCCCCTGGCGCGGAATCATCGGCAACCGTCCCGGCACCATCACCAACCGAATCGACATCACGCCGGGCACCATGTTGCTCGTCGACGAAGCCTCCCTCGCTTCCACACTCGACCTCGCCGCCGTCGTCAGCATCGCTAAAGAACGCGGCGCCATCGTGCGCCTACTCGGCGACCCCGCGCAGCTCGACGCCGTGGAAACCGGTGGCCTACTGCGCTATCTTGCCGAGCACACCGACGCACCCAAGCTGACCACAGTCGTCCGATTCGGCGACGACCTCGCCCAGGCCGAGAACTCACTGCTGCTGCGCTCCGGCGACAGCACCGGCCTGGATCTGCTCTACGAACGCGAGCTCGTGCGCGAGGGAACCCGCGAAGAAATGATCGGCCAAGCAGTACAGAACTACCTGCACGACCTCGCCGAGGGAAAAGACTCCCTCGTCATGCTTCCCACCCGCGAAGACGTGCAGGCAGCGAACCTACAAGTCCAAACCGCCCGCCAACACGACCGGACTGCCGACACCAGCGTGGTGATCGAGCTGTCCGACGAGCTCCGAGCCGGTCGCGGAGACATCGTGCTCACCCGCGAGAACCGCCACGATCTGGTCCCCTCCGGCGGCAAGAAGGCCGGTGCCTTCGTCCGCAATGGCGACCTGTGGGAGGTCGTCGACGTACTACCCGACCGAGGCGCGTTGACCGTGCGCCACCTCGAACACGGCGGCGTGATCACCTTGCCGGCCGACTACATCACCAGCCGTGTCGAGCTCGGCTATGCCTCCACCGTGCACCGAGCCCAGGGCGTCACCGTCGACACCGCACACACAGTCACCACACCCGGTATGGATTGCTCGGGTCTCTATGTCGCCGTGACCCGTGCCCGCACCGACAATCATCTCTACGTCCCCGTCGACGTCGATGTCGACCAGGAGACCGAGCGTCCACACCTGGCAGACAAGAACATCTCGACGGGCAGGATGATCCTCGAGACCATCGTGGCCACCGACAACAGCCACCGCACCGCCACCGAAGAACTCGCCGAACAAGCCGCCCACGCGGCCGACCCGGAGCGCCTGCGCGAGGCGTACCTCGCCGCGCAGCGACGCCTGCGCGACGACGCACTCGACACAGAAATGCGCCGAACCCTGCCCGAACAGATCGCGCACATGGTCGACGGAACCAAAGGATGGGCGCAACTACGACAGGTGCTCGCCGACGCCCACGACCACGGATACAGTGCCCGTGCCGTGCTCGGCGAAGCCGTCGCCACCGGCCCGCTGCGGGGTGCGAAGGACGTCGGTGCGGTCCTGGCACACCGAGCCCGCACCATCGTCGGACAGTTCCACGACCAGCCGATGCTGCCGCCGCTGCCGATTCGCAGTCCCCTCGATACCGATATCGAGATGTACGAGTTCGCGGTCGAATGCGCCCGCCGCTACACCGAGGCCACCGACCACGCCGCCGCCGAAGACACCGGAATCGGCGAGGTGATCCGCCGCTACCGCGACACCTCCGCACTACTCGAAACGCAGCGAGTCCACGCCCTCACCGTCGCCGCATTCGGAGAAGAGACCGGTAATCGGATCGCCTCGGAAGCGTCCGCACGCCTGCTCGCTCGCCAGTTCCACCGCGCCGCCCAGGCCGGTGTCGACCCGATCAACCTGTTGACCTGGCACCGAGAGAGGCTGACCGAACAGGGCATCGAGATCACCGCCGCTGCACTGCGCTCCGACATGGCCCGGCCGTTGACCGAACTGATTGCCCGCCGTAACAGTGAGTGGCTCGACGCGCACCATGACACCATCGCGGAGTACCTGCCCACTCTCGGCTTGCAGACCGACGACGAGCGGGCGCGCACTATCGCCGGACGTATCGAACACATCCACCACATCAGCGGCGCCACCGTCGACGAGATCGTCACCGACCTTGCAGAACGGGCCGGAGCCACCGCCCCGGCAACCACGCTGCTCGCCGAACTCGACCGGATCGCCGCCGACGGCCGCGACTTCACCCACCCCGACGCACCCGAGTGGATCGTTGCGCCCGTCTCTGACGCCAGCACTATCGACTCCGAACTCGCGCAGCAGATCCGGCAGGACTACCAGGCCATCACCGACCTGCACCGCGATTACCGCGACCAGCTCACCGACGACACCGCGCCTGCCTGGACGCAGGCGGGTCTCGGCATCTGCCCGAACGATCCCGAACAAGCTGCTTTGTGGCGGGCGACCATCGCCGATGCTGCCGCCTACCGCAGCACCTATCAAGTCACCGACGCCGACACCGTCGCCGGTGGCAGGCCGCACGACCGCCGCGCAGCACTGGACTGGACCCATATCGAACGCCACCGCAGCAAACTTGTTGAACAGCAGAAGCGTCAGCAGCGCAGCACCCATCCGGTACCGCAGCACCAGCCCGACATGGCGCACACCGAGCAGCGCACGCGACGAGTGTGACGTAGATGCAAAGACACGGCTCCGATCTGGACGGGGATGTCAGATCGAAGCCGTGTCGGTGTTGTGGTGGCCCGTCGCGGCACCTGGGCGGGCACTTCCGCGTCGCCACCACACCGAGGAAAAGACCAGGTGGTGAGTCCGGTCTGCATCCCTCGGCAGTCTTATGTCCTCACGTATGCCTCCGTATCGTCAGACCACTGCCACACGTGACCGTCGTACGACACCGGCCCGAACTCATCATCGGCATCGACTGGATCTGCATTACCGGAATCGATCAGATCGACCATCTGTGCCGCATCGATCGTCGGAGCCGTCGAGCCGCCCACCGAACCGGTAGCAGCAACCGCTGCCGCGATCGGTGTCGGCCGCGCTGCGATGTCCGCCGCAATCCACTCCTGCACCCCGTCGAACAGCCTGACCTCAACTTTCGGCGGCTCACAGCTCCCGTCGATGCAGTCCGCGAACTCGTCCGAGTTCACCGCCAAACGCTGCAACAACGGCATATACACCTGGTAGTGCCAGCTTCCCGGCGACCACGAATGAGCCGCCTCCTCGGCGAGCTGTTCGTAGGCCACCTTGTGCGCCGACATCGCCGCAGTGAGCTCTTCGACCATCTTCGGGTGCCGGTACCAGCAGCTTTTGATCCGATCGGTGAGGCGATAGCAGCCGCGAAACCACTCCACCCAGTCGATCAACTCGACCCACAACGCCTGTGCTTGTTCCTGGTCAAGGTGCCGCCACGACAGCCGACCCGGCTGGTATCCGCTCACCCGATCATCGCCTTGCCGCCCTCGTGCGACCATGCCCAATCGGGCAGCTCGCCCGTCTCGCAGATCCACTCGTAGACTTCCTGTGATTCGAGCACGCGCTTCTTCCAGTGCTCGATGTCCCACACCAGTGGCAGGTGCAGCAGGATCGGAGCCGATCCGCGATAGATCATCAATGCCTGGTCGGCGGGCATCCCGCGGATCTCAGGAGCGGTTATCACCTTCGCCTGCCGGGGAGCCTGCTTCGGTGACCACCACTCCTCACGCTCGCCTGTCAGGCGGGAAATCTGCTCGAGTTCGTTCACGTCACCAAGGCCGGGCAGAATGATCCGCACCGGCGAGTTCGTCGTGAACATCTTCCCCGCGCTCATACCCCACCGCCGGATGTTCTGTTCCTGACCGTGAGAGAACGCCCAGATCGAGATACCCCGGCCCCCAGAGTCGGTGATCTTGTCCGGCAGATCCGGGATCGGAGCGACGTTGTTGACCTCATCGAGGACCAGCCGCACCGGAGGATCGAACCGCTCATCCGGGAATTCCCGCGAAATCTCTTTAGCCAGGTAATACACCTCAGCTGCCAGTGCCGAGACGATCGGCGCGCTCGAACCGGACGAGCCCTCCGAAAGCAGATACAGCGTCCCACCGTCGCGGATCAACTGCTCGATGTTGACAGACTCGGCCGCCGTGACATTGACCGCCGCCATCAGCTTCGGCGAGGCCAACGGGTCGAGCAGCGTCGAGACCGTCGACATCACATCATCGACCGAATCGGAGCCGGACCCGCCGAGCTGGGAGTACTCCACGCTCCACGTCGGCAGATCCCGGTCCAGAATCTCCTTGACCTTCGGCACCTGCCGCTGCATCGCCCACCGGTAGAACACCGTCACATCACCACCGGACACCGCCGCCGCATACAGACAACACCGCAGATACTTCGCCGCGTTTGCCGAGAAATATCCGCCGTTCTTGGTATCTCCGAGCGGAACAGCCTGCACCAACGCATCGGCACGCCGAATCGCAGTGTCCGGGTCATCGCAGCCGGCCAGCAACGACCATCGCATCGGCGTCGGCCATCGCGTGATGCCCTCCGGGTCGAACACCTCGACCGGCCCGACCGCCAACCGCTGCCCGATCGAGGACCACAACAGATCCGGCTTCGTGGTGGTAGCCAGCGCGAAGCCGACGGACTCGACGATCCGTTGCCAAGCCAGACGCCAGCTCTTACCCGACCCGGTCGGCCCCTCCACCAGCGCGCCGTCCCGGTACTGGGTGAACACCTCGGCGTCGGCGGCGTGCTCGCCGTAGAGTGTGCCGACCCGTGTCGCCACCACGTGCGCGTCGAGCTTGCGGGCCGGTGTATCACTCAGGCTCGACCGGTTCGTCTTGGCTGCCTTGACCGCGCTCTTGCGATCCAAACCCCGCCGCCGCAGCTCCGCCGGGTCCGCGAACCCTTGCTGTCGGCGGTGTGTGGCGCGTTGACGTGCGGAGATCTTGCCGACGATGACCACTACCGCGGTCATGTAGAGCAACATCGCCACGATCAGACACACCCACGTCGCGGTCGCCGAACCCGGCCGATCGCCTTCCGGCCAGCCCACGGTCGGATCCCCCGGTGTGAGGATCAACGCCCGCATCACCGCCAGCGACCCGTAGAGCCCCTCGGGCCACACCAGGCCCGCGCCGGTGACCACCCCGGCGGCTGCGCCGCCGACATACACCGTCCACAACACACCACCTACCAGCGCCACTACCGGGCCGGTCCCGACCGGGATCACCGGCCGCGCCGGTCTCATCTCTGGGCGTTCGGTCACTGCGCCGCCCCCACCAGATCAGCGATCGCTTCCGGCTCGAGCTGGTCGGGCAGACGGATCTGCTCAACCAGCATGGTCGACTCGCCGCGAATGACCTCATCGGTGTCGGTCAGCGCAATCTCCAACGGAGACCGTTCGTGCTTCATCAGCACCGGATCGGACTTGCCCATCACCACGAGGCACTGGCCCTTGTGCATCGACATCAGCAGATCAACGCAGTATTCGGGCAGGTGATACATCCGCACTGTCTGCTCAGCATCATCGACGCGATCCTGCCCGTACAAGAACACGATGCCCGCTTCCTGCATCAACGCCCGAGCCGGGGAATCCGGAGACAGGTCCGCGATGTGGTGGAACGCCGAGACCGTCGAGAGCCCGAGACCGCGCGAGAGCTTCATATTGTCGCGGAAAACCTTGCCGGTCGATCCTTCGGCAATGTGCCAGCCCTCTTCGACAATCAACACCGTCTGCTTAAGCTCGGACGACCGCGCAGCCAGCACATTCGACAGCCACGTATTGATGACCGTCATCACCACCCGCAGCGCAGGGCCTTTGTTCGGCAGCTCGGAAACGTCGAAGTGAACCAGCGGATGATCGAGCGCATTGCGAACATCCGCCGAGGTCGGCTGATCGACCAGCCCGCGCAGATCACCGTCGCAGAGTTGCCGCAGCGCCAAACCCGGATCACGTCCCCACCTGCGTGACTTTTCTGCCCACACCTCACCGAACGTCTCGGTCGCGTCTTGGGGAGTGGACAACAGAAGGTCGGCGACGTCGCGGAGAATCGGCTCGGTGCCGGTCTGACGGGCCTGTTCGTTGACCAGACGCAGCGCCAGATTCAGCGCCGCGGTCTCCTTTTGCACCAGCTTGCGCTGCATCGTGTCTTCGAGGACAGCGGCGATCAGCACTTCCTGACCTGCGGGCACGATGCCGCCCGACGTGGTCACAGGCGACGAAATCGCCGGGTCCATCAGGTTCAGACGTGCCCCATCGCCGCCGGTCTTGAATTTGATCGACGGCACACCGAGCGCTTTAGCAAGCTCGGTGTACTCGCCACCACGATCGCCTTGACGTTTCTTGTCGATCACTACGACCTGCCGGCCGGCGGCGATCTGCCGTAGCCCGAGGGCGGTCTTGATCAGCGAGGACTTGGCCTTGCCGATGTCGCCGACCACCGCGACGTTGATGTTTTCGATTTCGCTGCCGTACAGGGCGAAAGGATCGGTGATGACCAGCGCATTCGACATCAGGTTCCGGCCGGAGACCAGTCCTTCATGGCGCACGTTCTTGCGGGTGGTCGCCAGATTCAGTGCCTCAGACTGGCGGGTCGTCGACCACACCCCTTCAGGGCGAGGTTCATACCAACCCCACCGATCGAGCCACTTGTTTCGCTTCGGTGCCCGCCGCCGCGGAACAACGGTCGAGGTCGTCTCCGCGTTCTCCGGTGGTATCGGCGAGGCGGGCTTGTTGCGACTTCGTAGTGACGGCATCAGATCCCCTTGCTCCGCGTGAACTTCGTGGCCGCCAGGCCGCGACCGAGTGGCACTGTGAGAAATTGCGCGACATCGTGGCTGTCGTCGTACCAGGTGAATTCCTTGATCGCGGCCTGGTCGGCGGCCTGCTCGAGCCGTGCACACGCCCGCATCACCGCATCCTCATCCGGCGCGGTGACCGCTACGGCCATCGACCAGATCACCCCGTGGTGACCCGACCCCGGCTTGAGGTCTTCTCGCCGCCGCATCGATGCCGACGCCATGACCTCCGAAGCCCCGTCGGTGACCTGGCCCTTCTTGCGTTCTTTGTACTGGCGCGCCGCATCCTCGGTCGCGTCCTTGCGCGCTGCCTGCCGAGCCTTGACCGCATCGACGAAATCCATCCGCACCTTGACCGTGCGAATCGTCGGCTGCGCCGGTACCCCGTCCACCGGATCGCCGGGATCCGGGTCGACGCCGGTCAACAGCGGCGAGAGCCATTCCGCGTGCAGCGGGATCGGCTCGATCGACCCCGGCCGGATCAACCCGACACGGGTGTCCCAACGGTCCGATACCCGCGCCGACAGATCCCCACCGACATAGGACGGCCAGCAGTTCTCCCAGCTGGCGCCGCGATGGGCGTCGAGCGCGTAGGACGGATCGAGCATCGCCCGGAACACTGCACAGGCCCGTTGTTGACCGAGCACCTGTACCTGGCCGAGCCGAGCCGCCTGCAAGGCGCCGACAGCTCGCATCGTCTCGTCAACGATGACCTGGCCGATACCGGCCTTGACGTTCACGTCCTTACGCTTGGACACCGCCCCGGCCGCTGACAACAGCTCGATCGACTTCGGGAAGATCAATGTCGCGTAGCAACGGTGCTCCTCCGACTCGGGAGCCAAGTTGTCGATGAGCTGGCCGTAGGACTCGATCGCAGGCAGCACCCGGTCCACGTGCGGGTTCGCTTTCACGACCCCTTCCATCCACGCCACATGCGGAGTCAGGTCCGCCGGCACCGACCGATGCACCATTTCCAGGCCCCGGATCAGCGAGGCCCTGCGAGCAAAGGACGCCGCCGCTCGCGAAAACGCCTGCGAGGTCACCGCCCACTCCTCCGCGCCGCGGAGACCCTCGGCCAGCCCTTGGATCGACAGAACCACCGAGTAGTAGTTGTTGTCGCCGGGGGTCTTGTGCTCAAGGATGAACATGTCATCGAGGCCGGTGTCGGCCAGGTCCAGCGGGGCGACGTCACCCAGCGGTACCGGAAGCTCCCAGCCCGGATCTGCCCCGGCCACCTCGTACAGCTCGTCACCAGGTGCGCGGTAGATGTGCTCACCGGCCTTGCGCCGCCAGCGGTCACGCAGTCGGCGCAGTTTCTCCCCGGCCCACGATCGACGGCCGTTGATGTCGGTGGTTGCGCCCAACGTGGCGGCCACCACCGCAATGACACCGCCCAATGTCCAGATCGTCGATCCGAATTTGATGAAGAGCACAATGGAGAGCACCAACGCCGCTGCGTACGCAACGAGCACCGGCTCAGGAACGGGAATCAGCCCCCGACGAGCGATTTCCGAGCCGAGAATCGACGTGCGCTGCTCACTACTCATCACTGACCTCCTGTGTTGTCGGCCTGTTCAGGAGCGTTCTGCGCTGCCTGCGCAGCCTTGTTCAGTGCTGCGCCGCCAACGGTGCCGGCCACCATGACCGCACCGAGCCCGGCCGTCGCGAGCGTGCCCGACGCACCTTTGGCCGCGGACATGAGCTTGCGTGAGTGTGCGCCGCCGTGCCCGCTACCGCTGTGACCTGCGGCAGCACCCGAGTGGTGGGACGCGGACCCTCCGGAGTGGTGCGTCGACCCGTTCGACGACGAATGCGAGCTCCCCCCACCGCTGGCACCGCCGGACGGCGACGGTGCAGCACTTGCCGATCGTGCCGAGGCGATCTCACCGCCTCCACCACCGCCATGCCGCCCCATCATCGCCATCTGAGCGGTCTGCAACGTGTTGCCCAACCCCTCACCGGTGGCGGATCCCGTGTCGCCGAACCCTTCCGAATCCTCGCTCGACGGCATGAACGGGGCGTACTTGAGCAGCGACCACGGTGCCAATCCGACCAGGCCAATGCACACTGCTGTCATCGCCAATGCTCCGAGCGAGGCGAGGTCACCGCCGACGTAGGCACCCGAGCTGCTGTCGATCAACACAGCGGTCAAAAACCCGAGGCCGAGAAAGATGACCGGCTTGGAGAACACGATCGAGACGAACACGAAGATCGGCCGCATAGCCTTCTTCCGCTGGATGGGATGAATCCACAACCCGAAAGCAACTCCGGCCAAACCTGCCAGGATCGGGAGCGCCGCTGCATGCATCAACATGCCGAAGAACAAGCTCAGCGCGCCCAGGAACAACAGGCCGAAGAACACGATCGCGGCGATAGGACCGCCGACCAGGGTGTCTTCGGTGATACCTCCGAGCATTGTCGACACCGACACCACGGCTTGCTCCATGTCCTGCTTCAGCAGTCCGGACAGCACCGTGGTGAGGCCGTGCGAGAGCTGGACCAGCAGCTCGGCGGCGGCCGGCGCGAACATCATGCACACCAGCCCCATAGGTGCGTATCCGATGAGGCTGTGGGCCAGTTCCATTCGGGTCGATTTCTGTGTGGACGTGCGATAGATCGTGAAAAAGGCGGTAACTGACATGACCAATACGCCTATGCCACAACTGATCGCGTACCACTTCAGGAAATTCTCATCACGAGGATTGAACTCACTGATGTTCGACAAACCCTCGAGAACCGAGGTGGTCAGAGACACCGCGCTTTCCTTGGTGCTGTTGGCCCAGTCGTCGATCACGCTGCCGGGATCACTGATGAACGCGATCGTCGCGGCCGCGTTGTCGATACCCGCAAGTCCTGCGCTGACGCCCAGCTTGATGTGCAACGGCGTGACCGCCTTGAGAACGACCCCACCGAGGTTCGCCAGATCGACGAACCTGTCAGCGATGTCCTTGTTCTGTTCTTTCCAGTTCCAGATCCCGCCGAACATCTCACCGATTCGGGTATTCCAGCTCAGACATTTCTTCAGCTCGTTCGGCCCAGAAGTTGTGTCGCAGTCCAGGAAATATGCACGGTTGCACAGCATCTCGTGATCGCTGCACGGGTTCTCGAAGATGTCGTCGGGCAGGTTGTCCACATACTCCTGCTGCTTCATCGACGTGATGGACGCGGCATCAGGCTGGGTAGCCCAAGTGAAACCCCAGTGGTTGCCAGCCGGGGCGGACCACTTCGCCAGATCATCGGCGCACATGCCCTTCGGCGGCGAGTATCTGTCGTCGCCGGAGGGGTAGGAGTCGGGCCAGTTGGTCGGTTCTTTACCGTCGAGTACGGCTTGGCGGGCTTCGTCCTCTGAGACGCCCATCAGCTCCGAGTATTGGGCGGCGCGCTGCGTCACTGGCGCAGCCCAGTACATGATTCGCTGGTCGTAGCGGAGGTACTGACCGAGATACAGACCGTAGTCGCCACCCTTGTCCGCGCACTCCGGGTCGGTCGACCACCCGGCCGCGTCGAACTCCGGGTGACCAGGGAAGAACTGTTTCAGCTCCTCGGGCATCCCGGCGGGCCACCCCTCAGCGGCGGCATCGAGCGGCTGCGCCAACGCCGGTGTAGCACTCGAGGCCAGCGCCAGCGCCGCCAGCAACGCCGCAAGAAATGTACGGACAAGGATTCGCATCAGCTACTCCACGAAGAAGGTGTAGAGGCCGTTTGCACCGAACTCGGCCAGCGTGGAATCCCCTTCGGGGAACGACACCTCGGACGGTTCCGGGCCGGAGCGGAACGACCAGTCGACCGCTTTCCAATCGCCGTCCTCCCACTGCACGGTCACCGTCGTCGTCGACCAGAACGTCAGGACGCTGACTTTTCCGGTGCCGCTCAAGTCGTCCTGACTCGCAGAGACCGCCCACACCGACACCACCGCGCGATCATCCGAATAGTCGGTGACGTTGACCAGGGCGGGGACGGTGTTCATCACCGTGTCCTCTGCTTGCATCACCGGGTCGTCGATGACGGAGACCAACGCGTCGGTCGCATTACCGCCGACCAAGACTTCTCTCGCTTCCTCGGCGGTGATGCGTCCAAGAGAAATCTGGTTCGACGCCTGGACGAAGTTTGTGGCGGCGGTCTGTGCACCGGCCTGCGTGTGGTCGTAGCCGTGCGGGATGCCATTGGTGATCTCGTTCGGACCGTGACCGGTCCGCACTGTGTCGGAGCTCGTGCTTCCGTCACCGCCCATCGTCGCCGCCACAAGGACCACGACGATCGAGAGGACGAAGAAGGCGAGGAGGCCGTACTTTTTCCAGTTGGGAATGCGGTTGTACGCCGCCTTCCAGCTGCCCGGCTCTGCGGCGCTCGACGGCGCATCGGTCGTCGATCTCGCAGTTGCCGATGGTGGGGAACCTGGCTTGATCGAACTGAAATCGGGTGCCATGCGAATCTCCTAAGAAGTCGAATCGAGTTCGGTGAGGCGGGTCAGCTGCCGTTGACGACGAACAAAATGGCGCCCATGATGACGCCCGCCGCGGCTACGGCGCCGAACGCGACCGCGGCGGTCTTGGCGGCATCCATCGAATCGCTCAGTTCGCTCTGGTAGCCCCCTGCTCGGGCCTTGCGGATCTTGTAGAGCGCCGTCATCAAGTTGATTCCGGCGGCACCCAGAACCGCGGCCCAGATGCCGGCAATCACGCGCGCCCACACGTCATTGAGCGCGCCGCCGAACACATCCAGGTTCGGAGTGATGCCGTCCAACGGGTTTTCGGCTCCCTGTGCAGAAGCGATGCCGGCGGTCAGCAGCAGCATGCCGACCATGGCCGAGGTCACGGTCGCAGTACGTGCCACTCTCCGAGGAAGCGACCGAGAAGAATCATTGCGGGACATGAAAATTCCTTTCACAAACACAGTTCAGGCGTAGGGGTTGAAGCTCGACGGCTGGGGCGGCTGCGGACGACGCGAGTGAACCGGAGGTTGATGCACCTCGGTATCGGGTGCAGCGTCATCGACGGCGGGTTCTGCCGGAGAGTCAGTGAGTGCTGCCGGATCAACCGTCACGAAAAAGACCGGCTCGGGTTCCGGTGCGGGATCAGGCTCGACTGCCGGGTCTATCGGCGTGGGCTCCGGTTCCTCTGGCATGAACGTCGGAGTTTCCGACTCTTCGGTTGCTACCGGGATCGGCTGCGGCCGCTGCCATACCCGCCGGTCACTGATGGCCTCGGCCAACGCGTCGGTCACCATCGCCGCGACATTCGTCCACGCGATGATCGAAGTCTGCGACAGCGTCTCGAGCGTGATCCGCTCCCCCGATGCGAACACCGGCTCGAACGGCACCCGCACGTAGGTCTGCACCCCGAGAGCGTCGAACTCGTCGACGATGGCTGATTCGAGGTTCGGATCGGACTCCGGTGTCACGCATAGCAGCACGATCGCAGAGCGCACCAGATGGTCGAGACCACGCTTGACCAGGCCCTCGAGCATCGCGTGGGCGTGCTGGGCCATGTCCCGCCGCATCGGCAGCGGTACAACCAGTACGTCGGCGTTGTGCACTGCCCACTGCCAGGCCTCTGCCTGAGGAGTTATGGCCGTGTCGACAATCAGCAGGTCGCGGTGGCGCCGGAGCACCGCACCCAGAGCTGCGCATTCGTCCTTCCCAAGGATGCCGTCGTAGGAGGCATCCGTGTCGCCTGCCAAGATCTCGTCGTGCGTAGGTTGAAGACGCAGATACGAGGCCAGTTCACCGGCTTCGGCCTCGGCGGAAACAAGTCGGCTGGCATTGCCCAGCATGTCCCAGGTCGTGCGCTCGACATCTGTGGTGCGTGCAGCACGAATGCCGAGGGTGCCTCCAGATTCGCTCATATCCACCGCGACGACCCCGCGTCCGCGATGTTTGCCGAGTGTCGCCCCCAAGGTGATCGATGTCGGAGTTTTTCCAGCGCCGCCCTTGGTGTTGACCACTGTCACCACACCCGAGCCCGGCAGCGTGCGCTGGATCGCTTCGATCGCCGCCCGGTAGCCGGTTTCTGTCGAGTCCTGCTTGGGGGCCATTTTCGTGCCCAGAGCCGCATTGAGTCGTCCGCGCCATCCCCATTGGGCAGGCCGAGTCAATGCCGGGGACGTTGCCTCGTCGAACAGTGATCCGTGCGTAGTCGGGGCCGAAGCGCGAACGCTCTGTCCTTCGGCGGCCGCGAGAGCGTCCACCCCGACTCCGTAGGGATCGGGGATCTCCTCGGTCACCGGCTCGTGCCCCTCCGGTTCAGCCGGGCGGTTGGTGCGCAACCGCAATCGACGTGGATCGACCGTCGGTTCGTGGTTGTAATCAGCGATGTCAGCCATCACGCTCACCTCACAGAGTGGATACGGACGACACGCGCCATCCGTCGCCGTTGTCGGTCAGCACCACAGCGACGTACTGCACGTCACTGCCGGTTTCGGTGCCGCTGGAATCGGTGACCGTGCTGGTCACCTCGTACATGCCGTGGTACTTCGTCTCGGTGTTTTCCTGCCCCTGGTTGGGGACCTCGACCGCTACAGCGGTGACCGTCGCGCCCTGCGACGACCACAGCGCCCACTCGCCCGTGGCCTTGACCGATACCTCCGCATCAGCGCGGACCTGCGCATCGAGTTCGTCGGTCAGCACACCCAGATCGGCGGCACGGACAGGGGCCACGTTGCGATTGGTGTCGGTACTGGTGTCGTACGAGAACCATGCCTGCACGACCGTGGCGCCGAGTTCGCCCGGATCGGCGGTGTCCACCGTCGGCGCCGCCGGGGCGGCCGACGTCTCCGGCGTCTCCGAGGCCTCGGTGGGAGGCCATGCCGCCGTCGAAGTCGACGGCTGCGCCGCGGAGCTCGAGGATGTTCGATCCTGCTCGGACTCGGAGCTGCACCCCGCTATGGTCAGTGCCCCGACCGCGACGCCGATCAGTGCCATCCGCCGGATCATGGGGTCACCACCAGATCTGTCAGGCGAATCGCCCGCCACTCGCCGAAGCCGGGTTCGAGGCACCACTGCTCGGCAAGGTTCCCGGTCGGAACCACGTCCAGATCGAGGATGACCTGCTTTTTCGCTGCCAGATCGGCCAGTTTCACCCCGTTGATGCGCTCGCTACTCACCCGCAGGCGCAGCCGCACCGCATCCGTGTTGAGGTGTTCGCGCACCTTCGAGGCGAGGAACACCGCCTTTCCAGCGCTGGCCTCATCGGCCGAGTCCTGATCACCCGGGCGGAACACACGGTCGTCCTTGTGGAACGAGCCGTACCAGGCGACTTCGCTGGTGTCGGCGTCGCCGACGACAGCGAACGATCCGCGTTCGTCGCCGGCCGACGACAGCGAGACCACCGGAGCCGCCGCGGCGGCCGCCGCCAGCGACTCGGCCCGTTCGCTTTGCTCGCGCTCGCGCAGTGCGTCGTAGTCCACGTCGAACTGCTTGTAGAGCTCGCGCTTGATCTTCGGCCACTGAGTGCGTGTCATGAGCCCCTGCTTCGACGCCCATGCCCGCAGGTCCGAGGCCATCATGTCCTCGACTTTTCGGGTGGCTGCGAGGCTGCGCACCGCTGCTTCGGCCTTGTCCCATTCGTCGCTCACGTCGTAGTGTCCTCTCTCTGGTGTCTCATCGATTCCGATGTTCTGGTGTATGAAAACTGTTATGTATCAAGTGAATCGCATGGCTCTGACACTTTCCGGTGGTGTCCATTCGGTGACTTGGACCTTTCCGCCCGATTGGGGTGCTTCGACAACTTCGTTGTCCCCCATCCAGATCCACACATGTCCGGGGTGTGGCTGCACGATGTCTCCGGGCTGTAAGTCCGAGGACTTGGTGATCGGTGTGCCGCGAGGATCGTTGACTTGCGCTGAGTCCTGGTGTGGCAGAACGATTTGTCCATCTGTAGCCTGCGCGACTGCATAGAGAACCAGGCCGGAGCAGTCGAACCCGAGCTTGTTGTGGTCACCGTGCGCGTCGGCCACCCCTCCATCACTGATACCGCGAGTCGGGCCGCTGACGTCACCACCACCCCAGGCGTAATCGGTGCCCAACCACCCGAGGGCTGCATCGACCACCCGTGAGTCGGTCGCCGGTGGCCGCGGAGCCTGCTCGACCCCCGTGAAGTCTGGACGGCGGTCGATGATGCTGCGCACGTAGTTCGTCGTTTCGGAGTTGCCGCAGACCCCGCTGGACGCGAGGGTGCCGCCGGGGCCGCAGTTGTAGGCCGAGAGCATCAGCGCGGTGCCGTCGCCCTGGACTTTTCCGTCGCGGAGCCACTGTTGCGTCAGATCCCACATCTGGCAGTCGTACGCGGCCATCGCCATGACCGAGTCGCCGATCGAGTTCACATCTGCGATGCCGTCGCCGTCGTAGTCCTTGCCGATCTCGGCCCAGGTGCCGGGCATGAACTGGCCCGGTCCGCGCGCCCCGGCCGGTGAGACCGGTGAGCTCGGTCCGTGGCGGAACTGGTTCTCTGCATACAGCTGGGAGGCGAGCAACGGCGCGTCGACCGCCTCGCAGGTGTGCGCCGCCTCGAGGAGCCACTCGCGGAACTCCTCGGGCACCGAACCGTCGTCGAGGGTGCTCCCACCGGGACCGCTCAAGCCGGTGCAGCCCGCGCCGAGTGGAGTCTCGGCCGCCACCAGCTGCACGTTCGGCGAACCCGGATCCTGTTCAGGGGCGTCGAGTTCGGCCGCATCGGCGAGCCAGGGCATCGGGTCGATCGGCGACCCGCCGTCGAGCCGTCCACCGGGCCAGACCTCGAAGTGCAGGTGCGGGCCGGTCGAACCGCCGGCATTGCCGACCTGCCCGAGCAGATCCCCGGAGCGCACGTCATCGCCGACGCTGACCAGCACACCGTCCGAGTGCATGTGGCCGTAGACGGTCGAGAGCGTCGCCCCGTCTGAGGTGATCGAGTCGACGACAATCCAGTTGTCGAAGCCGCCCTCATCGCCGGGCCCGGAGTCACCGGCAGCGACGACGATCCCGTCCATCGGTGCGTAGAAGGGTGTGCCGATCGGGGCTGCGAGGTCGATGCCGTTGTGCGCGGCACCCCATCGCGGGCCGAAACCGGAGGTGAACGTGTAGGTGCCGGTCACCATCGGCTGCACTTTCTTGCCGGAGGCAGCCCGCAGACTGTTCGGCGACCGGGACAGTCCCTGCGTCGGCAGGCAGTTGTCCGGTTCGGGATTGTCGCTGCCACACATGACCAGCGACCCCATCAGCACGACGACACCGGCCGCCAGCGCCAATTTTGCAGTCGAAGAAGCCACGTTTCTCACCCCCTTGCATGAGTGTTTTCACAGCCCGCCCAGGCCATGCACCGTGTGTGACTTCGCATCCGCCCGCCCGAGGTCGGATGCCGATTCGTGAAGGACTCGGCCCTGGCGGCGGCACCACCCGCCGCCAGAACCACCGGCGTTACCCGCCGATCGCCCGCGCGAAGATGTTCACCATCGTGTCGATCGCGTTGTCCTTTCCGTCCGGGGACCAGCTCGGATACGCGATATGCGAATTCGAGGCGTAGAAACTTGCGGCGGTGAACCCTTCGGAGACGAGCTGCCCGAGCTCGGCGGCGTCATCACTGCTGGCCAGCGCCATCACCGACGAGCTCAGACCGGCGAGATCGCTGTTCTGTGCCTGCACAGACATCAGCGATCCGATCGGATCGTCGGGATTGTGCAGCTGATCCGGGCTCATCTTCTGCCCCGGCGTGAGCACCCCCAGCGCCACCTGCGCCAGCTCCACCGCGACCGGCATCAGTCGCGACAGCTCGAGCACATTCCCGGTCTCGGCGATCGACCAGGCGATTTCCTGAATCTCACCGACATTGCGGGCCAACCGAATGACATCGACATTGCCGAGCAGATCGAGCACCAGCGTCGCGATCGCCGCCGTGCCGGATGGATCCGGCACCATCGCCACCAGACGAGAGAGTGTCTTGAAGTCCACACCGGCGGCCATTTTCACCAGCGGGGAGAGTTGGTTGTTCAGATCCCCCGCGATAGCGTGCGCGCCGCGCACATCACCGGTGGCGACCTTGCCGGGCAGCGCTTGCAATCCGGCTGCGACCGCCTGGTAGTCGACCGAGCTCACCCCGGATACGACGTTGAGCAGCTGGTTGATGATCGTTGTCGGCTTGGCGACCGAGAGCACTTGCGTGGCCGTGCGAAGCTCCGGCGGACCGGAGGCCGCCAACGGCGACAAGCCGGCCACCAGTGTGTCCGCCGAGCTTGCCAGCGTGGAGACATTGACCGGTTCCCCCGATGTCCGCGCCTTGAGCAATGCGGTGCTCGTGCTCGTCACCGCCTCTGTGGCCGAGAGGACAGCGGGAACGTCGACCTGCTCGAGTGTGTCGAGGACACTCGCGGTCGTCGCCTCCGGCGAGCCTTCCGGAGCCGCGGTGAAGGTTTCCCGAGCACCGGGGTTGCTGTCGATCCATTCGCTGGCCTGGCCGACCGGTGTCAGTGTCTCCGACACCAGCCGGGCCTGCTGCGTGATCCGGGCGATGTTCGCCGCCGAGGTGGTCGACGTCGGACCACCCACATCGAGCGTGGCCACGGACTCGGCCAGCCGGGTTGCCGCGCCGACCACCGCTGATAGATCGGCATTGCGCCACTGTCCCGGTGAGGACAGCGCATCGACCAGCGATGACGACTGCGTCGCCGTTGATTCATCAGCCACTGTCGACTCACCGGCCAGAGTCGGTGTTTCCGGCGCTGCGGTTGAGGCGATCTGCGCCGAGACATCCACCGCGCCAGGAGGGTTGGCGATGATCCGGCCCAACGATGCCAGGAACGGAGTCGACTCACCATCGGTGTTGCAGTACGCATCATCCGGGTGGCAGATGTCGAACACCTTGCCCGCGAGCTGACCGAATCCTTCCGGGGCCGGCCCCGCGATCCCCTGCCCAGGCAGCGGCGGGCCGATCAACTTCGCACCCTCGGTGCCCCGCTTCGGGTTGGCGAGCAGAATCACCGCCTTGACCTGCTGCGCGGCGACCGGGCCGAGGCCGTGCCCGATATTGACGGCCAGATCGTTGCCGATCTGCGCGCCCTGGCTGTACCCGGCGATGACGTACGTCGACGACGGGCACCGCTCCATCAGCTCCGCTGCGGCCTTGTCACCCCTCGACTTGGACTCCGCATACGAGGTGCCGTTGAAGAACGCCTCCCCTGGATACGGCACGTACACCGCGTCGACGTTGTTGCCGAGCCGCTGCTCGAGCGCATCACCGACCGCAGCGAGCATCCCTGTCGGCACGGTCGGATCGGCATTCGCCGAGGTCTCCGTCGTGCCCGGGATCATCATTGCGATCGTGCGAGCACACCCGTTCAACTCGGCAGCATGGACAACGGCCGGAACGGCCATCCCCGCCGCCGTCGTCATCACCGCAGTCGCCAGGGCGATACCTGCTTTCCTCATCGCGCCTCTACCCCCGAACTTCCTCGATGGAGCGGATCAGTACGCGGCCATCCGGGGCCGTAGTCGTGGTGATGCGCTGCTTGAACTCGTTGCGGCGATCCGGACGAACCTCGGTGATCTGCGCGCTGTAGGTATCCGGGCCGATCGCGGTCACCTCGAGGCAGTGCGTTGTACCGAGGGGAACGGAGTCGATTCCCTGCTGGATCGCCGCGGCATTGGGCAACGATGCATCGGATGCCATCAGCTCCCGCGCCGCGCCGCCGTCCCGCAGCAGGTAGTACCTGTGCTCGAGTGCGGCGATCACGCCTTCGCCGGATAGCTGGTCTCCTTCCCCTGGCGAGCAGGGGTCATCCGCCACAGCAGTAGTTGCCGAAGGAGGAGTCGGCGCAGTGACCGGAGCCAGGCCGGCGAAGTCCGCGTCATCGGTGCCGATCAGCGCCGATGCGCCCCAGCCGACCAGGCCCACCACCGCAATGGCGGCGACCCCGATCCCGCCGTACAGCAGTCCGCGACCGACAGGTGTCCGTGACCCGGGTGCGGCCGACGGAGCTGATGCGGCCTGGCGAGCAGGGCGGCGGTCACTGTCGACCGCCGCCACCACTCGAGACCCCGATTTACGTGCGCTTACTCCCCTAGTGGAAGAGAAACGCTCCTCGGCCGCCGGTGCCGACACCGACGGCCGAACCGTGCGGGTTCGCGGTGCCGTCGCGTCGAGGACCCGCGGTGAACCCGGTCGGTTGTTCCGATTCATCGGTGTGTCTCCCCCTCGACCGTCACTCAGGCGTCGAGCGTCGGTTCGTCGGTACCCAGGCCCAAGCCCACGGCCTCGCTGATCAGACGCGATGCCCGACCTGCCGTGGCGTCGTTGAAGAGCGTGTCGAGACCCTGATCGACCTGCTCGACGATCTGCTCACCGCCCGGCTGCGACTGCACGAAATCGCGGACCTGCGAATCGATTGCCGGAGCGGTCTCGGTGGCGAAGGTCTGCACCGCCTCGACCGCAGCCGCACCGACGGGATCTTCCGACCACTGGACCAGCGTGGTGTCGACCTGCTCGGTGATCTGCTCGGACTCGACCTCGGGCACCTCGACCTCGATCGGCGTGGCATCCTCACCCGCGCCGTATGCGGTACCGGCAAGGTATCCGGCGCCGCCACCGACGAGTGCGCCTGCGCCGCCACCGAGCGCGCAACCAACACCGAAGCCGACACCCGTCCCGAGGGCAGTTCCCGCCACCCCGGAGGTGATCGGAGCAACCCCGGGGACCGGCAGCGGGACCATCGTGCCCAACCCGGCACCACCGATACCGCCGACCGTGCCCAACGCCAGCGCGGTGGGCACGCCCGCCGCCGTACATCCGGTCACGAAACCGAGGCCCGTGCCGACCGCCGTTCCGGCGACCTGCGCGGATGCGAGCTTCTCGGCCTCCTCGGCATCCATGGTGCCGGTCGACTTGTGGAAGTCGGTCACCATCGCCTCGACCACCGCCGTGGTGCGGTTGGTGCGTTCGGCGTCGGGGTCCGATACCCAGTCCGGCTGATCGAAGATCACGCGGCCGAAACGCATCTTGTTGGCCGGGGCTTCGATCGGCAGTGTCGGCCCGGCAAACACGGCCGGAGCCTGCGGAGTCGGATCCGCGTTCCAGGTGCCACCACCGGAGTAGTCGCCCGAGTAGTCGCTGTACTGGGTCATCGAGACACCGCCGCCGGTCTGCGGGTCGTAGGCGCGGGTACCGCGGTTGTATTCGGCAGGCGGCGCGATCCAGTAGTCCTCGGTCGGCTGCGGTGAGGACGGTGCAGGCGTGGGTGTGGGCTCAGGTGCCGACTGAGGCGGCGTCGAGGTGATACCGGCCTGACCACCGCCGGATTCCGGTGTGGACGTGATTCCGGCTTGTCCCCCGCCGGAGTTGTCGACCGGAGCCGCTGATGCTGTCGGTGCCAGGGCGATCATCAACCCGGCAGCAGCTGGAGCCAGCGTTGCGGTACTCAAGACCGCGCTCGTTGCCCTCCGGCGGCGATGTGTGCTCACGAAATAGCCCTCCCGTGTACGCATGGCGCATCGCAAAGCAGCGACGCGCCACGTTCTGTGTCGTGACGCGCCGGGAGAGATGAAGTGGGTCCCCCGACCTTGCCCTTGATGGGCCAGTTGAGCGTACTGATCAACTTCACGCCTGCATTTGTATCATAATACCACCGTAACTTGACATCAAACATCAAATCCGCATGTCAGGAGGGGTGCAAAGATGGGTGAGTTCCTAGCCCGGAATCTGCCTCACCAGGGAGGGCGATTGTCGAGAAGTACCGTGCGCGGCTTCAGTGGAGCCCGGCTTCGTCGTCTACGCGAAGCACGCGGACTGACCGGTGACGACTTGGCCGACGCTGCCGGGATCTCCGAGGCGACGTTGCGTTCCTGGGAGATCGGGCGCGCCACCCCTACCCCCGCCCTGCTAGGCGCCGTCGCCAAGAAACTGCGTGTGACTATTGGTGACATGCTTGTCCTTCGGTCCGACGAGCTCACTCTCGCCGACCTGCGCACTCTTGCCGGCCTCAATCAAGCCGATGTCGCGGAAAAGCTCGGTGTCGGCACCACTACGCTCACGCGCATAGAGAAGGGTCGGCGCGACTACGACCCCGACGTCGCCCGTGAGCTTGCGCGCATCTACAAGGTCAAGGCCGGTGAGCTTCGTGCGGTATGGGAACGCACCCGGCAAATCCGCCTCGACATGCTCGACAAGATCTGAGCCGATGTCACTATGTTGAAGTTAAAACCGTAGAATAGATCCGCGCCACGCCGACGGCGACGGTAACTGACATAGGAGGCTCGGGCCGCTAATCTGATTCAGATTGATTGGACGATCTTGAAGAACGGGGGTTCGCGCAATGGCACAGCCACACAAGGGCGACCGCGCCGCGATGACTCTACGAATCCCCTCTGAGCTGCATCAACAGCTCAGCAAGGACGCCGAAAATGCCAAGGTCGCACTGTCTCAGTACATCGCCGACCTACTCGCACTCCAGGCCGGCAGGCCCGACCTCGCTCGCGAAGTAGGGAAGGTGTCTGCCATGTAGGCGCTGCCAGGGATGTCCAGACCATTGGAGAAGTCCCGTAAAAGCAGAAGACCCCCTGCCTGCCAGCAGAGGGCCTTCAAAAGAAACCATTGCCCGACCAGTCGCCAAACCACTCGGGCTTTCGTACTTCCTCACCAGAGAAAGCCGTCGTTATGCATATTAGCGAGCTTGGCTCGTGTACTTCAACTTTCGCTTCAGGTACACCCAGCGTGTCGTCCTGTGCGCAACGAGGGAACCCATCACTTCAACCCGTCGACGAACGGCTCCCAATTCTGCTGTACGACGTCGTAGGAGCTGCGGGAGGGCCAGCCTGCGCGTCGCCTGCCACTCACTTGGCAAGGTCGCGGGACGTCGGCGTGTTGCCTACGCGTCCGCGAGCTTCGTCGCGCAAGATGGGACCGCATTCATATCTGGTGCTGATACGAGGAGGTCGAATGGGACGCCCAAGCAAAGGCGAGCGTGACTATGTGACGATCCGCGTGCCAAAGGAAATCACACCCGCGCTCGATGCCGCACTCAATGCGCGAGGAGTGACCTCCCGCAGCCAATACCTGGCAGACCTCGTCTGCCACCACCTGGGGCGTGCCGACCTCGCTGTCGAATTGGACCCCAACGATCTCTCCAGCACCTCGCAGGAGGTGATCGACGCGGCATAGAGGCACCCTGCCAGAGGGCCTAACCAGCCCAACAAAATCCAGTGCCTACTGCCGACATGAGAAAACCCCCGCAGCGACCGGGCTGACGAGGGCTCTCAAGGCGTAGAGGCGGAGTTACCAGCTCCTCCTCAGGTACTGCCATATCCCCGAAGGGACTGTCGTGCCAGACAGGTCTCAGGGTAGCGCATTCCCTGAAACAGCTTCAATCAACGCTCTCCGTGTCGCTGCTAACGACCCGATAAACGAGCCTCATTCAACGCACCTCCTCAGCCACCTGTTCGACATGTGCACACGAGGATGGTCGCCGCGACCACGTGTTCGCCTTGACACGCAGTGCACTCACGACTACCTGGCGACGGCATTGATGCCTACGACAGCACCGAAAGTCCCATGGGCGATCCATCTCACCGCCGCGGACCACCGATTCCGCCTACTCGCATTCGACTTCGACAGCGGCCCACATGGTGCCGACGTCGCCGCCGGCGACGCACACCGGCTCTGCACAGTGCTCGACGAGCTCGGTGTCGCGCACCTGCACACAGCCTCCGGCCCCGCAGGCGGCCAGCACGTGTGGATCCGACTCGCCGACCCCGGGGCAAGCGCGGACAACGTACGCACGCTCGCACATGCACTGCGCCAGCACTACCCCAGTCTGGACACCTCCCCGCTGACCAACCCCGCGACCGGTGCAGTCCGGCCCCCTGGCGCGCCCCACCGCAACGGTGGATACTCACTCCCCCACCTGCTTGGAACCGCTCTGAGCAACACCCTGAAGCGCATGTCGTCGGGTGCCCCCAACGATGTCGTGGAGTGGCTACTTGCCCGTCACCCCCACGCTGAGCTCTCCAAACACCACGATCACCCCCGCACGGTCCGCATCATCGAGGATCAGGCCGGACCGCACCTGGACCGGCCCCGACGTCCGCTGAGCAACCGCACCCAGGCACTCCTGGGCACAACGCCAACACCCGGCACTGACCGATCGGCTCTCGCACACAGCATCCTGCTCGGCATGGCCAAAGCCGGCCACAGCCTCCTCGACGTCGAAACTGCCGTGGCATCAGCCCCCGGCCTCGTTCGGCTCCGCGACGATCATGATCGCGGCCGAGACGACACCACCCGGCAATGGCAGCGAGCCCTCGACGTCGCGGCCAGGTTCGCACCTGCCTCTGCGGACGAGCGTGCCCCGGTAGACGACGAGCTCGACCACGTCGAAACCGCCGTAATGGCAGATCCGACACGCTGGGCACGTCCAGGAGGTGCCAGCGACGAGCGAATACTCCACGCTCTCATCGTCCTTGCTCGCACTGCCCGCACCCGCACCCTCGATGTCGACGTCCGCAGACTTGCCGAAGCAGCAGCCGTCGCCGCCTCAACTGTCTCACGTCGCCTCCGGGTCCTCATGGGAGAAGGTTGGGTCACCCGGGTGAACGAAGGATCAGGCACCCGCGCATCGACGTGGGAGTTGAACCTTGCCTCAATAGCTGCAACACAAGGAGAACCCGCCCCCGGCTCTGGGACGGGGATTTCACGCCCTCTGCTGGCGCACCACACCCATGACGTCTGGGCGTCCCGAACGGGTCTCGGGAGTGCAGCAGCACGTATTCACTGGGAAGCACTGAAATTCGGGAAATCGAAGTTTTCCGCGCGACGCGGAAAAAATATGATCTCCGTTGTCTCGGAGGCCACTGGATACGCCACCGCGACGGTCGCTCGGACCCTCGATAAGTTCCGTGACCTGCATCTTCTCCCCGTATCGTCGGCGATAACGTCCATTGAGCCGATGGATCGCATCGCACTCTCCCTCGGAGTGGCAGGTACAGCAGCCGCCAGAGCCAGCCGGCACCTGATCGACCGGGAACTACACCGCTGGTGGACCGAAGAACTCGAATGGCGCAGCCGCCGTGGAAAGAAGCGGGGCGTCCGAGCCACTCCCCCAGGCGCACTCGCCCTGCCCATCACGGCGCCCGCCCGAGCACGTTACGGTCGATTCCCCACTGGTGATGATGGCCGCGCCGACTATCGAACTGCCCGCGATGTCGTGGGCACGTCGCTGGGCAATGTTCCGTCCCTGAATTCAGCAGCAGCGTGAGACGCTTCACCAGTGTCTCCGTCGCACCGTCTCGACTTTCGCTGAGCGCTACAGGGTTCCTGTAGTAACAGGCGACAAATCGGCGGATTACCTGGTCAGGCTCCCGTATCCGCCGCGGACAGGGAACCCCTATATGGATGTATTGATCTGCATATTTGCCCGATACTTCGCCATTACTCCCCGAACTCTCTTCCACCGGACAGTCCATTTAGCGTGGAACTGGCCGACACGACGCCACAGGGTGGAAGTTTCTACTCCTCGAGCTTGCGGGCATCATGCAGGATTCTCCCCACCGCACCGGTCGAGATCCCCATCTCCTCGGCGATCTCGCGGTACTTCATCCCCTGCTCGCGAAGCCCCACCACCTGCATACGACGAAGTTCCGCTCGCTCAAGGAACTCTTCTCGTGGTTCAGCGAATAACCTTTGAATTGTTCGAGTGGAGGCGCCGAACTTCTCGGCTGCTTCTCTCGCAGTCAACTTGCGCCGGACAGGGTTCTTAGCGCCCATCAGATGATCGCCTCCCACATGGCCTTTTCGTCGAACTTGGTGGCACGCTTTCGGTTGGCCTCGATCTTTGCGGAGGTCATAACCTTGGCGCTGGCCTTGCCACCCCTTCTGCCACGTGCAGCCTGGCGGGCACGGAACGTGTCTTCGTCGAAGTTACGCCAGATCCACTTGCCGATGGAGTATGCGGTGGCACGGACCTCAACGAACGGGAGCGGGTCGGCGAACTCGGTGTTGACGCCGTGGCATTGCTGGAGCACCAGTTGGAGCCACTGGTCACGGGTGCCGTGACGGTGGGACCACCACTGGGGGTAGGCCCACTTGCGGGCCGTGTCGAACATCGCCACATTTCGGCCGAGCCCCGCTGACCGGTCGAGTCGGCGTGGTGCCTGACGAGGGGTGTGGATGGTCGCCAGGTCCCGCAGCTCGTACGGGTCGGCGGGGCCGTAGATTGTCTCCCAATCGGGGTGAATTGGGTTTTTCGTCAGCTGCCCGCCATAGGCGAAGTCCCCATCGACCGAGATGCACAGTCCTCGCTCGATACGATGCGCCAAGCGTAGCGGGGTCAGACGCGCCGAGTCGGTGCGGCAGACGTGGTTGCTGCCGAGCCACCAACCCAAGTGGGCCCGCCCTGAGGGGGATTGCGAGACCCAACTCGGGGTCGGATGATCGGACGGCTTTTCGAACGCACGAATAGCCGCATCGGGATGGTCACAGTCGATGACGATCGACCCGAGGAGTGCGTGAGGGGAGTGCTGGATGTATCGCATCGTCAGCGCATCGTCCCGACTCATCCGGTACTGACCGTGGCTGAGCTCGTTCGTTGCGAACGGCCGGTGCGGTAGTAGGACCTCGCTCCCCCACTGCTCGTCACTGAGAAGCGACGCCCCCGAAAAGTCCATGACGAGTACTGTGCACCACCAAGATCGATTGTTCGGGTACGACACGCCGAAGCCATATAGGGAAAATATTCGGGTACGTCATGCCGAAGCCATATCAGGTATCCGCCTAGATCCCCTCCTTACAAGGCTTCGAACATGTCCGCTCGCAACGCGGGGGTCCGCTCCGTGGGTGCTGCAGCCCAGGGCCCGGCCACTGCGGACCGAAGTTACGATGGGCACTGTGACCATGAAAAAGCGCATGGCCTTCGACATCACCGAAGGCCATGCAGATCGGGTACGCGCCGCCTACGTCGGCACTCGTGGCATTCTGCCCCCCGCCACCCTCAGCGAGTTCATCACCGACCTGCTACTCGACAGCACCCGTCGACTCGAACAAGTCCACAACGAAGGCCGACCCTGGCGCACCCCCACCCGAGGCGAACTCAAATCCCTCTCCCAGACCGGCGTCGGCCGCAACGCACCGACATCTCAACACCGAGGCTCCGAGTGACCACGGACCACCCCCATCCCGAGTCCTCGCGCTTCCTACGACCCAAACTCGGCTTCCACACCGACCAGGCTGAACGCATCCGGGCCGCCTACCTCGGCACCCGCCCGCACCTTCCAGCGAGTACCTTCGGCGAATTTCTCGAAGCAGCGGTCCTCGAGAAGATCGAGCGCCTCGAAGTCGAGTACAACAACGGCCAGCCATGGGGCACACCCGCCGACGGCGACATAAAATCCGCATCTCAGATCGGCGTCGGCCGCTGGAAGCGGGACTGACCCAAACCGCACGACATCCGTAGGGATACCCGGTAGAAAAGCGGAACAGTTGGCGAATATGCAGGTCAAGCGATCATGAGTCGGCTATTGCCGGCATTGGTTGCGGAAAGCTCTGGCTTGGAAATCCGCCGATTTTGTCGCCATTGCTACCGGCACCCGTAGGGGCCCCTCGCACCTCCTGATTGGCCGTGCACACACGGATACCGACACGTTCATGCAACGTCCGTTCTCGACCTTCAACCCATGAATCATTACGTTACACGTAACGTACGTAATGAAACGTAACGTACGTTACGATTTGCTAGGCGCTCTCCCGCCGGTGATTCACCACCGGGATACGAATTCACAGCGTTGCGGTAAGAACGCACATGCTCACCAGCAGTTTCCATGCGATCTACCTCGGAGAACCGCCCTGCTGGCCCGTCTGTACGTTCAAACCGTGTTGCAACACGAGAACCTGCCCGATCGATACGGCACTCGAAGTGCTCGCCGAGGGACTGGGTCGGCATCGACTTGACCGGCGCAGAACCTCACCGACGTGGACCTGCGCAGGGCCGACCTCACCGGGGCGCGAATCTGGATAATGCAATCGTTACCCGCCTGTCCCTGGCCGAGGCAGTCCTCACCGGCACGAACATAACCACCTCCCCGCTCTTGATCTACCTAGACCAGCCAGGGCCAGTCCCGCCGGAGGTGGAAGATCTGTCTCGGTAGCCCGCAGACTCTGTCGCCAGCACTACCGGTACCCCACCAGGGACGGTGCTTCGATGAGAACTCGTGCTCGTCGAAGAGTTGAGACGCCCCGAAAGCGAGAAGTTGGCCGCTGCGATCGCGACCCCTCACACTTCGTAGTCCCGTTACTTCTATGAGTTCCATGAATGAGAACAGCACGCAAGAACAGCGAGAATCGCAGTGCGACACGGTCCCTGCACGACTTCGCCATCCGGCTGGCACCCCCACTCCCCTCGTATTCACAGTCCACCCGACGTGGGGTAGCCGTAGCATTTGCCGAAAATCGGGCGGATATGGCGTAGTGCCCGGTCGGTGATCCGCTCGGCCTGTTGGGTCGAAACGATCGTCTGTCTCGCCACCGGCTCCTGGCGGGCGCGGCGTATC
>NZ_JAUTXY010000022.1:0-80419 GCF_036327795.1 Rhodococcus artemisiae
TACTGCCCGGTCCAGTCCTGGCCGGTGGGGTAGGCGTCGTCGTCGGGGGCGGTCCAGCCGGTGGTGTCGAGGAGGCGGCGGGCGGCGGGGTCGATCAGTTCGGCCCAGCGGGAGAAGGTGCGGACGCTGTGCCACTGTGCGATGGCGGCTCCGGCGCCGTTGCCGCGTTCGAGCACCAGCGGTTCGAGGCCGCGTTCGCGCAGGTGGGCGGCGGCGGCCAGGCCGATCGGTCCGGCTCCGACGACGACGACGGGCAACTCGCTCATGACAGATCCTTTCATCGATGGGTATCGATCTAAGCTGCTGTCAGAGTATCGATGGTCGTCGATGTATGCAACCATCGATGTCGATCGATATAGTGGGGGTATGACAGCACTCGGCGTACCGACCATGGTTGCCCCCGGCGCGGAGATGGACCTCGACGCCCTGAGCCCGCAGGACGCGGCCACCTACGCCGGGTGGTTCGCCTGCCTGGCCGAGCCGACCCGGGTGCGGCTGCTGCACCACGTCGCCGCGCATCCGTCCGGCATCACCGTCGGCGAGCTCGCCGACAGGCTTGGGATCGGCCAGCCCACCATCTCCCATCACGTCCGCAAGCTCGCCGACGTCGGCTTCGTCACCACCGACAAACAGGGCACCAGCACCGTGGTGCGGATCAACCCGAGCTGCTGCAGCGACCTGCCCAGTGCCGCCGACGCGGTCATGGGGGTGCTCACCGCCCGCCCGTGCTGCCCCGAGGACGTCCCCGCCGACGTGGCCGTGCGCCCACTCGCAGGCGGTGACTGGGCGGCGGTGCGCCGCATCTACGCCGACGGCATCGCCACCGGCGCCGCGACGTTCACCACCGAAGTCCCCAGCCGCGACCACCTCGAGCACCAGTGGTTGCCCGAGCACCGCTGGGTCGCCGAGATCGACGGTCAGGTCGTCGGCTGGGCAGCCTTGAGCCCGGTGTCGAACCGCGAGTGCTATCGCGGGGTGGCCGAAAATTCGGTGTATGTCGGCGACGGCATGCGCGGGCGCGGCGTCGGCAAAGCCCTGCTGCGCGCCCAGGTCATCGCCGCCGATCAGGCCGGATTGTGGACGCTGCAGACCTCGATCTTCCCGGAGAACCGTCCCAGCCTCGCGCTGCACCATTCGGCGGGTTTCCGCACCGTCGGTGTGCGCGAACGCATCGGCCGGCTCGACGGCATCTGGCGCGACACGGTGCTGCTCGAACGCCGCTCCGAGGCCGTTCCCGCCGCCGAGCACGAGTGAGAGCGAATCGGGTGTAGAGGGACATCGCACTGCGGTATTTCGACGGCTGCCCGAATGGGGAGCCGGCCCGCGCTGCAGTGAGGGCTCGAGGGGGCGCGGCTTTTCGTCCCTACGGTTCAGGGTCGCCGATACCCTGAGGCAGTGGGCATCCGGCACCTCTCGCTCGATCTCCCTTTCGATCTTCCGGCCGTCGACGCAGTCGCGATGGCAGGAACAGAACTGCGCAGCCGCGCAGTGGCCGGGTGGACCCAATTGCATCTGCACGCCGTGTCGCCGACAACCACGGCGGGCATCAGCACCTACCTCTTTACCTACTGGTTGCCGAACGATCCTCGCGAGGGGCCGGCCGAGACTCCCTCGGATCCTGAGCCGGACCTGTCATGAACGGCCCTGCGCCGCACCGTGGGACGGTTCTACGACCACACAGCGACGCTGACGCACCCTCTTTCTTGTGGTGACCGGGTAATTCGGTGTCGGCCACCTCGGCAGGCCGTAACACCGCCCGCCTCCCGCGTCTGGGGGACGCACGCGCCGACATGAACTTTCTTTGCAAACGTTCATGTGGAGTCATTTAGCGTTCATCTTCCGTTCAGTGCCTACGGGTTTGCTCTATTCGGTCCACAACGGGTGGGCCGATCGATTCGTATCTGGCCCTTTTCGTGCCGGACACCTGTGCAGGAGGACTGTAGTGACCATCCGCCTTCCGAAGCGGACACGTGCCGCTGTCGCCATTGCGGTCGCCGGCCTGACCCTCGCCGCCTGCGGTGGCAACAACGACTCGACCGGCACTGACGGGGACTCGATCTCCGGGCCGGTCGTGATCGACGGCTCGAGCACGGTCGAACCGCTCTCCTCGGCCGCCGCCGAGCTATTCATGGGGCAGAACCCGGACACCAACGTCACCGTCGGCACGTCCGGCACCGGCGGTGGATTCGAGAAGTTCTGTGCAGGTGAGACCGACATCTCCAACGCGTCTCGGCCGATCAAGGATTCCGAGATCGCCATCTGCGAGCAGAACAACATCGCCTACAGTCAGCTCACCGTCGCCAACGACGCCCTCAGCGTCGTGGTCAACAACGAGAACGACTGGGCAAGCTGCCTGACCGTCGAGCAGCTCAACAGCATCTGGGCGCCGGATTCGACCGTCAACAACTGGAACCAGGTCGACCCGTCGTTCCCGGACGAGCCGCTGCAGCTGTTCGGCGCCGGCTCCGACTCGGGCACCTTCGACTACTTCACCGAGGCAGTCAACGGGGAAGAGGGCGCCAGCCGCACCGACTACAACCCCACCGAGGATGACAACGTCACGGTTCAGGGCGTCTCGGCCACCCGCGGAGCGCTCGGATACTTCGGCTACTCCTACCTCGAAGCCAACGCCGACAAGGTCAAGGGCGTCGCCATCGACGGGGGCGAAGGATGCGTCGCGCCGTCGGCCGAGACCGCACAGGACGGCACCTACCAGCCGCTCTCACGTGAGCTCTTCATCTACGTCTCCGACGCCGCACTGCAGAAGCCTCAGGCGGTGGCCTTCGCCGACTACTACCTCGAGAACAACACCGAGATCGTCGAGGCCGCCGGATTCATCCCGCTGACCGACGAGCAGGTGCAGGTCGCTCAGGATCAGCTCGCCGAGCTCAACACCAAGGCTGGCAACTAGATGTCGTTCGGCCCGATCACTGCGGGTTCCCCGGGCACTGCCCCGGGGAGCCCCGCGCCGACCGAGTCTCCGGTCGATCTACGCCCGCAGAGCCGTCGCCTCGGTGAACGCATCATCCAGATGGTGCTTGCCGGCTCGGCTTTGCTGTCGGTGGCCATCACCGTCGCTATCGTGGCGGCGCTGATGTTCCCGCTGATCACCTTCTTCCAGAACGTCAGCATCGTCGAGTTCCTCACCGGCACCGAATGGACCGCCGGGTTCGGCTCGAAGTCGTCCTGGACCGACAAGGAGTGGGGCGTGCTGCCCCTCGTTGCCGGTACCTTGACCACCACCGTGATCGCGTTGCTGGTGGCGGTCCCGCTGGGTCTGGGCGCGGCGGCGTATCTGTCCGAGTACGCCAGCGACCGGGTCCGCCGGATCGTCAAGCCGATCCTCGAGATCCTCGCCGGCGTCCCCACCGTGGTCTACGGTGTGTTCGCGTTGACGATGGTCACCCCCATCCTGCAGACCCTGCTCGGCGCCCAGATCTTCAACAACCTCGCCCCCGGCATCGTGATGGGCTTCATGATCGTGCCGACCATCGCCTCGCTGTCGGAGGATTCGATGTCGGCGGTACCGCGCGCGATGCGCGAAGGATCCTCCGCGCTGGGCGCGAACCGCATGCAGACCACGGTGCGCGTGGTCTTTCCCGCCGCACTGTCGGGCATCGTCGCCGCGATCGTGCTGGGCATCTCCCGGGCCGTCGGCGAGACGATGATCGTGGCGATCGCCGCCGGTAGCCAACCGCAGTTCACGTTCAACCCGCTCGTCGGCGCACAGACCATGACCGGGTTCATCGCCCAGGTCGCCACCGGTGACGCCCCCCAGGGCAGCCCGGTGTACTACTCACTGTTCGCGGTCGGTGCCTTGCTCTTCGTGATCACCCTGGTGATCAACATGGTCAGCATCTCGATGGTGCGCAAGTTCAGGCAGGCTTACTGATGTCTCTTTCGACGACCACCCGTGACAGCGTCGCGCCGATCGACCTGGCCAAAGGCCAGCGCAGCAACGTCCGCAGCGGCGCCTTCGCTGCCCTGCTCTGGACGTGTCTGGCCCTGGCCTGCCTGTTCCTGCTGGCCGTTCTGGTGGTCATCCTCACCGAAGGCTGGGCCCGGTTCGACGCAAACCTCATCACCGAGCAGCCCTCCCGACTCGCACCGGAAACCTCCGGTGTGCAGTCGGCGATCTTCGGCACCTTGTGGGTCATGCTCGGCACGATCCTGTTGGCGTTGCCGATCGGTATTGCCGGCGGCATCTACCTCGAGGAATACGCCGACAACACCAAGTGGTGGAACCGGCTGATCGAACTCAACATCCAGAACCTGGTGGCGGTGCCGTCCATCATCTACGGCATCTTGACCCTGGCGTTCGTGGTGCGCGGCCCCATCTCCATCGGGCCGGTCGCCCTCGCCGGATCGGTCGCGCTCGCGCTGCTGATCCTGCCGGTCATCATCATCACCACCCGCGAGGCGCTGCGCGCAGTGCCGCAGGAGATCCGCCAGGGCTCCCTCGCGTTGGGTGCAACGCAGTGGCAAACCACCTGGCGGCAGGTGTTGCCCTCGGCCGTCTCTGGCATCTCCACCGGCACCATCCTCGCGCTCTCGCGTGCCATCGGTGAAGCAGCGCCGCTGCTCCTGGTCGGTGCCACCGTGTTCATCACCGTCAACCCGGACGGGCTGCTCGACCGGTACACGGTGCTGCCGGTGCAGATCTTCAACCTGGTCAAGCTGCCGGAGTTGTCGAACCAGCAACTGGCGTGGGCGACGATCCTGCTGCTGATGGTCATCCTCCTGGCCATGAATGGCATCGCTATCTGGTTGCGCAACCGATTCCAACGCCGTTGGTGACCACCGGACACGACAGGAGACCTTTTTCCATGGCACAGATAAAACAGGACAAGATGAGCAACACATCGCAGGCAGAGTTCGACGAGCAGGATGAGGAGCTCCTCGCCCGCCTCGAACGCCACCGCACCCCGCACGCCCCCAAGAAGGGTGCCGCCGCAGCCGGGGTCGGGGTGATGAGTACCCGTGATCTCGGGGTCAGCTACGGCGACTTCCTCGCCGTCAACGGGGTGAATCTGAACTTCATCCGGCACGAGATCACCGCGCTGATCGGCCCGTCCGGATGCGGCAAGTCCACCGTGCTGCGCTGCCTGAACCGGATGAACGATCTCGTTCCGGGTGCACGTGTGCACGGCACGGTCGAGTACCACGGCATCGACGTCTACGACTCCTCGGTGGATGTGATCGAGTTGCGCCGCCGCGTCGGCATGGTGTTCCAAAAGCCCAACCCGTTCCCGAAGTCGATCTACGAGAACGTCGCATACGGGCCGAAGGTCACCGGCATGAAGCCCGAGAGCATGGACGACGTCGTCGAAAAGGCGCTGCGTAGTGCCGCGCTGTGGGACGAGGTCAAAGACAAGCTCAAGCAGAACGCCACCGGCCTGTCCGGCGGGCAGCAGCAACGCCTGTGCATCGCCCGGGCCATCGCCACCGGTCCCGATGTGATCTTGATGGACGAGCCGTGCTCGGCGCTCGACCCGATCGCCACCGCCAAGATCGAGGATCTGATGGTCGAACTCAGCGAGAAGTTCACCATCATCATCGTCACCCACAACATGCAGCAGGCTGCCCGCGTGTCGCACCGCACCGCGTTCTTCACCGCCGAGGCCGACGAGAAGGGCAATCGCCTGGGCAAGCTGGTCGAGTTCGACGGCACCGAACAGTTGTTCTCCAATCCTGCCGACCCTCGTACCGAGGCCTACATCAGCGGACGGTTCGGCTGACCTGTTCTCGGCCGCTGCCACGGCATCCCGGCAGGGACCGCGGTTGGGCTTCGTTGCGCTACGAGGGGGACGGGTGTCTCGGGGGAAGGAGAGTGGGTTGACCGATGTGACACGGTCAACGACGACCGGGTCGGGGCCGTTCGGGAGGAATCGGCCGCCGTCCACGGTCGTGTTGTGTGAATCGGATCCACAGATCGCGGCGTCGCTGATCGACGCCACCGAGCACCTGGGCGTGCGCATCCGCTGGTGCCGTGACGGGGCCTCGGCGTTGTACGAGGTCGGCGCGGTCCCCCCGACGGTGCTGATCCTCGCCGACCGCATCGACGGGGTCGTCACCACCGGACGGGTCATCGCGACGGTGCGCGAGCACACGCACGTGCCGATCCTGGTCGGCGCCGACTCGGCCGATCGCAGCCGGGCACAGCAGTGCCTGCACGCCGGTGGTTCGGCGGTGATCACCCGTCCGTACGACAGCGCGGTCGTCACCGCCTTCCTCGGGCTCGCCGCGCCGTCACCGACGGCAGCGATCGTCGTGGCCGGCCCGATCACGGTCCACAGCCACCGCCGTGAAGTACGACTGCACGGCCGCGAGGTCGTGCTGACCCCCCGCGAGTTCGATCTGTTGATGTTCCTGATCGACCAGTGCGGCACCGTGGTCGCGGCCGACGAGATCGCCTCGGTGGTGTGGGGTCAGCCCACCGCCACCAACACCGTCGCCGTCCACGTCAAACGCCTGCGCGACAAGCTCGGCGACGACCCCGACCACGGGCAACTGATCCGCACCGTGCGGGGCCGCGGCTACCGGCTGGCCCCCTCGCTGTGTCCGTAGAACCTCCGGAGTCCGGGATGGACCGATGGGACGCCGGACACGCCGCCCTGCGCAGATACATCGAGGCCCGCCGATCCGCCGATCCACCCCGCTCCGTACACGTGGGCGGCTTCCCGCTCGGAGCCTGGGTGTCGCAGATCCGAGCGGACTACTGGGACGCGACCCTCGACCCCGACAAGATCGCCGTGCTCGAGGCCCTGCCCGGCTGGTCCTGGGGGCCGACACTGCCCACATCCTGGCGGGCGTGGTACCTGGCCTGGACAGAATGCTCGGCCGAGACCGACCTGTGCGACAACTACCTCGAACAGTGCGAACCTCCGCTCGAACAGTGGGCACGGCTGCAACGCGACGCGTTCGCCGCCGGCACTCTGCATCCGTACCGCACCGCCCTGCTCCGGGAACTGTCGTTCTGGGTGTGGGATCCGGGCGAGCACCGCTGGCACCACGGCTTGACTCTGCTGACCGGCTACGCCGCCGAACACGGCACCGCCGATATCCCGCGCAGCTTGCGCACCTCGGACGGTTTCGCGCTGGGACAGTGGGTCAACCGCTGCCGGGAGGACCTCCGATCCGGAAGGCTGGCAGAACACCGCATCGGTGCCCTCGAAGCGCTGCCCGGCTGGCGGTGGGGCGGAGCCGACGGCAGCTGGCGCACCGGGATGGCCGCACTCCGCCGATTCGTCGACAAGAACGGCCATGCGAGCCCGGGCCAGCACTACGTCGACGCTGACGGTCTGCGTCTGGGCCTGTGGGTGGCCCACCGCCGCAAAGAGTTCCGCGCAGGACGGTTGACGCCGGACAAGGTCACCGAACTCGAGTCGTTGCCCGGCTGGATGTGGAACCCGATGCAGCAGAGATGGGAACAGGGCATGGCCGCACTCGAGGCCTATCGCGCCGCCCACGGGCATACGCGTGTGCCCCGCGCCGAGGTGCTCGACGGCTATCCGGTCGGCGAGTGGGTGCATACCCGCCGACAGCAATACCAGCGGCACACCCTGCCCGCCGAGCGGATCGCCGAGCTCGAAGCACTGCCGGGCTGGCAGTGGCGCATCAGACCCGGACCCTGACCTGCCCGCCGCTGCCGGGCAGGTCAGGGCAGGTGGTCAGATCCCGATCCGCCCACCGTCGCGCCAGACCGAGATCACCGACGGCCGCGCCACCGTGCCGGCGCCGTCGGGCCAGTGCGAGAGCGGATTGTCGAGCGTGGCGTCATCGCTTTCACCCGGATGCTGCACGCACACCACCACCCGCGTCTCCCCGATGTTCGGCCCGCAGGTCTCCGCCCCGATCGGCACGGTGAGGAACTGCTTGGTCTCGCCACGTCGCTCGCCGTCGAGCACCACCGAGAACAACCCGTCGTTCGAGCCCAGGGCGTTGCCGTCGGTGGAGATCCACAGATTGCCGTGGTCATCGAAGGCGACGTTGTCCGGGCAGGAGATGGGGCTGACCGCGGACTTGTCGAACCCACCGAAATAACTGTCCGCGGCCTGCGGATCCCCGCACACCAGCAGCAACTCCCAGGTGAACTCGGTGCCGGTGTGGTCGTCGGTGATCTCGATGACCTGACCGTTCTTGTTCTCGTTGCGCGGATTGGCCTCGTCCGCGGCAGGATTGCCGTCGGTGCCGCGGCGGGTGTTGTTGGTCAACGCGATATAAATTTTGCCGGTGGTCGGGTTCGGCCGCGAATCCTCGGGCCGATCCATCTTCGTCGCACCGGCCCGGTCGGCGGCCTCGCGGGTGAACACCGCCACCTCCTCGGCGCTCATGCCCTCGACCAGCGACTCACCCCGCCCGCCGGGCAGGGTGCGCAGCAGCGGGATCCACCGGCCGGTGCCGTCGAAGCGGCCGTCCTCGGGCACGGCGCCGCTGCCGTCGATCTGCTCGGCCGGGGAATTGCCGGTGATCTGGGCGACGTAGAGGGTGCCCTCGGCCATGATCGTCATGTTCTCCCGGGTCGCCCCCTGCCCGGCGCCGGGCTGGATCGTCTTCGACGAGACGAACTTGTAGATGTACTCGAAGCGTTCGTCGTCGCCGCTGTAGGCGACCACCGTGCCGTCGTCGGTGACGTAGATGTTGGCCGCCTCGTGCTTGAACCGGCCCAGGGCGGTGTGTTTGACCGGCACCGACGTCGGATCGAACGGATCGATCTCGACCATGTACCCGAACCGGTTCGCCTCGTTCGGCTCCCGGCCCAGATCGAAGCGGGCATCGAAACGCTCCCACTTGCGTTCGCTCTCCCCGTCGGCGAACCCGTACCGTTCGAGGTGCGCGGTGGCGGCCGGGTCGGTGACGCGGTCGGCGTGACCGAAATACTGGTGGAAGTTCTCTTCGCCCGAGAGCACCGTGCCCCACGGAGTGATGCAACCGGCGCAGTTGTTGAGTGTGCCGGCCACGGTCGTGCCGGCCGGATCGGCGGTGGTGTGCAGCAGCGCCGACCCGGCGGCGGGACCGGTGAACGCCATCGGCGTGGTCGCGGTGATACGCCGGTTGTACCTGCCGATCACCGGGTCGAGCCGGCCGTCCTCGGAGCGTCCTTCGACCTCGACCACACTGAGCCCATGCGCCGCCCACGCGATGCGCACCTGCTCCTCGGTGGGATTGGCGGCGTCGTAGCCGGCGAACATCAACGGCTCGGTGGTGTATTCGTGGTTGACGATCATCAACTGCCGCTGCGCGGTACCCTCCACCGGCACGAACCCGGCGAAGTCACAGTTGTAGCCGAACTGCTGCTCCTGCGCGGCCGCGCTCTGGTTACCCGCATCGAACGCCGCGGCCCCGGCCACGATCGGCTCACCCCACCGGATCACCACCTGCTGCTCGTAGCCGGTCGGCACCGTCACCGCATCGTCGGTGTTCGGCGCCACCGGCTCGAAATTCGTGCCCGGCATCGCCGGATCGGCGGCCAGGGGGTCGGTGATCTGCCCGCCACTGCCGGCCGAAGCATCGTCCGAGCAGGCCGCCAACGCCCCGACACCGCCGACGGCCAGGACCGTGAGTGCACCACCGCGCAGCACCCCACGCCGGGACAGCGACGCCCGGGCCAGATCACCGAAGTACTGCCCCTCGGAGGTGTTCGGCACCGGATGCGCGCACGCATCACCGCACTTGTACTTGCAGGTGATCGACTGCCGGGACGAACGTCCGTCGTGCGTGACGAACAGCGAAAGCGGGTGCAGAACCACGGATACTCCTTCACCAGAGGGCGGAATCCGGGACACCGTACGAGGCCCAGACCAGGAGAATGCGCCCTTGCCGTGAACTGTGGGCCAATGACGGATGTGCATTTCCGACGCTGTCCAGGGGAGCGGACGCCGGTCCGGCCCGATGGTTCAGCTCTCGGCGTTCGGTCCGGTGATCTGCGCGATCCGGTTCTTGACCCGCTGCACGTCCCGGGGCCGCGGCAACTCCTCGGTGATCGTGCTGATCGCCACGTGAACCTCGATGTCGGTGATCGGCCCGGCCGTGGCGGCGAGCACGGCACGGGCGGCGCGGTCGACCTGCTCGTCGGTGAGCAATTGCCCGTACAACGCCACCAACGGCGAATAGCCGCGGCGATCGGCATGGGGTGGATAGCCGGCCCGTAGCCAGCGCACCACCCGATGCACGAACTCCATTTCTGTTGCCACCCGACCTTCATTCCCCGCATTCGAGCGGCGCGGAGCCGACCCTCCGGTAGTGAGGGACCTCTGCCCGAGAGGTAGGTAACGCGCAACGGGGAAACGACGGATGAACGGTGTGTGGATATCGACGGACGGTCGGATGACACCTCGGGGAGGGCCTCGCCCTGCCACGATGTCGACTCCTGTACAGGGCCGTGGTCCCGCTCGACGGCACGGCCGGGCCATGGTGCTTGGGCGTACGGCCTCACACGAATCTGACAGTTCGAGGTGTGGATCGCACCCCTCGGGGTATGAATGTCGTAGTCAGAGGATCCCGGAGATCCCCGGAGCACGCGCTCGAGGCCGGCGGATCAAGGAGTGCGGTCATGAGGGAGTCGTTCGACAATCAACTCGGTCAGCTACGAGCGGAGCTGGCCGAGGTGTGCGGGCTGACCGCGGTGGCCATCGAGCAGGCCACCTGCGCGCTGCTCGACCTCGATCCGGCCGCGGCCGATCGGACCAACGAGGTCAACGCGGATATCGATGCCCGCTCGCGTGACCTCGATCGTCGAGTGCTGACGTTGCTGGCACTGCAGTCCCCGGTGGCGCGAGATCTGCGGGTGTTGATCAGCGGGCTGCACAACATCGCCGATCTGCGCCGCATGGGCAGCCTGGCCGCGCACATCGCCGAGGTCGCGCGCATGCATCACCCTGCCGCGGTGGTGCCCGAGGAGCTGCGCGCAATACTCGGCGACATGGGCAAGGCCGCCCGGGCGCAGTCCGAGGCCGCCCAGGAGGTGCTGCGGCACCGGGACACGGATGCTGCCGAGCAGCTGATCGCCTCCGACGACCGGATGGATGCGCTGCTGCGGGATCTGTTCGCCGTCACCAAGGGCGCCGACTGGCCGTATGGGGCGGCCTCGGCGGTGAACATCACCCTGCTGGGTAGGTTCTACGAGCGGTTCTGCGACCACACCGTCGAAATCAGCCGCCGCATCATCTTCGTGGTGACCGGGCAGATCCCCGACCACTGATCGTGCCGGCTGCGCAGTGATGGTGGCGGCAGGGCCGTCGGCGAGGTCGAAGCTACGGGCCTGCCCGATGGCCTCCTACAGCGACGACATCGCGCACGGCTTCGACGTGTGGCGCGGGGAGGGCCCAGCAGTTCTGGGCGTGGGCCAGGCACTGGCCGTTGATCCGCCACAACCCGGTGGTGTACGTGACCGGTCGGAACCCGGTGTCTGCACGACCCGCACCGCCGCGTAGCCCCTTCGATGCGTTGCTGTGCCGCAGTTCCGAGTACGTCGCCTGGTGTGGAGGGGATCGGCCGCGAACGAGGCGGCTATCCTGTGGACTCGGGGAACTCAGCGAGGCGTCTTCGGTATGCCCGCCGGCTCAGATGTCCCATTCCAGCCCAGCGACAGCGGACTTGGCGGTGCGCCCGACCCCGATCAGGGTGGCGGAGCCGGGCCCCGTCCAGTCCCCATAACCGAGTAAGTGCAGCGCCGGCTCTTTCATCGCCTGCGTGCCCAATACAGCGATCGAACCGTCGGATTCTCGCAGATGCAGCGGCCGTAAATGTGCCAGGGCGGGACGGAACCCGGTGGCCCACACGATTACATCCGTGTGCCGGCTCTCGCCGGTGTTGTCCCAATGGATGCCGTCGCGGGTCAGCCGGTCGAACATCGGCAGCGGAGTCAACGCGCCGCGGTCTCGGGCCGCGCGGACCTCCGGGACCATCACGATGTCCCCGAGGTCGGCGATACCGCCCGGATCCGGACGCCCGGCGGCCAGTGCCATCGCGCGCCGTGTGGCCATCTCGAACAACACGCGCCCGTCGACATCGTCCGGCAGGAATCGCGGTGGCCGGGTGGTAACCCACGTGGTGTCGGAGACTTCCGAGATCTCGGCAACCAACTGGGCCGCGGAGTTGCCGCCGCCGACCACGGTCACCGATTTACCGGCGAACTCGCCTGCGGTGCGATACCCCACTGTGTGCAACTGTCTGCCGGCGAAGGCGCGGGCGCCGGGATAGATCGGCCAGAACGGCTGCCGCCAGGTGCCGGTGGCACTGATCACCCGCCGTGCCCGCCACACCCGTTCCCCTGTGGCGACCCGCAGCCGATTTCCGTCGTCGTCGCGGGTAACCGTCTGCACCCGCACCGGTCGATGGATCGGCAGCTCGTAGCGTTGCTCGTAGGCGGTCAGATACTCGATCACGTGCCGGATGGGCGGGAACCCGTCCGGCCACGGCGGCATCGGCCACCCTGGCAAGGCCGCGTACTCGGCCGGGGAGAACAATCGCAGAGTCGGCCAGGTGTGCGGCCACGCACCACCAGGGGCCGGCTGGTCGTCGAGGATGACGAACTCGTGCCCGCCCCGACGCAGGTAGTACCCGGCGGCCAGGCCGGCCTGGCCGCCGCCGACCACGACTACATCGACGTCGATCATGCTCATCGGTTGTGGACCTCGACCAGGATCACTGTGCACCCGACCGGTCCCGAATCCGGCGAGAGCCAGCCCGCCTGGTTCATACGCGGGCGTCGTCGGGAACGATCTCGGCGATCAGCGCCTCGACCTTGACTTTGATCTCGTCGCGGATCGGACGCACCGCCTCCACCCCTTGCCCGGCCGGATCCTCGAGCACCCAATCCCGATACGACTTGCCCGGGAACACCGGGCACGTGTCGCCGCACCCCATGGTGATCACCACATCGGAGGCCTGCACCGCATCGACGGTGAGGATCTTCGGGTTCTGCGCGGAGATGTCGATACCCACCTCGGCCATCGCCGCGACAGCGGCCGGGTTCACCGCGTCTGCGGGGGCGGAGCCGGCGGAGCGGACCTCGACCCGGTCGCCGGCCAGCGCGGTGAGGAATCCCGCGGCCATCTGGGAACGGCCGGCGTTGTGCACACACACGAACAGCACCGAGGGTGTGCGGTCGGTCGAGGAATCTGCGGTCATGGAAGTAGACGTCCTTTCGAAGAGAATTCAGGCAGAGACGGTGTCGAGTTCGGCCAGCAAAGCCCGCACTCGGGTGTCGATGTCGTCGCGGATCGCCCGCACCGTGCCCAGCGACTCGTCCTCCGGATCGAGCAGCGACCAATCGAGGTAGCGCTTACCGGGATACACCGCGCAGGCATCACCGCAGCCCATGGTGACCACCACGTCCGCGGCTGCCACCACATCATCGGTCAGGGGTTTGGGATATTCGGCGCCGAGATCGAGCCCGACCTCGGCCATCACCTCGATCACGACAGGGTGAATCGTCGACGCTGGAGCCGATCCGGCGGAGCGCACGTGCACCCGCCCACCGCCGTGATGAGCCAGCAACGCCGCCGCCATCTGCGAACGGCCACTGTTCCGCACGCACACGAACAGCACCTCCGGCACATCCTTCGGCACCGCCCCTTCGGCCTGCGCCAGGGCAGTGAGACGCTCACCCGCGAAGCGGGTGGCCAGCGACGGCAGATGCGTGTGGATCTTCGCGGTGCGCCGCAGCGCCGCATACGACTCGAACACCATCCGCTCGACGGTCTGCGGGGAGAACACCCCGCTGTATTTCTCGGCGAGATGTTCGGCGGCGCGGTGCAGCACCGCCTGCGGCATGAGCAGTTCCGGTTGGGCAGCGTGCTGGGACATCGACGTCTCCTGACGTTCGGTCATCACGACACAACGGGGGCGGGCGAGCGGGTGAACCGCTTCCGCAGAGCCAGCGAAACGTAGATCAGAGCAACGAGGACGGGCACCTCGATCAGCGGACCCACCACCCCCGCCAGCGCCTGACCGGAGGTGACACCGAAGGTGCCGATCGCCACGGCAATGGCCAGCTCGAAATTGTTGCCCGCGGCGGTGAACGCCAGTGTGGTGGTGCGCTCGTAACCGAGGCCGACCGCCGCACCGAACAGGAACCCGCCACCCCACATGAGGATGAAGTACGCGAGCAGTGGCAACGCGATCCGCACGACATCCCACGGCCGCGAGGTGATCTGTTCGCCCTGCAACGCGAACAGGATCACGATGGTGAACAGCAACCCGTAGAGCGCCCACGGTCCGATCTTCGGCAGGAACGTGTCCTCGTACCACTGGCGGCCCTTGGCTTTTTCACCGAAGTGGCGGGTCAAGAAACCGGCGACGAGTGGGATACCCAGGAAGATCAGCACCGATTTGGCGATCTGCCACGGCGAGACATCGAGGGTGGTCTGTTCGAGTCCGAGCCAGCCCGGCAGGATCGACAGGTAGAACCAGCCGAGGACGGCGAACATGATCACCTGGAAGACCGAGTTGATCGCGACCAGTACGGCGGCTGCTTCACGGTCGCCGCAGGCGAGGTCGTTCCAGATGATGACCATCGCGATGCAGCGGGCGAGGCCGACGATGATCAGTCCGGTGCGGTATTCGGGCAGGTCGGGCAGCAGTAGCCAGGCGAGGGCGAACATCAGAGCCGGGCCGAGCACCCAGTTGAGGATCAGCGAGGAGATCAACAGCTTGCGGTCGCCCGTGACGGTATCGAGGCGGTCGTAGCGGACCTTCGCGAGCACCGGGTACATCATGATCAACAGGCCGAGCGCGATCGGCAGAGAGATGTTGTCGATCTCGATGACACTCAACGCGTCCCCGAGCCCGGGAATGAGTCGGCCGAGCAGCAGGCCGGCGACCATGGCGATGCCGATCCACACGGCCAGGAACCGGTCGAGGACCGACATCTTGCCGGCGACGGACCGGTGTTCGGTGGCGGTGGTCACGAGACGGCCTCCTCGAAAGGTTCGGCCGGTGCGCAGGTGCAGGCCGATCCGGGCAGCACCCCGGATTCGGTGGCGAGCACCGCGGACAGTTGCTCGAGGGCGGCGGGGATCACCCGGTAGTAGACCCAGGTGCCGCGGCGCTCACAGTCGAGCAGTCCGGCTTCACGCAGCACCTTGAGGTGATGCGAGATGGTCGGTTGCGACAGATCGAACGCGGGGCTGATGTCGCACACACAGCTCTCGCCGCCCTGGTGGCTGGCGATGATGCTGAGCATGCGCAGGCGTACCGGATCACCGAGGGCTTTGAACATGCGGGCCAGGTCGGTGGCCCAATCCGAGGTGAGCGGCTCACGGGCGAGCGGCGGGCAGCACGGCTCGGCCTCACTCGATGGCTGATTCGACATGCGTCTATATTGACTGTTATCAATCCAGTCGTCAACGGGAAGGGACCTCCACGTGCCCACTGCTTCGGTGCTGTTCGTATGTGTGAAGAACGGCGGCAAATCCCAGATGGCTGCCGCCCTCATGCGTAAGACCACAGGCGACCGGATCGCTGTCCATTCCGCCGGCACCACGCCCGGATCGTCGCTGAACGCACTGTCGATGCAGGTTCTCGACGAGGTCGGGGCACCTACCGTGGGCGAGTATCCCAAGCCGATCGATCCGCAGCTGCTGGGCGAGGTGGACCTGGTGGTCACTCTCGGCGGCGAAGCCCGCGTCGACGCGCCCACCGGTGTGGTCGTCGAGAACTGGGACATCGATGAGCCGTCCGAGCGCGGCATCGACGGCATCGAGCGGATGCGCCTGGTGCGCGATGACATCGCCGTCCGCGTCGAGGAGCTCGCTACCCGGCTGCTTTCCGACGCCGACGCCCGATAACCGAGTTCGTCCCGGAAACTCTGTTCGCCCTCGAGCACTGAAGGAATACCTGATACCTATGAGCACCATCGCAGTCTTCGAACCGGCCCTGTGCTGCAACACCGGGGTGTGCGGCGAGGACCTCGACCAGAACCTGGTCACCTTCACCGCCGACATGGCCGCGCTGACCGAGCAGGGCGCCACCATCACCCGCCACAACCTGGCCAACGACCCACTCTCGTTCGCCCACAACGAGACCGTCAAGAAATTCCTCGAACTCGCCGGATCCGACGGGCTGCCGCTCGTGCTCGTCGACGACGTCACCGTGGCTACCGGCCGCTACCCGACCCGCACCGAACTCGCCACCTGGGCCCGCCTCGAGGTAGCCGCCGCGCCGCCGTCCGGCGTGACCATGCTCGGGCTCGCCGACGACAACGACCCCTGCTGCACACCGGGCGAGTCCACCTGCTGCTGACCACCCCAGACCCGCACCCCTGCCCGCCGACACCCGTCCGACGAGGAGTACTCGCTTTCATGGCTGCCGATCCGACGTTCCTGACCGCTCCGCCCCGGTTCGTGTTCTTCACCGGCAAAGGCGGGGTCGGCAAGACCTCGGTCGCGTGCGCGTCGGCGCTGCGCCTGGCCCGGACCGGCAAGAAGGTGCTGCTCGTCTCGACCGACCCCGCGTCGAACGTCGGGCAGGTCTTCGGTCTGAGTATCGGCAACACGATCACCGAGGTCCCCGCGGTGCCGGGACTCTCCGCGCTCGAGATCGACCCCGAGCAGGCCGCCGCCGCCTACCGCGAACGCATCGTCGGCCCCGTTCGAGGACTGCTACCGGATGCGGAGATCGCGTCGATCACCGAGCAGTTGTCCGGCTCGTGCACCACCGAAGTCGCCTCGTTCGACGAATTCACCTCGCTGCTCACCGATCCCGACGACCGGGTCGCCGGGTTCGATCACGTGCTGTTCGACACCGCTCCCACCGGCCACACCATCCGGCTGCTGCAACTACCTGGCAACTGGACCGAATTTCTCGACCGCGGCAAGGGCGACGCGTCGTGTCTCGGTCCGCTGGCCGGGCTCGACAAGCAGAAAGCCATGTATGCCGGCGCGGTCGAGGCCTTATCGGATCCCGGCCGTACCCGCCTGGTGCTGGTCGCTCGCGCCAACCGCGGTGCCCTGGCCGAGATCGCCCGCACCCACGACGAACTCGCCGCGATCGGCATGACCGGACAGCATGTGGTCATCAACGGCGTACTGCCTGCCCCGGCCGATGACACCGACCCACTCGCCACCGCCGTGCACCAGCGTGAACAGACCGCACTGTCGGATCGTCCCGCTGCGATCGCCGCGTTGCCCACTGATCTGGTGGAGCTCAAGCCGGTCAACATGGTCGGCCTCGACGCCTTGAGCACTCTGTTCGACACCACTGCGACGGCGAAGTCCGCCGCCAATACCGATCTGGGGATTGCCACGGTCGTCGACGCCCCCTTGGCGGGCCTGGTCGACGAGATCGAGGCAGACGGACACGGGCTGGTGATGTGCATGGGCAAAGGCGGGGTCGGCAAGACCACCATTGCCGCCGCGATCGCGGTGGCCCTCGCCCGTCGTGGCCACGACGTGCATCTGACCACCACCGACCCCGCCGCACATCTGACCGAGACTCTCGCCGGGGAACTCGACCACCTCGAGGTCTCCCGCATCGACCCCCGTGAGGCGAGCGAGACCTATCGCGACCGCGTGCTGGCCACCAAAGGCGCGGGGCTCGATACGGCCGGTCGCGCCACCCTCGCCGAAGACCTACTCTCCCCGTGCACCGAGGAAGTCGCGGTGTTCCAAGCCTTTTCGAAGGTCATCCACGAATCACGTCGCAAGTTCGTCGTCGTCGATACCGCCCCGACCGGGCATACTCTGCTGTTGCTCGACGCGACCGGTTCGTATCACCGGGAGATCGCTCGGCAGATGGGCGACGGCGGGCGCTTCACCACCCCGCTGATGCGGCTGCAGGACCCGGCACAGACCAAGATTGTCCTGGTCACCCTCGCCGAGACCACCCCGGTGCTCGAGGCCGCCGGCCTGCAGGATGATCTGCGCCGCGCCGGTATCGCACCGTGGGGGTGGGTGGTCAACAATTCCCTGGCCGCTGCGAAACCTACCTCCACGCTGCTGCAGCGGCGAGCGGTCGCCGAACTCGAGCAGATCGACATGGTCCGGGGCGAACTCTCCGATCGGCACGCGGTGATCCCACTCGCCGTTGCCGAACCGGTCGGAATCACCGCGTTGGGACGGCTGGCAGAACGGTGTCCGGCACCAGTGCGTTGATCCGCAAGCGCCGATGTCGGCGGCCAATTCCTGGACGGTGCGGTCGTTGTCGCCGGTGACCCAATCGCCACTGCGTATCTGTGGACTGCGCGGTCGTGTTCAGTCGGCGTGCGTTTTCAGGATGGACGTCAGTTCTTCCGCATACGCAAGCTGGGTACGCAACCGGGTACAGCTGTCCTCCGCGCGCTCATGGAACCCCGCCAGCACCACCCGGGCGGCGGCCACCGCCTCGTGCGCTGCGTCGGCGTCGGCAATGACATCGAGGGCGTCGAGCAACTCGCGCATCTCCTCGAGGGTGAACCCCAACGGTTTCATCCGCCGGATCACCAACAGCCGCTGCACGTCATCCTCGGTGTAGAGACGGAAACCCCCGGCGCTACGGGCGGACGGGGTGACCAGGCCCAGCTCGTCGTAGTGACGGATGGTCTTGATCGACAGCTCCGTGCGCGAGGCCACCTGCCCGATCTGCATGTGTCCCGACTCGATCGTCACTGCCCGCTCTCTTTCCTGCCCCGGTGAGCTTCCACCGTAACGGCGCAGCACCCGCGATTCGAACTCTACCCTCTCGGGAGGGTAGAGTTCCGCTCGATCTGCGGGCACGACGTTCCCGTTCTGTCTGCACACGGGCATCGCCCCGGTAGTCCCATCCCTTCGCTGGAAAGAAGACCTTCCTGTGACCACGCCCGTCGGCAGCACTCCGCCCGTGCACGAGGCGGACACCGATCCCGCAATCTCGGTGCGAGCCGCCCTGCGCTCTCCCAAGCGCCTCAAGACCGAGATCCTGGCCGGTCTCGTGGTTGCGCTGGCGTTGATTCCGGAGGCGATCTCGTTCTCGATCATCGCCGGGGTCGATCCCCGGGTGGGGTTGTTCGCCTCCTTCACGATGGCCGTGACCATCTCCATCGTCGGTGGTCGTCCGGCGATGATCTCCGCAGCCACCGCCGCCATTGCCCTGGTCATCGCCCCCGTTGCCCAGCAGCACGGACTCGACTACTTCATCGCCACCGTCATCCTCGCCGGCATCCTGCAAGTGGTGCTCTCGGTGCTCGGCGTGGCCAAGCTGATGCGGTTCATCCCGCGCAGCGTGATGATCGGTTTCGTCAACGCGCTGGCCATCTTGATCTTCACCGCGCAGTTGCCGCACCTGATCGATGTGCCCATCCTGGTCTACCCGCTGGTCGCGGTCGGGCTGGCCGTGATGTTCTTCCTGCCCAAGATCACCACGATGATTCCGGCGCCGCTGGTGGCGATCGTGCTGCTCACCGCCGCCGTGCTCGTCTTCGGCTGGGACATCCCCAACGTCGGCGACGAAGGTGAACTCCCCGAATCCCTACCGGCACTCTTCTTCCCCGATGTACCGCTCAACCTCGAGACGCTGTCGATCATCGCGCCCTATGCCATGGCGATGGCGCTGGTCGGCCTGCTCGAATCCCTCATGACCGCCAAACTCGTCGACGACATCACCGACACCCACTCCAACAAGACCCGCGAAGGCTGGGGCCAGGGTGTGGCCAACCTCGTCACCGGGTTCTTCGGCGGCATGGGTGGCTGCGCGATGATCGGCCAGACCATGATCAACGTCAAGGTCTCCGGCGCCCGGACCCGCATCTCGACGTTCCTCGCCGGGGTGTTCCTGCTGATCCTCGTCGTCGGTCTCGGCGATGTCGTCGCGCTGATTCCCATGGCCGCGCTGGTGGCGGTGATGATCATGGTCTCGGTGGCCACCCTGGACTGGCACAGTATTCATCCGCGCACCCTGAAGTTGATGCCGCGCAGCGAAACCCTCGTCATGGTGGTGACCGTCATCGCCACCGTCGTGACGCACAACCTCGCGATCGGGGTGATCCTCGGCGTGGTCACCGCCATGGTGCTGTTCGCCCGCCGAGTCGCACACATGATCACCATCGAGAAGATCTCCGACACCGACACCGATCAGGACGGCACCGTCGACACCCGCGTCTACAGGGTGCACGGCGAGCTGTTCTTCGCCTCGTCCAACGATCTGGTGTACCAGTTCGACTACGTGGACGATCCGACGAATGTGATCATCGACCTCACCCAAGCCGATATTTGGGATGCCTCCACCGTCGCCACTCTCGATTCGATCCAGCGCAAGTACGCCTCCAAGGGCAAGCATGTCGAGATCATCGGTCTCGACGGCGCCAGCCTCGCACGCCTGGACCGGCTCTCGGGGCGACTGGGCGAGAGCCATTAGCCACTTGGTGTGCTTGTCCGCCCCCTACCCGGGTGCCTCTGCCGTGAGACGTTTGCGGTGCGGCGGCACCGTCGGGCAGGGGCACCACGCCGACGATACGACCAGCCGATAGGATCGATCCTATGCAGACCCGGCCGACACTCTTCCGTGCCGGATCGCGACCATCGAATTCTCCGGCGCCTGCAGCCCGCCGCGTAGGCAGGGGTCTTCTCCGGTGGGACCTCGACTTCGAGGAGAATCTCCGTCCCGGAGGAACAAACGGGTACACCACCTCCTGGGGCACCAACGCGCACGGCAAGCTCGCCGGCTGCCCACCGTCTCGGCCCTGAGCCACACCCCGACCCGAGACCTTCGACCGGCACCCATGTCGCGATGAAGGGTCTTCGGCGCTGGTAGTGGCGTGCGCAGGTATAGGAACCGCCGCCACGGCGGTTCGCCGTCACCGACCTCTGCTGCCTCCGGCGCCTGAGGGTTCGGATCGCCAGGAAGTGCCCCGATGACCACACCGTTTTCTCGTCTACCCCTGCTCTCACCCGGATCGTGGCCCGAAGCCCGACGCATCACCACGATCCTGCGCAAGGAAACCGTCGGCGGAATCTTGCTTCTCCTCGCTGCGGCGCTCGCGCTGATCTGGGCCAATACCCCCTGGTCCGAGGCATATCACTCGCTGCGCGAGGTTACCGTCGGACCGGCTGCGCTGCACCTGGACCTGCCGCTGTCGGTCTGGGCGGCAGACGGGTTGCTGGCAGTGTTCTTCTTCGTCGTCGGCCTCGAACTCAAACGCGAATTCGTCGCGGGCGACCTCCGCGATCCGCACCGCGCTGCACTCCCGATCATGGCCGCGATCGGCGGCATGGCGGTGCCAGCGCTGGTGTTCGTCCTGATCAACTGGCGCACCGGGGACGGCGCACTGAACGGCTGGGCCATTCCCACCGCCACCGATATCGCCTTCGCGGTAGCGATCCTTGCTGTGGTCAGCTCCCACCTACCCCTGGCTCTGCGCACCTTTCTGCTCACTTTGGCCGTGGTCGACGATCTGCTCGCCGTAACCGTCATCGCCGTGTTCTACACCGACGACCTGAACTTCACCTACCTCGCACTGGCGCTCCTGCCGCTGGCCGCGTTCGGATTCGCGGCGCAGAAACGGATCCGCTCGTGGTGGATCCTGATTCCCCTGGCGGCAGTGACCTGGTGGTTGGTCCACGAATCCGGGGTGCACGCCACCGTCGCCGGGGTGCTGCTCGGCTTCACCGTCCCGGTCGTGCGCAGCGCCGCCGCCGGTGGCCCGGAAGCCGGACCGGGCCTGGCGGAACATTTCGAGCACCGCATCCGTCCTTTCTCCGCCGGGGTGGCCGTGCCGGTGTTCGCGTTCTTCGCTGCTGGAGTGACTGTCGGTGGTCTGAGCGGTTTCCTCGATACCCTGGGCGATCCCGTCGCGCTGGGTATCGTCGCCGGACTCGTGATCGGGAAGGTGGTCGGCATCACCGGTGCCAGCTATCTGACTGCGAAATTCACCAAGGCTCGTCTCGACGACGGACTGACCTGGCTCGATGTCGCCGCAGTGGCACTGCTCGGCGGCATCGGATTCACCGTCTCCCTGCTCATCGGAGAACTTGCCTTCGCCGGTGACCCGCTGCGCAGCGACCACGTCAAGATCGGCGTGCTGGCCGGCACCATCATCGCGGCCGTGCTTGCCGCGATCGCGCTGCGCATCCGCAACCGCGCCCACCGCGTCCTGGCCGAACGCGAAACCCGCGACGACGACCACGATGGCATTCCCGACATCTATCAGCACCCTTGACCTCGAGCCTCACCGGCAGACAGGCACCCCGAGTTTCCGTGAGCTATCGAAACCCACTTCCGAGGAGAACACCTGTCATGAGTCCCACCGCAGCCCCGGCCGAACAGCGCCCGGACCGTAATCTCGCCCTGGAATTGGTCCGCGTCACCGAAGCCGGCGCCCTGGCCTCCGGGCGGTGGGTCGGCCGCGGCGACAAGGAAGGCGGCGACGGTGCCGCTGTCGATGCGATGCGCGCGATGCTGGCCACCGTGGCTATGCGCGGTGTCGTGGTCATCGGTGAAGGCGAGAAGGACGAAGCGCCGATGCTGTTCAACGGCGAGCAGGTCGGCGACGGTACTGGACCGGAGTGCGACTTCGCGGTCGACCCGGTCGAAGGCACCACCCTCATGGCTACCGGCGCACCCAATGCCCTCAGCGTCGTCGCGGTCGCCGAACGCGGCGCCATGTTCGATCCCACCTCGGTGTTCTACATGGACAAAATCGCCGTCGGTCCGGCTGCGGCCGACGTCGTCGACATCACCGCCCCAGCGGCCGAGAACATCACCCGGGTCGCCGCCGCACTGGGCAGCGCGGTGGCGGATCTGACTGTGGCCGTGCTCGACCGGCCGCGGCACGCCGAGCTGGTCGAACAGATCCGCAGTACCGGCGCACAGATCCGGCTGCTGCCCGATGGGGACGTCGCCGCCGCGATCGCGGCTTCCCGTCCCGGTTCGGGGATCGAGGTGGCCATGGGGGTCGGTGGTACTCCCGAAGGTATTCTCGCCGCGGCCGCCCTGCGGTGTCTCGGTGGGGCGATCCAAGCCCGCCTGGCCCCGCGCAACGACACCGAACGCGCACAGGTGCACGCTGCTGGGCACGACCCGGACCGGGTCCTGCACACCATGGATCTGGTGGGTGGAACCAACGTGTTCTTCGCCGCCACCGGCATCACCGATGGGGCCTTGCTGCGTGGAGTGCGTTACTTCGGGGGGAGCCGGGCCGGTACTCAGTCGATTGTGATGCGCAGCAAGTCCGGCACCGTCAGGGTGGTCGATGCCGAGCACACTCTTAGGTGACCACCAATAAGGACTCTGGGATCGTCGATGACCCGAACAATTGATGCGATGAGCATGACAATCCGCGTTGCATTCCGAGCTGATCCAGAGGGTGGCCACCGTCAGCATCGAAGCGATGGGTCACCGGCGCGATCGGGCTGCTCGGATCGAAACGATGAGATCAACGATTCACTCACGATTGACTGAAAGCTGCGTGATTCGCCAATGTCGGCTTGGCCTTAGCAAAGTGTCGCGGCGGGCTGTTGGCCCGCCGCGACACCAGTCCTACGCGATATGCCGACCGTCGTCGTGCGGTGTCCACTTCATGTCGACGAACTGCTTGAACTCCGCGATGAGATCGTTGTTGTTCTCATGCGCCCGACGAGTGACATCGAGATTGGTGACTCGGCCGCGTCCAAGCCCCGGAACAGTTTTCAACCGATCCTTCGGAATCTTGAGCAGCTTGCCCGTGCTCAGTGGTACCGCCCGCTCGAGCTGGGCATAACCCAGTACCTTCGTCTCGTAGTAGCGAGAGGCGGACATCAGCAGATTCTGACGCGCCCAACCCTGGGGAACGAGAAGTAGAGGTTTGTCAGCCGCAACTGGAAGCTCGAACGCCTTGACGACCCAGCCGCGAGTGGAAGAATCCCAAGCCTGGCACCCGAACGTCTCTACCCGATGCCCACCCGACGTGAACTCCGGGTACTGATCCACCGTGTAGGACGTGAACTCAGCCAGCGCATCGAAAATGATACGCGTCGTGATGTCCGATGTGATGTCCTTGTCGATGCCCTCTATGAAGAGTGGCAACTCCTCGATCTCTTTGAAAAGACCAAGCACGATGAAGGCCTTGAGGTCTTCATTGAGTGACCTCCAGATCCAAGATCCGACTTCGCTAGCGCCGCCATGGCCGCTGAATCCACTCTTTGCAAGACCCAACCGAGTTTCCCATGGCTCGGGAAACTGCTGAAGAAGCCACAGTCCACGCCGGACGTCTCCCCGAGCGACACAATCGAGGACTTCCTCGAAGAACGTCTCGGTGCACTCATTCGCCTTGACCGCGAAGGGATCCGCTCGCTGGTGGAGTCGAATGGCCCGCGGATCAAGAAACCACTTGTTGTCGACAGTGACATCGACATCCAGGAACGGTACGGAACCAGTAATCCCGTACACGCTGGTGATAGGAGCCATCAGGCCCTCCTCATCAGGTAATTGGCCCGAGGATGAGGAGTAGAGACACGCGTCCCTAGGGGACTCCGCTACGCTGGAGAAGACTTGCACAGTCATCAACCGCGTCCTCGGACCGGTTACTGGCCTGATCCCGTTGGCGCGGGACCAGGCCAGAAGTCATTTAAGAGTCGCCGCCCTCCGAATGATCATCCGTAGTGCGCTTCGAGCGGTTCCCCACAATTTCTACGCTCGGACCCTTGAGATCTATGCAAAGCATTCCGTCTTGCTCGTATGGCTTGTATCGGCGGCTGATGGTCGTATCGATGTCATAGAACTGTGTAAACGCAGTGGCCGACATGATGACCTGCCCTGTGTCCTTACGCGCCGACTGAGGCCGAACCGTGTATGCGTGCGGTTGATCGGATTCACGCAGAGCAACGACCTGGTTGTCCTTGTCGAACAGGAGCTCCACCGACGCAGGCTCTCCAATGAGCTTGTGTGCGGCCTTGTTGATGGAGAAGATTCCACGCTTCTGAATGGTCACACTGGGGGCTTTCGCCAGTGGAGCCATCCTCTTGTCGAACACTTCGAATCCCATTGCTCCTCCTAACCTTGGATTGAGTGTACCAAACGGGATGCAACAACTCCCTCGTTGAACGTCTGGTTGAAGTCCTGATGAAGTTTGTCATCGCAATTTCGAGGTTACGTGACCGTAGGTTGGAGGATTTCGGTGGCTGGGGCGATGGAGCTCGTCTTCCTGTATCGGCGCCGCCTGTCCGGTCGCTCGACCCGCGACATCGATGGGATGTTCACGGAACGGGGGGCGAAAGGGCTTCTAAGTCCGCCAAGGCGCCGAGCAAAGCATCGGACACTCGGTTCTGAATAGAACTCATATCAGTTCTAGCTCTTTTCATCTTCTGCTTGCGCGTTCCGGTCGAGTTCATGGCAACGGTTCCTGCGGCGAGAAGGTGTCCTGTAAGGCGACCCTCTACCAGCACACCCGAAAACGGCCCCGCCCCCGAACGCCACCACAGATCACAGCCTCGAAGCGTGTGCTGGTAAACCGTCCTGCATGTCGGTCCGGGATAGGCGGCCTATGACGGACTATCGTCGCCTGGTGACCGAAATCCTCATTGGGTATGCCCGATGCTCCACTCAAGGCCAAGATCTGCGAGCGCAGCGCACAGCGCTCAAACGCCTCGGCGTCGATCCGGATCGGATCTACACCGACAAGGGCTTCACTGGACGCAACCGCCTCCGACCCGGTCTGCGCGAAGCACTGGCCGCATGCCGGCAGGGCGACCAACTCGTGGTTGCAAAATTGGACCGATTGGGTCGGAGTGCCGTCGATCTGCGTGCCATCGCCGACGAACTCGAAGCGAAAGGCACCCGGCTGAACATCGGCGGATCAATCCACGACCCCACCGACCCGACCGGCAAGCTTTTCTTCGGCATGCTCGCATTGATGGCCGAGTTCGAGTCCGACTTGATCAGGGCCAGGACGAAGGAAGGTATGGCCGAAGCGAAGAAGGCCGGTCGGCTCAAAGGTAAGCAGCCGAAACTGTCAGCTCTGCAACACAAGCGACTGCTCGACGACTACGAGTCCGGTCAGTACAGCGCCGCGCAGCTCTGCGAGATCAGCGGGCTCTCGAGGTCAGCCATGTACGCGGCACTACGGCGTGCACGCGAAGAAGTAGGAAAGACGCGGCAGCTCGAAACGGTGTGACTGCGAGAAGGTGCGGGTGGGGTACACAGTGAATCATTGCGCCCCACCCGCAATCCCACTACTTCCGGGTGCGTGATCGGATCACCTGGTGGGTGACGTTGAGAACGCTGCTCGCCACCCCGACACCCACAGTCCAATCGGACATCCAGGTGGCAAGAGTGCCGGCCAGGACAGCGGGGACCGCAGCAGACCACGCCCACCATCGGCTCCGACCTGGGGTGTTGGAGTTGCTGCGAGATCTCGGGAGCGATTGGCTCATAGATGATCCTTCCAGTTCGGGGCAGTGCCACTTGCACGGACATGCTGAGGAATAGCATCTGCCGTTTTCGGAAGCATGGCATAAATGCAACACTTAGGTCGGAAAGCCGCTATGCTGCGGCTATGTCACGGGGACCGGGGAAGCGTCAGCGTCAGATTCAGGCGGCGATTGCCGAGGCGCTTCGCCTCAGATATCCGTCCGTCCGGGGATACACACATCAGTCACGGTGGTTCACCCTCAACATGTGCGGCCTGACTCCAGTAGCTTCGCCGCGATCCGAACGAGTCTCGATGGCCCGCGCAGTGCACCTCATGGAGCAGCAGGGAATTCTCGAAACCACCATGATGAACCCCTACGGCTTCCCGTGGCTACGTGCAGAGGCAAAAAGCATCGTCAGCCGGAAAAAGTCACCGGGGCGGAAACTTTGGTTCCGGCCGATCCCGAGCCAGGATTTTCGAGCCGCCGAAGACGCGCTCTGGATCGACCACCCCGACAATCTGGACAAGGATTGGGATGAGTCCAGCATCAGCAGGCTTCCGGCCGATGATGTACTCCGCGCGAAGCTGATTCCCTGGCGATACGAGAGCGAGAATCAGCTGGTCGCTCGGGCTGAAGCGGAATGCGGGCAAGTGGGGGAGGAACTGTCCGCCTGCCTACTCAATTGGATCGCGTTCGGGACTCAGGGCGGAGGCGAGCAGGCCGATTCAGGGCAAGGTGACAAGGTGAATCCGCGGGGCGGGACACGGAGTACCCAGAAGGTCACCCTGCCGCAGCTAAAAGCGGACGTGCACCCGCAACTGACGTGATGGCCAGCGCGATTCTCTCCCGAAGTCGCAGTCGCCGAGCAAACCGAGGGATCTTGTCTCCGAATCGAGGTCTCCGGTCTTCGTGGTCCGCACGGGGTTCAAAGGCCACCTTCGGTGTCCACCGATTCGAGCTCCGCTGCGCTCCGCCCTGTTGAAGAGCATTCTTTTTCCTTCTGGCCTTCCGATTTTGACCGGCGGTGACCTGCGCGCAACCCCTGGGCGCTTCGCGGCCTACGGCTCGAAAACTTTCTCCTCCGCTTCGCTCCTCCGAAACTTTTCGTCCCAGGGGTGGCACTCCGGACCCCTCATGCCGGTCTACATCTCCTTTGCCAGAAGGCAAAAAGAACGGGCGGGCCGAGCAGGTCCGCCGCGACCGTGAGGAGTGGTCATGTCCGACCGCATTCAGATCAAGAGCACCGGCGAACTCATTGCAGCTCTGCCGACCATGCTTGGCTTCGTTCCCGCTTCGTCGATCGTGATGGCATTCCTCAATGCCGGAGCAATGACCTTCATCGCTCGCACCGACTTCGGCACAGGCGGACGAGCGCTGACGGCCGAGGCGATCGTCAAGACCAACGCGTCCGACGCGGTGGTGATTGTCGCTGTGGCGAAAGGCCGCACGTTCCGCGAAGTGCTCGACGAGTGCGACCGCGTCAGCGACGTGCTGCTCACACTCGGTGTCACCGACCAGGACGTCTTCTACACCCCGAGCGTCGAGGGCGGGGAGACATGGACCGACATGCGCACGTTCGAGACCGGTACCGTGGTCGATCCGAGCACGACCGAATTCGCCGCCGCGACCGTTCTCGCCGGTAAGGCCGTCGCGGCCAGCCGCGACGAGATTGCCGCCCGCTACCGGCGCGAGGGATCGAAGATCATCGATCGCCGCCGCGCACGCAACGCCAAGGAAGTCATGGGCGAGAACTTCGCACGCAATGTCATCAGCGAGCTGGCCGACACCGTGACCGAGCGCCGGGAACCGTCGGCCGCGCTCGCAGCCCGCATCGGGTTGTTGCTTACCACCGACATCGTGGCCCGCGACGCGATCCTCGGACTGGCAGTGATCGATCCGGCATCCGCATCCGAGACGATGGCCACGGTCACTCGCAAGCTTCACGGACCTGAGCGTGTGGCAGCCCTGACAGTCGCCGGATTCTTCGCCTACGTGAACTTTCAGGGGCCCGACGCAGGATGCGCGTTCGATGCTGCCCGCACCGAAGCCGACCAGCATCCGCTGTCCGACACACGACTGCTCGGACTGGTGGACGAGGCACTCCAGACGGGTCTGCACCCGAAGAAGATGCGCGGACTCTCCGGCACCGGAGTCGGAATCGCCCGAGCGAAGTTCGGCATCGAGCTACCCGCCCCGGGCAACAACTGGATCTAACACACGCAAGCGTGGCCCCCGGAATCGGTAGTTCCGGGGGCCACGCCCGTTGCGCAGGAACGTTGTTCAGGCATCGAGCCTGAACAACGTTTACGCAAGTCTCACAGTACCCAGCTGGGCAGGGCGCCTACAGTCCGAACGCGTCGCCGTCCACGTCCGTTGGGAACACGACGTCGATCCGAACAGGGAAGGTGCGCGGGATGCTCTCGCCGCCGACGATCGCCTCGAGGTCACTGTCACTCGGTCGGTACAGATGCTTCGTCGCGTCGTACAACTGCTTCTCCGCGTGTGAACGCTCCAACGTCTATGCCTTTCATTGCTGAACCCACTGGCCTTCCTTCTTGGAAGCGCCGCGGTCTCGTGGAACCCGGTTGGTATGGATCGGCGCAAGACCATCGAGCAGGGGCAAGCTGAATACAGAAAGCGCGAGCCGAGTGCGCCACAGCTTGTGTTTGAATGCCCACAGCCAATGACCGAATAGCCACAGGCCGGCTCCGACCGCAACGAACGTCCACATACGCGGGCTCGCGTGGTCGCTCGCGATCCGAAGCAGACCGATGATGACGAGCAGCCCGCCGCTGAGTCGCGCGAGACCGGAACCAAACACCCACGCTGCGAGAACGATGATGACAAGTCCTGCCAAGGCGCCCACGATTCTCCCCAATCTCTGATGCTGTCGGATCGTCTCACTCGGCACTGACACCCACATCATCCGATCCACACGAGCGCGCCGTAGATCTGTACCGCCGGTTCGTTGACCGTCCGCCAACCCCTCACCCATTCTTCTGATTGCCCGGTTCGTTCACGAGCCGAATAGTCAGAACAACGTCGGGTTTCCCGACTGCCATAGTGCATGCCGCAGCGCGTCTTCGTCCCAACCGTTCCGCAATGCTTCACGAGCTCGGCGTGAACGCGCTACGCGTCCAGCGCGATCGAGTTCCTGCCATCGCCACGGTTGTGTCTTGCCTCCACCGCGACCCTTCGCCGCCATACTCGCCAGATTCTCTGACTGTGTTCCGGGAACCACGTGAGGTGGGCGACCTAACGCCTCCCAAGCCCGCACACACAGCGGGTTGTCGCACACCACGTGCAGCGCCACTTCGTGGTCTTGGAGCGGTCGACCGAGCGCAAGCGCGAGTGCGTATCGGTGCGGACGAACAACACGCTGCCGCCCGTCTCGCTTCATCCAGAATCGACCGTATGAGTCGTCAGCAATGCTTCCTATCCACCAGTGGCAGTCCTGCGGTCCCGGCCCTTTGATGACGTAGCGGAAGAACCGTTCGACTTCGGAATCGTCGTCAGGTTCGAGGGTCACTGTGACTCCGGTGGCGTCAGGATGCGATCCGATCATCGGTAGCTACACGATCAGTGTCCGTCGAGGACGAGCCGGGCTTGGAGGTCGGAGTCTCGGCAGCCCCAGTGTCCGAACTTTTGACAGTCTCCGCAGCGGAAGACTTCTTTGCTTCCTTGACCATTTCGCGCACTGCGCTCACTGGAAGATCTGTCAGATCTGAGATCTCGCGGTCTGTCAGATCCAGGTTCTTGAGCCCGAGTGCGTGCGTGGATTGCAGATCTCGAGCTTTCGCAGTAGCGGCAGTGCACGATTCGTTTGCTCTCGTGATGGCTTCATCTCGCTGCTTCTCCGCGTCGTCGATCAGGAGGCCGGCGGCGATGAACTCTTCGAGCTTGTCGGAAATTTCTTTCTCGCGCTTCTTGCGTTCGGCCATCTTTTCCGCGGCGCGGACGCGCGCGCTCTGGCGCGCGGTGGCTGCGGACTTCTTCTCAGTAGCGCTCACAGATTCCTCCAGATCTTGGTTCGGCTTCGGCCACCCTATCGCTTTCGAGATCCGATCAGCTTCTCATCGGACTCCGCCGTCTCCAAGCATGGAGACTCTGCCACTTAAATCCAACACACCTCTTGCATTAAGGTCACGAAATGATAACGTGCGCTATTCTTCGTTCGTGGGCATGTCCGCGAAGAAGCTGACCGCAGGGGACGGGTACGAGTACCTGACCCGGCAGGTCGCTGCCGCGGACAGCACCGAACTCGGGCGCTCCACCCTCTCGGACTACTACTCCGCCAAGGGTGAGACACCCGGCCGATGGATGGGGAACGGACTCGAATCACTGACTGGAGTCGACTCCGGATCACAGGTGGAAGCCGACCAGATGCGCGCCCTATTCGGCGAAGGACGCCACCCCAATGCGACCGAGATCGAGAAGCAAACCATCGCCGAGGCCGTCACCCGCGGACTCGAACCCGAGGCAGCAGCGCGGCTCGGAATGGCCGAAACGCGACTCGGCAACCCCTTCCGGATCTACGCCGGTGCCACCGAGTTCCGTCAGGTGGTTGCCCAACGATTCACCGACTACAACACTGCCCGCGGGGCCGAATGGAACGCCCGCATCGACGATGAGGTGCGCGCCGAGATCCGCACCAAGGTTGGGCACGAACTCTTCGAAAAGGAGTACGGCCGCCCTCCGGTCGACGAGCGAGAACTGTCCGGTTTCGTCGCCAAGGGATCACGCCAACAGACCACAGCAGTCGCCGGATACGATCTCACCTTCACCCCGGTGAAGTCGGTATCGACCCTGTGGGCCGTCGCCCCTCTCGAGATCTCAGAGAAGGTCGAGAGCGCCCATCACGCCGCGGTCGAGAAGGCAATCCGATTCGTCGAGAAGAACGCGACATACACCAGACTCGGCACAAACGGCGTCCAGCAAGTGGACGTCGACGGGCTGCTCTGCGCCGCCTTCACGCACCGCGACTCCCGTGCCGGTGATCCCAACCTGCACACCCACGTTGCCGTATCGAACAAAGTCCGAGCGAGCGAGTCCGGGCGATGGCTGGCGCTCGACGGACGCCCCCTGCACAAGCTGTTCGTCGCCGCATCCGAGGTCTACAACACCGAACTCGAAGTCGAGATGCGCTCTCGGCTCGGAGTTCGCTTCACCGAACGCGAGCAGACGGACCGCACCAAGCGACCGGTCCGCGAGATCGTCGGAATCGACCCGAACCTCAACGAAGTGTGGTCCTCGCGACGCGCGATGATCGAGGTCCGCCGCGCCGAGCTCGCCTCCGCATTCCAGCGCGACCACGGCCGCGAACCGACGCCGATCGAAGCGATCGCACTAGCGCAGCAGGCGAACCTGGAAACCCGCGAAGCAAAGCACGAGCCGAAGTCGCACGCCGAGCAGCGGCAGGAGTGGAGGCAGACCGCCGTCGGAGTCCTCGGCGGCGAGCATGAACTCTCTGACATGGTCAGGTCGGCCACCAACCCCGCGCCCAGCAAGACCCGGGCCGAGATCACCGACGAGTGGATTCTCCGGTCCGCCGAGCAAATTCTCACCACCATCTCCGCACACCAGTCGAGGTGGCAGAAGGCGCACGTGATCGCCGAGGCGCAGCGCGCCGCCCGTGCAGCGGACCTCTCCGAGCAACAAGTCGAGACGGTCGTTTCCCGGCTCGTCGAGACCGTCACGTCGCCCGAGATGAGCGTCCCGCTCGGACGCCCAGAAGAACTCGGCGAGCCCGGCCCGTTGCGCCGCCGCGATGGTTCGAGCGTCTACACGACAGCTGGAACGCAGCTCTACACCTCCGAGGCAGTCCTGGATGCCGAGCAGCGCATCGTCGATTCCGCGATGCGCACCGACGGCCGCCGCGCCACCGAGATCGACGTCGACCTCGCGTTGCTCGAGCAAGCCGCCAACGACTTCGACCTGAACACCGGACAGACCGCACTCGTTCGTGAGATGGCCACCTCCGGGGCACGGGTGCAGCTCGCCCTGGCCCCCGCCGGCACCGGCAAGACCACCGCGATGGCGGCCCTGGCACGGGCGTGGGAGAACAGTGGCGGCAACGTCATCGGGCTCGCCCCCACCGCGACCGCCGCCGATGCACTGCGCAAGGACCTCGGCGCGCAGACGGACACAATGGGAAAGCTCATCCACACGCTGACCGAGCAGCCGCTGCGCAGACCCGACTGGTTCGACAGCATCGGCGCCGACACCCTCATCGTGGTCGACGAGGCAGGGATGGCGTCGACCGCCGACCTGGACCGGGTCATCGAGTTCGTCGTGTCCCGAGGTGGCAGTGTCCGCTTGATCGGCGACGATCAGCAACTCGCGTCGGTGTCTGCCGGCGGTGTCCTGCGCGACGTCGCGACCACCGCCGGTGCCGTGACCCTCACCGACGTGGTGCGATTCAAGGGCGCCGGCGAGCGTGCAGCAACTCTCGCTCTACGTGACGGCGATCCGGCCGCGATCGGCTTCTACATCGACCAGGGCCGGGTCCACGTCGCCGACAAGGTCGCCGCCGAGGACATCGCCTACGCGGCCTGGCAGCAAGACCGCGCCAGGGGTCTCGACACCGTCTTGCTCGCGCCGAACCGCGAGATGGTCCGCGGTCTTAATGAACGCGCCCGCACGGATCGGCTCGCCGCTACTGGCCCGGTCCTCGGTGCCTCGGTGACGCTCTCGGACGGACTCCCCTGCTCGGCCGGCGACATGATCTGCACCCGGCGCAACAACCGGATGCTCGCCCTGACCCGAACCGACTTCGTCCGCAACGGCGACCGCTGGACCGTCGACGAGGTCCATCCCGACGGATCACTCACCGTCACCAACGTCGGCAACTCACGGTCGATCCAGCTGCCCGCCGAGTACGTCGCCGAGTACACGACGCTGGGCTACGCGCGCACCATCCACGCCGCTCAGGGCATCACCGCGGACACCTGCCACACCGTCGCCACAGGAACCGAATCCCGCCAGCTCGCGTACGTTGCGATGACACGCGGCAAGGAGAGCAACCACCTCTACTTCGGTACCGCCAGCGACGGCGACCCGGAGAACGTGATCAACCGCGAGACCCTGCTGCCCCCGACCGCAGTCGACATCTTCACCGGCATCCTCGCCCGTGGCGAGGCACAAAAGTCCGCGACAAGCACCGCCCGCGACCTCACCGACCCCGCGACCCGCATCGCGCATGCCGCCGCTGCCTACGACGACGCCATCGGCACCGCTGCTGAACACGCGGTCGGCGCCGAGGTGCTCGCACGGATAGACGCCGCCGCCGAGAAGATCCGGTCCGGCCTCACCGACGCACCGGCCTATCCGGTGCTACGCAAGCACCTCGCCCGGATCGCGATCGAAGGCCACGACCCTGTGGAAGTCCTCGACGTGGCGGCACACCACCGCGAAATCGACACCGCGCTCGACGTCGCCGCGGTGCTCGACTGGCGCCTCGACCCCTCGGGCGCACACTCGGCCGGTACCGGCCCACTGCCGTGGCTCCCGGCCATCCCCCCCACACTCGCCGCCGACGAACAGTGGGGTCCCTACCTGTCCCGCCGCGCGGAACTGGTCTCCGACCTCGCCGCCCAGATCGAGACCCAGGCCGGCGAATACACGCCCGAGAACGCGCCGATGTGGGCCTGCCCGCTCCTCGACACCGACGGTGTCCTGCTCCGCGATCTCGCGGTCTGGCGGGCATCCCACGAGGTCGACGACGCGGACCGCAGGCCCACCGGTCCCGATCAATACGTCGCAGCGTCCCGGCGCCACCAGCGGCGTCTCGACACCCGAGCAACCGCAATCCTGGGGGATCCGAACGCCGCGGCGTCGCGCTGGCGCGCGCTCGCCGAGTCCGTCGAACCCCGGCTACTCAAGGACCCGTTCTGGCCCGAGCTCGCCGACCGCCTCGCCGCTGTGCGACGCACCGGTGTCGATGTGCACGGCCTCGTCCGCCGCGGCGTCGCCGACCGACCGCTGCCCACCGACCTACCAGCCGCCGCCTTGTGGTGGCGACTGTCCGGGGAACTGTCGCGCACTACCTCCGATGCCGCGGCGGCGGTGGACCGCACCCCCAGTTGGGGCGCGACCTTGTCCGAAGTCCTCGGATCGGGCGGCGCCGAGGCATTGTCGGCGGATCCGGTGTGGAACAAACTTGTCGCCGTCATCGACGCGGCTGATCCGGCCGACTGGACTGCCCATGATCTGCTCACCGTGGCCCACGACCTCGCAGTCGAGGGGCAGGACGGGGAGACGCTCGACACCCGCGCGCTCGCCACTGCCTTGCCGTGGCGAGTCGAAGCGGTCCTCGCACACACCGCCGCTGTCCCCGGCGAGGGTGCGATCGAGCCTGTCTCCCCCGAGATTGAAGAGGAAGTCGCCTCACTTGCGGGAGCGTGGATCGTCGAGCAGCGGGCTCCCGACGCGCACGTGCCCTCGCGCACCCGCAGCGTCCGGCCCCTCGAATCGACATCCCCTTCACTCGAATCGGAGCGCCGCACCTCCACGTCCGAGATCTCGGTACCGAGCGACTTGGAGGAGCCGCCGGACCTGGATCTGCCCCCGCCTCCGGACGTGGAGTTCGACCAGCCGGTCGACGTCGCCGACCGCGACGCCTGGGCCGCAGGTCTGCTCGCGACCGCCCGGGCGACGCCGGATCGATACACCGAGCTGTCCCTGATCGAGCGCCTCGACCGTCTCAACCGCGATCTCGCCGCGGCGCAGCGACGACTCGATTCGCTGTGGCAGGCCACGCTCGACGGCACCACCGAGCACCTCGCCGCCGCCCTGCCGATGCTGACCGATATGCAGCGCCGAGTTGACGAGCAGCGCCCGTACGCTGCGGACGCCGCCGACGCGCATCGTGGATGGACCGACGAGTCCCGCGAGGCAGAGGCCGCGGCGAACACCGTCGCCCGTCTGGCCGAGCAAGCGCGCACCGCGCGGGCGGCCGGCGACAACGACCAGGCAGCGGCGCTCGATGCCGATCACGCGCTGGCAGCGATGGTCGCTGATGCGGCGGCCACCGCCGCATCAGCGGCGAAGGCGGACCACGACGCGGCCGAACAGCGTCTGGTCGAGATGGCCGGGGGCGCCGCGAACATCGTTTCCTCCACCGACGTCGAGATCGCCAGGCTCGAGGCCGAGGAACGCGACCTGCGCGCCTTCGCCGAGGCTCGTCGCGATGTGGAACAGCTCAGCGGTGCGGTCAGCCGTGCTGAATCGGTCATTGCGCGCGCGTACGCAGAGACCGCCCCCATCGTTCCTGGTGACGGTCCGGCACCGCACGTCGCACGAGCCGCTGCCGCGACCCGGACCCTCGACCGTCCAGCCGAGACCCGCCAGCAGCCCACGCCGCAGCGTGACCTCGACCACCAACTGCCGAAGGTGGGCCGCGGTGACACGGTCGAGCAACCACAGACGCACCGCGCTGCGGTGAGCGAGCCGACCGCAGCGCGGACCATCGACGAGGTCACCGCACGGATCAAGAAGGCCGACAAAGTCGCCGCGATCCCGACGGCCGAGCTCAAGTCGAAGATCAAGCAGGCGATGCTCACTCAGCGGATGAACCCGACCGCCGCAGGCCGCGCCGGCATCGAGAAGTACCGCGCCGAGTTGCAGCGCCGCGCCCAGCTTCCCGCCGCCGAACGAACGGTCGAAGATGCTGCACGGCAACGCATCAACGAGAAGAAGGCTCGCACTGAACCGGGCCGAGATGCCCACGACTCTGGCCCGCGTCGCGACCGTGACCGTGGCCTTGACCGCTGACCGGCCGAGACGAAGGAGGCATGAAACGATGCACAAAAACGCGCACGGCCGCAGCGGGGACGCTCACCACGGTCGGTGGTGCGTGGGCAGATTCATCGGTGGTAGCCGACCGACATGGGGAGGGTTATGGCCCGGCAGAACGACGACCAGAGATCACTGTTTACGTTCGGGGAGGAAGACAACGATGGAAGAACAAGGCAACGCCGATCTGAAGATCCAGACCGAGGTGGCTCGGATCTGGGGCGAGTGGGTAGGGATGGACCCCGACCTGACACCGGAGCAGCGCCAGAGCCTGATCTGGAAAGAAGCCGCGCGGCTGACGCAGATGGTGGAGGAAGCAGTCGGGGAAGGGGGCCACGGAGGTCTGCTGGACCAGTGGCGAGCGAAGAACCCCGGACTGACACCCGACTATCAGACGGTGGTCTCGGCGATGCGGCAGGCGTGGGAGCGGGAGAGCTCGCGGGTGCTGGAAGCGGAGCTGTACTCGCAGGTGACCGACGAGGTGTACCAGCGGGTGACCCGCGCACAGGAGCTGGTCGAGCAGGAGAGCCAACAGCTGGTGGAGCGGGCACGCGACTCGCGGGACCCGGATCGCTGGAAGACGCCGTGGGTGGATCCGTCGCAGTTGGCGGAGAAGATCGTCGACCGGGTCTGGCCGGGGCAGTCGGGACGGTTCCTGGTCCTGGCCTGGTCGCTGATCCAGCAGCGACTGGAGGACAACCAGCGGACACCGGACAGCAGGCACGACCCACTGGCGGACGAGCTGGGAGCGTTGATCGAGGTCGAGATGCAGGAGCATCCGACGACGACCCCGTTCTGACCCTCCGGGCGCAGTGGGCGCGCGCACACACCTCCCGCAAGGAAGCACTGCGCCGCGGTACCACCGTCCGCAAGCACCTCGACGCCGCAACTCGCGCGCTCGAGCGCGCCCGAGCGCAACACAACGCCGCCGGGATCGAGACACTTACCCAGCGGATATCCGATCTGTCGGACAAGCGCACTCGCCTACTGGCCGAGTACGAGCAGGCTGCGGCCACCGAGGGGCGCTTGCGCAGCGAACTGATCGGCGCAGGCGTCGACCCGACCACCGTCGAGTCTGCACTGGCCAGTCGTATCGACCGTGTCCGCACCCGGCCGGAGCGGACGTGGGTCGACGACCCCGCCACCGAGCGTCAGATCGGCACCTTGCGTCGGATGATCGAGCACCGCGGCCTGCCCGACGAGCTGCTCGACGCCCGGATGACCAAGGGCGAGGCGGACAAGGCGATCAAGGCCCTGATCGCCGGTGACACCGAGGTGCCGACCCCTCGAGCCATCACCGAGCCGGACCCGGTCACCGCCGTCGTCGACGGCATGGCCGCCGCCGCTCACGCTGCTGCCGCCCGGGACCAGGTCTTCGCAGCGATCCAGGGCGATCCCGAGATCGCCGTGGCAGCATCCAGCCCGGTCAACATTTACGACCAGTTCCGGGACTGGGCCCTCCAGAAGATCGCCGACCGTGCCGTCGGTGTGCTCGTCGACCTCGCTGACGACCGCGCAGAGTTCGCAGAGCTCCCGGCTGGCGCGTCTGTACTGGCTGCCGCCGCCCGTGACTTGCTCGCCGACCCTGCCCACCTCGACACCCTCACCCGCGAGTGGACCGAGAACCTCTGGAATGCACACGCCGACGCCCGCGGGACCACACCCGCGGGCGACGATGCCGTCTCCACCACCGAGGTCATCCGGCAGGAACGCCTCCAGCGTGAACTCGAGGAGGCCGACGCCTCGACCGTCACGGACTGGCGCTTGCGTGGCCGCGCAGCATTCGACCCCGCCGACCCTCTCTCCCCATCGAACCCTGCCGCAGACCCGGTCGCCGCCGAAGTCCTGAGCAGCGTCAAGGCACGCAGCAAGACCGCCATCGGCCTCAAGCACGACTTCGAGCTCGGCTACCAGCAGGAACGGACGGCATTCACCGAGCCGATCCGGGAGAACATACTGGTCAACGAGGTCGCCACTGACCCGGCGGTCGTCGCCGCAGTCCGAGGACGCGGACCCAACGAGCTGGTTCTGGATAGGGACTTCCAGAAGGTCGTCGTCGCCAAAGCCCAGGAACTCGACGATCGAGGGGATCTCGCCCGCGCTGCGGCACTCCACGACATCCTCGACGACCGGTTCCCCGCCGGTCACGAGTCCGTAGCCGTCTCTGTTGCCGCCGCGGTCGAGCAGGCCGGCCCACTGCCCTGGAGTCGTACCGAGGACCTCGAGACCTGGCGAGCCTTCACGCTCGAACACTTCCGAACCGACCCACTCGCCACCGTCGCGCTGCGACACCACATCGTGCACGACAAAGCCCAGGTCCTCGACGAGGTGGTCAACACGAGCCTGGCTGCGTTCGCGCAGGAACACCCAGACCTCGGCGCTGCCATCACCGACGCGACAAGAGGGCGCGTCGAGGCTGCGATCCGCCAAGACATCGTGCCGACCTTCGCTGCGGGGAACGAAGCACGCGGAACCGCAGGTGAGGTCCTGTGCGTCCACGACCCGGGGTGGGCGCTGACCAACCGCAGGAACTACGGCGTCAGATACATGATGGGGCGTTGGCATGTCACCACCACACGCGGCGACAACCAGCGGTCATGGGGAACCGATCACTGCGTGGCCCTCGGGGCAATGTTCGCAGCCGCGAAACAACCCAATCCGCACCCGGTCAGCGAAGCGCTCTACCGCCAGGTCGCCGCCGCCCGCTCGGTCCTCGACACTGCGGCCCGGCAGATGCTCGCCGACCACGAGAGCACCCGGATCGTCGCGGCGAGCGACCTGTATCGGAACGACCCGTACGGGCTGTTCAACGCCAAGTACAACAGCCTGGTCAAGGAAGCCGTTGGCGATGTCATAGCTGCGATTCGCGACCAGTTCCCGGACCACGTCGCGGTCCTCGACAACGTCGGCCTGCCCCTCGCGGACGTTCTCGACGATGACTCGATCGAGCCCACACTGCGGCAGCTCTATGCCGAGTTCGACGGCGATGGTGGTCTTCTGACACGCGAGTTCCCCACCGACGTCGAATTCTCCAACAGAACCGGTACAACTGCGGTCGTCACCGGGTCGACCGGCGCGCAGATCGAGATGAGCCGCGATGAACGGTTCCGATCCGGCTGGATTCTCGACGGCTCCGCTCCCGCCGACCTGACCTTGACCTTCCAGGACGCGGTCGCTCTCGCCCGCGACTACCTCCGCGATTCGGAAGCACGTCCGTTGCGGACTGACCCGGAATCGGAGCCTGTGGTCGAGGTATCCACCGGTGTCCCGGCCGACCTCGAACGGGTCGAGGTTCCATCACTCAACGCCGCCAAGACCGTCGACGACTACCAGCGGATTCTCGATGCCGCCGCACGCGAGAGTTTCCGCGATGGCGGGGACTACCTGGACGACCTTGCCAAATCTGCGCATCGCTGCTTCGACGATGCACTCAGGCCGGCCGCCGACGCACTCGAAGACAGGAGAGCCGGGACTGCCACCGGATCGGATGTCACCGATGCACTCACGGACACGGTCGAGCGACTCACCGCGCTCGACGCCGCCGTCGACGAGATCCGACGCGAAGACCATGCCGCCAAGCACGAGACGCTGGCTGCGATCGCGGCGCAGATCCGCTATGGCGCGCGACGCTCCCGCCAGTCCCTTGACACCCGCCGGGCCTCCACCGCGACGAACGAGGCGCCCACCACTGGGGTTGTTGGTACCGACGCCACCGAGTCCCGGACCGTCGTCGAGCACCTCGGCGGCAACCCCGAGATCGTGACGTCAGCGGTCACCGACGCCACCCCCGAGAAGTTCGGCGAGCCCGCCCCAGCGGGGGGCACCGATCCGGTTGCCGCAGCTGAATCGGCGCTGACGGTGCCACAGACCGAACTCGGAGAATCCCTCACCAGCGCGCACTGGCGTAACAAGACCACCGTGCCTGCACTGCGCCCGGACGGGTCCACCGTGTACCTCTCCCCTGCGGTCGCCGAGCGGTACAGCCAGGTAGCTCAGGCTCCGGCAGCGTTGGACACTCCGGAATCCGACAGAGTCAACGAGGCCCCTGCCGCCGCGCCCGCGGAACCCATCGACAACACCGAGTCACAGGAACCCGTGGGTCAGGCGAGCATCGCCCCGTCCCCCGTCGCCCCGTCCCCCGTCGCCCCGGCCGGTCGAGACTTCGACCTCGGGACCGACGTGCTGGCACCGTCGTCGCCTAAGCGCCGGGCCAGGGCGAACCTCAACGCCCTGGCCGTGGTCCGCATGCTGGAGAGGGAAGGCCGGACCGCGAGTGCGGACGAGCAGCAGGTGCTCGCGCAGTGGTCCGGTTGGGGTGGTGTACCGCAGATCTTCGACACCGCTAGAACAGAGTTCGACGCCGAACGCACCGAATTGCGGACCCTGCTAGCGCCGGAGGAGTACTCGTCGGCGCGGGAAAGCACCATCAACGCCCACTACACGGACCCGGCGATCGTCGCGGCGATGTGGCAGGCAGTCGAGCGTGCCGGCCTTCCAGAAGACGCCCGCGTCCTCGAGCCTGGATGTGGATCCGGACACTTTCTCGGCATGGCCCCGGACAGTGTGCGGATGGTCGGTGTCGAACTCGACCCGATCACCGCGCAGATCGCCCACCACCTCTACCCCGGTCAGCACGTCCGCAACCACGGCTTCGAGGCGCGATTCGCGGCCAATGCCGCATTCACCGCCACGATCGGCAACGTCCCTTTCGGCGATTACCCGCTCTATGACGACCTGCACAACCCGAACAGTCGGCACGTCCACAATCACTTCATCATCAAAGCTCTGAACCTGACCGCCCCGGGCGGCTACGTCGCCGTCATCACCTCCGCGTTCACCTCCGACGCCGCCCGCCCGGACTCGCGCAAGGAGATGGCCGAACTCGGTGATCTCGTCGGCGGCGTCCGCCTGCCCTCGACCGCACACCGACGGCAGGCCGCGACCGACGTCGTCACCGACATCCTCGTGTTCCGGCGGCGCGAAGAAGGCCGGGACATGAGCGGGGACACCCGCGAATGGCTCGACACCTCGACCCAAGCCCTACCAGGTAAGGACGGGCAACACAACACCCGGATCAACGGCTACTTCCTCGAACGACCCCAGCACGTGCTCGGGCGATTCGAGATCGGCAACGGCATGTACGGCCCCGGCACCCTGAAAGTCGTCCCGCACGAGCACGAGAGCGTCCCGCTCGGCGTCGCCCGGGTCCTCGACCGCATCATCGACGACGCCCTCGACAACGGTCAGCACCTGACCGCGAGCGCACCTGACCGCTCGATCGGCTCCACCCTGGACGAGCCGGGCATCTTCACCCGCGCCGCCGAGGAAGTCACCATCCCCGGAACGCTGCGTTTCGACGAACGCACCAACCTGTGGGAGCAGTACCAGGTCCGCGACGGTTGGGTGTCCACACCGAAGAAGGGCCGCGACCTCAACGACCAGTGGCAGCGGCTGCTCGCGATGGGTGACACGGTCCTCGAAATCGGTGACGCCGCTCGCGACCTCGCATCCACCCCCGGCCACCGCCAGGGCCTGCGCGAGCACCTGGGGCACCAGTACGACGACTATGTCGCCAAGTACGGCTACATCAACCGGTACAAGTGGACCAACCACGCCACCGAGAACAGTCCCGAGAAGACCGAAGAGAAGTTCGGCAAGCTCGAAGCCGGCTGGCGTGTCGACGCCGCGAAAGGACTCGCCGTCGAGCGTGGCATGGCTCCGGAAGACATCGACGACCTTGACGTCGATCCATTCGATGGCCCCATGCCCGACGAGGTCCGCGATGCCCTCATGGAGGCCGCCCGCATACCAGCTCAAGGCCCGAGGAAGAGCCGCTACCACCTCCAGGGCGCGATCAGCTACGACCCGCGGATCGCGATGGTCCGTTCCCTGGAGCTGTTCGACGACGAGACCAACGCGGGCGTCAAGACATCGATATTCACCGACGACGCGACCCTCATCGCCCGCAGGGCGGAGTCGGCACAGAACATCGATGAGGCGATTGCCATCAGCATCGACGAACTCGGCCGAGTCGATCCAGAGCGCATGGCCGACCTGCTCGATGCCGATGTGTCCGCCGTCCTCGAACAGGCCGGCGACAAGATCTACCCCTCCCTGTCCGACTCGGATCGCTACGAGCTGGCCGGCGAATTCCTCTCCGGCGACGTGCGGGCCAAACTCGCCCGCGCCCGCATCTCCGAGGCCGAGAGCCCTGACCGGTATCGGGGAGCGGTCGAAGCGCTCGAAGATGCCCTCCCGCCCGAGGTCGACCCGACCCGCATCGGGGTGCGGCCCGGCGCCGACTGGGTCGGCGAGCAGTTCCACCGCGAGTTCATTGCCGAGGAGTTCGACGTCTCGGTCGACGACGTCGAGGTCTCGTACGCGCCGGTCACCGCGACATGGAAGATCCAGGTCAACCGGCCACCGAACTGGATCGACGAGGAACGCGGATACAACGACACCTGGGGTATCCCCGGCCGCGCCAACGGCGTGGCCCTGTTCGAGACGATTGCGAACAACAAACCGGTCGAGGTCCAGAAGACCGAGGAGGAGCTGCTCAGGGCGCCCAAGCCACGCTTCCACCCGCAGCACACCAACGACCTGCGCAACCGTGCAGTGAAGATGGAAGAGCGGTTCGTGCAGTGGCTCTGGGCGAAACCGGAGCGATACGAACAGCTCAAGTCCGCCTACAACGAGCGGTTCAACCGCTTCGTCACTCCGCAGTACGACACCGCCCACAGGCAGTACCCCGGCCTGAACACCGAGAAGTACGATCCGTACCCGTACCAGCGTCGCGCAATCGAGCGCCTACTTCACGGCGAGACGATCCTGCTCGATCACTGTGTCGGTTCCGGCAAGACCCTCACCATCACCATCGCGAGCATGGAGATGCGGCGCCTCGGACAGGTGAAGCAGCCGTGGGTCGTGGCACCGAATCACCTCGTCGACCAGTGGGCCACCGAGATCCGCGACGCTTACCCTGCGGCGAAGATTCTCGTTGGCGGCGACCTCGACGGCTTCCGCGACCGGCAACGGTTCCTCGGACAGACCGCGGTCACCGATTGGGACATGGTGGTGGTGCCGCAGTCCGTATTCAAGATGATCGGCGTCGCCAAAGAAACCGAGATCGAGTACATCCAGACCCGACTGATGGAGCTGCGAGAAGGACTCGACTCCGCCAAAGCCGCGGGCAGTGACCACTCCATCAAGGAGATCGAGAAAGCCATCAAGCGCGAGGAGGAGAAGCAACGCAAACTCGTCCAATCGAAGGCCACCGACATCGGTCTGACGTTCGAGCAGTCGGGCTGCGACTTCATCTGGGTCGACGAGGCGCACTACTACAAGAACCTCGCGAGAGCCTCCAACAGCACCGACCTGTCCGTGGTCAACGGCTCGCAGCGCGCCAGCGATCTCGAGATGAAGGCCAGGCACCTCCGCTCCCGCGCCTTCCTGCGCAATGTCGAGGCAGGTCGCCCGGACGCCCCCGCGAAGGCCGTCGCGTTCGCCACCGGTACGCCGGTCTCGAACTCGATGAGCGAGCTGTGGGTGATGAACAAGTTCCTTCGCCCGGACCTGCTGCGCGCCGCCGGCGTCGAGCACATCGACGCCTGGGCGCAGACCTTCGCAAAGCAGCGCACCACCGTGGAAATGAACATCACCGGCACCTCGCTGCGGCCGGTCTCCCGCATGGCCGAGTACCAGAATCTCGGACAGCTCATCTCAATGGTCGACCAGTTCCGCGACGTCGTTACCGAGGACCAGATCCCCGTCGACCTCCCGCGGATGCGAACCGGCAAACCGATCGTCGTCGAGTTCGACCTGGCGCCGACCGTCCGCGACGCCATGTACGACTTCGACGACCGCATGGCCGCGACCACCGGCAAGACCATGCACATCGACAATGCCCTCAAGATCGCCAACGACGGCCGCAACGCCTCCCTGCACCCCACCCTCGCCGGCCTCCCGGAACCGGACCCCGAGCACGACAGGATCGTGGTCGCGGCCAACTTGATCTGGCAGACACACACCGACAACCTCGACCTGTTCACCCCCGCTGACCGTCACGGCCCCGACGCCCACGGGGTCTTCCAAATAGCGTTCTGCGACCGCGGCACACCGAAACCGGGTGTCATCGGCGACAACAACCTCTACACCCGACTCCGGGACGAACTCGTCGAACGCGGTATGGCCAAGGACGAAGTGGCATTCATCCACGACTACCCGTCACCGAAGCAGAAGCAGGAACTGTTCGCCCTGTGCCGGGCAGGCAGAGTCCGAGTTCTCATCGGCTCAACCCCGATGCTCGGCACCGGCGTCAACGCACAGCGCTTGCTCAAGCAACTGATCTCCCTGGACCCGGCGTGGACAGCCGCCGACATGCAACAGCGGTTCGGCCGCATCATCCGCCAGGGCAACGTCCACAAGGAGGTAGACGTCGTCAACCTCGTCGCCCGCCGATCCTTCGACGCGACGATGTGGCAGATCATCGAGCGCAAGGCCAACGCCGTCCAGCAGATCCGCAACGCCGACGTACCCGACACCCTCGAAGACATCGGCGGCGACATTGCACTCTCCGCCGCCCAGACCAAGGCCGCCGCCACCGGCGACCCGGTCTATGTCCAGGTCGTCGAACAGGAGGCCTTCGTCGATGCTCTCGAATCCGAGCAGGCCATGGTCGCCAACGGCAACGCATCTCGCCATAGCGCGATCGAACGCCTCGCTCGCACCGTCCGCCGCCTCGACGCCGCCCTCCCCGGTCTCGACGATCACGCCGCCAAGGCCCAGGCATGGCTCACGATCGAAGACCGCAGCGCACGCACCATCACCGTCGGCAGCACACCGATCGCCGACAACGACAGCGAAGCTCTCGTCGATGCCCTTCAACGCGCTCTCCGGAGCAAGTACATCGACGCCCGCACCGTCAGGAACGACAAACCGTGGGACCTGCTCGAGATCGGCGGTATCACCATCACCGGTCGTGCCGTGAGGACCGGCGACGCCCTGCAATTGTCCGTCACCCCAGGCGGGCATCGCTTCATCGAGCACAACAGGGTCATCGAGGCGATGAGTGCTGAGACCGCGGCACGCGGCATCATCCAACAAGCCCGCAACCTGATCAAAGACCTGCCGGAGAAGGCCGCCAGTGCCCATGGACAATTCGTCCGTGCGGGCACCCGCCGCGACGAACTCTCCGCGGTTCCCGACAGCGAGTTCACCAAGACCGAGGAACTGGCTCGAGCACGTTACGAGCTGGCCGAATTCAAAGCAGAGGTCAACGCACGTGAGAACTCCCCCCAGGCACTCGTCGCACGTGGCCACGAACTCGATCGACGCCGGTCCGAAGGCCTCTACGAGAAATGGACCCTCGACCTCAATGCCACCCCCGGTCACGCCGAGGACCAAGGCATGACCCGGGCCGCTTTGCGGGCAGCCGTACCCGAGCGAATGGTCGCCGCCGCCGAGGATTGGGCAGCAGGAGCCGACGAAAGAGAAGAACGACGCGCCAACGACCCGTGGAAGCCGAAATCGGCCGACGGATCAAGGTTCCAGCTCGACGCCGACCGCGACAGCGGCAAGGAGGGCGCCGGCATCGAATGGACCGACCGGGCCTGGCACTGGAGCGCCTGGAGCGGCGACGGCCGCATCGTCGGCGGTCTCGAAGAACGCCGCGACGCTGCCTGTTACGCGGCTCAAGATGCCTTGACCAAGCTGGAAAAGGTCACCACCGCCGTGGAATCGGGAGCAGACGTCACTCGCACCGCCGACACCTCCCGCGGCGCCGGCCATCCGAACGACCTGCCGACCATGCTCGGCAACCAGTCACGCAGCAAAACCGATCGCGGGCACGGTCTCGAGCCTGATGCACGCACTGGCCGCGATCGTGACCAAGACCGCGGACTGTAGCCCCTGGTTGTGCGATGCCCCCGATCTCAAGGATCGGGGGCATCTGTCACGGGGTACCGGTAGCAATGGCGACAAAATCGGCGGATTACCAGGTCAGAGCTTCTGCAATCAACGTCGACAGCATTCCACACCTGGCTGCTTGACCTGCATATTCGACCGTTACTTCCCCATTACTACCGGTACCCCTTCATGGCGTCAGGTGCGCTGGCCGCACCCAGCCCTCCGGTGGCGGATCGGCGCCGAGACCGCCGTGTCCGAGCCAGGTCCCGGCCCCGTTGGTCAAGCTCATCGGCCCATCCTCACCGTCGAGAAGCACGCGCAGGTGCGGATCGCAGTGGCGGATCCACCAGGTCGACATCGCGGCAGGATCATCGGAGGCAGCGCGCGCATCTTCAAATGCCCACCACAACGAGGTGAGTCGAGAGACCACTTCCTGATGTCTCCACCAGCACGGATCCCAGGAGAGACCATGGCCGGGCTGCAGGTCGATCTTCCGGTTGATGACCACACAGAAGTAGCTTTCGACAAAGTCTTCCAATCGGGAAAAGGCCGGTTCAGGAAGCTCGTCCGCGTTCTCCCCCGCTGGTTCCGGCAAGTCCGCGAGATCGTCCGCATGCCACGTGCCCGGAGTCGGTTCATACGCGAGCGAGCCGTGGCCCAGCCACGTGCCGCCTTCGTTGGCACCACTCATCGGTCCGGTTTCGCCGTCGAGAAGTACCCGCAGGTGAGGCTCGCAGTGCTCGACCCACCACCCGGACATTGCCGAGCGATCCTCGCGACTGCGCAGCCTCGCGCCCTCGAACGCCCACCACAACGCGGTCAGACGGGCTACCACTTCCGAATGCCGCCACCAGCCCGGATCCCAAGCAAGGCCACGCCCTGCCTGTGGATCGATCTTGCGATTGATGACAGCGGCCAGATACTCGCTCACCCACTGCTCCACCGACTCGAATGCCGGATCGATCTGAGGGTCCTCATCGAAGTCATCGTCGAGCGCGAACTCGTCGTCAAGCAGATCATCGATCATGTCATCCACCCCTACCGGAATGCTTGGACGTCGCGGGTCGACTCCGGTTCGTCGTACTCGTCTACGAATTCGCCTCCGGACATGAGCCTGTCGGACAAGGCGGCACTGCCCGCGTACCGGCGAATCGAGTCCCGGATCTCGTCGGCGTAGTCCGCTTCCCACCACCAGAGCTTCTTGATCAGAACCGGTCGGTTTGCAGGGAAACACACGATGGCACGTTCCTTCGGGAGCGCAGCGAGTGCGTCGATCGGCAGAATCGATCGTTCCTGCCAACTCTGCGATGTGCCACCGCCACCGCGGCCGCTGCTTCGGCTGGTGGTGAGGACTTCGTGACTACCGATTTGGCCCGACAACGACCGCAGGTAGGCATCGCCCTTGACGTTGCCGCCGTAGTAGTGCACCGAACCCGCCAACATCCCCTCGAACTCGTCCCGCCCCCACATTCGAACACCCTGTTGTGGAGACTGGAGAATCGCGATGGGAATGATTCCACGCCCACCGAAGTGGCTGTACTGGTCCGGAAGATCCTTGAGCAGAACGGTATTCGTGACTTCGTCGAGGACCGCGACCAAGGGGATTTCCAAGCGGCCATGAATCGACTTGATCGTCGGCACAAGTGCTTCCGGAAACCACTTCGGCGGATTCTTCCATTTCGGATACGAACGTTCGCGAGTCCTCGACGCCAATGCCTCCGCAGCCTCGAACACCTGACCAACCAGGGCAGTCGTCAGCGCAGCGGCAGACCCAGGACCCTCCTTCGACAGCGCGTACAGGGTGTCTGTACTGGACGCGAACGCAATCGGGTCGAACTCAGGGCGGGCATGGGTGGTCACGTCGTGGCGCACATTCACCGTCGGCTTCCGGCCTCGAGCGGTTGCATCAACCTCGATGATCGCTCGCGCCGGTGGGAGTACCGCCGTTGCATACTCGTCATCGTTGAGCACGTTCAAATACTTACGTGCCATGCCGAAGATGCCGTCGCGCTGCTTTCCTGTCAGGTTCTGACGCGACCGGATTGTCGACGCCGGACCCTGCTGCTCGAATGCTTCGAGAATCTGCACCACAGTGGGGTCCTGATCGCTGTCCAGCCACGTTTTCACGTGCAAAAGGTCCCCGCCTGCCAGTGCCGCGGCCAGGAAGTACATCGACAGCGTGTCCTGCGCCTCGGGATCGAAATAGGCGTCCGTTCGTGCGTCTTTCGCTGTCGCAGCAGACACAAAGAATGAGGCGAGGTTGTCCGCACTTGCCTTTCGCCGAACCTGCTTGAGTGGGTTCCACCAGAACTCGAGCTGGGGTTCGCCTGTGACACCCTGCAAGTCGAACAGCCAGGGCTTTCCAAGCTTCTCGCGGGGTCCGCGCGTGAGCGGATAAAGATCCGGTTTGTTGGTTGTGACAATCACAGCTCCAGGTGCCGACATGATCGCCGGCACCGCGATGGCCGCCGTTTTCCCCATTCTCGTACCCGCCAGGACGACCATCACGTTTTCCCAGGACAGGTATACACGTCGGTTTCCACGGACCGTGTCGCCGAGACAGAATCCACGTGCCCGTGGGTCGTCCTTGCCGAACTGGGGAACGAGACGCTGAGACTCGCTCGCGGAGACGCCCTTGAGCTTGCGAGGATCGACCATCGTCCGGGCGGCCGAATCCACCTCGGTGCGGCCCCGTATCCGCAACCCTGCAAGGATGACCAGCGCGGCAACGAACGTGAGCAGCACTCCTGCGACCACCGTTGCCTGAACCGGCCACGGACGACTCCCCGTCACGACCTCTGTCATGGCGGTGATCGGATCACCGCTGGTGTCCGAACCCGACAGCGTCGCGCCGATCCACCACGAGACATAGGCGACCACCACCAGTGAGACAACAGCGCACACCGCGACAAGCTCAACGGAGCCCGACCCAGAAGCTGACGCACTTTTGCGTGTCCGCGCCATCACTGCTCAGCTCCGGCCATCGACTCATCGACGATCAGTGTTGCCAAATTCGTCTCACGCCACTGCTTATATCCGGGCTCCTGAGTCCACTCGAGTGCAGCATTGGTGTCGCTGACCTCGACCGCCAGCGCCACCCTGAACCGCATTGCCGCCCGGTCGAGTACCGGATTGTCGGCCGATACTTCGTGATTGAGCACGTGTAGCCGAAGGCGTACCGCATCGACCTGGAGTTCTTCGCGTGCCTGCCCGGCGAGGAACACTGCGAACTCGGCCGCAGAAAGGTCCGCCGACGTCTGATCGCCCTCGATGAACACACGGTCCTCTGGGTGGAAGCTGCCATAGGCGACGATCGTGTGGTCAGGCCCGCACACCGCGAAGCTTCCTTGACCATCCGCAGCCGTGTAGATCTCGATCAGTGGCCCGTCGGTGGCTGCGGCGGCAATCTGCTCGCGTCGCAGCACGTGGGCCTCTTCGCGCCGCGCCTCATAGTCGATGCCGAGTTGTTTGTTCAGTTCCACCTTGAACTTCGGGAACAACGACTTGGTGGCGAAACCGTTCTCCTTTGCCCAGCCGAAAATCTCGGCGTGATCAGCAAGCGACGTCAACGTTTCGCGGTGCTGTGCGACCGCGGATTTCGCCTTGTCCCAGTCCTGCACGCTCGACATGCTGGTCTTCTTTCCAGCCATCATGGCCCCCTCTGGTGGTAGTTGATCGGCGATCACTGCGTCGTGTCGATGCGGTATGTCTCGACGAGCCAGGTTCCGTCGACGTTGACCAGTTCGACGGTGGCGGTCATCTTCGTGTAGGGCGTCATGTCGCCGTCGGGATGGAGCACCGTCTGTGAGATGTCCACCGGCACGGACGATGCAGATCCGGAGATCGTGGTGTTTCTCCCGGCCGACACGGTGGTTGATGCGCTGACAACGTCACCGCTGCGAGCCCACGAATCCCACTCGGACACCGGCCGCGGCGATGTCGCCGGCGGCGTCGCGGCCGCGGCGGCGAGCTCGCCTGTCAGCAGGTCACCGGCTCTGTGTAACGCATCCCACCCGGACTTGTCGGTGGCAGGCTTCCAGCTGAAGACGATCGACATCGCGTTCGTTGCGACGGTTTCGGGTGCCGATCCGACCGGTGAGAGCGGGTCACCCTCACCGATGTGGCTGTCGGTACCGGTCTGCGGTGTGGGCGAGGAGGTTCGGGTCAGTATGACGACGGCGATCACGGCCCCGATCAAGCCGAGCATCGCCGTGGTCAGGAGCAGTGTTTTGTAGGTAGTACGCATGATGGATGGCTCTTTCGCTCGTCAGGTCGCTTCGTACAGCCGCGCACTGCTGCGGATGCTGGGGACATAGGCCTGCGTTTCGGGGTACGGCGGGATGCCACCGAATTGCTCGACCGCGGCGGGTCCGGCGTTGTACCCAGCGAGCATCAGGTCGATCGGGTCGCCGGTGACCTGGCCCGAGGCGAGCTTCGGCCGCAGGTAGTCGGCGATGTAGCAGTCGTAGCGGCCCTGTGCCATCACGGCATCGGCGATGTCGTTCGGGTCGCCAGCACCTGCGGGGCCGGCGATCTCGCCGTTCTCGTCGACCGGGTGCCCGAAAGCTGCCCAGGTATCCGGCATGAATTGGGTGTACCCGTTGGCCCCGGCCGGCGAGACACGGTTCGGCTGGAACCCGGACTCCTGCTGGATCTGCGCGGCGAGCAGGCTCGGCGAGATCTCCGCACACTGCGTCGCCGAGATCGTCAACCATTTCTCGAACTCCGGCGGGACCGCGCCTTCGGCAAGGTCTCCGCCGGAATCTCCGACCGGACCCGACAATGTGCAATCGTCGGACGCGTCGGGTGGGGATGCGATTTCGCCGTTCGGAAGTCCCCCGTACAGTTGCCCCGGCTTCGGCGTACCGCCGCCGACGGTGGTCACGTGCACGTGGTCGAAGTGATTCTGTGTCGCACTACCGCGGTCGTCCATGATGCTCGGGGTGCCCTGCGACGGAATGTATTCCTGTCGCCAGATCATGTACTCGATGTTGAAGTAGGCCCGGTTCGTCCAGAGGTAGTCTCGGATCGCGTTGCCGAGCTCCTTGCCCTCGCTGGTCGTGTAGTTCGGGATCATGATGTCCGCGGCCCGGCCTGACGGATGATCCGGATATGGATCCTGTTCCCTCCATCCGCCGATCGTCTCGACCTGCGGGAACTTCGCGTGCACCGCCCGCGCTACCCGGACCGTGTCGATCTGAAAGTGTGCTTCCGATCCGACTGATGCTGGCAGCGCCGCCAGCTCGGCGCCAGCAGATGGTGGTGGGGTCGGCGCGGGCGTCGTCGGTTCCGACCCGGCAGTGCCAGGCTCGACGGCCCTCTCGTACCACGGCGTCGGGTCGACGTCATTGCCGCCAGAGAGCCTGCCGCCCTCCCACATCTCGAAATGCAGGTGGGTACCGGCCGGGCCGGGGGGCGAGACGACACCGTTAAAGCCCTGGTTGGCGATGTGCTGGCCCGCTTTGACCTGATCACCTGCCGAGACAAGTAGTCCGTCATCGTTCATGTGTCCGTAGACGGTCGAGTACAGCTGGCCGTTGAGCTGATGGTCGATAACGATCCACTGCCCGAATCCGGTGGCCGGGCCAGCAGCGACGACCACACCATCGGCGAGTGCGTAGATCGGGGTGCCGGGTGGTCCGGCCAGATCCATGCCTTCATGGTCAGGCCGATTCGACGTACGCCAGCTCGAGGTGAGTTGGCCGTCGCCGGTCTTCATCGGTTTTGCCAGCTGCCCAGCCGGGACGCCCTCGACCACCACTGACCCACTCTGGCGAGGCGTGCAGTCAGTGGACTCGGTGTCGCTCATCGTCGTCAGGAACACCGTCAGCAGCGTCAGCATGACAAAGACCGCTGCGGCGAGGGCAGCCGGCTTCACTAGTTCTCCACCGCCCAGCGGGTGTCGAGCCGCTCCATCAGCTCACGGTTCGCCGCCCGCAGTCGTGCGTTCTCCTCTTCGAGGACCCGGATATGACCGGGAATCTCTTCGCTGGTGAGCGCGCGAATCTGGCCATGCTCGGCCTGGACCCAGCGCAGCACCGTGTTCACGTGCGCGCCAATGTCCCCGGCGATCACCGTGCAGCATTCAAGTCGGGACCGATACCGCGTACGTGTCTCGGCATAGGTCTCGAGTGCCCATCTTCGAGTCGAATCGGAGTAGCTGGACCCGCTCATACAATGCCCCTCTCGATCATCAGTTCCTCGAAGCGCACGTTCGTGTTGTGAAGCTGGTACTCGCGCTCGACGTCGGTGAGCACCGTCTGAATCGGCACACCGGGGGTGTTGTCCTTCGACACTTTGAGCATGAACTTTCCGGTGCCGTAGTACTGCTGCCGACGTCCTCTTTTGCTGCGTCGCAACGGGATACCCCGCGACCACGAGGTGATCTGGCGGGCTTCGGCTTCACTGAACGGCAGTACATCGGCGAGTCGCTCGAGTTCACCCTGCGGTAGTCCCCCGGCGATGACCATGCCGGAGCGTTCGATGAAGCCCTTGGCGATCTTCACGTCGACCTCGGACGGCAGAGATTCGAGGTCACGTCCGGTGTGGGTGATCTGCAACAAGCCCGTGCCGTCGGTGCGATTGAGGCGGGTCAACTCGTCGACACGCTGGACCATCCCCGCGCCTTGCGCACCGAGCACCTGCCACAACTCGTCGAGGATGGCCAGGAAGTAGCGCTGCGGGCCGAGTTCGCAGTCCGCCAGCAGATGCGCTGCCTCCATCGTGCCGAATGCGTCGGACCAGCACGCCAGCATGACCGCAGCCTTGAGATGCTGATCGGAACGCTCGAGACCCGAGACGTCGATGCAGATCGCCGACTTCGACAGATCCAGGCTCTCGGTGGTGTGATGGGCGAAGATCTGCCCCAGCGCGCCGTCGAGCAAAGCCACCAGGGACTGCGCGAGCCGCCGAACCGTTCGCTCGTACTCCTCCTGGCCCTTCGCCCATACTGCGCGGTGCATCCCCTCCGAACCGGCAGCGATCTTGTCGAGGAGATCCTTGAGCAGCGGCGGGCGCGCGAACGAGAACTGCCCGTCCTCACGCAGCTCGCGCAGCGCAACAGAGATCGCCGAGACTTCATAGTCCTCGAGCTGCGCCTTGCGATTCAGTTCGAGCAACGCCACCGTCATCGTGACCTGGCGCGAGTGGATCATCGCCTCGGTCTTGGCGATCTCCTCAACCTTGCCGATCGCCTCCAGCTTCGCCCGGTTGCGTACCAGCACAGACAGAGAGTCACCAAGCGCGCCGGCCGCCAGCGGGTTGATGTGGCCGTAGCCGTGGCCGAGCTTGATGACCTGGCCGCCGAGAAGTTGTGTGATCAGAACGTATTCGCCTTTGATATCGGCGGCAACGATCGGAATCTGGTTGTAGGCGACCGCACCGGTCAGCGCCTTGCGGATCAGCGTCGACTTGCCCAGTCCTGGCAGCGACAACACAAACGCCGACGGATTCGAGATCAGTCCTTCGGCAAACCAGGACAACACATCCCAGCACGCTGCCTCCCCGGTCTCGGCGTGCACACCGACCGGGACACCGATCTGCGGTGACGCTGCACCGATCACCCACGGGTTGAACCCGCACGCGTGCATCGTCGTCGACTGGTACTCGAGGAGCGGCATCACGCTCGTCATCGCACCGCCGCCGCGGCCCTTGTATCCCTTGACCGCGAGCTTGAGCGGTGCCGGCCAGCCGAACCGCACGCCCGGGCCACCACTGCCGGACGAACCACGCTCGGCCGATTCGACCTGGCCATGCCGCTTGCGCCACGCATTCAACGCCCATCGCGTTCGCGAGAACACACCGGGCTCGCTTGCCTCGCCGGCCTCGATCTCCGCAGCGAGCTGCGCCAGCGCTACCTCGGTGTCCGGATCGATCACCGACCCACGTATCCCGCCCATCATTGGCTCCATTCCGTCAGTACAGTTCTCTGGGTGGTTCTCATCGCGGTCAGTTCTTGCCGAGCGACGACACGGTCGAGTGGTCAGCGAGGTTGATGCCGATCCCGAGGGCCGCGGCGAACGCTGCGTCCTGGAATCCATAGCAGCGGCGCACATTCAGTGACGCGCGGGCGGTGAGTGCGTCGTGGATCGACGCGGCAGTCGGCAGTGCCTCCATGCTGTCGACGGTCACCGTCATCAGCGCCGAGTAGCGCACAAGGCCGGCGCCGCGCACCTGCTCGTTCCGCGCCTGCTCGCTGGCTTCCACACGCAGTTCGTCCTGCGCGCTTTTGACGCCCTTCTTCTGATTGAGCGCATTGAGCGCGTCCTTGTATTCGCGGTTCACGCTTCGTGCTGCGTCACCAGCGGAGAACGGGCGGTAGAAAACGGTCAGACGCTTGCGGGTCAGCTCGTCGTGAGGGCGTAGCAACGGCTTGAGGATCGTGTCCGGGAACACCGAATCCGGCGGGGCCTGCATCTCCCACACCACGGACACCGCGCCCGCATGTCGGAAGTGATTCCACTCGGTACGTGTCGCAGCACCAGCGTTCTCCCACGCAATGCCGTGCGATTCACCCGCGATGTCGAGCTCCTCGAGCAGCGGCTCGGACGACGGATCATAGCTGCGGTGCACAAACGCTGTGATTTCCTCTGCCGTCATCGGCACTGCCTCGACACCTGCACCGGCGAGGTCCTCGTACAGTGCCGGCAGTCGACGCGCCAGGTCAGTGGCCATCTCTTCTGGCTCGGTACGATGTTCCTTCGTCTTCGCCTTGAACGTGATCGCCATCCGCGCCATGGTCTGCTGCTTGCCAGCTGGGAACTGAATCGCGGACTGCCGCATCATCGCCGACGCCAACTCGCTCGGCGAATTCGAGATATCCTGCTCGACCTCGAGCGCCAACCGGTGACCTGTTGCGGGAATCTCCTCGACCGTCACCGCTGCGAGAACGACGTCGCCCGGCAGACCAATACCAGCGAGGTAGGCACCCCAATCGGCGGTCATCAGGTCCCGCTGCGCCTGCGTGACGGCCTCGTCACCGCCGGGGTAGCAGTCCAGCACAATCGTGTACTGGTCACCGCGGCGACGGTGAATGATGCCGAAGTCGTTGCCCAAGTAGTCACGACCCATATGCATCGTCGTCTGATTCAGGATGCCGGGCAGCTTGTACATCCCGTCCGGGACACGACCATGTGGACCGGGCCGGTAGACAGTCGAACCATTGAGCTTGCGGCTCCACCAACGCATTGTGTGTTCAGTCCTCTCGTAGAAGGAACGCCCGCCAGGGGCAATGACCATCGGAAGAAGGACGAGGACGGTGCCGACGATGATGGTCAGGCCCAGCCACCCGTTCTGCTTCCACATCCACACGACGACACCGAGGAGCAGCCCGACGATGCCGTAGACGCTCGCCTTCAGTGACATACCGAAGAAGCCGACTCGCTTCGGGCGCTGTCCCGGACGATGCAGTCGAATCTCCAGGTCGGCGGCAGGTGCAGTCACCGATTGATCCTTCCGTGGTAGTTCCCGACAGAGCCTTCGGCCATGTTCGAAGCTGTGCGTACACCCGTACCCGCGACCTGGAGAGCCTTGGCGGCCCCGCCAATGGCACCGCCGGCCAAGCCGGCAGCGCCGCTCATTGCTTTCCCGGTTGTCCGAGCTGCGGCCGACCCTCGGGATCCACCGCCGGTGTAAGACCCTCCGTAGCCCGCCCCGGATGCAGCCGACCCGCCCGTGCCGGATGCGCCTCCGCTTCCGCCCGCACCGGAGCCGGAAGTACCTCCGGCACCGCCAGCGCCGGATACGCCGTGACTGCTACCGCCACGCGATGCGATTGATCCGGCCATAGCGCCGGTGGCGCCAGCCATAGACGCCATCTGCTCGCCACTGCCGGAGATCGACTCAGCGGCAGGTGCGACGATCCGAATGATCTGAGGCAGGGCCAGGCCCGCGACTGCTAGGAGGACGGCACCGACGATCGCTGACGCAGCATCGTCGCTGGACGACGCCCAGAACGCGAACGCGTAGATCAGTGATGCCACCGGCTTGAACAGCAAGGCGCCGGCGGTGAAGGTCATGATGCTTGACCAGGTCATCTGGCCATGTTTGGTTACGGAGATTGCTGCCGCGATCGGGGCGAGCGCGACCGCGAGAGTCAAGATCGCTTCTCTCACGATCAACGCGATGAGCTGGATGACCGAACCGAGCAACGAGAGACCCGCGAACAGGAGCGACACCACTGGTCCGAGACCAGTCTCTTCGTCGATCCACGCGATCCCGCTGATGGAGGCATTCGAGTCACCGGTGGCCTGCTCGATGACGAACGCAGAGAACACGTCGCCGGCGGCGTGGAGAGTCAGGACCAGCAACGGAAGTAGAGTCACCGCGAAGATCGTTCGAGTGATCATCTTCGCAGACTCTTCTGCGCCATCGAGGACAGCTTGCTTTCGAGCGAGGGCAAGTCGGATCCCAGCGAAGACGATGCCGAATCCCAGGAACGCAAGCTGCAATTCCCACGTCAGGTTGCGGATCCCGTCCATACCTGCGGACCCGGACAGACCCGGAATCGGCACGGACATCCAGAACGTCATCACTGTCGCGAACGCCGACACATTGCCTTCCATCACGGCCTTCGCGAGATCACCGACCGGGTCGCCCCAGAAAGCAGAAGCAGCATTGTCTACGGCTGCACTCGCTGCGTCACCAGGATGGTTCCAAGTCTCCGTCGATGCACAGTTCAGCTCGTCGCTGAGCAAACCCAGCAACGGGCTATCTGGAGCGCCGAAGAACTCGTCCCAGAGGTTGCCTTCACCGGAATCGGCGAGCTTCTCCCAGGCTCCCTTGTCCTGGTTTTCCTCCACACATTGCGCATACGCCCTCTGGAAGTCATTCTGATCGCCGCCAGCTTCCGGCAAATTCAGGGACGGGGACGGATTCATCGGAGGAGCCGGTGGACGGTCCTGCGCCATCGCGGTACTGGCGCCGAGACCGAGCAGCGCGAATATCGCCAAACTCAGGACGACGATGCGTTTCAGAATGCCCATTGTGTCCACCCCGCCAGCGAATCGACCTTGGACGCGGACGCGGCGCCCTTGAGCAACTGCATCTTCCAATCGCCGTCAGACCACGCCATGTTGAAGCGGAAGGTCACCCACCGTGGCTCGGTGAATCGGCCAGTCTCGTCGCCGAAGATTCGTGTTGCGAACTCTGTGACGACGAAGTCGTTGTCACAGCTGAGAATGCGGAATGCCTCGGCGGCGGGAACTTTGCGGCGATCTTCAGCGGACCAGTCCGAGTTCGCGATGCCCTTGTCCTCGACAGATTGCAACGTCGCAGGGTCAGTGATGCCTTGGTTCTTAATCACGGTCAGAGCAACGTCCCCGCCAAGGTTCGCCCGCTGCCAGATGTTGTAGGCAGCCAACGCAGCACCCTGCGGAGTTCTCGAGTACCCCTCGGCAAGCACACCGTCTACGTGGCTCGGACCATCTGATGTCGAGAAGAGATTCGGTGTGCCGAACGTGTGCTGGATCATCATCCCGGCCGGCGAGACAAGATTGTCGATATCGTCACATCCCGCACGAGGGCCGGGGGCCTGCTGCGGCAGTGCTTGACCAGCATGGTTATTCGGGATCATGACCTTTCGTCCGAGCAGGTCGGAAGACGGAGGCCCAAACCCCATGCTCCCGTTGTTCTCCAACGACTCCACAGGCGCCGGAGTCGCAGGTGCAGCCTGCTCGACCGCAGCATCGTCACCGGGCGAGGTCGCCACGAACACCGCAGCGACCAGGACGATCAGTGCGATCAGTGTGCTGACTGCTCCGACAATGCTCCAGATCTTCGCTTTCCGGCTCATGCAGTCGCCTCCAGTCGCGTGTATCCGTCGAGGGTTTCGAGCTGGTGGGCATCGACGTTCTCGGCGGCGGTGGGCAGAACCAGACGCCAATCGCCGATCCACTGGAGCGCCACCGGGTACGCGAACAGGTCCTGGCCGAGCTGTTGAACGACCTCGACGACGGCGGTGCCGGCGTCAGCGTCGTAGGCGGGCACCTTGAACGCGACGAACTCCGATGCCGTGTCTGCGGGGACGTCACCAGTGATCGACACCAGTGCCCGGCTGGCTGCGAACTCGTCGCGGCCTGCACCGGGAGCGGTCACCACGGCCACGACCTTCCCCCACCGGTGGTCCGGTTCGAGCGCGAGGTACGCCTGCCCACGGATCGCTGCGAGGACCGCGCCCTGGGGGGACTTCTCGTAGCCATGCGCCACGATGTCGAACAGGTTGGGACCGGACGTCAGGGAACGAGGGATCTGCACACCACGGTAGGAATCCCACCGGAGATCGGCAGGGGCAGCCGTAGTGTCGATGCTGCTGACAGTGGCGGAATCCGGTGCGTCACTGGAGCTGCCGCATCCGGTGATGAGGACGACCGCCGCACCCACTGCAACGATGGATGCCGCGACCCTGCGGCGGAAAGTGGACATGAGCGAAACCCTTCGGTGGTGAACGGACAGCTGGTCAGGTGGCCGGAGGCGTCGATATTGGCTCTACGGCAGAATTGCGTTGGTCAGACCCGATGTGGATCCGATGACCGCAGCAGCGATCATGATTCGAAGCAGGGTGGTGTCTTCGATGATCTGGGTGCCGGTGGATTTGCGCTGGTTGACCAGCATCGCGCAGCAGGTCAAGAACGCGACCGCGCACACGAACGCACCGAACCACAGCGCCCATCCGAGAACGGTCATGAGCGAGTTCCACACCTCTGCGGGCAGACGCACCTGCTCAGTCGGCGGTCCAGTCGCGATCTTGACCGGCAGCATCAGAACGCCAATACGTTGATGATCGAGACTGCGGCTGCGGACAGGCCCGCTCCGATCATCGCCCCCATGAGCTTGCCTTGCGCGTCACCTCCGCCACCGCCGATGCGCTGGTAAGCGAGCATCGCCCCGGCGACCATGAACCCGATCGCGCAGGCGATCACTACAGCCCAGCGGATGAACCCGAAGATGGTGGACATACGCTCGCCGAACTCCGGCGGCGCTGTCGGTGACGGGTTGGTGAGCTGGGCGAGGATGTCGAAAACGGGCAGTGATGCAGTGAACATCATGGTCCTTTCGTTGGGTGAGTATCGAGTCGATGAGCGGTTCGCGTGAGGACTGACGGACGGGTCGGTGGCGGTCACCGCGCAGCCGCAGCCGCGGCGAAAATCTCGGCGCCGACGGTGGCGATCTCCGGTGCCACCTGGTCCGGAGCTTCGGTGCGTCGCCATCGACGTCCCGGCAGCTCCGGTGTGACCGCGGTCGGATCCCAGATCGGCAGCTGCGCCGGATCGACGACTCGGTAGGCGTCCAAGTACGGGATCTGCCACATCCGGCCGCCGGCGGTGTGCACCGCGGTCGCGAGCAGGGAATGCTTGCGGCGCAACGTCGAGGGCAGCTTTCCCGGTGTATCGGCGACGGTGACCACACCGAGGAAGGCACACCCGCCGATGCGGTGTGCAGTCGCTTGTAGGACCAGATCATGTGCGGCAAGAAGTCCGGTGATGTGAGTACGTGCGACGATCACCGCCAGCGGATACCGGTCGGCAGCAGGCCACGTGCGAAGCGCATCTCCCGCCGGAGCCCATGCCCGAGCAAGGCTCGACGCCCCGGACCCACCGTGCGCGCCCACCATCCAGAAGGCCGGAGCGCGCCCAGAACCAGGAACGTGGAGTGGCGCATCGAGGACCGGCGCGAGACGGTCAGCGTTCGGCATCTTCAGTCCGTGCGGCATGGTGACGGTACCGCTGTCCGAGGTCGGCACGTGCTCGCCGTCTCCGCGCAATGGTGAAGCCATCTCAGCTGCCTTTCCTGATTGAGGTGGTGGTTGCACCACCACTACGGCTGGCGGGTGTGGGGCCGCACCGACGGTGCGGCCCCTGTGCGGTCTCACTCGCCCACAGGTGTGTCGGTCGGTGTGGTCGACGACGGAGCCGGCGAGGTCGAGGCGGTAGTGCTCGACACCGACGGCGCCGCGGCGAGGATCTCCGACGCCGACTGCGCGGCATTACCGGCCCCGGCCATCAGCGGCCCCGCCGGGTCGACCCGAGATGTGTGCGGTGCGGTGATGTCCTGACCCGTCAGATCCTCGACAAGGGCGATGACCCACTCGGTGGTGAACTGGGTCGCGGACTCACCCGACACACCAACCGGGAGGCTGCCGTACGAATGGTGCTGTGCTGCGGCCTGCCAGTACCGGGTGTCGAACGCCATCCGAGCCAGTCCCTGGTTGTCGACGATGCCCTGCTCGATCTCGTGGAACGCGAACTTCACTGCCTGATTTGCCGTCACCGGGGGGAAAAGTTGGACTGTGGCATCGAGTAGCCGTACGCCGAGTGCTGCTACGGCGGCTTGAGGCCCGGCCACACCCGCGGCCGCGATTTGCAAAATCGACTCCGGGGCGAGTACTTCCTTGGCCACCGTGACCGCCGCACCGATGCCCATTCCGGCGATCTTCGTCACGGCTTGAACCGCTTCGGTGACAATCTGATCCGGTGTGGTGGGCTGGCTGTAACGCGCCATCCGATTCAGCACCGTCTCGCGCGATTGAGTGATCTCGAACCGGCCCGCATCGTTGTCGAAGTCGAGGTTGTCGTTCACTACGGATGCACCTGTGAGCAGGACGGTCTGCCCCACCGCGGTTCCCACGCTGGTCAGAATCTCGATGGGGTCGCTGATGTCCAGCGACGACTGGCCCGCAATGTTCGCGACCATCCGTGCGATCGGAGCGTCCTCGGGGGTATCGCACGAAAGATCGCCGGCCGTGCAGAACGAGGCGACTCGACCGGCGACAGTGCCGAAACCGGATGCGGCGGTGTTCGGTGCAATCCCACCCCCCTCAGGTGTGTCGACCTTCGAGATATTCACCGCCGACGTCGACTCTCCGGATGTGCCGGGGGCCGGTTTCGGTGACGACTGCGACGGAGCACCGGGGAATACCGCAGACCCTGCCTCGCGGGTCGGATCGGAGAAAAGGGAAGCACCGGCGAGCTGGCTACTGGGGATCGGTCCCTGGCCATGTCCGATGTCACGCACGAGTGCCGACGCCACCTGCCCGCCCTGTGAGTAGCCCGAGATGAACACCTTCGAGTCGGGGCACTGATTGGCGATGGTCTCGAGGATGGTGCGGGCGTTGTCGATTCCCATCGACACCGATGTCGCGTACGGGTCTGCTGCGTGGTCGCCGGGTTTGCCGCCGAAACTCGCGGAGTAGGGCACATATGTGCGGTCGACTATCTTCTCGTCGTCCTTCGGTGTCGAACTCCCATTGACGGCCAGCCCCACCGGAACCGCGATCTGCGACAGGAACCCGCCATCGACATTCGGGTCCATTCCTGGAGCTGACTCCGTCGTGCCATTGACCAGCACCAGATGCAATGCCGGGCAACCGTCGACCGATCCCGATTCCTGCCCCGGTGTCGTCGTTGGTTGTGCCGCGGCCGTAGTGCCGGACACCAGCGCGATCACTGCCGCCGTCGACGTCACCGCCAGTGGGCCTCGAATCTTCACTTTCACTTGCTAGCCTCCCCGTTGTGTGATTGCGGTAATGAGTGCGCCATCCGGAGTGGTGACGGTTGTGATGGTTTGGAGGTAGTGCGTGGTCGTCGTATCTGGACGCTGCTCGAACAGATCGACGGCATACACCCCGTCAGCGACTCGCTTCGCGAGCACGCAATGCTCTGTCCCCACTGGGATCTCCTCTGAGATCCCCATATTGAGTGATTCGGCGTCCGCGACCCGAGCATCCGTAGCCACGACTGACCGGGCAGCCACGCCGTCGCGGGCGACGTAGTACGCCTCTTGGAATCGGGCGATCGCCGCCTCGCCGGGGTCAGCAGAATCGATCAATACCGGTGTCCCATCCGTGCGTCCCGCACACCAGGGCTGCTCCACGATCGGTGTCGGTTCCGCTGAGGTCGCCGGAGTCGGATTGATATCAGCGGTGATCGGCGTGGCCTCAGCGGCGATCGGAGCGATCTCGTCGGTCACAGACCCCGCGATAATGCTCACTGCCGCCGCACCAATCCCCACCACAATCACTGCGGACCCGGCGACAGCCAGGGCACCGCGATACCGGCGGAGCTTCGACTGTCCAGCCTGAGCAGCTCCGCCGGTATCGCGCTGACCGATCATCGGCGCAAGCTGCACGAGAGGCGAATTCTCCACCACAGCAACAGGTTCAACGACCTCGTCGATGTTCACCGCGGTCGGGTCGGTGGTTCCGACCGACCCGACCGCAGAGAACCAATCGCCGTCGTACCCTGCATCAGTGATGGCAGCAGGAACGACCGACAAGGTCGGCTCCCCCCCTGCCACAGCTTCGGATTCGGTCGAACGACTCTGTGACGTCGCCGCAAACCAGTCGTTGTCTTCGGTATTGCTCACGATGCGCTCCTGATGCAGGTGATTCGGACTAGGCCGGGAGCACGGCGGTCAGCGCCGCAGTTGCCTCGGCGAGCGAGTCACTGGCTTCGGTCCATGCAGAAACCTCGGACACAGCTGCCTCGAAACCAACAACCGCGTCTGCTCCTCCGGGCTGCGCCGCGACCACGGTCCGGACGTCCTGATACGCCTGGGTGTACTGCTGGGGAGCGTTGGTCGTCGTGGCCTGCTCGGCTGCGGACTCGCTTGCACTCGGTGCGGGCTCCTGTGCAGCGGCGATGTCGGTCGGTGCGTCGGGTTCGGTCTGGTCCGAAAGAACGTTTCCGGGCAGCTCGAACTCGATCGGTGCCTCCGGTTCCTCGCCCGCACCGAACACCGTGCCGATTCCCGCACCGACCAGGCCGCCGGTCACACCGCCGACCACTGCACCTGCTGTGCCGCCTATGACCGCGCCCCCGGCGGTGCCGACGACTCCGGAAGTGACCTGCGGCAGCGGCGGCGGCAGCGGCACCAGTGTGCCCAAAGCGGCGCCACCGATACCGCCGATGGTGCCACCGAGCAGTGCACCGCCAGTAGCGCCGACAGCGGCGCCACCCGCTGCGCCCAGCGCGCCCGTGCCGATGGCGGCCGCGGAGATCCGGGCGGCTTCGTCCTCATCGACCATCCCGGTGGCTTTCCACACTTCGCCGTAGCCGGCTTCGACGTCCGCAAGGGTCGCATTCAGCTGATCCCACTGCCGCTCCGGCAAAAGGTCGGTCTGGTCGGCGATGTACGTTCCGGCACGGAACTTCTTCTCCGGAGCCTCGATGACGGCAATTACGTCCGGCCCCGCTGTGTCCGGCACGGCCGGAGCCGATTCGGTCGTGGCCGGGCCGCTGTAGTCGGTGCTGTAGTCGCTGTAGTCGGTGTAGTCGGTGTAGTCGGTGCCGTAGTCGTAGTTGGGCACGGGCTTCGAAGGAGCATCGGGGTAGATCGGCGTGTATCCCGGAAGGTATTCACGCTGTGGCGCAGGCGCTGTTGTGCCCGGCTGCTCGTTGGTTCGGTCGGCCACGCCTGGTTGCGCTTCTTCCACAGCCACACCCGGCTGTGTCGGGGCAGCGGTGGCCACACCGGCACACGCGATACTCATTGCCACCGGAATCGACAGCGCTACGGTCGCTCGCTGACGGGACCTCCGGTGTCGACCGGACCGGTTCTTGGGCTGGGACATTCAAATCACCTTTCACCTGGATGAACGAAAACCTTTGTGTAACAACCACCACGACGCCCAAGAGGCAACCTGCATGGCGTAGGCGATGACGTCAGAGCGAGGACTGTGCGGATGCTCGGCGCTGGATTGGTAGGCAGACGCGCCTTGTCGCACCAGAAGGCCGGTCGCGAGCCTGTGGCTTCACTACCTGCTTAGATCGGTCCGCGCGATACGAGATCGAGGAGTGGCCGATTGGGCACGTGTGATAGCAGGGAAGGGGAGAATCGGCGCGCACGAACCCTGTACTCGTCCAGGGCGCCGAACTGCCATCAACTTGTTCGGGTGCGCAATCCGCGGTCGGCGCGAGCGTGGAGACGATGGCGGCGAGCGTCGCTTTTCGCAACGCGTGCTGTGCGGGTCTTCTTCGAAGACCGCTGGTCAAGGACTCTCATTAGGTCGCTCCCCTCAGTTCAACAACATGGGGTCCGCGTAAGCTGAGAGACCTGCGGGTTCGGCAGGTCCGCTCTCCGCAGACACAAGATGGGGCCCCAGGTACGGCGGGAGTCGCCAAACACCAATCCGTACCTGGGGCCTTTCCGGGGCAACCTCCGTCAAGATCCGGGCGGGAACCTGAACACGACCCTCGGGCAGAGGGCACGCTGCAAAAGAGGTTGCTGCTCATCGCCGCCGCGCATGTCGGGGCGCTGAGAATGAGTCGAGAGAGTTTGTCTCTCATTGCAACTGCGCTGGTAGCTGTGCTCGATAACGAAGGCGACGCGAAGATGTGTGCGCAATAGGCTACGTCCTTCATGTGCTCCACCTCCCCTTCCTCGCCGAAGCTACTATCATTCTAATCCGATAATCGATTCCGTTCAAGTGTTCCGTCACTTGGTGACGGCAATGATAGGGGTGCGGCAACATGGCAAACCATGTTCGGGTGCCAAGGATGAGTCGTCGCGTACTGCGCGGGTTCAGCGCTGATCGACTCGCTGACCTGCGAATTGAAGCTGGTCTGACGCGAGGTGAGCTTGCTCGACTGGCAGGGGTAAGCCTTGGTGCGGTTCAGTCGTGGGAAACCGGGCGCGCAATGCCACAGGTTGACAGCCTTGCGAAGGTCGCTGCCGTGTTGGACGTGCCGATCAATCGCCTTGTGCTCATCGAGCCTGGCAAGCGGCACCTCGGCGACCTGCGTGTCCTGGCCGGACTGACTCAGCCGCAACTCGCTGCGAGAATCTCGCTTTCCACGACCTCGCTCAGTTCTGTCGAGCTCGGCCAGACTGGGCTGACTGACGATGTGGCAGGCCGACTCGCGAAGGCTCTCAATCTTCCGGTGCGGACCGTTGTGGATGCATATGAGCGCACCCGGACGCGTCCGCCGAATACGCCGGCCTGACGTTTTTCTCCTGCCCTCCGTGCTGCCCCCCGTCGGGTAGGCGGTTCGTCTGATCTGCATGAGGCGAATCGTAAGCGAATTGCAGGGGTACTGCAAAGGGAACGAAGTTCTGGTTGAACCCTGCACGGTCCCTTCTATGAAGGGTGAGTACCCGGGATGATTCCCCTAAGATTCGCTCGCGCGGTAATGTGCTGGTCATGGATATGGCGGCCCTGAAGCGATTCGGCATGACCGTGCGTGGGCGGCGACTTGCGCTTGGCCTGACGCAGGATCAGGTCACTGCGGCCGGAGGTCCATCGGACAAACGTCAGACAAAGATCGAGAACGGGACGCCCCCGGCGCCGAGTATCACGACCCTCGCGAAGCTCGATAGGGCGCTCCGCTGGGAGCCGGGCAGTGCCGCGGCCGCACTGAACGGTGGTACTCCAACCCCTCTCGAAGGTCGGACACTCACCACAGAAGACGTCGAGCGCCGAGTCGCGCTGGCGCTCGCACTTGAGCGCGCTGGCGTCACCGATCTCGCTGCCCGAGGAGCCCCTCGCGAAGCGAATGGCATCCTCAACGATGAGGTCATCGATTCGCTGATAGACCTGCTGAACTCGCTACCCGCAGTGAATCGCGACGAAGGCTAACTACCGAGCCCCCACCGCGGGCGGCACATCATGGACGTTGACGATTTCCCGGACTCGGTCCCAGACGCCGACCAGCTCGTCGACGTCCACATCACGCGTGCCATAACGCGGTTCACCCGCGTTCTCGACCCCGCCGACACTCTCCAGATAGCGGGCAGCCAACAGTAGCTCGACGGCCAGGCACGCGGCTTCCTGGTCGTCTTCAGGAACCGTGGTCTCAATCAGCTCGTCCAGCTCATCAGGGAGCTGTTCCATAAACCTCGAGATAGTACCGATGGCGTCATGGATCTCCACGCGCCGACGATGATTCCTCTCCCGTGGTTTGGCGAACCATCGCCAATACCATGGCCGACGGTGGATCTTTTCCGGAGTCGCCACCACCACGAGGTCGCGCCATATCGGCTCCAACTTGCGTGTGTCGGCGGAAGTCTCATCCACGCGAATCAGGTGTGCCAGGGCCCTGAGGGTGGACGGGATCAGCATCACGAACGCCAACGCCATAAACGGCAGGATAAGTTCGCCACCAGCACGGATCTCGACCTCGTGGGTGAAGGTGTTGTTAATACCCATGGTCGCGAGGATCGCGCCGATGGCCAAGTACCCCAAGGTCCAGGCGCCGCCAACTGCGATCAAGAACATGATCCAGACCGCGCTTTTCTCGCGCCAGTCCGACGCGCGCTTGCGCAACGACAACACCTCACGCAGGCCATACAGGCAGGCAACGATCGGAACGAAGCAGTAGAGCGTGAAGTACGCCGCGTACTCCCATCCGAGAGCGTCCTGCAAGAGCATCCCCCTCGTCCTCGCGGGATAGCTCAAAAGGAGGAAGCTCACCCCGATCACGCAACCGCCAGCCGCCCAGCGGCGGTAGAGGCGTCGCGCTTCCCTGATCGTGCGTCCGTCGTCGCGGAAGAAGAAGAGGGAGAGGCAAACAACGCACGCCATCACAAAGGCGAAGTGCCAGATGTCGAAGATGACGAGTGTGCCGCCGGGCACGAACGGGGCGACCCGCGTCGCCACCGCCGGCTCGCGGAGCATCGCGGCGAGAGTGGCCCAGAATACGAAGTGATTGATCTGCTTATCAGCGTCAGTCTCTCGCACCAACGGCAGCCGAACGAGCGTAACGATGCACATCAGGGCCAGACTCGCGACAGTGAACTCGACCGGCAGCCTGTCGGCGTGCCACATCAGAACGCTCGTAACAGGCGATCACGTTTGCGAGCAGCAAGCGGTGTCGCGCGGGTCGCAATCATCGTCGCGAACATCTCGGCTTCGTATTCTTCGGGATCGTCGTAGTCGGTGAGGCCCCGGGCGGCGCGGAATTCACCGATGTCGAGCCCATGCTCCGCGAGGTCGATACCCGTCAAGAGAGTCGCCAGCTCGTCAGGGGTCAGTTTCGTGTCCGACCCGTGATTGCACAGGACATGCCAGCACTCGTGACCTATGGTGTTGCGGCGGATTGCAGGGTCGAAAGCAGGGCGGTGGAATACCACATCAGCGCTCTCGGTAGCGAACCAGACACCGCAGAGTCCGACCGCTGCTGTCGACGGCAGCGGCAGGAGCAGCATCGTCCGCTCGCGTGCGGCTTCGACAGCTCGCACGAAATCATCATCAGTCCAGTCGTCGGGCAGTGCTAACTGCTCAACAACCGACTCCATTCGCGCCTTGGCGGAACCCGCGCGTCTCAGCGCAATTCGAGCAATCATCTCTGGCGACTCTTCCTCTCATGGCGCCACCCCCCGAGCGGCGCCCCGCTAGAGCACTCTAGTGCGTGCTGCGGAAGTGTTACCGTGCGGCGTTTGCTGGCCAAAGTATCAAGATCATCAATGGAAAGGTTACGGACATATGGGATTCGAAGGGGTTAGCAAGGAAGAACGCGCAGGAGCGGCTGTGTACAGCAAGGCTTTTCTGACGATCTACGACCTGTACGTCCTCACGCTCAGCAACAAGTTCGCATGGCAATGCCCGCGCGAGGAAATGCTCGAGCACTACCAACGAAATGTCTCTGCGAACCACCTCGACATCGGACCGGGAAGCGGGTGGTATCTACGCGAGGCGCAGTGGCCGGCCGCTACCACGGTGGCGTTGATGGACCTCAACACCAACAGCCTGGACATGGCCGCCTCCAGACTCGCTGAGCGAGGTATCAGCACAACGCTGCACAGTGGCAGCATCCTCGCTCCGTTCGCAGCTGACATGGGCCAGTACAACTCGGTGGCAGCGAACTTCGTGATGCACTGCGTCCCCGGCGACTGGCCAGAGAAGGGCATCGCCTTCAATCACATCGCCAGCGTCCTGGCCGATGACGGCGTGTTCTTCGGCTCCACGATCCTGGCGCGAGGAGTTCAACAGAATCCGATCGCGAAGACCCTTACTCTTCTCTACAACGGCCCAATCAAGGCGTTCCACAACAGCTCGGACGATCTCGACGGACTGAAAGACGCGCTCTCCCAGGCTTTCGATGACGTAGACGTCCAGGTCACGGGCACAGTCGCGTTGTGGACCGCGCGGGCACCCCGTCGCTGATGGAAGGGACCGCAGGCAGAATAGATTGATATTTCTGCTTTCAGCATCGGCGTGTCGAGTAGGTGATTGGCATTCCGGCTATCACAATCATCGGCATGACTGCACGGTCACCACGACGCCCAGGGCGCCCGAGTAAGGGCCCCCGCATCATGATGCCGGTACGTCTGCATCCCCAGCTCAAGGAAGCCGTCACGGACGCTGCCAAGGCACATGGGATGGACGTCAACACTTACGTGTCTGCGCTTCTTGCTGCCGACACGGGTTTGACGCACCTCGTATCTCCGATCCAGCAGGAGGAACTACCTAACTCCGCGTAACGAAAACGCGCGAAGGTCGGCCCGTGGGCAGGGTCGACGACAACCCAATACGTAGGCAGCGCCACACCAGCACGGAGATATGGAAAAACCCCCGATCGGGCGGATCGGAGGCTTCTCCAAGTTGGTGAGAGTCGAGTTAGCCGCTCGATTCTCGGTGGTACTGCTTCTTCCCCGAAGGGACACTCTTGCGTGAGTGGTCTCAGGGTACCCCGGACCCTGAAGTAGTTTCAACGATTAACGACAGCCGTGTCTTCGACCAGCTCTTCGAGACTTGCACTCGTCGATGGTCACCACGGTCCCGCGTGCGGATCGATCCGAGCCGGACACATGATTACGCCTCGACGGCGTCGATGCCGAGGACGGCACCTGCGGCCCCGTGGGCGATCTATCTGACCAGCACGGACCACCGATACCGGCTTCTTGCTTTCGACTTCGACAGCGGGCGTCATGGCGCTGACGTAGCGAACGCCGACGCCGCGCGAATCTGTGCACACTTGGTCGAACTGGGAGTACCGCATCTGCGCGTGCACTCCGGCCCGACTGGCGGCCAGCACGTGTGGGTGCGGCTCAGCGGGCCGGGCGCGGGGGCAGCCGACGTGCGCCAGCTCGCCCACGCGCTGCGACAGCACTACCCGAGCCTTGATACCGCCCCCCTGAACAATGCCGTCACGGGCGCAGTCCGCCCGCCCGGCGCACCACACCGACACGGTGGCTGCTCGCTCCCCCACATCCAAGGGAAAGTCCTCAAGGACACTCTCGCGCGTATGGCGCACGGCGCGGCCCCCGAGATCGTGGAATGGCTGCTCGCACGCCATCCCCACACCGCCACCATGACGCGCGAGAGGGGCACGCATGTCACCCGGATCGTGGAGGACGTCGCGGGTCCGCGGCTCGATCGGCCGAGGCGCGCACTCCCCGAGCGCACCCACGAGCTCCTCGCGGCCGCGCCGACCAAGGGCACTGACAGGTCTGCACGCGCACACAGCATTCTGCTGGGGATGGCACGAGCGGGCCACACCCTCACTGATGTGCGCCGCGCCGTCGGCGTTGCTCCCGGACTCGAACGGCTCCGTGACGACGTCGCCCGCGGCCAGGACGAGGTGGCACGTCAATGGCGGCGCGCGCTCAAGGCAGCAGCGGAGTTCGCACCTGCGGCTGTCATTGAGCGTGCACCGGTCGATGACGAGCTCGACAGGGTGGAAGCGGCTGTCACGACCACTCCGGCACGCTGGGCACGTCCAGGCGGCGCCAGCGACGAGCGAATCCTCCACGCTCTCCTCGTCCTTGCTCGTGCCGCCCGCACTCGCACGGTGGACATCGACGTCCGCAGACTGGCTGAAGCCGCCGCGGTGTCAGCCTCCACGGTCTCTCGACGCCTCCGTGTCCTTGCACGCGAGGGCTGGGTCACTTGCACCAGGGAAGGGGCGGGAACCCGCGCAGCGACCTGGGAACTAGTGTTCAGTGAAATAGATGCAACACAAGGGGAACCCGCCCCCGCTTCTAGAGGTACCTCTCCCCCCCTCCTGCACCACCACACTCACGATCTCTGGACAAACCGAACTGGACTTGGCGGCGTTGCAGCTCGTATCCACTGGGCAGCTACAAATTTCGGGAAATACTCCTTTTCCGAATCTCACAGAACCCCTCTAGTGCACTTCGTTTCTACTGCAACCGGATACTCACTCGCTACCGTGACCAGAACCCTTGTCCACCTGCGCACCCTCGGAATCCTCCCGGCTCCATCCAGTGCGCAAAGCACGACCCAGATGGATAAGGCAGCCCAACTCCTGGGCGCAGAAGGGAATGCATCCCGCAGGGCGCACCGGCATCTTGTCGACCGCGAACTACACCGCTGGTGGACAGAAGAAATCGAGTGGCGATCCCGGACAGGACCGAAGCGCGGTGTCAGAGCAATTCCCACCGGCACCATCGCTCTGCCCATTACCGCGCCCGCACGCGCGCGCTACGGCCGCTTCCCCACCACCGAGACCGGTCGGGCCGACTATCAGAGTGCCCGAGCAGCTGTTATCAGCGCACTTGAGGGATCTGCCCTGCACTACCGTCCGGCGGCTTAGCGCTGATTCGATAGGTTGGACGCCATGCCATCCACGACACCCCGCACTGTGTTCGTCACCGGCGGCAGCAAGGGCATCGGCCTAGTTACCGCCCAGGCCCTTGCAACCGAAGGCCACCGAGTCGCTGTCACCTACAACAGCTCACCACCCCCAGAAGGGCTGTTCGGCGTCAAATGCGACGTCACCAGCACCGACTCCGTCGATGAAGCTTTCACTGCCGTGGAAGAGCACTACGGCCCGGTTGAGATCGTGGTTTCCAACGCCGGCATCACCAAGGACACGCTGCTTCCACGTATGGAGGAAGACGACTTTCTTGACGTTCTGAACACCAACTTGGTTGCCGGATACCGCGTGTCCAAGCGTGCGAGCCGCAACATGATCAAGCAGAAGTTCGGACGCTTCATCTTCATCGGATCGGCCTCGGGTATGTCCGGCGTGCCGGGCCAGACGAACTACACCGCGTCGAAGGCCGGCGTGATCGGCCTCGCGCGCAGCATTGCAAGGGAGTTCGCCAGCAGTAAGCGTGCAATCACCGCGAACGTCGTCGCTCCAGGTTTCACCGAAACCGATATGGCCGCCCAGGTCAACGAGAAGCATCTCGAACAGATGAAAGAGATCATCCCTCTCCAGCGGTTCGCCCAGCCTGAGGAAATCGCATCCGCCGTTGTGTGGCTTGCTTCCGACGGTGCGGGCTACGTTAACGGCGCCGTGATCCCGGTCGACGGTGGAATCGGCATGGGGCACTGAGAAATCCGATGAGACAACCCGGCGCTGAGCTTGTGCTAGCTCGGTGCCAACGAGGAGCCACCGGTCATGAAGCCGGGCACTCGACAGCGTCTGAACACACGGCCGGTTTGAGCAGGATTCGGGAGAGCTGATAACGTCAGCCTCACATCCGCAGGTATTCGTACCTGAGAGAAAGCCCCCCCGGGAAACCGGGGGGCTTTCTTGCGTGGTGGGGCCATTGTCCTCACGTCGAGTGCGGCGGTGGCACCGACGGGATCTGGCGGCACGCGGCCCAAGCGTCAGCTTGATGAGTAGCCCACTCCCCCATCGATTCGGCACCGATCACATTGACACAGCTGAAGGGATCGACGCGCCCTCTGAAAGTCGGGCAGGAGGCGCGAGTGGTCGGTGACCGCGGTGCCCTACATCTCTGGGTCACGGTGTAGGGATTTGCTGGTGGGTGCCGTTACGCCGCCGGGAGGTCTACGGAAGTACGGATATACGTTTCAGGGATGCACCCGCAGGAAGAGGCATATATCCGTAAATACGGAAATACGCGATTGCTGAAACACGGCGTGGCGGATCTACGTAAACGCGGATTGCCGCATACGATGATGCGCGGATCTACGGGATTCCGTGTCTACGTCCTTGCGGAGCTACGGAACACCGCATCTACGTATGAACGGATCTACGGGGTAGCGCATCAGCGGAGACGCGGGAGCACGGACTTCCGTAAATGCGATTGAGAGCCGGACGAAGAAGGGAGCTTGGCGCAATGATCATCATCGCCGTTATGAACCTCAAAGGAGGTTCGAGCAAGACAACCTCGGCGGCCTTCCTTGCTCATGCCCTCCATGAAGCAGGGCTACGAGTACTCGGCGTGGACGCCGATGGCGAGAACGAATCTCTCCTTCAGTGGCAAGCACTGGGGGAGTGGCCCTTTCCCGTTATCGGCATGGCTGTCCCGAACATCCATCGGCAGCTTCCAGGTATTGCCAACGACCGATACGACGCCGTCGTCATCGACACCCCGCCGATGAAGGAACAGCGCAACATCGTCCTTTCTGCAGCTCGCCTGGCCACACACGTCGTCTGCCCCCTCGCTCCGACCTCGATGGAATACGGCCGACTCCCCGCTGTCCGGCAACTCCTCGCGGACGCCACGGAACTGCGTAACGATCAGAAGCCGATCTTCTCGATCCTGTTCACCCGTACGGTGGCGAACGCCTCTTCCACCGAGGCATACCGGGAAGTCATCACAGAAGAAGGCGATCACGTCCTCAAAGTCCCCGTCGCCCGTAAGGAGAAATTCGCTCAGGCATACGGCTTGCCGATCGAGAACGCCCTTGCCACCGCGTACGGCGATGCGATTGCTGAACTACTGGACATGACAGGTGAGGAGGCGGTGTCAGCATGACCAGCCAGAAGGACCGCATCCGCGAACAAGTCCTGCGCGCTAGGCAAAAGCAGGAGTCTGACGCGCCGTCGTCATCCGCCCGTGAGGAGGATGACGGCATCAGGGAGCAGTCCGCCCCACCATCGAGCCGCAAGACACCAGCACCAGAAGTGAAAGCCCCGACACGAACGAGCAAGGGAACCCACACACCACGGTTGCGCCCGGTACGGAAAAACGTGGACTTGTCGCCGGACCTGAATCGTCGCTTCGGGGACTGGCAGCGCGACACCGCGATTGAATTGGGGCTGGCCCGAGTCACCGCCCAAGACGTACTCACCGAGTTGCTCATCGAGCTGTTGGGTGATCCCCTCCTCAGCGAGCGCATCAAGGAACGCCTTCACGAATCCGTAGACCAGTAAATGCGTATATCCGTATTTCCGTAGCACGGCCCGAAAGGGCGCCCTGCATGGAATTGCCGCTCCGCAGGACGCCCATGACCAGAAAACAGCAGATCGGAGTTCCCTGAGTCATGTCCGACGATACAGCCCACCCCACCGGCTCGTTGCGTAGGAAGTTGCCAACGATCCGCCCGAAGATGCTGGGCATCGTGGCGGTTGCAGCGATGGCACTGTTCCTCGCCGCACTCGCATTTACCCTCTCCTTCGATGCGCTGCGTGCACTGGCCATCGAGATCAACGTGCATCCGAGTCGCGCATGGATGGCCCCGGTTGCCATCGACGTTGCACAAGCCGCTGCAACAGCCGGCTATGTCATCTTCCGGGTTTCCGGCAAATACGGCTATGCACGCTTCTACTGCATGGCGTTGGCAATCGTCACCGTCGCTCTGAGCGTCGTTGGCAACGCCTACCACTCCTGGCAGATGGCCGCCCGCAACATCGCTCGCGTTGCAGCGGGGGAGGACCTCGGTTTTGTTCCGCAACCACCGGCGATCGCGGCGATCATCGCGGCGATCTTCCCGCTGTTGTGGCTCGCCCTATTTCATCTCTTCACCATGCTGTTGCAGGTAGTCATCGACGAGCGTGCCCAGCACCGCAACGCCACCGCGCCGCGCACCACCGTGCAACCCGCGTCCGCCCACGACTTCGCGGCAGCCCCGAGCACCGCACCGCACCTCACCTCAGTGGACGAGCACGCCCACACCGTGGTTGCAGCCGCCGCACCGGCGTTGGCACCTCATACATGCGACGACAACGATGCAACACAGATTGAGGTCGACCGCGACTCTATCGATGCCAACGCACCGCGAGTTGCCCCTGTCTACGAGCCTTCCGTTGCCAACACAACGGTCGTGGACGAGCACGCAGACGGTGCAACGCGCAACGGCTACCCACAAACTCCGGACGGGTTGCACCGGTTCCTCGCCGATTGCAACTTCACCAAGACGGTCAAGGAAGTTGTAGCCATGCTCATCGACGACCCGCACCTGAAGCAGACCGAGGTTGCGCAACGGTTGCACGTGGACAAGTCCACCGTCAGCCGGCGGTGGCGACTGTTCGTTGCAGCCGCCGAAACCGAAGGCTTCGCGGTGCCACCATTGCCTGCAATCGAGGTCTCTGCACCGGTGCGTGAGTTGCAACCGGCATAGCCACGACCCGCTGTGAACGAGCGCGCACCGCGCCGCTACCGATGGCATCGTTGTCTGCCGCAGTGCTCCGCAACGTTGCACACCACATGGGAGGGAATCACGATGGGCAAGTCAAAAAAGCGGAAACCGGCACCTTCCCAACCTCGGAAGTTCAAACCCCGTGAACAGTTCAACCACGGACTGGCGGTCCGTCGGCGCGCACACATGGCGCTGGCTGACTTGAGGCCCCCGCAGATGCCGCTACTGCTTGAGGCCCTCGACAACACAGCGACACCCGTGTTCGAACATCTCAAACCCTTCGGGCAAGTGGTCCCCGAACTCGCTGAGTTTCGGAAGACCAGGAGAATCGGACCTACCCTTGCTCGCTGGTGCCAGATGGCCAACGTGTCGGCCGAAACCTTGCTGGTGAACCGGGAGCACTACTTCTGCATCGGATCCAATACGACTACCCCCGGCGCGGTCGACGAACACACCCTGGTGGCGATGTATATCGCCTACCGTTGCACGAGCGGCGCAATCCAGGACAAACACGCGTACTACGCCTCCGAGGAAATGACCGCACTCATACTGGCCGGCAGTGAAACATCCGCCGAGGTGAGCGTCACCCCAGCGGATCTGCCGTCGCCCACAGGGGTCGTCTATCTCTCGCACGCGGATAACCCGTTGTTGATGCTCTGGGAAGTCCTCTACGACGATTTACTGTCGGTGCAACTCGTTCCTGCGGAAGGGGCCCAGTCCTTCATCGACCACGATGGCTCGCTCCAGACCGGCTACGGAAATCGCTTCATCAATGACCTGTACCTCCCCCTCCCGACCGCGGAAGCTCTTCTCAGCCCCCTCGAAAGCGATACCCCCCCGAGCCTCCGAGAGATCGGTGGATACACGCCAGGGATGCCTGCCGACGCACAGAAAGATGTGCGGAAGATCTACCAGGGGTGGGCCTCCACCCAGATCCTCGAAATCTTCATCTCCTTCACCCATATGCTGAGGCAGCGCACCACCGAGATGAGGTCTGCCTCTGGACCCGGCTCTACGCGAGGGAAACAGGGCCGGACGTCCACGAACATCACGTACCTGTCCTACCGTCCGCCAGCAGGTAAACGGCCGGCCCCTGACACACCCACCACTCGGAACTACACGAACCGCTGGACAGTCCGCGGGCACTGGAAACGACAGTGGTACCCGAGCGAACAGCGGCATCATCCGATGTGGATCTCGACATACATCGCCGGACCCGAAGGTGCTCCCATCAAGACCTCGGACAAGGTCACCGTGCTCTGAGAACGGAGAAAATCCTGATCGTTCCCGACTCGAAGAACATCACTGAGTGGATGCTTCGACCGCGGCCGGCTCGAACGACAAGATCACAAGACCTGGAAGCCTCCTTCGCGGGCGAACCTCATGGTGGCGAGGCCTGGCGTCGGGATGGGTCAGATCACGGACACGCACATCGAGTAACTGAGCCAAAGCGACAGTCTGCTCCCAACTTGGGTATTCCGCGCCTAACTCCCAATGATCAACCGCAGGCTCTTCCGCAAGGCAGGCAGCATCGACGCTGGGACCGACGTGGCCGCCGGCGTCGAGCAGACGGGTGAGGTAGTACGGCACGAGTTTCCCGGCCTTCCACAGGGCGTGTTCCTCGCTGTCCGGGTCGGTGAACGAGCCTGTGACCTCGAATTCCGCCGCAAACTGCTGCGCACGCTCGAGATCGGCCGGTGACACCGTCTCCACGCGCTCCCCGACACGAGGCTCAGTCGCAATGGCGGTAGCTCGGGTCCTGCAACGGAAAAGCTTGAACACGGACGCTCCTCTGGTGTGAATCAGAATGGGACCACAGCACGATAAGCGGCGCTGGGAAGGGATGCGGACACACCAGGTTGTCCCGGACAGATCCGCAGGTAGCGAACCTGACCGACGTCAAAGGCGTTTACTGTGGAGACGTGGTGCTGGACTGGCACTCACCCACCGGTGCACCACCTCCGACGCCGGACAGCCGGTGCGCCTCCGGCGCACACCGATTCGAGCTCCGCTGCGCTCCGCCCTGTTGAAGAGCTTTCTTTTTCCCTTCTGGCCTTCCGATTTTGACCGGCGGTGACCTGCACGCAACCCCTGGGCGCTGCGCGGCCTACGGCCCGGAAAATTCTCTCCTCCGCTGCGCTCCACCGAGATTTTTCCGTCCCAGAAGTTGCGCTCCGGCCCCCTCATGCCGGTCTACATCTCCTTTGCCAGAAGGGCAAAAGAACGGTCGGGGCCACCACCGTTCTCACGTCGAGCAGGGGAGTGCAGCAATGGCGCACAACGAGACGGACCAGCAGTTCGAGGGATTCGACTTTCACCGGGACGTGGTCGGCGACGATCTGGTCGTCGACGGCGTCGTGTACGACTCGCACATCTGGAAGGAAGACGGTGCGGGCGGGGTGATGCGCCGCTCCGAGGCGGCACGCGACCTCGAACCGACCTCTCAGGAGATCGCGACCGACGAGATTCTTCGCCGCGCCGACGCGGTCGCGGGCGACTTCGCAGCTCTGGCACGCAACATCTCCACCGGACCGAACATCTCGGAGCTGCTGGCCGCCACTCGCAGCTGCTGCGCGACGCCGAGGAATGGGACGTGCAGCCCTCGCGTATCGAGGCGGTCATCGGCGCCGCGCTTGCGAACGCCTGACGATCCCGGGGCGGGCCACGGTCCCGCCCCGGTGTCCTGACCGAATCCGCTGCCGATCCGGAAGAGACGACATGACCACATCCGACCTGATGAGCCTGTGGGCGACCTGCATCCTGCCCGGATGCCGCCAGCCCGTCGCAGGAGAACTCGAAGTGTGCGACACCTGCCGCGCCGCGTTCGGTGACTTCCTTCAGGAAACCGACCGCCACACCCTCACGGTCCACGACATCGAAGAACGCGACGCCCACGTCCGAGCGGACTTCTCCAGGTATGCACTGCACACCACCACCACCGCACTCCACGACACCGACACCACCACCAGGACGGGAGGTGTGCAGGCGGGCTCAGCAACCGACCCCACCCGCGCTCTCCTGCGCCCGGACGAGGAAAACACCGAACGGCGAGGCCAACGCTGCTGGATGTGCGAGCAGACACGAACCTGTGTGCGCGAATCCAATGGCTGGGAATGCCGCTCGTGCCGACGGATCCGCTGACCGACCCCCACCCACAGGGAGGCGAGAGCCGCCTTCCTGCCACGACGACTCGAGAGGACCCCGCATGACCCCCAGCATTGACTACGACTTCGCAGGCCCTGCTCCGCAGATCGGTCTGTTCGGTCTCAGTCCGAGATCCGAGCGTGTGACTGCGCCGTTCACCCCGGCCCACCGCGCCGCACTGATCGAGGTCGGCAACGCCAGCTGCGACAGCAACGCCGACGGGGGCGACTGGATCACGGAGTCCGTCGTCCTCGACGACGGGCTGCTGGTGTGGGACGCCGGCGTCGACCGCCTAACCTTCACCGCGGTCCGAGGAGACGACGGACTGTACGTCCAGGTGCTCACCGGGCCCACCGCAGCGCACCTCACCGCACGAGCCGACTGGCCGATCAATCTCGAGCTGCCCCACGAGACCGCCCGCACCATCTGGCATCTGATCGGAATCTTCACCATCTGACACACAGGAAGCTCGGACCGGGGCGCAGCAACCGCCCCGGTCCGAACCACTTCCAGCCTATGGCCACCGGCCATCCCCACCCACACCGGAGCACCAGGATGTCGGACCGGTCGAGTAAGAACCGATAAACACCCCGAACGCCACAGGAGAGTCCATATGCCCGATAACACCCGCAACGGCCCGAGACGTTCGCTACGTGAACGCCTCGAGCCGTTCGGTGAGGACGTGGTGCGAGAGACCGTGGCGCAGCACATCCGTGCCGCCTGCGCGATGGCAGGGGACTTCGGTGGTGAAGATCCCCGCGCGATCATCGACCGACTCGAGGCCGGGGCAGCGATCGAAGACCTGCTCGACGAGCTTCGTCCGAAGGCCCGCGAGGACATTCTCGCGGCCTACCGCCGCCCACGAAGGCGCGCTGATGGATACCGAACAGAACGGAAAGACTAGGAATACCGAATTTACAGTGAGGGTCAGAGTTGACGCTTGTGCTGGATGCGCTCGTTCTGCACGGACAGGAAGACGAACTTGTCTCGCATGACGCGGGGTAGCCGTAGCATTTGCCGAAAATCGGGCGGATATGGCGTAGTGCCCGGTCGGTGATCCGCTCGGCCTGTTGGGTCGAAACGATCGTCTGTCTCGCCACCGGCTCCTGGCGGGCGCGGCGTATCCGCCCAGCTCGCCGACGATCCGATTCGGGCCAGAACTCGTGTGGGACGTAAGGGCCCGCAACCCAAGGTTGTCAGGAAGTGCAAAGTAGCGGGATCCTGACGACAGGCTGGTGAATTCTCAGGCTCGTGGTGCAGCACTGCTGACGATGCGGTGGATGGTGGAGCGGCCGACGCTGTATTCCTCGGCCAGGTCCGCCAGGCTCGCGTCGTCGGCGGGGTCGTGGTAGCGGCGGTGGATTGTTTTCCGTGCCGTGAGAGGAAGTTTCGGCTGCTTGCCCTTGAGCCTGCCTTTCGCGCGGGCCTTGGCCATGCCCTCGCGGGTGCGTAGGTGGTTGAGGTTGGCCTCGAATTCGGCGACCATGGCCAAGGTTTGCAGGAAGAGCTTGCCGAACGGGTCGTTCCAGTCGTAGATCGAGCTCCCGAGTCCGAACAGCACCTCGCGCTCGCGCAGTTCGGTCAGGGTCTGGCCTGCTTCGGCCATGTTGCGTGCGAATCGGTCGAACTTCGGCGTGGTCAGCACTACCTGTCGCCCGTCGATGGCCGCCGCGGCGGAGGTGACGGCGGCGAGTGCGTTGTCGAGCCCGGCCCGGTTCTTGCGGGTGGTCCCGGAGAACCCTTTGTCGATGAAGATCCGCTCACGCGGCACTCCGAGCGCCAATAGCTGCTCGGTTTGGATCTCGACGTCTTGTTCGTCGGTGGAGCAGCGGCAGTATCCGACGCGGAACGGCTCACCCATGCCGAAAGTGTTCCAGATAGCGGGGGTTGACCGGCACAGTCAGCGGAACACCTCTACGGAACACCGGTGAGCTGGGCCGACGTTGGCTCTGCGTGGTGTTCCGGTGGCCGATCCGGTTACGGAACAGGTCAGGGGGTGTTATCGGTGTGTGGGGGTGTGTTGTGGGTGAGGAAGTGGTTGACGTCGACGGTGAGGAACAGGGCGGTGGCGGTGGTGATCACGTGGGCGTGGTCGTTTTCGATGGTGGCTTGCAGGTGGAGTTTGCGGCCGTCGCGGGCGTGGATGTGGGCGCGGAGGGTGTAAGGGGTGTCGAGCAGGATCGGGGCGAGGTAGTCGATGGCAAGGTGGCGGGTGACCGCGGGTTCCCCGACGGTGTAGAGCAGGAGTCCGAACAGTTCGTCGAGGACGGTGGCGACCGCGCCGCCGTGGGCGATCGCGGGGGCGCCGACGTGGCGAGAGTCGAAGCGGTGGTGGGCGTGGACGCCGTGTGCGTCGCGGCGGGCGCGTAGCTGGTGGCCGTGGGGGTTGGCCGGTCCGCAGCCGAGGCAGTGGTCGTGGTGGGGTGGCAGGTCGGCGGAGTCGGGTGCGAGCACAGGGAAGGCGGGAATCCAGTCCGGGACCTGTCGGGGCTCGGGTGTATGGGTGCTGGGTGTGTTCTCGGTCATGGGCGCTTTCTGTGGGGTGTGTCTACCGTGCGGTGGTGAAGAGGATGTCGCAGTGGGCTTTGCGGGCGAGCTCGATCGGTGGGGTAGTCAGCAGCCGGGCCAGCAGCGGTGGCCGGTGGGGATCGGCGGTGACAATGAGGTCGGCGCCGGTGGCGGCGGCCAGGTGCAGCAGCGCGTGCGGGGCGGGTTCGGACAGGATGTGGGTTTCGATGTCGGTGGCGCCGTGGGCGAGGGCGTGCTGGTGGGCGGTCCGCAGGATGGCCTCGGTGGGAGTGGTGCCGCGTAGCTGGTAGGCGTCGGGTCCGAGCCGGTCGAGGTCCGCCCCGAGCTCACGTGCGTCGATGTGGTGGCGGGCGTAGATGATCAGGAGCCGGGCGTGGGTGGCGTGGGCGAGTTCGGCGGCGTGGTCGACCCCACGGTAGGAGCGGTCGGATCCGTCGGTGTCGACGATGATCGTGCGATAGGCCGTCATGACGGGCGTCTTTCACGAGAAGGGAGCGTGTTTTGCGGGGGAAATGGTCGAGATGTATCGGCGGCGTGG
>NZ_JAUTXY010000023.1:0-72800 GCF_036327795.1 Rhodococcus artemisiae
GCAACCGGCTCGTCGGCATCCTCCACGGCTGCCTCAAGACCCACACGCACTATGACCAGGCGACCGCGTGGTCGCATCGTCAGCACACCCTCGCTGCTTGACAGCTGAGATCCAGGGATGTCTGATCTGTCGGGCACCCATCGGTCCGTGCTGGGCGCGGGTTCAACCGAGGCGTTCGTCCAGTTCGCGCACCAGCTTCACGGGTGCCGTCTCACGGAACGACATGTCGACCAGTTCTGCGACCTCCGCCCAGTCCACAGTATCGCGGTCGAGATCGTAGCCGACCCACCCCGATGGACCCAGGTACATGGGCAGATACGTGTGAGCTTCACCGAGCAGGGCGAGTCGTTCGTCGGCGTCGGGCTTGACGATCAACGACCGGGGAAACGCCGCGCGGGTGTCCTTCTCGGATCCGCCGTAGACCGCGAACGACGTCTTGGTGAAGAAGAACGGACGCCCGTGCGAGATCTTCTCCTGGGCACCGGGATACGCCAGGACGAGGGCGCGCACCCGGGCCAGCAACGGATCCGTCTCGTCGAACATGATCGGGTGTGGCATGGACGCAGTTTACCTCCGGAGGGCCGAAATCCCCTCGTGGAGGAGGGGTTCCACAGCGTCTCCGAAGACGCTGAACCCCTCGCCCACGGTCTGGCCCTGCAGGAAGCGGAAATGGATCCCCTCGAGGATCACCGCGAGCTTGAAATGGGCCAGCCCCAGATGGAAGGCCATCCCCGACAGGTTCCTGCCGCTCGCGTCCGCGTAGCGGGACAGCACTTGGTCGTCGCCGAGGAAACCAGGGGCACGCGACACCGTCGACACCGGAACCGGCCCGTCTCTGCGCGCAAGCTGCTGGTAGACCATGAGTAGCGCGACGTCGGTGAGCGGATCACCGAGAGTGGCCATCTCCCAGTCCAGCACCGCCGCAACCCGATCGTGCTCGTCTATCAGCACGTTGTCGAGACGATAGTCACCGTGCACGATCGTAGAGCCGCTCGTCGCGGGTAGATGCTCTACCAGCAAGCGGTGGAGTTCATCGGCGCCTTCGAGCGCGCGGCTCCGGGACGCGTCGAGTTGCGTCTGCCACCGCCGTACCTGGCGTTCGAGGAATCCTTCGGCCCGGCCGAAGTCCTCGAGCCCCACCGCTGCCGGCTCCACCGAGTGGAGCGTTGCCAGGGTATCGACCATCCGTTCGGAGATCGCACGCACTCGATCCTCCCCGAGAGGCGCGAGTTCCTCGGCCGTACGAAATGGTGTGCCCTCGACCAGTTCCATGATGTAGAAGGGCGCCCCGATGATCTCGGTATCGGCACACAACAGGTAGGTGCGCGGCACAGGTACCTCGGTTCCGGCGAGCGCAGTGATCACGCGGTGCTCGCGGGCCATGTCGTGCGCGGTTTTCAACACGTGTCCGAGCGGCGGTCGCCGCAGGACGAGTTCCCGCGTGCCGTCACTCACGCCGTAGGTGAGGTTCGATCGTCCACCGCTGATCAGACGCGCGGTCAGGGGCCCGGCGAGGAGGTGGGGCGCAGCGGTCTGCAGGTAACTGCGGAGGAGCGTGGTATCCAGCCCCGCGGGGTCGGTGCTCATGGTGTCCTTTCCCGATTCGGTGGGGACGACGGAATCGTGTGCGAGGGAGCGTAGTCGGACTGGATACAGCTGTCTCCAGTTCTGGCGTACAAATTTCGGGCTGGACGGAATGCCTGTATAAACAGAAATCCAGTGCGATAATGTTCGAAACATGCCTCTACCGAACGCGCTGACGTACACGACACTTCGGGACTCCCTCGCACGCTTCGAGTCGCGTCGGATTCCTCTCGAAGGGCGCCGTCACGCCGCCGTCGTCATCGCCGTTCTGGACGACGGTGCCGGTAACCCGGTCATGCCCCTGACACGCCGACCGACGAAGTTGCGCGCACACCCCGGCCAATTCGCGCTCCCTGGCGGACGCCTCGACCCGGGCGAGACACCCGAAGACGCGGCGTTACGGGAATTGCACGAAGAACTCGGACTCGACGCCCCTCCGGACACTATCGTGGGACGGCTCGACGACTACGTGACCCGATCCGGGTACGTGATGTCACCGTTCGTCGTACGCTCCGACGCCGCGGTCGCCGACCTGAAGCCGAGCCCCGACGAAGTCGACGTCCTGTTCTCCGTCACCGAGACAGAGCTGGACAGTGAGCCTCGATTCGTCGACATCCCCGAATCCGACAAGCCGGTGATCCAGTGGCCGTTCCGTGGCCACCTCATCCACGCACCTACCGCCGCCGTGGTCTACCAGTTCCGCGAGGTGGCACTCCATCGTCGGCACACTCGTATCGACGGTCTCGAACAACCGGTGTTCGCATGGCGCTGACCACCTCGTGACGCCGGCCGCCGCCGATGTGAAAGGCTTGGCCGTTGAGTCTGGAGACGCTGAACCACGGGGAGATCGGAAAGGGGCACGATGGGTGACGTGACGACACCGGACGACACCCATCCAGGTGCCGACCGTATCCTCACCATCCCGAACCTGCTCAGTCTCGTGCGGCTGCTCGGAATTCCTGTCTTCCTCTACTTGATCCTCGTCCTCCACGCGGACGTGTGGGCGCTCGTGATCCTCTTCCTCAGCGGCTTCACCGATTGGGCCGACGGCAAGCTTGCCCGCCTGCTCGATCAGGCTTCCCGACTCGGCGCGATGCTCGACCCGATGGTCGACCGTCTCTACATCGTCACCACGCTCATCGCGTTGGTGGCGAGGGATGTCATTCCCTGGTGGATCGCCGCGATCCTGATCGGACGCGAGCTCGTTCTCGCCCCCACACTCGCCGTGTATCGGCGTCGCGGTATGCCCCCGCCGGAGGTTCTCTATCTGGGTAAGGGCGCGACCTTCCTCCTCATGTGCGCACTGCCGTTGCTGCTGCTCGACCTTGCGGTACCCGCAACGTCCGCTGTCGCGCACCCACTCGGTTGGGCCGCACTGGTCTGGGGCGCGGCGCTCTATGTCTGGACCGGGCTGCTCTACCTGGGTCAGGCCCTGTGGATCGCCCGTGCCGTACCCCCGAGTGAGGGACAAGCCGCCGAGTGAGCCGCCGCTGGGAACAGATCCCCCGAAACCCGGTGCCGTCACTGCTCAAGTCGCTGCTCGAGGATCACCTCGACCCCGGCTATGCCGCGGCAGCCGCGGACCGGGCGGCGGGTCGCGCCACCTCGTCGCCGCGACGCACCAGGACCTGGCTCGTCATCGGCAGCATCCTCGCAGGTCTCGTCCTCGGCGTGGCCTATGCCGAGAACACCGATCGTGAACCGGGCGCCGACCAGGCGCGCACCGAAATTCTGGATTCGCTGCGCACCAGCGACGAACGCATCGCCACCCTCGTCGCCCGCCGCGACGAACTGAGAGACACCGTCGAGCAGCGCAGCGCCGAACTGGTCGCCCACGACGCGCAGGGTGCGGCAACCCTCGACGAACTGCGCGCCGCACAGGTCGCTGCCGCCGCGGTGCCTGTCACCGGGCCCGGAATCACTGTCACCCTGTCCGATCCGGCGGGCCGACCGAACCTTTCGGACCCGTCTGTTCGCGACGACACCGGCAACACCGCGACCGTCCTCGACCGAGATCTGCAATCCGTGGTCAATGCACTGTGGGGTGGTGGTGCCGAGGCCGTATCGGTCGGCGGCGTGCGTATCGGCCCCGGTGTGACCATCCGGCAGGCCGGGGGAGCGATGCTGGTCGACAACCAGCCGGTGTCCTCGCCGTACGTCGTTTCAGCAGTCGGGCCCCAGGCGCAGATGCAGACGGATTTCGTGGTGAGCGACGCATACCTGAGGCTCTCGGGCATCAAACAGCTCTACGGGGTAGGTTTCACGATCGCCGAGACCGGTGAGCTCGAACTGCCGGCGGCCACGGTACGTACAGTCGAATCGGCTCGGGAAGCGGGGAATCGGTGAAGCACCTCAGGCACGGTCAGGCGCTGTACGCGGTGCTGGCACTCGCGATCGGCATCGCTGCCGGGATCGTGTTCAGTCCGCAAGTGCCCGACGTGGTGCAGCCCTACCTGCCGATCGCGGTGGTCGCTGCCCTCGACACCGTGTTCGGCGGATTGCGCGCCTATCTCGACGATATCTTCGACGCGAAGGTATTCGTCGTTTCCTTCGTGTTCAACGTCCTCGTCGCCGCACTCATCGTGTGGCTCGGAGACCAACTCGGAGTGGGCACTCAGCTCTCCACAGCCGTCATCGTCGTGCTCGGGATCCGCATCTTCGGCAACGCGTCGGCCCTGCGCCGCAGACTCTTCGGGGCGTGAGCGATGACCGAAGATCTCCCCGAAGACATTCGGCCGGGCCCGCCGGGCCCGCGGCGCGAGCGCCGGGTGTACGCGGTGCTCGCGGCGCTGCTCGTGGTTCTGCTCGGTACGGCCATCGCCACGCAGGTGAAGAACACCGATACCGGCGACAACCTCGACTCCGCCCGTCCGGCAGACCTGCTCGTGCTCCTGGACAACCTCAATCGACGTGAGGCGGCGTTGCGGCAAGAGATCACAGGCCTCGAGCGCACCCTCGAAGGATTCGAGCAGAACGGTTCGGATGCCGCGCTCACGGAGGCCCGCGCTCGTCTGCAGAACTTGTCGATCCAGCTCGGTACCGTTCCAGCGACCGGGCCCGGCGTCGTCCTGACAATCGACGATCCGCTCGGCGGAGTGGGATCGGAGGTCGTCCTCGACACGATCCAGGAGCTACGCGCGGCGGGCGCGGACACGATGCAGATCACAGGTGCCGACGGAACATCTGTACGTATCGGCGTCGACTCGTGGGTCACGGGGCAGGGCGGGGATCTGACAGTCGACGATCGAAAGCTCCCTGCGCCCTATACGGTTACAGCCATCGGGGAAGGTCCGACGCTTGCGGCGGCACTGAACATCCCCGGTGGCGTGGTGGACACGGTTGCTCGCCGCGGCGGGACATTGACCGTCGAACAATTACCGCAGGTCGAAGTGCTCGCCTTGCGGGAAATCGAGCCACGCCAATACGCTCGGCCAGGAAACTGAAACAGACGTTCGTGCCGAATCGTCGCCTCCGAAAGGAACTGCCGTGAGTGAGTTCGAGACGCCCGCTGATCTGCGATACACGGCGGAGCACGAGTGGGTTCAACGGACAGGGGCGACGACAGCCCGGGTCGGTATCACCGACTACGCTCAATCACAGCTCGGTGACGTGGTGTTCGTGCAGCTGCCGGACGCCGGATCCGCCCTCGCCGCAGGTGATTCGTTCGGTGAGGTCGAATCCACGAAGAGCGTGTCGGACGTCTATGCACCCTTCGCTGCAACGGTCGCGGCGGTGAACGGCGACCTCGAGGCGAGCCCGGAGTTGGTCAACAGCGCGCCGTATGCGGAAGGGTGGCTCATCGATGTCGAGGCGAGCAGTGAGGCGGACCTCGACGCTGCGCTCGGGCAGACCCTCGACGCCGCTGGCTACAGAACGATCACAGAAGGATGAGATCCCCTGGGTGACATACCAGCGACTACCTGCACCAGGGGCGTGCGCAGGGTACGGTCGGGTATGGCGTGTGCCGTGTCCGACCGTGGTGGTGGCGAACGAATGACGATCATCCGGGACTACTCGGGCGATCGAACGGATAAGGAGAAACGGTGAGCGAGAACGGCAACGCGGGCTACGAAGAGACTCCAGCGGAAACCACTTCGGTGTTTCGTGCCGACTTCCTGAACGAATTGGAGAACGCCGGCGCTGCTGCGACGACCGAAGCACCGGTCACGGGTGTCGAAGGTCTTCCGGCCGGGGCGGCCCTGCTCGTCGTCAAGCGTGGGCCCAACGCGGGGTCGCGCTTCCTGCTCGACCAGCCCACCACGTCGGCCGGACGGCACCCGGACAGTGACATCTTCCTCGACGATGTCACTGTCAGCCGGCGCCACGCAGAGTTCCGTCAGGACGACGGCGAGTTCCAGGTAGTAGATGTGGGAAGCCTCAACGGCACCTACGTCAACCGTGAACCCGTCGACTCGGCAGTGCTCGCGAACGGCGACGAGGTCCAGATCGGCAAGTTCCGTCTGGTGTTTCTGACCGGCCCGCGGGGCACTCAGGGCGCAGGTAGCTGATGACCGCTGCCCACCAGCCGGCGCCGGCAGGCATGTCGATCGGGTCCGTGCTCGACCGACTCCGACCGGAATTCCCGGACGTGACGATCTCGAAGATCCGATTTCTCGAAGCCGAAGGACTGATCAGTCCGGAGCGCACACCGTCGGGCTACCGACGGTTCTCCATCGCGGACTGTGAGCGACTCCGGTACGTGCTCACGGCGCAGCGTGATCAGTACCTCCCGCTGAAGGTCATCAAGGAACAGCTCGAGGCGATCGACCGCGGCGCCGCAACGGTGGGTGCCGTCGAAACTCGACCCAAGCGACCGCGCCAGCTCGCGGTCGCGCGAGGCGAGGTTTCTCCCGAGGACCTTCGTACCGACCGTCAGGTTCGAGTCGGCCGAGAAGATCTCTGCGAACGCGCCGGTATCGACACGGTGTTCCTCACGGAGTTGGTGGGCGCGGGGCTCCTCACACCGGGTCCCGCAGGGTTCTTCGACGACGACGCGGTGCTGCTGGCGCGGACGGCTAAGTCGATGTCCCAATTCGGACTCGAAGTCCGGCACCTCCGCGCATTCAAATTGGCGGCAGACCGTGAGGCGGGCCTCGTCGCCCAGATCGCCGGACCGATCGCCAAGGGACGCGATGCGGGGGCTCGTGAACGTGCCGAGGAGATGGTTCGTGAACTGGCTGCGTTGTCTCTGACCTTGCACACGTGCCTCGTCAAGGCAGCGGTGCAGGGCTCACTCGATCGTTGAGTGGCCGCGCGGCGGCATCGTCCATACGCAGTGACATCTTCCGGGTTCGGGATCGGGTACCTGACGTACACGGAGGAGCACACTAGAATTCAGGCAGTACGTGTCAGCGAGTATGACGACTGACAGGCAGCGGGACGGAGGCGCCGCAATGAGCGAGATGAGGATAGTCGGTATCCGAGTCGAGCAACCGCAGAACCAGCCGGTCCTTCTGTTGCGTGAAGCGGACGGCGAGCGGTATCTGCCGATCTGGATCGGTCAGATGGAAGCAACCGCCATCGCGCTGGAACAGCAGGGCGTGGAGCCGGCGCGCCCTCTCACTCACGACCTGATCAAGAATCTTCTCGACGCGTTCGGCCATACCCTGCTGGAGGTTCGGATCGTAGATCTCCAGGAGGGTACCTTCTACGCCGACCTCGTCTTCGAGGGCGAGATGCGGGTCTCGTGCCGCCCCTCGGATGCGGTTGCCGTCGCCCTGCGCACCGGCGCGCCGGTGTTCGCCGAGGAATCCGTGCTGGCAGAAGCGGGCCTCGCAATGCCCGAAGAGAAGGAAGACGAGGTCGAGAAGTTCAAGGAATTCCTCGAATCGGTCTCGCCCGACGACTTCAAGGCAACCGACGGCTGACACGATCTGCCACCGGTGGGCCCGGTCGGAGTAGTTCGACGACGCCCGGCAACGAACCCGTGTAATGTCGATCGTTACTTTCCGGGTCGGCGTGTTGCTGCCCGACGTGAATCACACAGGGCGTACGCTTGGTTGATCCGTTACGGGATCGAGTCGGGTGAACCGGAGGATGCACGGGATCGGATGCGGTGGGGGATCTGCCTGGTCAGTGGTGGCGAGGGACAACGGGGCGCGCGAGAGGAAGTCACAAAGTGCGAGATCGGCCGCAAGGACAGCAACTCGGTGCCGATTCCGGCGATCGCGTGGCTCCGGTACCCGTATCGGACACATCCGAGGATCTGCAGCCGGGGCTGTTTCCCGACAATTCGGTGCCGGACGAGCTGGTCGGCTATCGAGTGCCGATCGCATGCCAGATCGCCGGCATCAGTTACCGCCAACTCGACTATTGGGCACGAACGAATCTGGTGGTGCCGTCGATCAGAAGTGCGGCGGGGTCCGGAAGCCAGCGGCTGTACTCCTTCAAGGACATCCTGGTTCTCAAGATCGTCAAGCGACTCCTCGATACCGGCGTCTCGCTGCAGAACATTCGGGTGGCCGTCGACCATCTCCGGAGTCGTGGTGTGCGGGACCTGGCCAAGATCACACTCTTCTCCGACGGCACCACTGTGTACGAGTGCACCTCGCCCGAAGAAGTCGTCGACCTGCTCCAAGGCGGGCAGGGCGTGTTCGGTATCGCAGTCAGCGGCGCAGTCCGGGAACTGACCGGCAGTATCGCGGACTTCCCGGCGGAGCGCGCCGATGGCTACGACGTCGAGGAGAAGCCCGAGGACGAACTGGCCTCCCGCCGTCGCAACCGCATCAATCGCCGCATCGGATAGGGCGTAGGTCACGCTCCGTAAAGGGGTGGCCTCGATGTGCTCTAGAATCGATGTGCGTCGACGTCTCGCGGGAGAGACCCGGACCAACACATCCGGGCGCCGAAGGAGCAGCACCTCTCCGTCAATCTCTCAGGCACCCAGGACCGCGTGAGCTACGACGCCTCTGGAAAGCGGTGGGAGCACCCACCCGCCCACGGGGAAAGGTCCGCTGACCGGGACCGAATCTCTCAGGCGCTCGCCCCGCGAGCTCAGGACAGAGGGGGAGGACGCACCCGTGCCGACCGAGCACGTGTGAACCTCGCCGACCAGCCTGGGAGCTGCGATGACAGATGCCGTCACCTGGAATTTCTCCGATCGACACATCGGACCGGATGCGCAGGGAATGCGCCGGATCCTCGACGTCGTCGGAGTCGATACGCTCGACGAGCTCGCCGCGAAGGCACTGCCCGCCGGCATCCTCGACAAACGTGATGGCGATGTTGCCGACGGACTCGAAGTGCTTGACGCGCCGCTGAGTGAACACGAGGTTCTCGCAGGTCTGAAAGAGCTGGCGTCCCGCAACACCGTCGCCACGTCCATGATCGGACAAGGCTACTACGACACGCTCACTCCGCCGGTTCTGCTGCGCAACATCATCGAGAACCCCGCGTGGTACACCGCATACACGCCGTACCAACCGGAAATCAGCCAGGGCCGGCTCGAAGCCCTGCTCAACTTCCAGACGATGGTCGCCGATCTGACCGGCATGGAGGTCGCGAACTCGTCGATGCTCGACGAAGCCACCGCAGCGGCAGAGGCGATGACGTTACTGCGTCGCGCGAACCGCAAGTCGAAGAGCCCTCGATTCGTCGTCGACTCCGACCTCTTCATTCAGACCGCCGCGGTGCTCGCAACCCGCGCCGAGCCGCTCGGAATCGAGCTCGTCACCGCGAACCTCGTCGATGACGGGCTGCCCGAGGGCGACTTCTTCGGTGTGATCCTGCAGGTCCCGGGCGCGTCGGGCCGCGTGTTCGATGTCGCTCCCGTGATCGACGCTGCACACGAGCGCGGCGCACTGGTGGCGGTGGGTGCGGACCTCCTGGCGCTGACACTGATGACCCCGCCCGGAGAGAAAGGTGCCGATGCCTGCTTCGGCACCACTCAGCGCTTCGGTGTGCCGATGGGCTTCGGTGGCCCGCACGCCGGATACCTGGCTGTGAACGGTGCGCACACGCGGAACCTCCCCGGTCGTCTCGTAGGTGTATCGGTCGACGCCGACGGCGCCCCCGCCTACAGGCTGGCGCTGCAAACCCGCGAGCAGCACATCCGCCGCGAGAAGGCGACCAGCAATATCTGCACCGCGCAGGTGCTTCTGGCGGTGCTTGCCGCGATGTACGCGTCGTACCACGGTGCGGAGGGCCTGACCGGGATCGCGCGGCGCGTTGCTGCGCACGCGTCCGGCCTCGCCGGCTCGTTGCGCAGCGGTGGTGTCGAGATCGTGCACGCCGAGTTGTTCGATACCGTCCTCGCGCGGGTTCCGGGTCGCGCTGCCGTGGTGGTGGCGGCCGCAATCGAGCGCTCCGTCAATCTGTATCTCGTCGATGCGGACCACGTGTCGATCTCCTGCGACGAAGCGACGACGCACACACACGTGGTGAGCGTGCTGGCCGCATTCGGTATCGCTGCGGAAGAGTCGGCCGGCGACGAGCCCGTATCCATCCCGGAGGAACTGGCCCGATCCAGCGAATTCCTGCAGCACGAGGCGTTCACGAAATACCGGACGGAAACCGCGATGATGCGGTATCTGCGACGGTTGTCCGACAAGGACCTCGCTCTCGACCGCACGATGATCCCGCTCGGATCCTGCACGATGAAGCTCAATGCAGCGGCGGAGATGGAAGCCATCACGTGGCCGGAGTTCGCGGGTCTCCACCCGTTCGCTCCTGCGGATCAGACCGGGGGCATAAGGGAACTCGTCTCGGACCTCGAACGCTGGCTTGCCGCAGTCACCGGATACGACGCCATCACGCTGCAGCCGAATGCCGGGAGCCAGGGAGAATACGCAGGTCTGCTCGCCATTCGGCACTACCACCTGAGTCGCGGTGACGACCACCGCGACACGTGCCTGATCCCGTCGAGCGCGCACGGGACCAACGCCGCATCGGCTGTCATGGCCGGTATGCGCGTCGAAGTCGTTGCATGCCGTCCCAACGGTGACGTCGACCTCGACGATCTGCGGGCGAAGATCGCCGACCACGCCGAACGGCTCGCCGCGATCATGATCACCTACCCGTCGACCCACGGCGTGTACGAACACGAGATCGAGGACATCTGCGGGGCCGTACACGACGCCGGCGGGCAGGTGTACATCGACGGTGCAAATCTCAATGCACTCGTGGGTCTGGCACGCCCGGGCAAGTTCGGCGGCGACGTCAGCCACCTGAATCTGCACAAGACCTTCTGTATCCCGCACGGTGGAGGCGGGCCGGGCGTAGGTCCGATCGGGGTACGTTCGCATCTCACGCCGTTTCTGCCGGGCCATCCGGCCGCACCCGAGCTCGGCGGTGTGGGCCCGGTATCGGCTGCGCCCTACGGGTCGGCGTCGATCCTGCCGATCACGTGGGCATACATCAAGCTCATGGGTGCGCGAGGGCTTCGGCAGGCTTCGCTCACCGCGATCGCGTCGGCGAACTACATCGCACGACGCCTCGACGAGTACTTCCCGGTGCTGTACACGGGCGCGAACGGAATGGTGGCGCACGAGTGCATTCTCGACTTGCGTCAGCTGACCAAGGACACCGGCGTCACTGTCGATGATGTGGCCAAGCGTCTCGCCGACTACGGATTCCACGCCCCGACCATGAGCTTCCCCGTAGCGGGAACACTCATGGTCGAACCGACCGAGAGCGAGGATCTGAGCGAAATCGACGAGTTCATCGCTGCGATGATCGCTATTCGCGGGGAGATCGACAGAGTCGGAGCGGGGGAGTGGACGGTCGACGACAATCCGCTGCGAGGAGCGCCACACACCGCGGAGTGCCTGGTCGGGGAGTGGACCCATCCGTACTCGCGTGAGATCGCGGTGTATCCGCTGGGGAAGGGACGCGCGAAGGTATGGCCGTCGGTTCGTCGAATCGACGGTGCGCACGGCGACCGCAACCTGGTGTGTTCATGCCCTCCGTTGGAGGCATACAGCAGCTGAGAGTACGGGCTGCGGGCAAGCTGCCCGCAGCCCTGTTCGTTAGCAATTATTCGGAACGATACGGAATACCTAGAATTACCGAATAGCTACCGCTCACAGGCGCTCTCTCACCTTCAAGACTCCTCTACACCGAGGGTCCGGTACTGTCGGACCGAGGCCTACGCTGCTAGTCCTGCGTAACGAGCTCGAGGATGGAGATCTCGGGCGGGGTCGCGACACGGACGGGCGGACCCCAGGCGCCGGCACCCTGCGAGGTGTAGATGGCGGTGTCGCCGAAGTGGTCCAGCCCGGCGACGGTCGGGTTTGCTGCGGCGACGAGGTATCCGAGGGGCCACATCTGGCCGCCGTGTGTATGCCCCGAGAGCTGAAGGTCCACACCGAGATCCTGTGCTTCGAGGACGTGCCTCGGCTGATGTGCGGCGAGTAGGACGAAGGTCTCCGGCGACAGGCCGGTGAGGGCTCGGGGGAGGTCCGCCGCGTCCGGTGCCGGCGCGGTGTAGTCGTGCACGCCTGCCACGACGATCTCGTCGCCGTTGTGTGTCACGGTGACGTTTTCGTTCCGCAGCGTTCGTACGCCGAGGGTTTCCCAGTGGTCGAGCCAGGACAAGGCGTCGTCGGAGTAGTACTCGTGGTTGCCGCTCACTCCATAGACACCGAGCGGGGCATCGAGCTCGGCGAGGGGCGCGAGGTCGTCTCCCACGAATTCGATCGTGCCATCGGCCAGGTCCCCGCCCAGGATGATGAGGTCGGGTTGCTGTTCGTTGACCTGATCGACGACTCCCTGCACGAACCGGGCGCCTCTCGCCGGACCGACGTGCAGGTCGGTGATCAGGGCGACGCGGAGTCCGTCGAACCCGTTCGGAAGCCCAGGGAGGGCGATGGTGGAGTGGACGGTCCGCGGATTGGCCGCTTCGATCAGGCTTCCGTAGCCTATCGTGACGACGGTGGCGGCGACGAGAGTGCCCGTTGCGATGCGGAGGGCACGACGTGGCGGTCGGGACGAGTCCGGTTCGGGAGAACTGCCGGTGCGGAACCGCCGCATGAGTCTCGCCCCGAGGCAGAACACTCCGATGACGAGGATTCCGAGGACCAGGTAGAGCCCGGCGGCGAACCAGCTGTAGCCGAGGAAGCCCAGTGGGCGTGCCCATGCGGGGTCGAGAACGGTGCCGGTGACCGATGCGGCCATGGCGACGGCGAGCAACGCCACGAGGGCGATGTCTGCGGCCAGCGCAGTTCTTCCGGTGAGGCCTGGTGCACGGACGAGGCGGCGGTGGAGCCAGAAGGTGATGAGGGCGAGGAACGTCCCCGCGACGAGCAATCTGATCACGGTCAGGAGATGAGCTTTCGGAGTAGTCGGGTGAGGTCGTCGTTCGCCGGGGTGGCGAGCGTCGAGTACGACCCGCCGGTGCGGTCGGTGAGGTCTTTCAGTGTTTCGGAATCGGTGACGTCGTCGCCGAGGACGACGATGTTCATCCTGACCGGTGCGGCACTGTCCACGAGCTCGCTGATCTCGTCGAGGAAATCGTCGGCGGTAGTTGTGCCGGAATCGACGCCGGCGTTCGTACCGTCATCCAGGCTCACGTCGTCGCTGTCGAGGATTACGAGCATCGAATTCGGCCTGGACGGATCGTAGTTGTCGACGGCATCGGTGTACGCGGCGAGGATCGATTCGTACACCGGCGCGGTCTCGGCAGGAGCGATGGTGTCGAGTGCGGAGGCCAGTGCCGCGCGCTGCTCGAGGGTGAGTGCGTCTCGGGCAACAGCGGTTCGGTAGGCCGAGGTGTCGTCGAAGACGTACATCCCGACGATCGAGGAGTTCGGGGAGCGGCGGAGGACGCTGTCGATGGCGGTCGCGGTGTCGTCGAGTCGGGTGCTGTCTCCGTCTGCTGTGACCATGGAGCGGGTGGTGTCCACGAGCACGGTGGTCTTGGTGGGGGGGTGGGGGTTGAGCCGGATGTCGAGAAGTGTGTCGCCGACGGACGGATCCGCAGTGACGAGCACACTCGTGACCGGAGGGTACGTGAAGTCGGACGGACCGGAGTCCGTGTCGCCTTCGGTGGAGCCGTCGGGGGGATTACCGTCTTCGTTGCGGAATCCGTCGTCGAGGAAGTCCTGAACCATGTCGGGACTGCGCACGTAGTCGATGAACTGCCCGGCGGCCCGGGACAGAGTGTCGTCGACCCAGGGGGTATTCGGGACCACCGCGGGGAAATCGGCGACGGGTGTGGCGCCTGCGGGAAGGAAGCCGGCGAGATCGTCGGCGGTGCCGGAGGTGACGGCGTCGTACAGTTGCTTCTCCGTCACGGGCACCGCGTGGATCGGGGAGTCGGGGGTGGTGTTCGCGGCGAGCGCCGTGAGTGCGTCTGCGGTGGCCGGCCCTGCGGCAATGTCCAGGGCGTTGGCACCGAGCGCGAGTTCCGTCACGGCGGTCACGGTTTCCGGGGACTCTGCTTCGTCCTGGGTCAGCGGTCCCGTCCCGGTGGTGGCGACGGCTTCGAGTGCGGACTCGGTAGCGGCACTGCCGGTTCCGGTGGGCAGTGCCATCCTCAGTGATTCCCAGGATCCGAGTCCGAGTGTGCTGAGGGATCCGGGGGTGGCCTGCAGCGACGGTAAGTCGTGCCATGCGACCCCGGCGGTCGTGAGTCCGTTCTGGAGGACGGTGGGTGTGGCGAGGACGATCGGTGAGGTGGCGAGGGATCGACGTTGTCCGCTCGCAGTCGTGCCCGCGCGGTCGGCGGCGCGGGTGTCGACGGGCACCCAGAGGGCGGGTTCGGGCCCGAGTTCGAGGTTCCAGGTGCCGTCGGCGGCGAGGGCCGTGGCGGCGGCGGTGGATTCGGTGGCGGTGACGTGGGCGGTGACGCAAAAGTCGCGGATCACGGGTGCGACGTCGGCGTTCCATGTGGTGGCGAGGCCGGAGAGGGTGGGGGCGATGAGTGGGTCGGCGGCAATGTGGAGTTCGGCGTCGCCTTCGACGCAGGTCCCGGCTGCTTCGGTGGCCTGTTCATCGATTCGGTTGCGGAGTTGCATCCAGCCGATGACGCCGAGAACCAGCAGGACGACGACGACCGAGGACACGATGATGCCTGCGCTGACGCCACGTGTTCCACCGGATCCGCGATGTCGAGCCACTTGGTTTCTCGCCTCGTTTCGTTGTGGTCGGGCCCCAGCAGTCTAATGACGCGCGATGATGGTGGTCCGTTGCAGGCCGGATGGTGTGACGATGGGCCCCGATCCACGCGGATCGGGGCCCATCGCTTCGCGCCGGGCTGGTGCCGGAGGTCAGGCGTTGGCGGCCTTGTACTCGCGGCGGCGGCGGTGCAGGATCGGCTCGGTGTAGCCGCTGGGCTGCGTGGTGCCTTCGAGGATCAGTTCCTTTGCGGCCTGGAACGCGATGTTGCCCTCGAAGTCCGGCGCCATGTTCCGATAGGACGCGTCGCCTTCGTTCTGGCGGTCGACGATCGGAGCCATACGTTCGAGGGAAGCGACGACGTCGTCGGCGGTGACGACGCCGTGGCGGATCCAGTTCGCGAGTAGCTGGCTCGAGATACGCAGGGTCGCGCGGTCTTCCATCAGTGCCACGTCGTGGATGTCGGGGACCTTGGAGCAGCCGACACCGGCGTCGATCCAGCGGACCACGTAGCCGAGGATGGACTGGCAGTTGTTGTCGAGCTCTTCGCGCTTCTCGGCGTCGGACCAGTCGGTGTTCTCGGCAAGCGGAATGGTGAGGATGTCATCGACGGTCGCGCGCGGCGTGCCCTTCAGCTCGTCCTGGACCGCGAAGACGTCGACTTCGTGGTAGTGGGTGGCGTGCAGGGTCGCGCCGGTGGGGGACGGCACCCATGCGGTGTTGGCGCCGGCCTTGGGCTGGCCGATCTTCTGCACGAGCATGTCGTGCATGAGGTCGGTCATGGCCCACATGCCCTTGCCGATCTGTGCCTTGCCCTGCAGTCCGGCGGCGAGGCCGGTGTCGACGTTCCAGTCTTCGTAGGCGCTGATCCACCGCTGCTGTTTCATCGCGGCCTTGCGCACGACGGCGCCCGCTTCCATGGAGGTGTGGATTTCGTCGCCGGTGCGGTCGAGGAAGCCGGTGTTGATGAACACCACGCGTTCGGAGGCGGCGTCGATACAGGCGGCGAGGTTGACGGTGGTGCGTCGCTCCTCGTCCATGATGCCGACCTTGACGGTGTTGGCCGGAAGACCGAGGACCTCTTCGACGCGGCCGAACAGTTCGGTGGTGAAGGCGGATTCCTCGGGGCCGTGCTGCTTGGGCTTGACGATGTAGATCGAGCCGGTGCGGCTGTTGGCCAAGGGGCCGTGTGCCTCGTCGGTGTGCAGACCGTGGACGGCGCACAGGCTGGTGATCAGTGCGTCGAGGATGCCCTCGGGGATCTCGTTGCCTTCGGCGTCGAGGATGGCGGGGGTGGTCATGAGGTGACCGACGTTGCGGACGAACAAGAGGGACCGGCCGTGCAGTTCGAGTTCGCTGCCGTCGATACCGGTATAGACGCGGTTGGCGTTGAGGGTGCGGGTGAGGGTCTTGCCGCCCTTGTCGAACGACTCGGTCAGGTCGCCGCGGTTCAGGCCGAGCCAGTTGCGATATCCGAGGGTCTTGTCGTCGGCGTCGACTGCGGCGACGGAGTCCTCGAAGTCCATGATCGTGGTGACGGCGGATTCGAGGACGACGTCCTTGACTCCGGCGGCGTCGGTGCTGCCGATGGGGGAGGCGGCGTCGATCTGGATCTCGATGTGCAGGCCGTTGTTGCGCAGCAGCACGGAGGTGGGGGCGTTCTTGTCGCCGAGGTAGCCGACGAGCTTGTCGGCGTCGGCGAGTCCGGTGACGGTGCCGTCGGCGAGTGTGACCTTCAGTTCGGTGCCGTCGATGGCGTAGTTCGTCGAGTCGGCGTGGCTGCCGGACTGCAGGGGTGCGGCTTTGTCGAGGAAGTCGCGGGCCCAGGCGATGACCTTGTCGCCGCGGACCTTGTTGTATCCGCCGGTCTTCTCCGCGCCGCCTTCTTCGGAGATGGCGTCGGTGCCGTACAGCGCGTCGTAGAGCGAGCCCCAGCGGGCGTTGGAGGCGTTGAGGGCGAAGCGGGCGTTGAGGATCGGCACGACGAGCTGCGGGCCCGGGGTGGAGGTGATCTCGGTGTCGACGCCGGCGGTGGTGACCTGGAACGGTGCGGGGACGGGGACGAGGTAGCCGATCTCCTCGAGGAAGGTCTTGTAGGCGGCCGGGTCGTGGGGCGCTCCGGCCCGGTCTCGGTGCCAGGTGTCGATCTGTGCCTGCAGGTCGTCGCGCTTGGCGAGCAGAGCACGGTTCTTGGGTGCGAGCTCTTCGACGATCTTGTCGGCGCCGGCCCAGAACGCCTCCGCGTCCACTCCGGTTCCGGGGAGCGCCTCATTGTTGACGAAGTCGTAGAGCACCTTGGCGATCTGCAGTCCGCCGACGGTCACGCGTTCAGTCATTACCCTCACTCTTTCCGGTTGCTGTGCGCCCGGCGTTGTTGCGTTCCGGGAGCCGCACGAAAATTCACCATTATATTACCCGCCGGTAGCTAGGGGCGTACGTCGGTTCGGCGCGCGCGCAGGGCGGTGCATCGTTCGAGCAGGTCCTGTCGTAGGTCCGCGGCGCGAGAGGTGAGCGCCGACTGCTCGCGGACGTACTGTGCGCGTCCGGCGGCAGTCTCGATCGTGATGGGCGAGTAGCCGTAGTCGCTCAGATCATACGGGCTCGCGCGCATGTCGAGTTCGCGTGTCGCGGCTGCATGCCGAAAACAGCGCAACAGCAGGTCCGAATCGACCAGGGGTGAGAGTTTGTACGCCCACTTGTATAGGTCCATGCCGGCGTGTAGGCACCCGGGCTGCTCGCGGTCGAGTTGGTCGTCGCGGGTCAGCGGTTCGATGTTGCGAGGTGCCGCGTCCGGGGTGAAGAACCGGTAGGCGTCATAATGACTGCAGCGCAACTGCATTGATTCCACCACCGCATCGGTTCCTGCGTGACCGAGCCGCAGTGGCACCGCCGAATGCCGCACATCATCGCTGCTCGTGCGGTACACCATCGCCCATTCGTGCAGTCCGAAACACCCGAACTGGGCGGTTCTCGCCCCGGTTCGAGTCAGGAGTTCGGCTATGAACCCGACCGTCGCCGAACGATGCTCGAGGGTGGCGGAGCTCACGCGGACCCCGGGCGTGCCGTCCACGACGACCCGCTCGTAGGCGGGATGGTGACGGTACTCACGATCCGCGCCGAGCAGAACGGTGCCGAACCCGGGATGCCACCGACGCAGTTGCGCGGGCCGGTGGTTGTAGTACGTGAACAGAAAATCGTGGACGGGGTGTTTCTCGTGCGACGCGCGCCGGCGCAGGTGCGCGGCGAGCAGTTCGTCGACCTCGTGCCGATGTCGGTCGCGGCGCGCGGTCCACTGGTTCTCGGTGAGGATGACCTCCCGGTGGGTGGTCGGGGCCTCGGTCACTTGGCTGTGCCTCCTGTGCGGCTCCCCGGGGTGGGATCGGTGATGCGGTGGGTGGCGTCGCGGACGGTGCCGACGAATTCTTCGACGAGGTCCTCGAGCGCGACGATGCCGACCATCGCTCCGGTGTTGTCGACGACGCAGCCGAGGTGGGAGCGGGTGCGTCGAAGTTGGGACAGGGCATCGTCGAGTGCGGTGTCGAGGTTCAGCGATGGGAGTGGGCGGATGGTATCGGGTGGGATCACGGTGTCGGGGCCAGCACCCTGGTCGTGCACGAGATCGAGGATGTCCTTGACGTGAAGATATCCGGTGTAGGCGCCGGCGGGGGTCCGGGTGGGATAGCGGGAGAACCCGGTCGTGGTGACGGCGTGTTCGATGGCGCCGAGGGCGACACCGGCGGTGGTGGTGGGTACGGTGCGGACGTCGCCGACCGGGATCAGGACGTCGGCGACAGTGCGTCCCCCGGTGTTCAGTGCCTGGATGAGCCGGCGGTGTTCTTCTTCGTCGATCAGGCCTTCGGAGCGGGATTCGCCGATCATCTCGGTCAGTTCGACGGCGGTGACGGTGGTGTCGAGTTCGTCCTTGGGTTCGACGCGCATCACGCGCAACGTGATGTTGGCGCACCAGTTGTAGAAAGCGATCAGGGGGCGGGCCGGTCGCATGAACAGCACGTGGACGGGGACGAGGAGCATAGCGGTGCGTTCGGGACCGGCGATGGCGATGTTCTTGGGCACCATCTCGCCGAGCAGGATGTGCAGGGTCACCACGAGCGCGATCGAGATGGTGAACGCGATGGGGTGCAGGAGCTGGTCTGGGAGGCCGATGAGGTGGAGCGGCGCCTCGATGAGATGCGCAATGGCGGGTTCGCCGACGCGGCCGAGAAGAATCGAGCAGATCGTGATACCGAGTTGGGATCCGGCGAGCATCAGGGAGAGGTGTTCACCGGCGGCGATGACGGTGCGGGCCCGTTTCTTGCCTTGGGTGTCGAGCGCTTCGAGTCGGTCGCGGCGCGCGGTGATGAGTGAGAATTCGGCGCCGACGAAGAAAGCGTTGCCGGCGAGGAGCAATACGGTCAGAGCGGCCCCGAGCAGGTCGTTCACGGCTGCTCCTGTTCGGTGTGCTCGTGACCGTGGTCGGGACTGTTTCTTTCGGGCTCGGTGGGCGTCAACAGGAGCCGGTCGATGCGGTGACCATCCATCTCGAGGACCCGGGCGCGCCACGGGGGGTTGTCGTGGTCGCGGGCCGGGAGCGGGATCTCGTCGTGGATCTCGGGGATGCGACCGAGTTCGGTGAGGATGAGCCCGCCGATCGTCTCGTAGTCGCCGTCGGGTGCGAGGTAGCCGGTGAGGCGTTCGACCTCGTCGATGCGCAGGAGCCCTGAGCACGACCAGCCGTTGTCGAGCGGGTGTGCGTCGGGTTGTGGTTCGTCGTGTTCGTCGCGGACGTCGCCGATGATTTCCTCGATGAGGTCTTCCATGGTGACGATCCCGGCGGTACCGCCGTATTCGTCGGCGACGAGGGCGACCTGCATTCCGTCGGCGCGGACCCGCTCCATGACGGTGTCACCGTCGAGGGTCGACGGCACGATAGGGACCTTCCGGACGAGGTTCTGGACCGCGGTGGTGCCGCGCCGGTCGGCTGCGACGGTGAACGCGTGTTTGATGTGGACGACACCGAGTGTGGAGTCGAGGTCGGAGTCGATGACCGGGAACCTGGAGTATCCGGTGCGGGAGGACAGTTCGATCAGGTCGAGGACGGTGTCGCGGCGATCGAGGCATTCGATGGTCGTGCGCGGGGTCATGAGGTCCTCGGCGGTGCGTTCACCGAAGCGCAGGGAACGGTCGACGAGTCGGGCAGTGGATTCGTCGAGGACGCCGCTTTCGGCGGAGGCGCGCACGAGGGAGCCGAGTTCTTGTGGGGAACGTGCCGAGCGTAGTTCTTCGGCGGGTTCGATGCCGAGGCGCCGCACGATGCGGTTGGCGGTGCCGTTGAGGCCGTTGATGGCCCAGCGGAAGATCAGTGAGAAGCCGGCTTGGAGTCCGGCGGTGGCGCGCGCCGTGGCCAGGGGTCGGGAGATCGCGATGTTCTTCGGGACGAGTTCACCGAAGACCATGGAGAACGAGGTGGCGAGGACGAGCGCGACGACCAGTGACACGGTGCTCGCGGTGTTCTCTGCCAGCCCGATGGCATCGAACACGGGGTCGAGGAAGCGGGCGAGGACCGGTTCGGCGAGATAGCCGGTGATCAAGGTGGTGATGGTGATGCCGAGTTGGGCGCCGGACAGCTGGAACGACAGCGTGCTGTGCGCGCGCTGTACCTGGCGGGCGCGGCGGTCGCCGCCTCGGGCGTGCGCTTCGACGGTGCTGCGTTCGAGGGCGGTCAGGGAGAATTCGGCGGCGACGAACAGGGCGGTGCCTGCCGTGAGGGCGACGAAGCCGAGGAGGCTGAGGATGGACAGGGCGACGGACATCAGGGCCGCTCCTGTGCGATGGCGCCGGGTTCGTCGCCCGGCTCGCTAGGGGAGCCCTCCTGCCCGGCGGAGTCGGTCTCCGCGGTGGTTGCGCCGACGTCGGCTCGGGTCGTGCTGGTAGTAGGTGCCTCAGGCACCGTGCCGGTAGGGGGTGCCTCAGGCACCGTGTTCCTCTCGTCGGGTCCGGGACGGATGGGGGCGCTCCCGGACGGTGCGGTGAAAGAGCCCATTCTAATTCGGCAGGTGGTGGCTGTCGTGTCCTGCGGTGGGATGAGGTGAATAGGGTGGGTCGTAGGTGGCTCGCGTTGGCGGGCCCGGACGAGGAGGTGGGACGTTGGCCGAGCGCATCCGAAGCCAGTGGGAGGACATCACCGAGGCGGATCCATCGCATTCGAGTTGGTATGTCGAGCGTTTCCGGACGATGGCGGCCCAGGGGCAGGACATCGTCGGTGAAGCCCGGTTGATCGACGCGATGGTGGGGCGGGGTGCGCGGGTGCTCGATGCAGGGTGCGGGCCGGGCCGGTTGGGTGCCTATCTGCACGCGGTGGGGCACGTCGTGGTGGGGGTCGATGTGGACCCGGTGCTGATCGCGGCGGCGGAGGAGGACCATCCGGGCCCGACGTGGTTGGCCGGGGATCTCGCCGAGTTGGATCTGCCGGGTCGCGGTGTGGCCGCGGAGTTCGACGTGATCGTGTGTGCGGGCAATGTCATGACGTTCTTGGCGCCGTCGACGCGGCGGGCGACGTTGGCCGGGTTCGCGCGGCATCTGAGGTCGTCGGGGCGTGCTGTGGTCGGGTTCGGTGCGGGTCGTGACTACGACTTCACCGAGTTCCTCGCCGATGCAGCGGCCGGGGGTCTCACGCCGGAGTTGTTGTTGTCGACGTGGGATCTGCGCCCGTTCACAGAGGATTCCGATTTCCTGGTCGCGGTGTTGTCGCGGTCGGACAGCTGATCAGGGCTGTGTAGGCCTCGTGGTCGGCGTCCCCTCGGCAGCCGGTGTGGTGCCGGAGGGGCTGGGTGCGACGGTGCGGGCAAGTGCGAGGGTGGTCACGGCCATCACAGCGACGGCGGCGACGGTGGCGGTGAGGCCGAGGCTGTCGGTGTCGAGGTGTTCGCCGAGCACGGTCATGCCGAGGAATACCGCGGCGAGTGGTTCGGCGATCGTCAGCGTCGGTAGGGAGGCGGTCAGTGGCCCGGCTTGGAAGGCGCGTTGCTGCAGGTACATGCCGGTGAGCCCCGCCGCGATCACGGTCCAGGTCTGCCACGACCCGAGGACGGTGAACACGCCGTGTTCGATCAGGTCGGTGACGTGTTTGGTGAAGGCGGCGGCAACGCCGTAGAGGATGCCGGCGGCGGTGCCGAGCAGCATGGCGCGGCGCCCCGGCGATCCGGGGGCGAGGCCGAGTGCGGTGGCGCCTGCGGTGACGGCCAGGACGAGTGCGAGGGGCAGTGCCCATCGGGTGGCGGCGGCGTCGACGGCTCCTGCGGTGGGGTTGCCGGCGATCAGGAACACCGCCAACGAGACACACAGTGCCCCGGCGAGCAACAGGGTGCGGCGGTCGGGTCGTCGTCCGGTGTAGTAGGCCGAGATGGGGATGGCGAACAGCAGCGACGAGACGAGCAGCGGTTGCACGATCAGGACGGTGCCGAGCGCGAGAGCGAGAACCTGCAGCGTGTAGCCGCCGCCGTCCACGGCCAGCGCCGCCCACCAGCGGGGGCTGCGGATGAGACTGCCGACGAGCGGGCCGGAGGTGGGGACGGCGGCGGCGGAGCGTTGCTGGGCGACCATGCTGACGGCGATCAGCACCGCGGCGGCGAGCGCGCACGCCACGGATGCTGCCGTGGTGCCGGTCATGGTCGGGGTTCGGTCAGGCCTGGACTTCGCTGTGGTCGCCGCTCCACAGGGTGTGGAACTTGCCGGGCTTGTCGGTGCGCTCGTAGGTGTGCGCACCGAAGTAGTCGCGTTGGCCCTGGGTGAGTGCGGCGGGAAGACGTTCGGCGCGTAGCCCGTCGTAGTAGGACAGGGACGAGCCGAAGGCCGGGATGGGGATGCCGAGGGTGGTGGCGGTGACCACGACGCGCCGCCAGCTGTCGATGCCGGCTTCGATGGCGTCGCGGAAGTAGGGCGCGAGGATCAGGCTGGGCAGCTCCGGGTCGGCGTCGTAGGCCTCTTTGATGCGGTTGAGGAACTGGGCGCGGATGATGCAGCCGCCGCGCCAGATCGTGGCCATGGCAGCGCGGTCGATGTTCCATCCGTATTCGGCGCTGCCGGCGGCGATCTGGTCGAAGCCCTGGGCGTAGGCGACGATTTTGGAGGCGTATAGGGCGGCGCGGATGTCCTCGGTGAACTGGGCGGTGTCGGTGGGGGCGGCGCCGAGGGTACCGGCGGTCAGGTCGCGGGCTGCGGCGCGCTGCGTGCGGGATCCGGACAGGGCGCGGGCGAAGACGGCTTCGGCGATGCCGGTGACGGGGATGCCGAGGTCGAGGGCCGCCTTGACGGTCCAGCGTCCGGTGCCCTTCTGTTCGGCGGCGTCGACGATGACGTCGACGAGAGGTTTGCCGGTGGCGGCGTCGGTCTGGCGCAGCACTTCCGCGGTGATTTCGATGAGGTACGACTCGAGGGTGCCGGTGTTCCAGACGGCGAACACGTCGGCGATCTTCGCGGCGTCGTAGCCCAGGGCGTCGCGCAGGAGGTGGTAGGCCTCGCCGATGAGCTGCATGTCTGCGTATTCGATGCCGTTGTGCACCATTTTGACGAAGTGTCCGGCGCCGTCGGGGCCGACGTGGGTGCAGCAGGGGGTGTCATCGACCTTGGCGGAGATGGCCTCGAGGAGGGGGCCGAGTGCGGCGTAGGACTCGGCGGGGCCGCCGGGCATGATGGACGGTCCGTTGAGTGCGCCTTCTTCGCCGCCGGAGATGCCGGCGCCGACGAAGTGCAGTCCACGTTCGCGTAGGGCGGCTTCGCGGCGGATGGTGTCGGTGTACAGGGCGTTGCCGCCGTCGATGATGATGTCGCCGGGTTCCATGGCATCGGCGAGTTCGTCGATGACGGCGTCGGTGGCGTCGCCTGCTTTGACCATGATCAGGACGCGTCGGGGCTTCTCGAGGGCGGCGACGAACTCGTCGATCGTTTCGGTGCGAATGAAGGTGCCGTCGCTGCCGTGCTCGGCGAGCAGGGCATCGGTCTTGGCGATGCTGCGGTTGTGCAGGGCGACAGTGTAGCCGTGTCGGGCGAAGTTCCGGGCGATGTTGGACCCCATGACGGCCAGGCCGGTCACGCCGATCTGGGCGAGGGGGGTCTCGGTGCGTTCGACGGTCATGGGTACAGCTTCCCTCGAAATGGGGCGTGATCGAAATCGAACGGTGCAGGAACTGTGGTCAGTGGGTGAACAGGCGGGTCAATTCGGTCAGCCAGGGGACGGCGACAGCGACGGTGGGGACGACGAGGATCGCGGCGGCGGTCATGTAGGCGCACGCGGAGATGGTCAGGTCGGGGCCGGGGTTGGCGAGTCGCTGTACTCGTAAAAGGGTGGAGGGTCCGCCAACTGCGAGAGCGCCGGTGGGGGTGTGGGCGTCGGCGCAGGTGACGAGGGCACGGGCCAGGGGGGTGGGGCCGGTGAGACGTACGGCGGAGTCGTCGGCGAGCATTTCGACGAGGAGCTGCACGGAGCCGAGTGCCGATCCGGAGCGGACCCAACGGGGGAACGCTTCGTAGACGGCGGTGAATGCTTCGAGAATGAGGTCGTGGCGGGCGCGCAGGTGGGAGTGTTCGTGGCGCAGGACGGCGCTCAGTTCGTCTTCGGTGAGGTTGTCGAGGGTGCCTTCGGACAGGACGACGCGGTGCCGGATGCCGGGCAGGCAGTAGGCGATGGGGTCCGTGCTGTCGAGGATTCGCACGTGGGGGAGGGTGCGGATGGCGGAGAGGTTGTCGCGGCGGTCGAGGAGGTCGACGAGCATGCGGTGGCGGGCGCGGCGGCGGCGGGTGCGGACACCGACGTGCACGGTCGAGTAGATCAGGCGTCCGCCGATGAGCAAGGTGAGCATGAAGACGACGACGTAGGTGAGCCACAGGGGTAGCCCGAGCGCGTCGATTTCCTCGAGGGGCCCGGTGGTGGGGCGGCCGTCGTCGCCGGGCACCAGTAGACGGCTGGCGATGGCGAGGCCGGAGCTGAACGCCGAGAGGACGGCGGCCAGGGCGATGGCCTGCCACAACACGAGCGCCGCGCGCGGGTTGCGGTGCGGCCAGGCGGCGCGGGACAGGAGTCCGGGCACCGGACCCGCGAGGAGAAGCGCAAGTATGCCGAATACGAGCGCGGTGGTCGCATCCATGGGGTCGAGTCTGTCAGCTCGCCTTGCCCGCGGGTCGGTCGGTGCTGTGTTGGGCTTCGAGTTCGGCCAGTGCGGCGCGCAGCGCGTCTGCTTCGTCGGCGCCGACCCGGCCGACGAAGTGGACGAGTGCGGCGGTGCGTCCGGCGGTTTCGTCGGCCTGGTCGAGGGCGTCGACCATGAGGCTGGCGACGAGTTCGTCGCGGCCGTGCACCGGGAGGTAGCGGTGGGCGCGGTCGTCGCGTTGTTGGATGACGAGGTTCTTCTTCGCGAGGCGTTGAAGGACAGTCATGACGGTGGTGTATGCGAGGGAGCGGCGGGCGGAGAGGCCTTCGTGGACCTGTCGCACGGTCTGGGGTTCGGTGGAGGACCACAGGTGGTCCATCACTGCTCGCTCGAGTTCGCCTAGTGCTGCCATACGTTGATTCTACGGAGTCTCCGACATTTGTGCGTACTACCTAGGGTCGTAGTTTTTCGGGTAGGGTGTCGCCGCCGACGGTGCCGTAGACGTGGCGGGTGCCGATGGGCACGATCAGGGGCCGGCCGGACACGGGGTCGCTGATGACGGAGGCATCGAGTCCGAACACGTCGCGGAGCAGTTCGACGGAGATGACCTCGGCCGGTGGGCCGGAGGCGATGACCTTGCCGTCGCGCATGACGACGAGGTGGTCGCTGTAGCGGATGGCGAGGTTGAGGTCGTGCAGAACCATCACCACGGTGCGGCCGAGTTCGCTGTGCAGTTGGTCGACGAGGTCGAGAACCTCGATGGAGTGCGCGAGGTCGAGGTAGGTGGTGGGTTCGTCGAGAAGCAGGACGTCGGTGCCCTGCGCGAGGGCCATCGAGATCCAGGCGCGTTGGCGCTGGCCGCCCGAGAGTTCGTCGACGGGGCGGTCGGCGAGGTCGGCGATGCCGGTGCGGGTCAGGGCGGTGGAGACGACGTCTTCGTCGTCTCCGGACCATTGCCGCACCCACGATTGGTGGGGGTGGCGGCCGCGGGCGACGAGGTCGGCGACGGTGAGTCCTTCGGGTGCGGTGGGTGCCTGGGGAAGCATGCCGAGGACCCGGGCGACGTCGCGGGTGCGCATCGTGGTGATCTTGCGGCCGTCGAGAAGGACGTGTCCCGCGCGGGGTTTGAGCAGCCGGCTCAGTGCGCGCAGCAGGGTGGATTTGCCGCAGCCGTTGGGCCCGATGATGGTGGTGACCACTCCGGTGGGGATCTCGAGGTCGAGGTCGTCGACGATGAGGCGGTCTCCGTAGCCGAGTGCGAGATGCTCGGCGACGAGTCGCGCGCCGGTGTGGTCGGTCGCGCCGGCAGGGTGCGTGTCGAGGGGCTGGGCGTGGGTCACACTGACACCTTCCGGTTGGAGCGCACGAGCAGATACAGCAGGAACGGGCCGCCGAGCGCGGAGGTTACGAGTCCGACCGGCAGGGAGACCGGCAGGATGGTGCGGGCGATGATGTCGGCGCCGACGACGAGAACGGCGCCGGTCAGCGCGGAGGCGATGACCGGGGGGCCGGCGGAGCGGACGAGTCGCAGCGCGACCTGGGGTGCGGCGAGCGCGACGAATCCGATGGGTCCGGCGGCGGCGGTCGCGATGGCGGCGAGTGCGCAGGCGGCGACGAGGAGCATGCCCTGTTGGGATTGCAGGCGGATGCCGAGCGAGCGTGCGGTGTCGTCGCCGAGGCGCAGGGCGCCGATGGTGAACGAGGCGATGATCGTCCAGGTGCCGATGACGGCGAGGGCGACGCCGGCGGGGATGACCTGACTCCAGCTGATGCCGTTGAGGGAGCCGGTCAGCCAGACCTGGGCGCGGGAGACGTCGTTGATGTCGGCGGAGACGAGCATCCAGTTGGTCAGGGCGATCAGCATGGCGTTGGCGCCGATGCCGATGAGCACGAGCCGGAATCCGTCGACGCCGTTCTTCCACGCGAGCAGGTAGATCACGGCGGCGGTGAGCAGGCCGCCGACGAGGGCTGCCAGGGGCAGGCCGAGCGCGGCGAGGAGTCCGACGATGGTGCCGCCGCTGGTGACGACGATCAGGGCGACGGCTGCGGCGCTGGCGCCGGCGGTGATGCCGAGGATGTCGGGGCTGGCCAGGGCGTTGCGGGACAGCGACTGGGTGATGGCGCCGGAGACGGCGAGGCAGGCGCCGACGACGAGCGCGCCGATGCCGCGGGGGAGACGCAGGTCGAACACGATGAACCGGTCGAGTCGTTCGCCGCCGCCGAGGAGTACCTCGATGACCTCGGGGACGGACATCGGGTAGTCGCCGCGACCGAGCCCGACGCACAGGAGCAGGAACGCGGCGACGGCGAGCAGGGTGCACACGAGCACCTGGCGACCGCGCCATACCACGGAGAACCGGCCGACGCGGAAGGCGGGGCGGGCGGGTACGGCGGTGGAGAGTTGGATGGGGGTGCGGCGGCGGGGATCCTTACCTGTGGTGGGTGGGGTCGCGGTGGGGATCTTCGTCAGGTCGGTCACAGCGACACCAGCTTCCGGCGGCGGACGAGGGCAATGAAGAAGGGGGCGCCGACCAGGGCGAGCACGATGCCGACCTGCAGTTCGCCGGGGCGCACGACGATGCGGCCGATGACGTCGGCGAGGACGAGCAGCACCCCGCCGAGCAGTCCCGCGTAGGGGACGAGCCAGCGGTAGTCCGGGCCGGTGATGGCGCGGGCGATGTGCGGGACGATGAGGCCGACGAACGCGATGGGGCCGCACGCGGCGGTGGCGGCGCCGGTGAGGATGGTGATCACGGCGATGCCGATGACGCGGGTCAGGACGATGTTGGTGCCGAGGGAGCGGGCGACGTCTTCACCGAGGCTGAGCACGTTGAGTCCGGGGGTGCTCGCGAGGGCGATGACGAGGCCGACGACGATGAACGGCAGGACCTGCCAGAGCACGTCCATGCCGCGTCCTGCGACGGAACCGACCACCCAGAAGCGGTAGCCGTCGAGGCTGGTCTGGTCGAGCAGGACGACGGTTTGGATCATCGCTTGAAGGAAGAAGGCGACGGCGGCGCCGGCGAGGGCCAGACTCAGGGGGCTCGAGCCGCCGTTGCCGATGGAGGCGAACCCGAATACGACGACGCTGGCGAACAGGGATCCGGCGAAGGCGAACCACAGGTATTCGGCCGGGGTGCTGGTGCCCAGCAGGTAGATCGAGAGCACCACGAACAGTGCGGCGCCGGCATTGATGCCGAGCAGGCCGGCGTCGGCGAGGGGGTTGCGGGTGTGGCCTTGGATGAGGGCACCGGCCACTCCGAGGGCGATGCCGACGAGCAGTCCGAGCAGGGTGCGGGGAATGCGCAGGGAGTGGATGATCACGTCGGTTTCGGCGCCGTCGTTGACCAACAGTGCATGGAACACCTCGGTGAAGGTCATCGGGCGGGCCCCGATCGCGACACTGGCGAGCAGGACGAGCACGAGCATCACGGCGAGGGTGAGCAGTCCGAGGAGTCGCCTGCGGCGAATCCCGGCGACGCTGGTGTCCGCGGGCAGCGGCGTGAAGCCGTCGTCGTCGGCGGTGCGGGCCATGACGACTTCGGTGCGGCGGCGCAGGAGGGCGCGGCGGGGGCCGACGGGGGCGCCGGTGTCCGGGTCGCGGGTGATGAGGTCGGTCCAGGTCTTGCCGAGGCTCGCGCCGGTGCGTCCTTCCCGGCGGCCGCGGTTCCACAGCAGCAATCCGGCGGTGGCGGCGAGCGCGGCGCCACCGAAGACGACGCGGTCGGTCTGTCCCCCTCCGTTGGCGTCGCCGAGGGTGTCGACGAGCAGGGCGCCGATGACGAGGGGGATGGCGAGGAGAGCGAGGTCCAGCAACTCCGCGACGACACGCCGGGCCGTGGTGGGCGGTCCGGTCAACTCGGTGGTCGTGGGTTCGGTGGCCGTGAGTTCTGGGGAGGGGGGTCGAATGGTGGCCACGTGCGTGGGGCGCTCCTCGTGACGGGATTCTCGGGTAGGTCTGGAGGTTAGGTTACGGAATCCTATTTCGATCTGTCACCGGGTGGGTCCGGTCCGGAGGTCACGCTTCGTTGTGACGGGTTCTTCAGGTGAGGCGGGTTGCGCGACCCCCACCCCGGATGTAATGGTTAGCCTTACCTAAGCAATCCGCTGGGTTCCCGTCGACAAGAGAGGTGTCGGATGACGACTCTGCTGCTGCCGCCGACCACCACTGCTCCGGTCACCACGTTCGACGACCGGAGCGTCCGCGCATTCGAGGACACCCGCACCCGCCTGCGGGCGCTCGCCGCGGGATCGCCCCGCGTCTATGCCGTGGCCTGTATCGACGAAGAACCCAAGCGTCGCTGGTGGGGCCTCGGCAGTGCCGAGCGCACCGAGCGCATCGAATTGCTCTACCGACGCTCGCTCGAGGACGTGGAGGAACCGCGCATCGCGGCCGAGCAGGTCGCCGCCGCGCTCATCCACTCGATTGTCGGCCGGGTGCTCGCCCCGCTCGCTCTCGAGGGGCGCGTGTGGGATCCCGGCCTCGACAATCTCTGGCTGCACCAGGACAGCGACGGGTGCATCGACTGGGCCGGTATTGCCGACGACACCTTGCGCGTGCTTCCGGGGGACCGGGCTGCCGCCGATCGTGGGGTCGTGGTGCTGCCGTGCGAGGAAGCCATGGCGGTGTGGACGGCGCATCGCGCCGTGACCGCCCTGACCGCGGTGCACGAGGCCGTGCAGCGATGCGCCCCGCTCGACCGCACCCGCTTCTGGGCGATGGTCGGACGCACCGTCGTCACCGGTGCATCGCAGCTGCCCGTCCTCGGCGGAGCGTCCCGCCGCGACGCGACACGACGTGGCCAGCAGCTGTTGGATGCCTTCGTGGCCGCGGGGCATCCGGTGCGAGGCCTTGTGGGATTAGGTCAGCCTTCCCTATAGTGGAGACGCGCAACACCGGACCGTGCCGGAGTCCTGAGGGCTGCAGAGACTCCCGGTCCATCCCGACGGCGGGCCTCGCGATCACACGCGAGGCCCGCCGGTCCGTTCCGGCCTCGCTCTTCCCGAGGTTGCTCTCCCGCCGGACGAAAACGTCGATGCCCTACCATCGTTCGATGGACACCGGCGCCCCGGCCGGCCCGATCGAGCAGGAGAGTTCACAGACATGACCGATCAATCCACGCCGGAGCGCAGCGCTGCACTCGATGCCGCCGAGGTGACCACACTCAACCGCACCGGGTTCGGAGCAGCACTCGGACTGGAGTTCCTCGAACTCACCGCCGATGCCGTCCGCGCCCAGTGGACCGTGACACCGACCCAGCATCAGCCTTACGGCATCGTGCACGGCGGGGTGTACTGCGCGGTCATCGAAACCATCGCGAGTATGGGCGGCGCCATCTGGTTCGGCGATCGCGGCAACGTCGTCGGCGTCAACAACAACACCGATTTCCTGCGCGCCACCCGCGAGGGCGTCCTCACCGCTGTCGGCACCCCCATCCACCGGGGCCGCACCCAGCAACTGTGGCGGGTGGTGATCACCGACGCGCAGGACCGGGTCGTCTCGCAGGGCCAGGTGCGGCTCGCGAATATCGAGGACAGCGCCCGCATCGGGAACTGACGGCCATGCTGCGCTCGTCAGCCGGCGGCCTTGCGATCCGCCGGAGACGAGTCGCTGTTGTCGGTCGCGGCGGCAGCGTCCGTCCCGGCGGCGCCCTGTTCGGTGGCGCTGCCGTTGCCGGCAGTGCGGGAGTTCTCGTGGTGTCGTAGCCGCTCGATCGCGATCCGCGCGAACACCTGCTGTTCGGTCGCCGCCATCTCGTTGCGCCCCGCGGAGAAGAACGCCTGCGCCCACGACAACAACGTCGACATCTTCGACGAGAACCCCACCAGATACAGCAGGTGGATGAACAACCAGGCGATCCAGCCGAGGAACCCACTGATCTCGAGTTTGCCGACCTTCGCGACCGCGCTGAACCGCGAGATCGTCGCCATCGACCCCTTGTCGAAATACTTGAACGGGGGCCGCTGGGACGGGTCCTGGCCTTCGAGGGATGCGGCGATCTGCTTCGCCGCGTACTTGCCGCCCTGCATCGCGACCTGCGCGAGCCCCGGAAGCTTGTCGAGCGACATCATGTCGCCGATCACGAACACGTTCGGGTATCCCGGCAACGACAGGTCGGGCAGCACCTCGACGCGACCGGCCCGGTCGATCCCGGCACCGGACTGCGCCGCCAGCTGCTTGCCGAGCGGGCTCGCCGCCACACCCGCCGACCACACCTTGCACTGTGATTCGATGCGGCGTTCGGTGCCGTCCTTCTCCTTGACCGTCAGGCCGTCCGCGTCGACGCCGGTGACCATCGCACCCAGTTGGATCTCCACACCGAGACCTTCGAGGGTCTTGCGTGCCTTCTTCGACAGCTTCCCGCCGTACACCGGCAGCACATCCGATGCGCCGTCGAGCAGGACCACGCGCGCCCGCGTCGAATCGATGTGGCGGAACGTGTCCTTGAGGGTGCGGCGTGAGAGCTCGGCGATCTGCCCGGCCAGCTCCACGCCCGTCGGGCCCGCGCCCACCACCACGAAGGTCAGCAGCCGTGCCTGCTCCTCCGGGTCGTTCGACAACTCGGCCTGCTCGAACGCGCCCAGGATCCGGCCGCGCAACTCGAGCGCGTCGTCGATGGTCTTCATGCCGGGCGCGAACTCCGCGAAATGATCGTTGCCGAAATAGGACTGGCCGGCGCCCGCCGAGACGATCAGCGAGTCGAAGTCGGTGGTGGTGCGTCGCTCGAGGAACTGGGATGTGACCGTCCCGTTCTCGAGGTCGATGTGGTCGACCTCCCCGAGCAGCACCTGGGTGTTCTCCTGCTTGCGCAGCACCATGCGCGTGGCGGGGGCGATGTCGCCGACCGAGAGGATGCCCGTCGCCACCTGGTAGAGCAGCGGCTGGAACAGATGGTGGGTGGTGCGCGCCACCAGCGTGACGTCCGCGTCGGTGCGGCCGAGGGCCTGCGCGGCGAACAACCCACCGAACCCGGATCCGATCACCACGACGCGATGACGCGCAGCTTCCACCGATTCGACGCTCATGCAAGCTCCTTCGTTGTTCTCGGTGCGTCCTCATGTGCGGAGCGCGCCTCGACACTGCGGTTCGGAACCAGTCTGTGGTTCGGAACCAGTCTGTCAGCTCTCGCCGTCGTCCACAGTGCGATCGGATCCGCCGAGCAGTCCGTAGACGGGGTTGTGGCGGGCCGCGTGCCGCACCGCGTCGTTCGTCGCCGAGGTGTAGATCTGTACGGTCTGTAACGACCGATGCCCGAGCAGCTGCTGCAACTCGACCATCGTCGCGCCGTTGTCGGCCAGCGATGTCGCGAAGGTGTGTCGGAGCGCATGCGCGAGCGCCCCTCGTTTGCGTTCGGATTCGATACCCGCCCGCCGGTACATGCGCCGCACCCGGTATTGCAGGGTTCCGCGGGTGATGCGCTGGCCGTCGGCGCCGACGAACAGCGGATCGGTGGGGGTGTGCCGTTCCCACATCGGCAGATCCGCGCGGTCGGCGAGCACCGAACGCCGCAGCGGCGGAAACCGGACATAGCGCTCCTGCAGGTAGGCGGACACGATGGCCGTCCAGCTGTCTTCGAGGGGGATCTCCCGTTCGACCGCGCCCTTGCCGTGCACCCGCAGCACGGGGGCGTCGAGCCCGCCGAGGATGTGCGCCAGATCCAGCGAGATCAACTCCTCCGACCGGATACCGGTGAGCAGCAGGGTCGCGACCAGCGCCAGATCCCGCTGCGGCCAGTCCCGCGGCGACCCGCTCGGGTGCTGCGCGTCGTGGGTCAAGGTGTCGACGAGTTGCCCCACGGCGGCCGGTTTGAATGCCTTCGGGGTGTGTTCGGGGCGTTTCGGCTGGGTGATCGAGGCCATCGGGTTGCCCTCGGAGAGCCCCTCGGTGACGAGAAAGTTGCAGAAGTTGTTCCATACCGACCAGGCGCGCCGCACCGACGCCGGTTGGCGTTCGCGCGCGAACGTGGCGAACGCCGAGCGCAGCCCGCGGATCGTGAGGTCTGCGATGGTCAACGTGTCCGGGGTGCCGCCGCGCGCCGCCGCGAGCGCAGCACACACCCCGTGCAGATCCAGGCGGTACGCCTTGACCGTGTGCGCCGAGCGTTTCGCGGTCTGCAGGGTCTCCAGGTACGACGCGACCCACTCGAGTAGGCCCGATCCGTCCCGGCTCGTCATCGGCAGCATCCACCTTTCGCGGTTGTCGTACGCATGTGCGAATCCAGTGTGCCAGGAGGGACCGACGTGTCCGGTGGGGCGGGTGGTTCGTGCGGCTCAGGATTGCCGGGCCCACTGCGGTACCGGCACCCGATGAGGCAGCAGCGTGTCGCGGTCACCGCGCGCCGCCGCGATCTGCGGGCCCGTCAGATACAGTGCCGACGACAGATCGGCGCCGTCGAGACGGGCATCGCGCAGGTCGGCGCCGAGTAGATCCACCGCGTTCAGATCAGTGCTGCGCAGATCCGCGCCGATCAGGCACGCGCCGCGCAGGTCGGCGCCGCACAGGACACGGCCGCGCAGAGACCGGCCTGCGAGTTCCGCGCCGGGGTGCAGTCGCGGATCGGGTGTGCCGGTGGAGTGATACGACGCGCGCAGTGCGTCACTGACCGCGACGAGCAGGAGGCGCACCTGCTCGTGCAGCGCGTCCAGGTCGAGGGCGAGCAATTCGGAGGCCCCGAGCCGAGCGAATGCGGTGATCGTCGCAGCCAGATCAGCGGCGTCGGTGACGTCGTCGGGGTCGAGGGCACGATCGGCTGCCTCATGGAGGTACCAGAGCATCTCGTGCAACTGCTTCATCCTCGGGAACACCGCGCCGGTGAGGTGGCCGGGGGTCCGGGCGGTGACGGCTTGCCCGGCGCCGAAGCAGTCGAACACGGTGCAGCCGCGGTACCCGCGTGGGCCCAGGACGTCGTGGATCGTGCAGCCGAAATCGGACGCGAGGTGTGGGCACGGCGTCCCGGCGGGTTTGTCGGTGGCGAAGTCGCGGGAGCGGGAGAATCCGAAGACGGTGCAACACAAGCCGACACAGCTGTGGCAGTCACCGAGTAGTTCGGTGCGGGGCAGGAGAGTGCGGCTGGACGGGGGAAGACGGCGCATGAGAACTCCGAGAAGTGTGATTCCGATGAGAGCGGAGTCGGGGGCCCAGGATCGGGACCCCACTCGGGGCGCACGGAATCACCGCCGCGCGCAGGCGGCGTTGTTCACGATCGACGCGAAAGTCGATTCTCAAGCACAGAAGGATGTGTTCACTGCCCCGCACACTACTACTGACGGCGTGCAGGCGGAGCGACCCCGGGTGCGGTCAGGGCATGTCCTTCGCATCGCCGGACCGGTCCTCGGTGTCACGGCCGGCGGGTTTCGAGCAGGCGCAGCCACACCTCACTGATCGTGGGGTAGGCCGGGACGGCATGCCACAGCAGACCGAGGGGCACCTTCCCGACGATCGCGACGGTGGCGGTGTGGACGAGTTCGGCGACCTCGGACCCCACGAAGGTTGCGCCGACGAGGACATCGGTGGCGCGGTCGACGACAAGCGCTGCGTGACCGGTGAAGTCGTCGCGGTGCAGGGCGGCGCCGGCGACGTCGATGTCGGCCTCGAGCACCTCGACGTCGAGTCCGGCGTCGCGGGCCGAGTCGGCGGTGTGCCCGACGGAGGAGATCTCGGGGACGGTGAAGATCACCTGGGGGATCTGCCCGTGGTCGGCGCCGGCGCGGTACCGCGGGTCGTCCAGGGGCCGGTTCTCGGCGCGGGCGGCGATGACGTCGCCGCACACCCGGGCCTGGTATTTGCCCATGTGGGTCAGGGCGGCGCGGCCGTTGACGTCGCCGACCGCGTACAGCCAGGTGCCGTCGCCGCCGGTCACGGTGAGGTGGTCGTCGACGGTCACGTTGCCGGTGTCGAGCCCGACGGTGTGGAGGCCGAGGTGGTCGACGGCGGCCCGGCGGCCGGTCGCGACGACGAGTTCGTCGACTTCGACGGTGGTGCCGTCGGTCAACTCCGCGGTGGCGGGGCCGCCGTGGATCATGCCGACGCCGGTGTCGCGGACGTCGGGGCGCGTCACCGCGGTGACTTCGGTTCCGAACCGCAGCCGGACGTCGTGGGTCTGCATCCGGGCGGCGACGGCTTCGGAGGCGAACGGTTCGACCCGCGCGAGCAGGCGTGGTCCACGGACCACGACGGTGACCTCGTCGGCGCCGAGTTGCCGTAGCCACGTGGCGGTTTCGCAGGCGACGACGCCGCCGCCGATCACGAGGGCCCGGCGGGGGATCTGCTGCAGGTTCGTCGCGTCGCGGGAGGTCCAGGGCAGCGCCGCGCGCAGTCCGGGTAGGTCGGGGACGGTGGCGACGGTGCCGGTGGCGAGGACGACGGCGTGGCGGGCGTGCAGGGTGCGAGGGTGGTCGCCGTCGACGGTGACAGTGCGGGGCCCGGTGAGGTGCGCGTGGCCGCGGATCACGTCGATGCCGGCGGCGTCGGCCCACAGCACTTGGGAGGAGTCGTCGTGGCCGGAGGTGAACCGGTCGCGGCGGGTCAGGACGGCGGGGACGTCGACGTGCTCGGCGGTGACGTGCTGCTGCACGCCGGGCATGTGCGTGGCGGTGCCGAGGACCTGGGTGGGGCGCAGCAGAGCCTTACTGGGCATGCATGCCCAGTAGGAGCATTCGCCGCCGACCAGTTCGTGTTCGACGAGGGCGGCGGTGCGGTCGGATCCGGCGATGGCGTATTGCGCGGCGTTCTCGCCGGCGGGTCCTGCGCCGAGCACGATCACGTCGAAGGTGTCGGAGTCGGAGGCGGTCTCGGAGGCTGGGGATGCAGAGTCGGCCGGTTCGGAACTCACCTGTCCCACGGTAGGCCGGTCCGGTGCGAGGCGGAGCGGTTCGGCGGGTTACCGCAGGTGCGGCGACTGTGCGTCGAAGATCAAACCCATGGGTGCGAGAACGCGCACGATCTGTTCAGCGATCTGTTCGTCGAGGTCGCACAGCAGCACCGAGCGCCAGGGGGTGACGACGAGGGGGCGTTCGACGGCGGCGAGGAATTCGGCGAGGCGGGCGGGGAGTACACCGCCGGGTAGGCCTCCGGCGAGGGTGACGGTGCCGTCCGGTTGGTCGAGCCATCCGATCGGTGGGGTCGGGGGCGGGGGGACGACAGTGGGGGTGGCAGTGGTGTCGGTGCGTGCGGTGTCGGTGCGTGCGGTGTCGGTGCGTGTGGTGCCGGTGCTTGTGGTGTCGTCGAACAGGAGGTCGACGGCACCGGCAGGGGCGGTTCGGCGGATCCCGGTGTCCTCGCCGCCGAGGAGTAGAGCCCATTCGTCGCCGGGGAGGGCGAGCAGTGCGCGATCGGGGGTCAGCGCGACGATGTCGCCGGTACCGTCGTCGAGTCCGAGTATCACGCCGGGGCGCGCGGTGGGCAGGCGGGTCAGTGCGGTGTCGGTGAGAGACCGGATGTCGCGGAGTCCGCCGATGCGTCCACTGAGGGGGGATGCGAGCAGGCGCGGCAGCGCGGGGTGGCCCACGGTGAATCCGGCATCGGTGACGGCGGTGGTCAAGGGCGCGGGGTTGCCGTGCAGGCGCAGGTGCGCGTGCGGGGTCAGGTGCAGGACGCCACCGGCGTGGGTGTGCGCGAGGTCGGCGAGGGTCTGCAGTTGCGCGGCGGTCAGCGTTCCGGCGGGCAACTGCACGTCCACTGCTGCGGTGTCGTCTGTCGCGGGTGCGGTGTCGTCGCTCGGGTTCGTCGCGGTCACGCCCTCCAGTATCCCGGTGCGGGGCAGTGTCCCGAAACCCACCGAAGAGACTTTCCTTTACAGGATTGGATAACTATATTCTCATTAATGAGATTGAGGTACTCCACTTGTGGGTGCCACCGAGACGAGAGGCACTGCATGCTGCTCGAACCCACGCCCGACCAGGACTTCTTCCGCGACACCACCGCCAGATTCCTGCAGGAACGCACCCCGGTCGCGGTCCTGCGAGGCCTGCGCGACGACGCCGCCGGATTCGACCCGGGCTTCTGGCGTGCCGGGGCCGAGTTGGGCTGGACCAGCCTGCTCGTCGACGAAGCGCACGGCGGCGGCTCCATCAGCGACTCGGGACTGATCGACCTGACCTTGATCGCGTACGAGTTCGGCCGGCACGCCGCACCCGGACCGCTCGTCCCGACCAACGTGGTCGCCGCCCTGCTGGGTCGGCACAGTCACCACCACGACACCCTCGCCGGGTTGCTCGACGGCTCCGTCACCGCTGCGTGGTGCTCGGCCGAACCACGTCCGGAGGCCCGTGCTGCCACCGCCCCGCTGACGATCACCGTCGACGGCGACGACGTGATCGTGCACGGCACCAAACGCCCCGTCGAAGCCGCCCCCGCCGCCGATCTGCTGTTGGTGACCGGCCGCACCGGCGACGGACTCAGCCACGTCCTCGTTCCCCGCGACACTCCCGGCGTGACCGTCACCGCGATGCGCTCGGTGGATCTGACCCGCCGCTACGCAAAGGTCGAGTTCGACCACGTGCGGCTACCCGCGGGCGCGCTGCTCGGCGCCGCGGGCGACGGCTCCGCCGACGACGAGTACGCCCGGCATCTGGCGATCGTGCTGGGCTGCGCCGAAACCGTCGGTGCGTTGCAGACCGCGTTCGACACCACCGTGGCGTGGGCATTCGACCGGTACTCGTTCGGCCGGGCCCTGGCCTCCTACCAGGCCATCAAACACCGCTTCGCGGACATGAAGATGTGGCTCGAGGCGTGTCACGCGATCAGCGACACCGCCGCTGCCGCCGTCGCCGCGGACACCCCCGACGCGGCCCGCCTGTCGAGCGCGGCCAAGGCCTACATCGGCGACCACGCCTCCGATCTGATGCAGGAATGCGTGCAGTTCCACGGCGGTATCGGTCTGACCTTCGAACACGACCTGCACCTGTATACCCGGCGCGTCGCCGCGAACCGGTCCACCTACGGCACCCCCGCCGAGCACCGCCGGATACTCGCCGATGCCGTCATCTCGGCCGCCGCCACGTCGAAGGAGAGCGCACAGTGACCCAGACCGAGGTCGAGATCGAAACCCTCGACGAGTTCCGCGCCCGCGCCCGCACCTGGATCCGTGCGAATCTCGCATCCGCAGATCCCGCCGCGCACGTCGGGGTGCTGCGCAAGGAAACCTCCGACGAGGACGAACTCGCCGCCGTCACGCACGATCGCGCACTGCAACGGTCGATGTTCGACGCCGGGCTCGCCGGAATCAGCATTCCCCGCGAGTACGGCGGGCAGGGACTGACCCCCGCACACCAGCGCGTCCTCAACGACGAACTCGCCGGCTTCGAGTATCCGGCGCGACTACAGGCGCCGACGTTCGTGCCGTGTGCGGCGGTGCTGCTCGATTTCGGCACCGAGGAACAGAAGAAGCGGCACATCCCGGCGATCCTGCGCGGCGAGGAACTGTGGATGCAGATGCTCTCCGAGCCCAGCGGCGGATCCGATGTGGCGGGCGCGGTGACCACTGCGATCCGCGACGGCGACGACTGGATCCTCAACGGTTCGAAGATCTGGACCACCGGGGCCTGGTGGTCCGACTGGGCGTTGTGCCTGGCCCGCACCAACTGGGATGTGCCCAAACATCGCGGGTTGACGGTGTTCATGGTGCCGCTGAAGGCCGAGGGCATCGAGGTGCACCGCATCGAGATGCTCAGCGGGTCGAAGGAGTTCTGCCAGGAATACATGACCGACGTGCGGATCCCGGACAGTGACCGGATCGGGGAGGTCGACGCCGGCTGGACCGTCGGTACCCGCTGGATGTTCCACGAACGGCTGCTGTTGCGTTCGCCGTACGCGACGTTGCCGGCCGGCAGCAGCCGCGGCGGCTCCCGCACCGAGGAACTCCTCGAGGTCGCCCGCGACGCGGGACGACTCGACGACCCCCTCGCTCGCGATCTGATCGGCGAGGCCGACACCCTCGAACTGGTCAAGAACGCGCTGCAGCAGCGGATCGGGCACGCCATGACGACCGGAGCGATGACCGACCAGGCGGCGAGCATCCTGCGGTTGATGTCCGGGGACGTCGCCACCCGCCTCACCACGATCATCTACGACATGACCGGCGCCGACGGCGCGGCGTGGGACACCGACGACGGCGCAGTCGCCGAATGCGGCACCGATTTCCTGATGCAGCAGTCGTACACGATCGCCGGTGGCACCACCGAAATGGCCCGCAACACGATCAGCGAGCGGGTGCTGGGGATGCCGCGTGAGCGCAGCCACGACCCGAATCTCGCGTTCCGCGACGTGCCACGTGGCGCCCCCACCGGAGGATGAACCGCCGCCGCGCGCATACCGGTGGTCGTTCCGTAGGGTGGGCGCATGCCTGATGGGGGAGTCACCACACCGTCGTTCGCCGACCTCGCCGCCGCCCAGTATGTGCTGCTGAGCACGTTCCGGAAGAACGGCACCGCCGTCGCCACCGCCGTGTGGGCGGTGGCCGACGGGGATCGGTTGCTGGTGTGGACGGCGACCGGTTCCCACAAGGTGGGGCGGGTGCGCCGCGATCCGCGGATCACGCTCGCGGTGTGCGATGCCCGGGGTCGTCCGCGCAGCGCCGCGGTACCCGGCACTGCAGAGATCCTCGACGACGCGGGTACCGAACGCACCCGATCCGCGATCATCGGCAAGTACCGGCTGTTCGGGTGGCTGACCGTCAAGGGCAGCCTGCTGCGGCGCGGCCGGTCCGGCACGATCGGGTTGGCCTGCACCCTCGACTGACCCGAGCATTCGATATTCGACAGACGACCCCGAACACCCTAGGAGAGCTGTGAGCGTCCACGATTTCACCGTCACCACCGCCGACGGCGGTACCGAATCCCTCGGTGTGCACCGCGGTAGGCACCTGCTGATCGTCAACGTCGCGAGCAAGTGCGGCCTGACCCCGCAGTACGAGGGCCTCGAGGCGCTGCACCGCGAGAAGAAGGACGCCGGGCTGCAGATCGTCGGGTTCCCGTGCAACCAGTTCGGCGGTCAGGAACCGGGTACCGACAGCGAGATCCAGGAGTTCTGCTCGGTGAACTACGACGTGACGTTCCCGGTCTACGGCAAGATCGACGTCAACGGTGACGACGCGGCGCCGCTGTACACGTATCTGCGTGAGCAGGCCCCCGGTGACTTCGGTCCCGACAACGGATTCCTGTTCGAGCATGTGAGCAAGTCGCGTCCCGAGGCGATCGGCACCGACGAGGTGAAGTGGAACTTCACCAAATTCCTCGTCGATGCCGAGGGCACGGTGGTGCGCCGCTTCGAGCCCACCGTCACCCCCGAGGAGATCGCGAAACAACTCGCCGACCTGCTCTGAGGAGCGTCGGCTGCAGAAGAAGACTGTGGGAGGCAGTGCCGGGTGCACCGCACCTATCTGTCTCAATCCGTGTTCGTCGCTGCCGCAGGGCTTCCGGTGATACCCGGCGCCCTGCGGCAGCGGTTGCTGCGCTGTGCCGGTGTGCAGGTGTCGGCGCCGAGTCTGATCCACCGCGGTGTGGTAGTGCAGGGGCTGGGCCGGCTGAGACTCGGCGCGAATTCGCTGGTCACCACCGACTGTGCCCCGAATGCGTTGTACGTCGGCAGTCCGGCTCGGCACCGGCGCGACCTACCCTGAATCGACTCCCGGCTCGACCCACCGGGCGGCACTGCTCTCACTGGGCGGCGCTGACCGAGGACATGTGGAAATCGGGGATACGCATCGGCGGCATCGCGGTACGGGTGAACCAGTCGTTCCATTCCCGCGGCAGCGTCCGCTCGGTCGCCCCGACCTCGACGGCGCGGCGCAGCAGATCGAGCGGGGATTCGTTGAACCGGAAGTTGTTCACCGCGCCGCGCACCTGCCCGTCCTCGACCAGGTACACCCCGTCGCGGGTCAGTCCGGTCAGCAGCAGCGCCGATGGATCCACGTCCCGCAGATACCACAGGGTGGTGAGCAGCAGACCGCGTTCGGTGCCGGCGATCATCTCGTCGAGGGTGGCATTCGAGCCGCCGGTGAGCAGCAGATTCTCCCCGGGCGCGGTCACCGGCGCGGAGAACTCGGCCGCCGCTGCTCGCGGATACGTCAACGCCGTTACGGTGCCGTCGCGGATCCAATCGACACGTTCGACATCGAGACCGTTGTCGAACACCGACACCGTGTCGGTCGAGGCAGTCGCGGTGAGGAACGGTGGGCAGGCCAGACCCTGCGCTGCCGGATCCGAGGTCAACGTCAACGGCAACGCCGCCACGGTCTCGCCGATGCGGGTGCCGCCGGGCCGCGACCAGGCGGTGTGTCCCTCCTCGGCGCCGCGCCCACCCATCGACCACATCAGGTAGATCATCAGATCCGCCACCGCCGACGGCGGCAGCAGCGTCTCGTACCGGCCCGGCGGCAACGCCACCGTGTTGCCGGCCCACCCGAGCCGCCGGTCCAGTTCGGTGAGCAGCGCAGCGGTGTCGACGTCGGTGAAGTCGGTGGTGCCGGCCCCCACCCAGGCGCCCGCACCGGACAGCCCACCGCGTTTCGCGGTGATCTCGAGAGACCCGTCCTTCTGTGTCCAGCGGCGTCGGAGCCCGGTGGAGGTGCCCAGCCAGGTGGTGTGCACCTGATGATGCGCGAACCCGTACAGCGGATCTCGTCCGTCGTCGCCGAAACCGGCGGCCAACGCCTCGAACACGTCACCGAAGACCTCGATGCCGGTGCCGGCCGACGCGTCCGCCCAGTCGACAGTCACACCGTCGCCGGGCAGCAGCGGCATCGCGTCGGTGGCCTCGGCGGCGGTGTCGGCGGCCGCGACCGCCGCGGCCACCACCGCGGCGACCTCGTCGGCGGTCACACTCGGGGCGGTCACGATGCCGCAGCGCGGCTGCGGGTCGCGGCGGATCGCAATCACCGTCCAACTGCGCGAGCGCATCACCCCGTTGGTGGTCATCGAACTACCCGCCCACCGCACATTCGCGTCGTCTCTGTCGGTGACCAGCACGATCGTCTCGTCGGCGCGGGACGCGGCCAACGCGGCGTCGACGAGCCGGGGAGCGTCGATCATCGAGCGCCCTCCTGCCGGGTGTTGAGCACGTTGATCTGCCGCAGCAGCACCGACGGGCAACCATGACTCACCGCCGCGATCTGTCCGGGTTGCGCTTTACCGCAGTTCATCGCGCCGCCGAGCTGGTATGTCGAGTGCCCGCCGACCGCCTCGAGTGCACCCCAGAAGTCGGTGGTGGTCGCCTGATATGCCACATCCCGCACCTGACCGGCCAGACGCCCGCCGCGGATCCGGTAGAAACGTTGCCCGGTGAACTGGAAGTTGTAGCGCTGCATGTCGATCGACCAGCTGCGATCACCGACCACATACAGTCCGTCCTCGACCCCGCCGATCAGATCGGCCGTGGACCGATCGACCTGCGGATCCGGTTGCAGCGACACGTTCGCCATCCGCTGCAACGGCACATGATGCGCCGAATCGGCGTAGGCGCAGCCGTTCGAGCGGCCCACACCGGCCTTGGCGGCGAACGCCCGGTCCAGCTGATAGCCCACCAGCACGCCGTCGCGCACCAGATCCCACGACTGGGCGGCCACCCCGTCGTCGTCGAATCCGACGGTGGCCAGCCCATGCGGGTCGGTGCGATCGGCGGTCACTTGCATCGCGGTGCCGCCGTAGCGCAGCGACCCGAGCCGGTCCGGCGTCGCGAACGAAGTCCCCGCATACGCGGCCTCGTAGCCGATCGCCCGGTCGTATTCGGTGGCGTGCCCGACCGACTCGTGGATGGTCAGCCACAGATTCGTCGGGTCGATCACCAGATCCGTCGGGCCCGCCGTCACCGTCGGAGCATGCGCCTTCTCGATCAGCAACTCGGGCAGCGCCGCGAGCTCACCCGACCAGTCCCACACCGCATCCGATGCGACGTACTCCCAGCCTCGCCCGGTCGGTGCGGCCAGGGTGCGCATCGACTCGAACGTCCCCGCATCCCGGTCCACCGTGGTCGCCTCCAGATGCGGATGCACCCGCACCCGCTGCTGTGTGATCGACGACCCCGCCAGATCCGCGTAGAAACTCTGCTCCTTGACCAGCTCGCACCCTGCCGCCACGTGGTGCACACCGTCCACGCCCTGCAGCCGGCGCGAATAGTCCGTGAGCACCGCGACCTTCTCGTCGATGGGCACGGCGAACGGGTCGCTGCGGTAGTCCGAGCACCACGTCGCGTCCCGGTACACCGGTTCGGGTGCCCACTCGACGGGATCGCGGTTGATCGGGCGCAACGTCCGCGCTACCGCGACCGCACGAGCCGCCGCGTGCGCGGCACCGTCGGGATCCGGTTCGGGATTCGACGCAAAACCCCAGGTTCCGTCGATCAGCACCCGCACCGCGACCCCCAGGTCCGATGCGTCCACCGCGGACTGGACCGCACTGTCGCGCAGCATCAACGACTGGGTGCGCACCCGATGCACCCGCACATCGGCGTGCTGCGCACCCGCCGCGCGGGCCACCGACAGCGCCGCATCGCCGATGCGCGGCAACGGCAGCGCCAGAAAATCCGGATCGACGACGTTCACCTGCAGCAGCGTATCGGCCCGCTCACCCGAACTGTTGAATTCCGAGCCGGATCACCATCGCCGTGACCACCACCAGCAGCACCACCCGCACGAACCCGGCGCCGCGCCGCAGCGCGGTGCGCGACCCGAGCACCGACCCGGCGACATTGCACACCGCCATCGCCAACCCGAGCGTCCACCACACATGCCCCCCGAGCGCGAACAACACCAGTGCCCCCAGGTTCGACCCGAAGTTGAGGACCTTTGCCATCGCCGCCGAGGTGACGAACTCGCTGCCGAGCATCGCCGCGAACACGATGATGAAGAAGGTGCCGGTGCCGGGCCCGAGAATGCCGTCGTAGAACCCGATGACCGCCGCCGCGCCCACGATCACCGCCACCATGCGCGTCACACTGGGTTTGTGGGCCGGGGCGGTCCCGAGGGTAGGGCGTGCCGTGACGAACACCGCGACCGACACCAGCACCACCATCACCAGCGGAATGAACACGTCCGGGTCGATCAGCGACACCGCCGCCGCGCCTGCGGCCGCGCACACCGCCGCGACGAGCGCGGCAGGGGCCAGAACCTTCCACTGCAACGGGATGCGCCGCGCGAAGGTGATGACCGCCGCGCCGGTACCGAAGATCGCCGAAAGCTTGTTCGTCGCCAACGCCGCCTGCGGAGTGAGCTGCGGGGCGACGAGGAACAATGCAGGCAGCAGGATCAGCCCGCCGCCGCCGACCACGGCGTCGACCCATCCGGCGGCCGTGGCCGCCACCAGCAGTACGGCCCAGTCCGCGGCGCTCATCACGCCATTCGATCACGGCGAACCGCGGTGTCGGGCACGGCGCGCACGTGCGCCGGCGGCTCGGGAGAAAAAACGCGCTCCCGTTCGTTGATCGGGTAACGGCCGCTCATCCCCTGCAACAGACGGCGCGGCCGGCACCCGGAAGGACCGCCATGTACTTGTTGTTGTTCCTCGCCTACGTGGTCGCGGAGATCGCCGTACTCGCTTGGCTCGGCTCCACGCTCGGCGCGCTCGTCACCGTGCTGCTGTTCCTGGGTGTGAGCGTGCTCGGCTACGCGGTGCTCGCCTCCCGCGGACGCCGCGCGCTGCGCGATCTGACCTCGCTGCGCGGTGGCGCGACACCGAACCTCGATGTGACGCCGGAGCGGATGCTCACCGACGGTGCGCTCATCGGTGTCGGAGCCGCCCTGGTGTTGGTGCCCGGGCTGATCACCAGCATTCTCGGGATCGTGTTGTTGCTGCCGACCCGTGCGGTGCTGCGTCCGCTGGTGCGCGCGGCCGCGGCGCGGCAGGTCGCGCGGCACGGCGCCACGGTGCGGGGTACCCGCACGGTGGTGGTGGACGGGCAGGTCGTCGAACACACCGTCGTGGGTGCCGATCCGCGCCTGACCGCTCCCGGCCCGAGCGAGCCGGTGATCCCCAGCGACGGGGTGCTCGAGGGCGAGATCGTCGACACCCCGCCCCGCCGACACCCGTGATGAGGGGGCAGACTGGACTCTCGTGAGTTCAGCACCGCGCACCCGGCTTCTCGTCGGCGGCCGCATCTACAGTTCCTCAGCCCCGGACGCGACCGCGATGGCGGTCACGGACGGACACATCGTGTGGGTCGGTCAGGACCGTCCGGGGAAGGCCTTGCATCCGGACGCAGAGATCGTCGACCTCGACGGACTGTTCGTCGCGCCCGGGTTCGTCGACACCCACGTGCACGTCACCGCGCAGGGATTGACGGTCACCGACCGGAACCCGCTCGCGGTGGACCTGTCCGGCAGCGGCAGCCTTGCCGAGTTGTTGCGCCGAGTCGCCGAGTTCGCTGAGACCCACGACGCCGCCGTCATCTGGGGGCAGGGCTGGGACGAGACCACGTGGCCCGATGCTGCCCCGACCACCGCGGACCTCGATGCCGCGGCCCCCGGTCGTGCGGTGTATCTGGCTCGGGTCGACGCGCATTCGGCGGCAGCCTCGAGCACCCTGCGGGCGGCTGCGGAGGCTACCGGACTCGATGGGTACCACCCGGAGCGGCCACTGACCGCCGCCGCGCATCATGCGGTGCGCGCCGCCGCGCACGCGGCGCTCACCCCGCAGCAACGCACCGCCGCGCGCAGCGCGGCCCTCGACGACGCGGCCGCGCACGGGATCGTCGCGGTGCACGAGTGCGGTGGCCCCGACATCTTCGGTGTCGACGACTTCACCGAACTGCTCGCCCTCGATCATCCGGTGCAGGTGCGTGGCTACTGGGGGCTGGCCGTCACCACCGCGGAGCAGGCCCGCACGGTGCTCGCGGACACCGGGGCGCACGCGCTCGGCGGCGACCTGTTCGTCGACGGCGCGTTCGGGTCGCGTACGGCGTGGCTGTCGGAGCCGTATCTCGATGCGCCGGACTGCTGCGGCCGCACCTACCTCGATGTCGAAGCGATCGCTGCGCATCTGCGGGCCTGTACCGTCGCCGGCATCCAGGCCGGATTCCATGTGATCGGGGATGCCGCGACCGCCGCGGCGATCACGGCGATCGAGCAGGTCGCCGCGGATCTCGGTGGGCCCGCCGTCGCGTCGTGCGGGCATCGTCTCGAGCACGTCGAGTCCGTCACCGCCGCGCAGGCGCAGGTGCTCTCGCGGTACGGGATCCTTGTGAGCATGCAGCCCGGGTTCGATGCGGCGTGGGGTGGCCCGTCCGGGATGTACGCGCAGCGGCTCGGCACCGAACGCGCCGCCGCGCTCAACGATTTCGCGGCGATCGCCGCGACCGGCACCTCGCTGGCGTTCGGGTCCGATGCGCCGGTGACCGCGCCGCGCCCGTGGGCGATGCTGCGGGCGGCGGTGCATCACCGTACCGACGGCAGCGGCATCTCGCCGCGCGCCGCGTTCGCTGCGGCGACGCGTGGGGCGTGGCGGGCCGGTGGGGTCCGGGACGGTCTGGCGGGCACGTTGGATCCGGGGGCTCCGGCGTCGTACGCGTTGTGGGAGGCGGGGGAGTTGGTGATCAGTGCCCCCAAGGACGGGGTGCAGCGCTGGTCGACGGATCCGCGGTCGCGGGTGGCGCCGCTGCCGGATCTGAGCCCGGGTACCGCGGATCCGGTGCTGGTGCGCAGTGTGCATCGCGGCCGCGTGGTGTACGAGCGGTGAGTGCCGACCCACAGGATGCCGTTCCGTCCGGGTGGTTCCGGACGGGAGCGGGAGCGTCGTTGACGCGGCGGCTCGCCCCGGTGTCGGCGCGGTCGCTGGCCGCGGTCGGGGCGGGACTACTGTTGTTCGCGGGTTTCCCGCCGCGGCCGTTGTGGTTCCTGGCGCCGGTGGGCATCGCGGTCCTGGTCGTCGTGTTGACGGCCCGGCCGATGCAGCGGAAGGCAGGGTTCGGATACGGCTTTCTCGCGGGCCTGGGGTTCCTGGTGCCGTTGCTGCCGTGGATCGGGGTGTATGTCGGGCCGCTGCCGTGGTTGGCGTTGGCGGCGGCCGAAGCGCTGTTCCTCGGGCTGTTCGGGGCGCTGGTGGTGCATCTGCGGTCGATGCCGGCGGCACCGTTGTGGATCGCGGCGGCGTGGTCGCTGACCGAATATCTGCGTTCGTCGGTACCGTTCGGCGGGTTTCCGTGGGGCCGGTTGGCGTTCGGGCAGCCCGACGGGTTCCTGGTGTGGCTCGCCGCGGTCGGGGGCGCCCCGCTGGTGTCGTTCGCGGTGGCGTTGATCGGTAGCGGCGCGGCCGCGCTCGTGCTCGCGGTGCTGCGCCACCGGAACCGCGGTCCGTCGGATCGTGGGGGCCCGTGGATAGCGGTCGCGTGGATGTCGGTGGCGCCGCTCGCGGCGCTGGCGGCGTGGCCCCTGCTCGTCACCGCCGACACCCCGGATTCGGGCGGGAGGGCGGTGACGGTCGCGGCGATCCAGGGCAGTGTGCCGCGCCTGGGCCTCGACTTCAACGCGCAACGCAAGGCGGTCCTCGACAATCATGTCGCGCAGACCCTCGAGCTCGCCGAGCAGGTCCGTAGCGGTCAGGTCGACGCCCCGGATGTGGTGATCTGGCCGGAGAACGCCTCCGACATCGATCCGCTGCGCAACGCGGACGCCGCCGCCGACATCTCTGCCGCGTCCGCCGCGATCGGTGCACCGATTCTCGTCGGTGCGGTGCTGATCAACGGTGACGGCACCACCACCAACTCGGTGATCGTGTGGGACGCGCAGTCCGGGCCCGGGGAGCAACACGACAAGCGGATCATCCAACCGTTCGGCGAGTATCTGCCGTATCGGTCGTTCTTCCGGTTGTTCTCCGAATACGCGGACCGTGCCGGGTTCTTCGTGCCGGGCGACGGGGACGGCACCGTCACTGCCGCGGGCATCACGATCGGGGTGGCCACCTGCTACGAGGTGGCATTCGACCGGGCGTTCCGCGACTCGATCGACGCCGGCGCGCAGCTGCTGGCGGTGCCGACGAACAACGCCACCTTCGGGGACACCGAGATGACCTACCAGCAGTTGGCGATGTCGCGGGTGCGGGCCGTCGAGCACGGCCGCACCGTGATCGTCGCCGCGACCAGCGGGGTCAGCGCGGTCGTCGACCCCGACGGTCGAGTACAGCAACGCACCGCGTTGTTCGAGCCGGCAGCGTTGGTCGCGCGCGTGCAGTTGCGGCAAGACGCTACGCTGGCTAGTCGGTTCGGACCCGTCCCGGAGCTCGCGCTCTGTGTCGGGGCCGTGGCCGCCGCCGGTGTCGCTCTCGTGCGCGACCGCCGGCGCCGCGATGCGTCGGGGTCACAGCCCGACACCGACGCAGCACCAACCCCGGCCGACGGCCGGTTCGACAGGGAGGACCTTTGATGGCAGCGGCGACGCCGGCCGGGGACACCAGCGCACCGAGCGCCCGCACTCTGGTGATCATTCCGACGTACAACGAACGCGAGAACATCGGACGGATCGTCGAGCGGCTGCACGCTGCGCTTCCGCACACCCACGTGTTGATCGTCGACGACGGCAGCCCCGACGGCACCGGCGCGTTCGCCGACGAGCTCGCGGCCGCCGACCGTGGCCCTGACGGGTCGGGTGGGCGCATCGAGGTGATGCACCGCACCGAGAAGAACGGTCTCGGTGCCGCGTACATCGCCGGGTTCCGGTGGGGTCTGGACCGCGGCTACACGGTGCTCGTGGAAATGGATGCCGACGGCAGTCACGCTCCCGAGCAGTTGCATCTGCTGCTCGAACAGGTCGATGCCGGCGCCGATCTGGTCCTCGGATCGCGGTATGTGCCGGGCGGCACCGTGGTGAACTGGCCGTGGCATCGCGAGGTGCTCTCCCGCGGCGGCAACATCTATTCGCGTCTCGCGCTCGGGGTGAACGTGCAGGACATCACCGGCGGCTACCGCGCATACCGGCGGCACGTACTCGAAACCCTCGATCTCGACGCCATCGCCTCGCACGGCTACTGCTTCCAAGTGGACCTGGCGTGGCGGACCCTGCAAGCGGGATTCACGGTCGGCGAGGTGCCGATCACGTTCACCGAAAGAGAGATCGGTGAGTCGAAGATGAGCGGCAATATCGTGCAGGAAGCGTTGCTCAAGGTGACGCTGTGGGGGGTCGAGTCACGGCTGTCGAAGGGGCGGGCATTGCTCGCTCGGTCGCTCGGTCGGTGACACCGGGTGTCGCTCGGTCGCTGACGTTCGGTCGGGTGTCTCACCCCGGGTGATCGAACGGGCCGCGCGCCACGAGGTCGGCTTCGACGCCGAGATGCCCACACAACCGTCGGATCGCGGTGCAGTCCTGCACCACCGGTTGTGCGGCGGCCGCCGCGGCGGTGTCGGCGAGCATCGCCTGCCCACCGGGGATCTGCTCGTGCGCCACGATCGCGGCCCAGGTGTCCATGTCGTTTCCGGTGAACGCTTCGATCCCGGTGGCGAGCGCGTCGAGCAGCAGTTCACGTTCGGTGGCGTCGAGTTCGTCGAAGACCATCGTGAGCAGTTCCCCGGCCAGGGAGCTGTGGCACAGTTCGTCGCGGCGATGCACGGCCACGGTGCTGCGGTTGACCGGTTGTACCGTCTCGTCGCCGGTGAACAAGCCCAGATACGCGCTGATCGACGTTTCGGCGACGGTGGTGAAGGCCAACCGGATCAACGCCGCATGCCGCAGGTCGAGGGCGTGGGCGACCGCCGCGTCGTGGGCGCGGACGGTAGCGCACGGCGGCAGCACCGCATCGGGCATCGCCCAGCCGCGGCGCCGGCGGGTCAAGGAGTTGGCGTTCTGATGCATCAGTGTGTGGTACTGCTCGTCGACCATCGCCTGCAGCACCCCGACGGTGACCGTGTCGTGCGGGCCGAGGCCGAACACATCCGAGGTGATCAAGCCGAATCCGGGGTTGACGACGTGCTGTTCGATGTCGATGACGTTCTTGTTGTACGCGATCCAGGCCCACGCCCCGATCCGGGCGCGGTGGTGCTCGTCGAGCGCGAGGAAACGTGGATCATTGTGGAACGGGATCATCCTGTCAGGGAAGTCGCGCAGCGCCGGCTCGAACATCGCGTCGAGGTCCGGTTCGTCCTTCTTGACCGCGGCGCGGCGACCCCACGAGCGGGACAGTCCGCGGATCACGGCGCTCTCGACGGGATCGGTCGGGTCGTGGCCGGGGAGTTCGGGGGGACGGAGCCGGGCACGCACGGGTTCTGCGGTGGCGGCGCCGGCGTGTGCGAGTGGGATTCCGAATTCGGGATCGATCATCGCGGCCCCCCGTTCTCGAGGTCGGGTCCGGGTGGTGCGGACGGCAGCATCGTCAGCAGCTGCCCACAGATCGCACGATACCGGTCGAGGCCGGGTTCGAGGGTGGTACTCGCCCGGGTCATCACGGTGTCGAACGCGTCGATCCGGTGGTCGTCGGCGGCCGCGTCGAGTTCGTCGAGGGCGTTGCGGAGCGCACGCCGGGCCTGCGCCGCGTACGGGTTGGCCGCCTGGATGTCGTGGTACACCTCGGGCACCCCGGAAGCGACGCGCGCGAGCAGGGCGCGCAGCAGCATGTGCGGCGGCGGGGCGGTGGTGTCCGCGGCGGCCGGCGGATCGAGGGCATCGAGTGCCAATCCGAACGCGAGGACCGTCGCGTGGGTCAGGGCCTGAGTGGTGGCGGTGACCCGGTCGTGTTCGTCGGCGCCGACCGGCACGACGCGCGCGTCCCATCGGCGTAGCGCTGCGACGAACCGATCCACGGGCGGTCCGTCGCGGTAGACGACGACGGCGACGGGTCGGCCCGCCATCCCCAGGGATGGGGCGAACATCGGATTGATGCCCAGCGCCGCGCGGTCGGGCAGTGCGTTGTGCACGGCGTCGGCCATCGCGGTCTTGACCGACAGGGTGTCGACCAGCAGCGCATCGGGCGGCAGCAATCCCGCGAGAGTGGGGAGCGCAGCGAGAGCGACCGGTTCGGGGACGGCGAGGACCACGGTTGCGGCCGCCCGCAGTACGGATTCGGCAGCAGGGGTCGGTGCCGTGATGTCTGCTCGGATCGTGAAGTCATGTGAATCACATTGCGGGGCAATATTATCCGGCGATGCCGGATCCAGAATGTGGACCCGGTGACCGTCGCCGTGCAGCGCCGCGACGAGCATCGTGCCGACCTCCCCGCACCCGCCGGCGACGACGACGGGCCCGAGGGGTGCCGCCGTCACCGGCGGGTTCCGTCTGCCAGCGACGCGGTCCCGTTGGTGCCGGCTCGGCCGGCGGTCCCGTTGGTGCCGGCCGGGTCGGTTCCGCCAGTGCCGCCCGCATCGGGGTCGGCGAGGCAGCGGCGCATCGCAACGGCCTTGACCAGGGTTTCTTCGAGTTCGTCGTCCGGATCGGAAAGCGCGACGATCGCGCCGCCGATACCGAAGCTGACCTGATGATCGGTGGCGACCATGGTGCGGATGACAATGGACAGATCGACCGTGCCGGTCAGGGACAGATATCCGAGCGCCCCCGAATAGACGCCACGCGGCCCGTCCTCGAATTTGTCGATGATCTCCATCGTGCGCAGTTTCGGTGCACCGGTCATCGAGCCTCCCGGGAACGCGGCCCGCACACAGTCCACCGCGGTCCGGTCGGGACGGAGGGTTCCGCGGACAGTGGAGACCAATTGGTGCACCGCGGAATAGGTTTCGACATCGAAGAGCTTGGGGACGTGCACGGATCCAGGGGTGCACACCCGGGAGAGGTCGTTGCGCACCAGATCGACGATCATCAAGTTCTCGGAGCGGTCCTTTTCGCAGGTGCGCAGATGCTCGCGCAGCGTGGCGTCCTGCGCGGCGGTGGTGCCGCGCGGGCGGGTGCCTTTGATCGGTTTGGATTCGACAACGCGGTCCGTCCCGATCCGCAAGAACCGTTCCGGGGAGGCGCTGAGCACCGACAGCCCGGGGAAACGCAGTAGCGCACTGTACGGTGTCGGGCTGATACTGCGCAGTACCCGGTAGGTGCGCAGCGGATCGATGTGCCGGTCGACGGTGGCCGTGTTGGTCAGGCACACTTCGTACGTTTCGCCGCTTCGGATCTCGGCGAGGCACTGGCCGATCAGTTCGAGATAGCGGTGCGGGTCGTGTCGCACCCGGATCTTCTCGTCACGGTCGGCGCGCACGAGCAACGGCGGCGGGGCGGCCGGCACCGAGTCGGACAAGGTCGCGAGCACCGCGGACGTCTCGTCGAACCAGGCCGCGGTCGCGGCCTCGCCGAGGTGTTCGCTGAGCGCGAGCAGGTGGCAGCGTCCGGCCTCGTGATCGAGGACGACGGCGCGGTCGGCGAACACCATGGCGGCATCGGCGACCGGGGACGTGTGCACCAGTTGACCGCCGGCGTCGGCTTTGAGTTCGTAGCCGAGATACCCGACGTAGCCGAGCCCGAACGCGAACGGGAGATCGTCGCGGGGCGCGATCCGGCGTTCGGTGAGTCTGCGGTCGAGGTGGTCGAAGAACGTGCGGTGGTACGAGGTCTGCGTGCCGTCGGGGTGATATTCCCGCACCAGCGTTTCGGCGACACTGTAGCTGACGAACTCGGCGCGGGGCCCCGACGCGTCGCCCATCACCGTGAACCGTGAATCGGGTTCGAGAGCGTCGCTGCCGTCGAGCAGGAAACTGTGCGGGCCCGCGGCGAACAGCGCCTCGTACACCGCGTGCGGGTCGGGATGGCATTCGAGGGTGCGGCTCTCGAGCACGAACCCCGTGGCCTCCACCGCCGGGGCCGGTACAGCGGCACCGTTACGGGCGGTGCGCGTGTGTGTGGCGGTGGCGGCTCGGAAATTGTCGAGCAGTTCGAATCCGTAGTCGGTGCCGATGGATTCGGGGTGGAACTGCACCCCGAACAGGGGACGGTCGCGATGCGCGACGGCCATGAGCAACCCGTCGCCGGTGCGGGCGAGGACGTCGAACTCGTCGGGGACCTGCTCGACGATCAGCGAGTGGTAGCGCACGGCGGTGAACGGGGAGGGGATCCCGGCGAACAGACCGGTCCCGTCGTGCAGGATGTCGCTGGTGCGGCCGTGCACCGGTTCGGGAGCACGGACGACGTCGCTGCCGAACAGATGGCACAGTCCCTGATGACCGAGGCACACCCCGAGCACCGGGACGGACAGTTCGGTGAGGGCGCGCGCACTGATCCCGAAGTCGCGTTCGCGGTCCGGGCGGCCGGGACCGGGGGAGATGACGACGTTGTCGAAGTCGAGGGTCAGGACCTCGTCCCAGGAGGTGTCGTTGGTGACCACGATCGGGGCTGTGCCGTTGACTCGGGTCAGGAGGCTGTAGAGGTTGTAGGTGAACGAGTCGTAGTTGTCCACGAGCAGTGTGCGGACCGGCGGGGTGGACGACCCGGCGTTCGACGAAGACCCGGGGCCGGAGGGAGACGCAGCCGCTGCCATGACGCAGTCAGCTCCGGTGCTCGGCGGAGACGGTGTCGTCCAGGTCGCCGGGCGCGGTCTTCTCGCCGCCGGCGACGATGAGGTCCTCGACCCGGCACGCCTCTTCGATCAGCAGGTCGTAGAGTTCACGCACGAACTCGGCGGACAGTCCGTGGCGGTCCGCGTAGTCGCGGGCGCGGCGCTGCACGAGCTGCATGCGACCGGGTTGCAGCACCGCGATGTCGTGTTGTTGTTTGAGTTCGGCGACGCGCGTGCACAGTGCCAGCCGATCTCGGACACCCTCGAGCAGCGTCCGGTCGACGCGGTCGAGTTCGACGCGCAACGCCTCGAGCGCGGCCTCGGGGTCGGTGACGGCGTCGATTTCACTGCCGGTGGCGGTGTTGTTGTCGTTCACGTGTATTCACCTCCCGGGTGCTGCCCGACCGGATGATCGTCGGATGCGGTGCGTGATGTGAAGGTGGTACCGCCGAATGTTCTCGTCCGGCGGGTTCGCCCATAATTGCACGCCGATCCGCACGAGTGCCCGCCATTTGATCTTTTTGTGGCGTGTCCGCGACCTCACCGGTCCCGCATCCCCCTGGGGAAAGGAAATGCCGTTGCGGGAAGTAATTCCCGCAACGGCATCACCGGTTGCGCAGGCCCGGGTGGCAGGCACCCGGTGGGTCGTTCAGCCGCGCCGCTTGCTCTTGATCAGGTCGAGGCGTTCCTTGAGCAGTTCCTCGAGATCCTCGACCGAGCGACGCTCGAGCAGCATGTCCCAATGGGTGCGCGGCGGCTTGGTCTTCTTCGGCTCCGGTGCAGCTCCCTCGATGAGGGTTCCTTCGAGGCCGTTCTTGCACATCCAGGTACCGGGGATCTCGGCTTCGTCGGCGAACGGCACGTCGAACTCTTCGCCGTTGTCGCAGCGGTAGCGTGCCATCCGACGCGGCGCAAGATCGTGGTCACGGTCGGTCTCGTAGCTCACCGCCCCGAGTCGGCTGCCTCGCAGTACACGATCTGCCATGGTGGTGTCCTCTCTCGTAATGCTCCGCCCGGTGGGGCCCGGCACCGACGCGGCGTGTGCCGGACGGTACCCACGTCCACACCATGTCAACGTCGGCGGGGTCGAATCCGTTCCCGAACCGGGGACACGGCCGATCTGCCAGTTTACCGGCACGGGTTCTGCGCTCGGTAACGTGTCACCCTATGGCCGGACGGGAGCGCAGACCAGCGAGTTGTCTGTGGTGTGGGCGGCCGGTGCCGGAGATCGGGACGGGACGCCGGCGTCGCTATTGCCGCCGGTCGTGCCGTCAACGCGCCTACGAGCAGCGCGCCACCGCGGCGAGCACTGGGCTCGCGGCCGATGCCGTGGTGCTGTCGGCGTTGGAGGCCGAGGCCCTGACCGATCGGGCGTTCGAGGTGCGATGCGCCGCCGAGGATGTGGCGACCGCCGTCGACGAAGGTGCCGGTCAGGTGGAACTGCGCCGGTTGTGTGCCGAATTGGTGGAGTTGGCGCGGGCAGCCGAACGACTGCGCTGAGATCGGTGTCCGGGCGGTGTGCGGTTCGGTCAGACGAAGAAACCGCCCATGGTGTACACGACCTGGCAGAATGCGCCGTTGACGTATTGCACCGAGCCGAACAGTGCCGCCATGACGGGGCCGGGCCCCGGTGCAATGGTGGTGGACAGTTGCGGGACCCCACCGATCCGGTCGTCGAGGGTGGCGACACCGGCCCGGAAGTTCTCCATGTTCATCCACACGAACTTCAGGTCGGCGGCGGCGGGTTGGACGGGGATGGTCGGTTGCACATAGACCTTCATCTCCCCGAACCCGATATCCGGATTGGCGTGCGGACCGGGGTGCGCCCACCCGGAGGTCATCGCGAACGGGGTGAACCCGCCGCCACAGCCCGGGCCGACCGACGGCGCGGGTGACATGAACGGCTGCGGGATGTTGCGGGGCGGCGGCTCGAGAATCGTGGGGGTGCGGGCGGCATCGACGAGCCGGTCGAGGGCGTCGACGAGGTCCGGCGACCCGGCGAGCTCGGCGCGCAGTTGGTCGACGGGCACCCCGGCGGGTGCGGTATCGGCGGCGGCGTGGGTGGGGACCGCGACGGCGATCGCCGCCGCGAACAGGACACCGAGTGAGCGGGCAAACCGGCGACGCGACATCTGATGCTCCTTCGTCGGGTGTGGGAGTTGTGCGTCAGAGGGAAAACGGTCGGATACCGCAAGTAGTGGGACAGGTGTGATCCGAGTTCCGAGGATAGGCACCGAGCCCGAGTTTCGCGCCGTTTCGACATTTGTCGTCGAAAACCCGACATTTCGGATTCGCGTATCGAACGGTGATCGAATCGCGATGGAAATGTAATTGTTCTCGCGGACGTGCGCGGGGCAGATCCGATTCCGGTTCGGCCCCGATTACCGATCGGTATCGCATTCGTCCCCGTCGGCTTTTCTGCGGCGCGAAACCGCACCGGGGCGCAACGGATGTGGTCTAGCTTGGGGAGTGCTTCCGATCACACGGAAGAATGCACGACCGGAAAAATGGGGCATCGCTGGAGCCACCATGACGCGGTGTCGGGGCGCGCCGGTTTCGGCCACATCGCTTCTCGGAGGGGTAATGTCGTTGCGATCTCATGAGTCGGCGCTGCCCGAAGGCGCCTTCCCGCTGTCGTCCGCGCAACGGTCGATCTGGTTCGCTCAGCAACTCGCACCGCACGTGCCGATCTGCATCGCCCAGTACATCGACCTGCACGGCGACGTCGACATCGATCTGCTGTGCCGGGTCTCGTACCTCGCCGGCAGCGAATTCCAATCCGCCTACCTGCGGATCCTCGAGGTCGACGGCGAGCCGTACCAGGTCGTCGACAGCTCCATCGCGTCCGAGACGATCCCGCAATTCGACTTCCGCGGTGAATCCGACCCGCTGCGCGCCGCCCAGGACTGGATGGAGGCCGACTACGCCCGACCGGTCGACCTGACCACCGATCTGCTGGTGAACATGGCGATCCTGCAGGTCGCCGACGAGCGGTATCTCTGGTACACCCGCATCCACCACGTCGCGCTCGACGGCTACGCCGCGATGACCATGCTCAACCGGGCCGCCGCGCTGTACACCGCAGCACACGAGCAGCGTGAACCCGAAGCCGCGCGCGCCGCGGACCTGCGCACCCTCTACGACTGGGACCGCGACTACCACAGCTCCACCCGCTACGCCTCCGACCGCGACTACTGGCTCGAACGCGTCGCCGGGCTCGAGGACGGATCGACCCTCGCGCACCGCGACGCACCGACGGCTGCGCAGAGCCTGCTCACCGGCACCGCACTACCGGACGACCTGGTGCAGGCCCTGACCGTGACCGACGACACCGCCGGTTCGTCGTCCACCGCCACGGTCATCGCTGCCTTCGCGACCTATCTGGCGCGCATGACCGGCCACGACGACGTGGTGATCAACCTGCCTGTCTCGGCACGCACCACCGCCGTCGTGCGGCGCAGCGGCGGCATGCTCGTCAACACCGCGCCACTGCACATCGGGCTCGCCGCCGACGACACCCGCCACGACCTGGTACACCGGGTGCAGCTCGAACTCACCGGCGCGCTGCGGCACCAACGCTTCAGCCTCGAGGACATCCGCCGCGAAAGCGGCGCCGCCGGGGATCCGACCCGCTACGCCGGGCCGATGGTCAACGTCATGCTCTTCCACCAGGAGATCACCCTCGGGGACATCCGCGGGGAATTCCACATCATGACCTCCGGCCCCGTCGAGGACCTGCTGGTCAACATCTATCAGAGCGGGACCCCCGCGAAGACCTTCATCGATTTCCGCGGCAATCCGCATCGCTACGACCGCGGCGAACTCGTCGCGCACCACACCGCGTTCGTCACATTGCTCGACGAGTTCCTGCGTGCCTCCGCAGACACCCCGCTCGACCGCATCGACGCGGTCACCGCCGAGATCGGTCGGCGACATCGGCACGCCGTGGCCACCACGGAATTCTGGCGCCGCACCCTCGCCGGAGCCCCGGAACAGCTCCGGCTGCCGCGCACCACCCCCGCCGCCGCGTTCCCTGCCGGCACCGACGACGACACGCTGGGCACGGTCGATGTGGCCCTGCCCGTCACCCGCTACGAGCTGGCGGCCCTGTCCGGCCACCTCGGCGACCCCTGGTATGACGACCCCTGGTATCCGGTGCTGCACGCCGCCACCGCGATCGTCGAGGCCCGGCTGACCGCCGAGGAGAACACCGTCGTCGGACGGCCCGGCCCCACGGTGGTATTGCCGCTGTGCGCACGCGTCGACGGCGCCGACTCGTTCACCGCGCTGCTCACCCGCCTCACGGCGCTCGACACCGAGGCCGCGGTCTACGCCGAGGTCAGCGCCGACGACCTCGCCGCAGCCGGCACCGTCCCGATCCCACCGGTGGTCCTGTCGGTCACCGGACCCACCGCATCGACCGCCCCGGTGCAGGCATCCCTCGCGTCGGACACGTCCGCCGCCTTGACCCTGCACATCGCGATCACCGACGACAGCATGGCAGTGCACGCCGTCTTCCGCCGCACCGACCTCGACGCGCACACCGCCGAAGACGTCGTCACCCGGCTCGGCCGCGTCCTGACCGCCGCGGTCACCGACCCGGACTGCCCGGTCGGTGACCTGCCCCTGGTCGCCGAGGGCGAACCGGACGGACTCCTGCCCGCGCGCGGACGCCCGGCGATGTCCCCACAGCTGTGGCCCGAACTGCTCTCCGCGGTCGCCGCGATCGTCCCCGACAGCCCCGCCGTCGTGTGCGGCGACCGCTCGGTGACCTACGGCGAACTCGACCTGTGGTCCAACCGGCTCGCCCGCATCCTCATCGACGCGGGTGCCGGACCGGAACGCATCGTCGCGTTGGGAATCGCACGTTCCGTCGAATCGGTCGCTGCGCTGTGGGCGGTCGCCAAGGCCGGCGCGGCGTTCGTGCCGATCGACCCGGCGTACCCGCTCGACCGCATCGAATACATGCTCACCGATTCCGGTGCCGTGCTCGGCCTGACCACCGGTACACATCGGCCACAACTACCCGACCTGGTGCCCTGGCTCGAACTCGACGACCCGGACCTGCGCGACCGCATCGAGCACACCGCCGGTGCCCCCGTCACCGACGCGGACCGGCCCTGCGACCTGCACTTCGATCACGCCGCCTACCTGATCTACACCTCCGGTTCCACCGGCCGCCCCAAAGGTGTGCTCGTGCCGCACCGCGGCCTGGCGAATCTGTCGGCGACCCTGCACACCCGGCTCGCCCCACCTCCCACCGCGCGGGTCTCGCATTTCTCGTCGCCGAGCTTCGACGCGTCGATCTTCGAATACATGACCGCGTTCGGGGTCGGGGCGACCCTCGTGGTGGTCCCGGCCACCGTGTACGGCGGCGACGAACTGACCGACCTGCTCAACCACGAACGTGTCACCCACATGTTCTCGACCCCCGCAGCGTTGGCGTCCCTCGACCCGGCCCGCCTGCAGGCCGGATCGATCACCGTCGCCGGGGAGGCCTGCCCACCGGAACTCGCCGCGCGGTGGGCACCCGGGCGGCGGATGTTCAACGCCTACGGACCGACCGAAACCACCATCGTCGTCAACATCACCGAACCGCTCGTCGCCGGGGAGACCGTCACCCTCGGGGCGCCGGTGTGCGGGGTCACCGAAGTGGTCCTCGACACTCGGCTGCATCCGGTGCCGCGCGGGGTGGCGGGCGAACTGTACATCGGGGGTGCCGGCGTCACCCGCGGCTACTTCGACCGTCCCGGCCTGACCGCGACCCGGTTCGTCGCCGACCCCTACGGTGCACCCGGATCCCGCACCTACCGCACCGGTGACGTGGTGCGCTGGCATCACGACAGCACCATCGAATATCTCGGACGCTCCGATTTTCAGATCAAGATCCGCGGCTTCCGCATCGAACTCGGCGAGATCGACGCCGCCCTGACCGACCACCCGACCGTCGCGTTCGCCGTCACCCTCGGCCGCACCGCGCCCTCCGGGGATCCGATGCTCGTGGCGTACGTGCTGCCCGAAACCGGTCGGATCATCGACACCGACACCGTGATCGAGCACCTGCGGCAGCGGTTGCCCGCACACATGATCCCGGCCGCGCTGGTGGTGCTCGACCACATCCCGTTGACTCCCGTCGGCAAACTCGACCGCCGCGCCCTGCCCGAACCGGTGTTCACCTCCGCCTCGGACGGCACCGAACCGCTCTCACCCACGGAAACCGCGGTGGCGCAGATCCTCACCGACCAGCTCGGGGTCGATCGGGTCGGGCTCGACGACAGTTTCTTCGACCTCGGCGGCAACTCCCTGATCGCCACCCGGGTGGTGGCCCGCCTGGGCGACGCATTCACCACCGACGTGGGGGTACGGACCCTGTTCGAGGCCCCCACCGTGCGGGCCCTCGCCGCGCACCTCGACGCGGGCGGCGGCGCCGCGCACCGCCTCACACGGGTGCCGCTGACGACCCGCCCCCGACCCGAGCAGGTACCGGTGTCCGCCGCCCAACGGCGACTGTGGTTCGTCAACCAGCTCGACACCACCTCCGCCGCCTACAACATCCCCGTCGCCATCACCCTGACCGGCACGCTGGACGTCGCGGCGCTCACCGCCGCAGTGCACGATCTGCTCCACCGGCACGAGGCGCTGCGCACCCGGTTCCCGGCGACCGCCGACGGCCCGATCCAGCAGATCCTGCCGGCCACGGAGATCGACCTCGATCCGATTCCGACCCCCGTCGCCCTGGCCGACCTCGAGTCGGCGGTCGCCGAGGTCGTCACCGCCGGATTCGACGTCACCGTCGACCCGCCGGTGCGGATGCGGCTGCTGCGGGTGCACGATGAGCATCACGTCGTCGCCGTCGTCGTCCACCACATCGCCGCGGACGGTGCGTCCCTGGCCCCGCTGGCCCGCGACCTGATGACCGCCTATCTCGCGCGCCGTGACGGGCAGAGCCCACAGTGGGACGCACTGCCCGTCCAGTACGCCGACTACACCCTGTGGTTCGACGAGGTACTCGGCACCGTCGACGACACCGCATCCCGCGCCACCGAGCAACTCGACTTCTGGCGCACCCGCCTCGCCGGCGCCCCGGAGATCAGTGCGTTGCCCACCGACCGGCCGCGGCCCCCGGCCCAGTCGTACCGCGGCGCCACCGTCGAATTCGACCTCGACCCCGTGCTGTACCGGAAGATCACCGCGGTTGCGCACGCGCACGGCGCCACCGAGTTCATGGTGGTGCACGCCGCGCTGAGTCTGCTGGTCGCGCGCCTGTCCGGCAGCGACGACGTCACCATCGGCACCCCTGTCTCGGGTCGCGGGGAACCCGAGCTCGACGACCTGGTGGGCATGTTCGTCAACACCGTCGCGCTGCGCACCGCGGTGCCGTCGGCGATGCCGTTCGGCACCTATCTGCAGGCGGTCCGCGACGGCGACCTCGAAGCATTCGCGCACGCCGATCTGCCGTTCGATGCGCTCGTCGACCTGCTCGCCGGGGACCGGTCGGCGGCGCATTCGCCGCTGTTCCAGGTGATGCTCGCGTTCCAGAACAACGACACCGCCCATCTGGAACTGCCGGACCTGACCGTCGACATCGCAGAAATCGACACCGCCACCACCAAATTCGATCTGCACCTGACGGTCGCGGAGATCCCGGGTCCCGACGGGAGCATCGACTCGCTGCACGGCGCGCTGTCGTACGCCACCGACCTGTTCGACGCCGACACTGCCGCCGGACTCACCGACCGCCTCGTGCGGCTGATCACCGCCGCGGTGACCGCCCCCGGTCGCGCCGTCGGCGACCTCGACCTCCTCACCGCCGAGGAACGCACCCGGGTGCTCGACCAATGGAACAGCACCACCGCGGCGCTGCCCGCCGGCGACACCCTCCTCGACCCGTTCACCGCGCAGGTCGCCGCCACCCCGGACGCCCCCGCCGTCGTCGCCGGGGAGCGCACCCTCGGCTACGCCGAATTCGATGCCGCCACCAACCGTCTCGCCCGGGTCCTGCTGCGTCGCGGTGCCGGACCCGGCCGGATCGTCGGCCTGGCCGTGTCCCGGTCGCTGGACCTGCTCGTGGGCATGTACGCCATCGTCAAGACCGGCGCCGCCTACCTGCCGCTCGACCCCGAACACCCCGCCGACCGCACCGGCTATGTGCTCGGCAGCGCCCGCCCCACGCTCGTCCTGACCGTCACCACCGACGCCGCCTGCCTCGCGGGCTCCGAGGTCGAGGTCCTGTATCTCGACACCCTCGACACCGGCGACGAATCCGACGCCCCACTGACCGCCACCGATCGTCGCCCCGCCGCCGGCGACGACCTCGCCTACGTCATCTACACCTCCGGCTCCACCGGCCGCCCCAAGGGCGTGGCGGTGAGTCACCGCGCCATCGTCAACCGGCTGCGCTGGATGCAGCACGCCTATCCGCTGACCGCCGCCGACAGCGTGCTGCAGAAAACTCCCGCGACGTTCGACGTGTCGGTGTGGGAGTTCTTCTGGCCCCTGCACACCGGGGCGCGGCTCGTGCTCGCCGCACCCGGCGGTCACCGCGACCCCGACTATCTGCTCGATCTCATCGACGCGCAGCGGATCACCGTCGCGCATTTCGTGCCGTCCATGCTCGCCGTGTTCACCGCTACCGCCGAGACCCGGCCGGGAGCCGGCGCTTCGCTGCGGCACCTGTTCGCCTCGGGTGAGGCCCTGCCCCCGGAAACCGCCGCCGCGACCCGCCACGCCTTCCCGCAGAGCGGGTTGCACAACCTGTACGGGCCCACCGAAGCCGCCGTCGACGTCACCGCCTGGACCACCAGCGACGACGACACCGGCACCGTGCCCCTCGGCAGCCCGGTGTGGAACACCCGCGCCTACGTCCTCGACACCCGCTTGCACCCGGTGCCCGTCGGGGCGGTCGGCGAACTGTATCTCGCCGGGGTGCAGCTCGCCCGCGGTTACCTCGGTCGCGGCGCCCTGACCGCCGACCGGTTCGTCGCCGACCCGCACGGACACCCGGGGGAGCGGATGTACCGCACCGGCGACCTCGCCGCCCGCCGCCGCGACGGCGCCCTGCTGTACCTGGGCCGCACCGACTTCCAGGTCAAGGTCCGCGGCCTGCGCATCGAACTCGGCGAGATCGAACACGCCCTGCGCAGCCATCCCGACGTCGCGCAGGCCGCGGTGCTCGTCCATCACCTCGCCGACGACGTGCTCACCGGTTACGTGGTGCCGCACCCCGACCGCAGCATCGACACCGCCGCGGTCACCGATGCGCTCGCGCAGCGGCTCCCCGACTACATGGTGCCCACCACGCTGCTCGTGCTCGACCGGTTCCCGGTCGGTGTCAACGGCAAACTCGACCGCGACGCCCTCCCCGCTCCCGAGAAGTCCGCACCCGACCGCGCGTACAGCCCGCCGCGCACCCCCGTCGAACAACTCGTGGCCGACACCTTCGCCGAACTGCTCGACGTACCCCGCGTGGGGTTGCACGACAGCTTCCTCGACCTCGGCGGCGGCTCCCTGCTCGCGATGCGGCTCGCCGCGCGTCTGTCGACCGCCCTCGGCACCGACCTCGGCATCCGCGACCTGTTCGACAATCCGACCGTCGCGGCAGTGCTCGACCACGTGCACCGCACCTCCGTCGACGCCCCCGCCGCGGCGCGTCCCCCCCTGACCGCCGGGCCGCGCCCCGATCCGCTGCCGCTGTCCCCGGCGCAACAACGGATGTGGTTCATCAACCAGTTCGACACCACCTCCCCGGCCTACAACATCGCCGTGGCGCTGCGCTTGACCGGACGCCTGGAACTGGACACCCTGCGCGCGGCGGTCACCGACGTCGTCGCCCGCCACGAATCGCTGCGCACCCGCTACCCGTTCGCCGACACCGGCCCCGTGCAGGTGATCGTCCCGGCCGCGGCGGCATCGCTACCCGACTTCACCGTCACCGTGGTCGACGCCGACACCCTGACGGCGCACATCGACAAGATCGCCACCACCGGATTCGACGTCGCCGTCGAAGTTCCCGCCCGCATCCGGCTGCTCGCACTCTCCGAGAGCGAGCACGTGCTCGTGATGGTGCTGCATCACATCACCGGCGACGGATTCTCCCTCGGCCCACTGGCCCGCGACGTCATCACCGCCTACACCGCCCGCATCGCCGGGCACACCCCCGGCTGGGCGCCGCTGCCGATCCAGTACGCCGACTACACGATGTGGCAGCGCGGCGCGCTCGGCGACGAGACCGACCCCGACTCCCTCGCCGCGCGCCAATTGTCGTTCTGGCGCGAGCATCTCGACGGGGTCCCGGAACTGCTCGAACTGCCCCTCGACCGGGCCCGCCCGGTGCAGCAGAGCCGCCGCGGCGCCCGGGTGCCGTTCACTCTCGATGCCGCGACCCACCGCCGGTTGGTGGCGTTGGCGCGCCGGTACGACACGTCGGTGTTCATGGTGATGCACGCGGCGCTGGCGGTGTTGCTCGCCCGGTTGTCGTCGACCTCGGACATCACGATCGGCACTCCCGTCGCGGGTCGCGGGCACCGCAACCTCGACGACCTGATCGGCATGTTCGTCAACACCGTCGTGTTGCGCACCCGTGTCGACGACACCGAACCGTTCGCGGCGTTGCTGCAGCGGGTCCGCGACGACGACCTCGCAGCGTTCGATCACGCGGACATTCCGTTCGAGCGTCTCGTGGAGGTCCTCGATCCGCCCCGGTCTACGGCCTATTCACCGCTGTTCCAGGTGATGCTCGAATTCCAGGACACCGAGCGTCCCGAGGTGGCGTTGCCGGATCTGACCGTCGGGGTCCTCGACCTCGCGGCGCCGTTGTCGCTGTTCGATCTGCAATTGTCGGTCGCCGAAACCGTCGACGACGAGGGACCGGCCGGGATCGCGGCGTACTTCACCTATGCCACCGATCTGTTCGACAGCGACACGGTGGGCTCGTTCGCGGACCGGTTCACCCGCATCGTCGACGCCGTCAGCGCCGACCCGGCCACTGTGTCGGGGGCCGATATCCCGGTCGGTGACATCGGCATCGTCACCGGTGTCGAACTGGCCGCCCTCGCCCCGGCCCGCGGCAGGCCCCCGGTCTCGCCGCAGCAGTGGCCGGAGATGCTCACCGGCATCGCCGCGATCGTGCCCGACGCGGTGGCGTTGTCGTTCCGCGGCCGTCAGGTGACCTATCGGGAACTCGACGACTGGTCCACCCGCGTCGCCCGCCTCCTCATCGGCACCGGAGTCGGACCGGAAAGTGTGGTGGCGCTGGGTATTTCACGGTCCATCGAGTCGGTGGCGGCGGTGTGGGCGGTCACCAAGACCGGCGCGGCGTTCGTGCCCGTCGACCCCACCTACCCACCCGAACGCATCGCCTACATGCTCACCGACTGCGCCGCCGCTGTCGGGTTGACCACCCGCGAGCACCGCGACCGGCTGCCCGGGACCGTGCCGTGGCTCGTCCTCGACGACCCCGACCAGCGCGAACGCATCGCCGCGGCGTCCACCGACCCGATCACCGACACCGACCGCACCACCCCGCTGCTGTTCGACCATCCCGCCTACCTGATCTACACCTCCGGATCGACCGGCCGCCCCAAGGGGGTCGTCGTCACCCACCGGGGCCTGACCAACCTCAACGCCGAGGTCCGCGACCACTTCGCGATCACCCACCACGCCCGCGTCTCGCACCTGGCGTCCCCGAGTTTCGACGCGTCGATCTTCGAATACACCAAGGCGTTCTGCGCCGGCGCAACCCTGGTGATCGTGCCGCCCGACGTGTACGGCGGCGACGAACTCGCCCGGCTCCTGCGCGACCACCAGGTCACCCACGCGTTCATCACCCCCACCGCCCTGGCCTCCCTCGACCCGCACGGTCTCGACACCCTGCGCGTCCTCGTCGTCGCCGGTGAGGCATGCCCGCCGGAACTCGTCGCCCGCTGGGCACCCGGCCGCCGGATGTTCAACGGCTATGGCCCGTCCGAGGCCACCATCGAAACCAGCGTCAGCCCTGCCCTGCACCCCGACGAGGTCGTCACCGTCGGCGGACCCGCCGTCGGCTTCCACCAGGTGGTCCTCGACGACCGGCTGCGGCCCGTGCCCGTCGGGGTGGCCGGCGAACTGTACATCGGTGGGCCCGGCGTGGCCCGCGGCTACCACCGGCGCCCCGACCTGACCGCGGCCCGGTTCGTCGCGGACCCCTACGGCCTCGACGGGGAACGGATGTACCGCACCGGCGACGTGGTGCGCTGGCGCGCCGACCACACCGTCGAATATCTCGGCCGCTCCGACTTCCAGGTCAAGGTCCGTGGCTTCCGCATCGAACTCGGCGAGATCGACGCCGCCCTCACCGGCCACGACCACGTGGTGTTCGCGCACACCGCCGGACACACCGCACCCTCCGGCGACACCGTGCTGATCGCCTACGTGCTCCCCGAGACCGGCACCGACATCGACCCCGCCGCGGTCCGCGCGCATGTCGCCGCGCGCCTGCCCGCACACATGGTGCCCACGACCGTGGTGGTGCTCGACGAGATCCCCCTGACCCCCGTCGGGAAACTCGACCACCGGGCGCTGCCCATCCCGGACCTGACCGCCACGGGCGGTGACTACCGGCCACCGGCCACGGACCTCGAACACGTCCTCGCCGACATCCTCGCCGACATCCTCGGCCACGAGCGGGTGTCGGTGGAGGACAACTTCTTCGACATCGGCGGCAACTCCCTGATCGCCACCCGCGTCGTGGCCCGCGTGAACGCCGCACTCGGCACCGACGCCGGGGTACGAGTCCTGTTCGAGGCCCCCACCGTGCGGAGCCTCGCCGCGCGGGTCCTCGACGATCATGGCGGGCACGCACACACCCCGCTGGTGGCCGCGGTGCGCCCCGAACGGCTCCCACTCGCCCCCGCCCAGCAACGGATGTGGTTCGTCAACCAGTTCGACACCACCTCCGCCGCCTACAACATCCCCCTCGCGATCCGACTCACCGGCCACCTCGACCCGGCTGCCCTCGACGGTGCCGTGTCGGATCTGCTGGCTCGGCACGAGACGCTGCGCACCTGGTATCCCGGCGACGAGAACGGACCCCGGCAGCTCATCTCGACCGCCGAGAAGGTCCTGCTCACACTGCGCCCGGAACCCATCGCGGAGTCCGACCTGCCCGGCCGCGTCGCCGACCTGATCGGCACCGGTTTCGATGTGGCCACCGCGGTGCCGGTCCGCGCGGCACTGCTCGCACTGTCCGACACCGAGCACATCCTGGTCGTGGTGGTGCATCACATCGCCGCGGACGGCGCATCGATGGCGCCGCTGGCCCGTGACCTGATGACCGCCTATGCGGCCCGCACCCGTGGCGCCGCCCCGGATCTGCCGCCGCTGGCCGTCCAGTACGTCGATTACGCCCTGTGGCAACAGGATCTGCTCGGTGATCCCGCCGACCCGGAGTCGATCGCCGCGACCCAACTCGACTTCTGGCGCGACACCCTCGCCGATCTTCCGGAGGTGCTACCGCTGCCCACCGATCGGCCGAGGCCGCCGCAGCAGTCGTTCCGGGGTGCCGTGCACCGCTTCGACGTCGACCGCGCAGTGCACGCCGCGCTGGTCGATCTCGCCGCCGCACACAACGCGACGGTGTTCATGACGGTGCACACCGCCTTGGCGGTGCTGCTCGCCCGGTTGTCGGGCACCGACGACATCGCCGTCGGCAGCCCCGTCGCCGGCCGTGGGCACCGCGCTCTCGACGACCTGGTCGGCATGTTCGTCAACACCGTGGTGTTGCGCACCCCCATCACCGGGGCGTTGTCGTTCAGCGATCATCTGCACCGCATCCGCGAGGTCGATCTCGCGGCGTTCGGGCACACCGAACTGCCTTTCGAGAAGCTCGTCGACGCGCTCGCCCCGACCCGCGCCACCGATCATTCCCCGCTGTTCCAGGTGGTTCTCGAATTTGGCAACACCGAGCGCGCCCACCTCGAATTGCCGGAGTTGACCGTCGAGGCCCTCGACGCCGACATGAACATCGCGAAGTTCGATCTGCAGCTCACGGTGCAGGAGAATCCCAGCGCTGGTCTGAGCTGCGCGTTCACCTACGCCACCGATCTGTTCGACGCGGAGACCGCCGCGGCGATCACCGACCGGTTCGTGCGGGTGCTCACCGCGGTCACCACCGATCCGCAGCGCCCGATCGGCGATCTCGATCTGCTCACCGAACCGGAACACGCGGTGCTCGCCACCGCCACGATCGATACCGCGGCGAGCAGCGACACGCTGCTCGATCTGTTCCGCCTCGGCGCCGCCCTGGACCCCGACGCGGTCGCGGTGACCGCCGCCGACGGGCAGCTGACCTACCGGCAACTCGAGGAGCGGGTCCACCGCCTCGCCCGGCTGCTGCTCGATCACGGGGCGGGCCCCGACACCCTCGTCGCGGTGGCGCTGCCCCGCACCTGTGAACTCGTCGTCGCGTTGCTCGCGATCCTCGACGCCGGCGCCGGTTACCTGCCGATCGACGTGGCGTACCCGCCGGAGCGGCTCGCGTTCATGTTCGACGACGCCCACCCGGTGTGTGTGCTCACCACCGCCGAGCACGCCGCGTTCATGCCCGAGACCGCACCCGAGACGGTGCTGCTCGACGAGCAGGCCGTGCTCGACCGGCTCGCCGCGTTACCCACCGCGCCCCTGACCGACGGGGAGCGGCGCCCGGTGCACCCGGATCAGATCGCGTACGTGATCTACACGTCCGGGTCCACCGGCCGCCCCAAGGGGGTCGTGGTGCCGCACCGCACCGTCGTGACCCTGATGACCGACACGCACCCGCAGTTCGGTTTCGACCAGCACGACGTGTGGACGCTGTTCCACTCCTACGCCTTCGACTTCTCGGTGTGGGAATTGTGGGGTGCCCTCGCGCACGGCGGCCGTCTCGTCGTCGTCGACTACCACACCGCCCGCACCCCCGACGAGTTCCTCGCATTGCTGCGCCGCGAACAGATCACCGTCCTGAGCCAGACACCGACCGCATTCCAGCAACTCGTCGAAGCAGACCGGGCCGCCGGCGGCCCGCCGCTGCCGTTGCGCTGGATCATCTTCGGTGGCGAAGCCCTCGATCTGGCGCAGCTCGACCGCTGGTACCGCAGGCACGACGACACCACCCCCACCTTGGTGAACATGTACGGCATCACCGAAACCACTGTGCACGTCACCGCGTTGCCGCTGGATCGCGCGCTGGCCGCGGAGGCGAACGCCAGCCTCATCGGTGCACCGCTGCCGGCGCTGCAGCTGCACATACTCGATTCACGGCTGCATCCGGTTCCCGCCGGCACGATCGGCGAACTGTACGTCTCCGGTGGGCAGCTGACCCGCGGTTATCTGCACCGTCCCGATCTGACGGCCACCCGCTTCGTCGCGGACCCGCACGGCAGTTCCGGCACGCGGCTCTACCGCACCGGTGACCTCGCCCGCCGCACCCGCGACGGCGACGTCGAATACGTGGGGCGCAGCGACTTCCAGGTCCAGATGCGTGGATTCCGCATCGAACTCGGCGAGATCGAAGCGGCCCTGTTGCGCGCGGCCGGTGTCGCCCGCGCTGTAGTGGTCGTGCACCACGACGAGCGCGCCGCCACCGACCGGCTCGTCGGCTATCTCGTACCGGAAACCGGGGCAGACCTCGACGTCGACACCGTGCTGGCGCAGGTCGCAGCCGACCTCGCCGCGTACATGGTGCCCGCCACCCTGGTGGTGCTCGAGGCCCTCCCGGTGGGGGCCACCGGCAAACTCGACCGCCGCGCGCTACCCGCCCCTGACTTCGCGGCGCGCTCCGCGGTGACCCGCGCCCCGGCCGGGGACCGCGAGACGCGGCTCGTCGAGTTGTTCGCGCAGGTGCTCGGTCTCGACACCGTCGGGGTCGACGACTCGTTCTTCTCCCTCGGCGGCGACTCGATCATGTCGATCCAGTTGGTGTCGCGCGCCAAGGCCGCCGGGCTCGAACTGTCCCCGCGGGACGTGTTCGAACACAAGACCCCTGCAGGGCTCGCGGCGGTCGCCGCCACCAGCGCCGCGCCGACCGTGTTACCGGAACTACCCGGTGGGGGTGTCGGTGAGATGCCACTGCCCCCGATCGTGCACTGGATGCTCGAGCGTGGCGGCAGCTACGACCGGTACACGCAGGCGGTGCTGCTGCGGCTGCCGACCGACCTGACCGGGCCCGTGCTCACCACCTTGATCCAGACACTGCTCGATCGGCACGACATGCTCCGCGGCCGCCTGTACCGGAGTATCGACGGGCCGCGCGGTGCCGCGCTGCACGTCGACCCGCCCGGTGCGGTGCACGCCGACACCGTGATCCACCGGGTGCCGGTCACCAGCGCCGCCGACACCGACGAGTTCTTCACCCTCGCCTCGCACGAACTGGACGCGGCCGCGGACCGGCTCGATCCCTCCGCCGGGGTACTGATGCAGGTGGTGTGGTTCGACTCGGCGACCGGCGCCGGCCGGTTGCTACTGGTGATCCACCATCTCGCGGTCGACGGGGTGTCGTGGCGGATCCTGGTGCCCGACCTCGCGGCGGCGTGGGCGGCCGGTCTCGACCCGGACGCCCCGGCCGCGGCGCTGCCGCCTGCTACGGGGACATCGGTGCGCCGCTGGGCGCACGCCCTCACCGCCTCTGCGCACGATCCGGCGCGCCGCGCCGAACTCGGGTTCTGGCGCCGCACCGTCGATGTCGTCGAACCCCCGGTGGGGGATCGACCGTTCGATCCGGCCCTCGATGTCAACGACACCGTCGCGACGGTGGAGTCCGTGCTGCCCACCTCGGTGACCGAGGCACTGCTCACGACGGTGCCCGACCGGTTCCACGGTTCGGTCGAGCACGGTCTGCTCACCGCCTTCGCGCTCGCCGTCACCGCGTGGCGCCGCGACCGCGGGCAACGCCAGGACGAGGTGCTCCTCAACGTCGAAGGACACGGCCGGGAGACGACCGCCGCCGACGGCGCGGACCTGTCCGGCACCGTCGGCTGGTTCACCACCATCCATCCGCTGCGCCTCGACCTGGCCGGACTCGACGTCGACGACGCGCTCGCCGGGGGCCCCGCTGCGGGACGCGCGATCAAGGCCGTCAAGGAACACCTCGCAGCGGTACCGGACCACGGTGTCGGCTTCGGCCTGTTGCGGTATCTCGCCGGCGACACCGCCACCGAACTGGCGGCGCTGGCCACCCCGCAACTCAGCTTCAACTATCTCGGTCGCCCTACCGTCGGCACCGACACCGCCGCCGATGTGCCGTGGCTGCCGATCGGCGAGTTCGGGCGTGGCGGCACGCAGAGCCCCGACATGCCCGCCGCCGCCGTGATCGACCTCAATGCGGTGACGGTCGACGGCCCCGACGGGCCGGTGCTGCGCACGTTCTGGTCGTTCCCGACCGGGCTGCTCGACGATACCGACATCACCGCGCTCGCCGCGCGGTTCACCGCCGCCGCGACCGCGCTGGCGCGGCACGCGCGTACCCCGCATGCCGGGGGACTGACCCCGTCGGACCTGCCGCTGGTGCAGCTCGATCAGCCGACCCTCGAACACCTCGAGGACCGGTACGGTCCGCTCGAGACGGTGTGGCCGACCGCGCCGCTGCAGACCGGTCTGTTGTTCCACGCGTTGCTCGCGGGGGAGGACCCGGACGCGTACGTCGTGCAGCTCGTGCTCGACGTCACCGGCCGGCTCGATCCCGCGCGGCTACGGCGCGCATTGCAGTCGTTGCTGGCGCGGCACCCCAACCTGCGGGTCGCGTTCACCGGTGACGGCGCCGACGGCTACGTGCAGGTCGTGCCGACACACACCGAGGTGCCGTTCACGGTGGCGGACACCAGCGACGACCCGGATCCGGACGCTGCCGCCACCCGGCTGCTCGACACCGACCGCACCACCCGATTCGACACCGCCGCCGCGCCACTGCTGCGGGTCACCGTCGTGCACATCGCCCCCGACCGGCACCGGATCGCCCTGACGAACCATCACCTGCTGCTCGACGGCTGGTCCACCCCGGTCCTGATCCGGGAACTGCTCGTGCTGTATGCCACCGACAACGACACCTCGATCCTCGAACGACCCCAGAGTTTCGGCACGTATCTGGCGTGGCTCGCCGACCGCGACCCCGACGCCTCGCTCGGCGCCTACCTCCGCACGCTCGCCGGGGTCGACCAGCCGACCCTGCTCGCCCCGCAGCACCGCACCGGCGCTACCGGCGGCGTCTCCGAGGACCTCGACATCGAGGTGAGCGCCGACTTGTCGGCGCGGATCGACGCGGTCGCCGCTGCGCGCGGGGTCACCGTCAACACCGTGGTGCAGGTCGCGTGGGGGTTGGTGCTCGGCGCGCTCACCGGCCGCAGTGATGTGGTGTTCGGTGCGACCGTCTCCGGCCGGCCCCCGCAGGTGGCGGGGATCGAAACGATGGTCGGATTGTTCATCAACACCGTCCCGGTGCGGATCACGGTGCATCCCGGCGACACCGTGGGGGCACTCGTCGACCGGGTGCAGGCCGAGCAAGCGGCGCTGCTCGATCATCACCATCTGGATCTGAACACCCTCGATCGGCATGTCGGTGCCGCCGTCCGGTTCGACACGTTGACCGTGTTCGAGTCGTACCCGATCGACGCGGCCGGGATGAGCGCCGACACCGACATCGCCGGCATGCGCATCACCGGGATCACCGGCCGCGACTCGGCGCACTATCCGCTGAGCATCGTCGCGCACACCGACACCACGATGCATCTGCGCATGAAGTACCTGCCCGAGGTGTTCGACCGCAGCGAGGTGGCGGTCATCGCCGACCGCATCATCGCGGCCCTGACCACCTTGACCGGCGACCCCGCCGCGCCGCTCGCACAGCGCTCGGTGCTCACCGCCACCGAACGCGGCGCGCTGACCCCGGTACGCGGCCCGGGCGGGGGTTCGACGCTGACCCTGCCGGAGTTGTTCACCGCCACTGCGGCCGCGTACCCCGACGCGATCGGGGTGACCGACGGTGACGTCGCGGTCACCTACCGGGATCTCGATGCCCGGTCGGATGCGGTGGCCCACCGCCTGATCGCCGACGGCGCCGGACCGGACACCGTCGTGGCGCTGGGTATCGCCCGCTCCGTCGAGTCGGTGCTCGCGATGTGGGCGATCACCAAGACCGGGGCGGCGTTCGTGCCGGTCGATCCGCGTTACCCGGCCGAGCGGGTCGCGTTCATGCTCGCGGACTGCGGCGCGACCGTGGGGGTCACCACCGCCGCGCACCGCGACGGGTTGCCCGACACGGTGCGATGGCTCGACCTCCATAGCAGTGATCTCCACACCGACACCGGCGTCCCGGCACCGATCACCGACGCCGAGCGGCTCACACCGCTGCACCTCGATCACGCCGCCTACCTGATCTACACCTCCGGTTCCACCGGCCGCCCCAAGGGTGTGGTGACCACCCACCGCAGCCTGCACAATTTCGCGCTCGACCAACGCGAGCGGTTCGGTGCGGGGCCGGGTTCGAACGTCATGCACTTCTCGTCACCGAGCTTCGACGCGTCGATCTTCGAATACCTGCTGGCCTTCGGCGTCGGCGCCACCCTCGTCGTGGTGCCCCCGGAGTTGTAAGGGGGCACCCAACTCGGCCGGTTCCTC
>NZ_JAUTXY010000024.1:0-56625 GCF_036327795.1 Rhodococcus artemisiae
CGCCGTTGAACCTGCCCGCGACGATGCCGGAGCACGCGTCGGAGCTCTACTCGAAGAACGTGTCCGCGTTGATCGAGCTTCTGCTCGACGAGAGTGGTGCGCTCGCGCCCGATTTCTCGGACGAGATTCTCGAGGGAGCCTGCGTGACGCGGCCGAAGGAGAACGTCTAGATGTACAACGAACTGCTCGCGAACATCGCGATTCTGGTCCTTGCCGGATTCGTCGGATTCGCCGTCATCTCCAAGGTCCCGAACACGCTGCACACGCCGCTGATGTCGGGTACCAACGCCATTCACGGCATCGTCGTGCTCGGTGCCCTGGTGGTCCTCGGGCACCTGCCCGGTGACGCCCACTGGGGAATCAAGATCATTCTGTTCGTCGCTCTTGTCTTCGGCACCTTGAACGTGGTCGGCGGCTTCGTCGTCACCGACCGCATGCTCGGGATGTTCAAGCAGCGCAAACAGGCCCCGAAGGCTGCCGAGAAGGGGGCTGACGCCTGATGAGTTACCTCGTTTCAGTGCTGTACATCGTCGCGTTCGCGATGTTCATCTACGGTCTGTCCGGTTTGACCGGGCCGAAGACCGCGGTGCGTGGCAACTACATCGCCGCAGTCGGTATGGGTATTGCGGTCATCGCGGTGCTCATCGACATCCGTGAGACCGAGAACTGGGGTCTGATCATCGGTGGTCTGGCCGTCGGTGTCATCCTCGGTGTCCCGCCTGCGCTCAAGACCAAGATGACGGCGATGCCGCAGCTGGTCGCGTTGTTCAACGGCGTCGGTGGTGGCACGGTCGCCCTGATCGCGTGGGCCGAGTACCTCGACTCGTCGAGCTTCACCACCCTCGACGACGAACCGACCGTCACCATGATCGTCGGTTCGCTGTTCGCTGCGATCATCGGTTCGATCTCCTTCTGGGGCTCGCTCGTCGCGTTCACCAAGCTGCAGGAACTGCTGGGCAAGAACCTCGAGAAGAAGCTGGTCTCCGCCGCGAAGCTGTTCCAGCTCGCCAATATCGTGCTCGTGGTGGCGTCCATCGTGATCGCGGTGTACATCGGGCTCAGTGCCGATGGTGAGCCGCTCGCGGCGTGGTGGATTCTGCTGCTGCTCATCGTTGCGGGTTTGATGGGTCTGTTCGTGGTGTTGCCGATCGGTGGCGCCGACATGCCGGTGGTCATCTCGCTGCTCAACGCGTTGACGGGTCTGTCCGCTGCGGCGGCCGGTCTGGCGCTGAACAATCAGGCGATGATCGTCGCCGGCATGATCGTGGGTGCGTCGGGCACGATCCTGACGAATCTGATGGCCAAGGCGATGAACCGTTCGATCCCGGCGATCGTGTTCGGTGCGTTCGGTGGGGGCGGCGAGGGCGGTGCTGTGGCCGGTCCCGGCGGGGGCACGGTCAAGGCGACTTCTGCTTCGGATGCTGCGATCCAGATGGCGTATGCCAACCAGGTCATCGTGGTGCCTGGTTATGGTCTGGCGGTCGCGCAGGCGCAGCATGCCGTCAAGGAGATGGCCGCGCTGCTCGAAGAGCGTGGTGTGGAGGTCAAGTACGCGATCCATCCGGTTGCAGGTCGGATGCCCGGGCATATGAACGTGCTGCTTGCGGAGGCGGATGTGGAGTACGACACGATGAAGGAGATGGACGACATCAACGGCGAGTTCGGTCGTACGGATGTCACCATTGTCATCGGTGCCAACGATGTGACGAACCCGGCGGCGCGGCAGGATTCGTCGAGTCCGATCTATGGTATGCCGATCTTGAATGTCGATCAGTCGCGGTCGGTGATCGTGATGAAGCGGTCGATGAGTTCTGGTTATGCGGGGATCGAGAATCCGTTGTTCACGCTGGATCAGACGTCGATGTTGTTCGGTGATGCGAAGAAGATGGTCGGTGAGGTCACAGAAGAGCTGAAGGCTCTCTAGAGTCACTGCAGAGCTGAAGGCTCTCGGTCGCTCACCTGAAAGTGTGGATCCGAGCTCGGAAATCGGGCTCGGATCCACACTTTTCATTTGAGTGCCGGGGCGAGCGCCGCAGCGACGAGGACACACACCAACGGCACCACCATCGCCACCGTCAACGACGACACCTCGGAGATCCAGCCGATCGTCGCCGGTCCGGCAAGGAACCCTATGTAGCCCAGACCGACGACCCGCGACATGTTCTTGCCCGGGGTGCCGGTCGCAATGTTGCCCGCGGCGGTGAAGATCTGAGGGACCGCCCCCGACAGGCCGAGTCCGAACAACGCCCACCCGGCGAGGGTCAGCGGCACCCACGGCGACGTCATCACCAGGACCATGCCCGCTGCGGCCACGAGAGTGCCGTACCGGACCACGGCGACACCGCCGATCCGCGCGCTCACCCGATCGGCGACGAACCGGCCCAGCGTCATCGTCGCGGAGAACGCACCGAATGCCAGTGCCGCCACAGAATCCGACGCACTCAGATGCTCCTTGACCTGGAGGGCACTCCAGTCGTTGGCGACGCCCTCGCTGAGCATCAGCCCGAATGCGACGCCGCCGAGCAGGATCACCCGCACCGAGTAACCACCCGTGCCGCTCTCTGTGGGTGCGTGCGGTGTCGGCTCACTTCGTACGAGATGACGGGCCACCCACAGTATCGCGGCGAGACCGACTGCTCCGGCCGCCGCCAACGTCACGGGTGGGTCGATTCCCGCGGCGAGTGTCGCGGCACCCACGAGCGACCCGGCGATCCCGCCCATCGAGAACAACCCGTGGAACGCGGCCATGATCGGGCGGTGGTAGCGCCTCTCCACGAGTACGGCCTGAGAGTTCATCGACACATCGAGCGCACCGTTCGCGAAACCGAAGACGACCAGGGCGACAGCGAGCTGCCACGGTGTGGTGGCCAGGCCGGGGCCGATCACCGCGACAGCGAGAATTGCCGCGAACACCACTGTGGTGCGATCGCTGCCGAACCGATCGGCGAGGTACCCGGTCGCCTGCATACCCATCAGGGCACCGACCGCGAGGGCGAGCAGCAGAGTTCCCAGCGCGGCGTGACCGACACCTACTCGCTGCTGGACCACCGGGATATGGACGACCCACATCGCGAGGAGGAAGCCGTTGATACCGAAGACGGTGAACACGGCGGCGCGGGCGCGTGTGAGAACAGCATCGATCACGTGGCCCCACGCTAGTGGGATTCTGCGAGGTGGACTGTCAGGGGGACGAGACGAGTGTCGGTACCGGATCGTTCAGGACGGCGCCCACGGCAGCCAGGGCACGCCCCGCCTGTTCACCGTCGACGAGTCGATGGTCGAACGCAAGCGACAACGTCACGACCTTCCGCACGGCCAGTGCGCCGTCGACCACCCAGGGGCGGTCGGTGATCGCTCCGACAGCCAGGATCGCGGCCTCCCCCGGATTGAGGATGGGGGTGCCTGCGTCGACTCCGAACACTCCCACGTTGGTGATCGAGATCGTCGACCCCGTCAGTTCGCTCGGGGAGGCCTCACCGGACCTCGCGTTCCCGGCCGCCGCGGCGATCGAGCCGGCCAGATCGGGTAGACGCATCGCGTGCGCGTCGCGCACCACCGGCACCTTCAGGCCTTCGTCGGTGGCTGTCGCTACACCCAGATGTACACGGTGGTGAACGACGATCTCCTGGGATTCCTCGTCCCACGAGGAATTCAACGACGGCTCGTCGGCCACGGCACGCATCAGTGCGGTCGCGACGACCGACAACGGTGTCAGGTGTGTGCCGTCGAATGGCGGCGCCGACCGCAGCCGCGTCACCAGCTCGACTGTGTTCGTCGCATCGCATGTGAGGAACACTGTGGCGTGGGGTGCGGTGAAGGCACTACGTGCGACGGCCGCGGCACTGCGCTTGCGGATTCCGCGGACGGGGACGCGCGTCTCGTCGTCGCTGCCGGGTGCCTGCAGGAGGGCCATCCCCTTCGCAGCGGCGTGACCGTCAGCGCGGCGCCGGACATCGGCGCGGGTGATCACACCACCCGGACCTGTGCCCTCGACGGTAGCGAGGTCGACACCCAGTTCTTTCGCCTCGCGGCGGGCACCGGGTTTCGCGTCGGGTCTGCGCACGACCTCATCGCTGGTGCTTGTCTCTGCCTCGGAATCTGTCTCGGGTTCGGCCTTCCGGAAGGCGCGCCTGCTGACCGGCGTCGCACCTGGGCCGTAGCCGACGAGAACCTGCGGTCGCTGCTCGGCACCCTGTTCATCGGGGTTCGCGGGCGCAGAGTCGGTTTCGGGACCACTGCCGACCGACACCGTGATCCGCAGCAACGGCGCCCCGACCGGCACGGTGTCGCCGGGGGAGGCCAGCAACTCGGCGACGGTCCCGGCATACGGCGACGGCAACTCCACCGTCGCCTTCGCCGTCTCCACCTCGGCGATCACCTGGTTGAGGTCGAGGTGATCGCCTACCTGAACCTTCCACACGACCAGATCTGCGTCGGCCAGGCCTTCGCCCAGATCCGGCAGCCGAAATTCCTTGACGGTGTCCACCATCGGCTCTCCGTTGGTCACGCCGCGAGGCTGCGGTCGACGGCGTCGAGAATCCGGTCGGGGTCGGGGCGGTGGTGGGACTCGAGTTTCGCGGGGGGATAAGGAATGTCGAATCCGCCGACCCGGAGCACCGGAGCCTCGAGCTGATAGAAGCAGCGTTCGCTGATGCGCGCCGCGATCTCGGCCCCGACCCCACAGAACACGGGGGCCTCCTGCGCGACGACGAGCCGACCTGTGCGGCGTACCGACTCCTCGATCGTGTCGAAATCGATCGGGGACAGCGAGCGCAGGTCGATGACCTCGATCGAATGTCCTTCGCCCTGGGCGATATCCGCAGCCTGCAGGGCCGTCGTCACGAGCGCGCCGAAGGTCACGAGTGTGGCGTCGCTCCCGGCGCGGGCGATGCGAGCCCGGTCGAGCGGTAGTTCCGGTTCTGCGTCGACGTCTACCGAACCGCGTTCCCAGTAGCGGTGTTTCGGTTCGAGGAAGACAACCGGGTCATCGAGGGCGATGGCCTGCTGGATCATCGCGAACGCGTCGGCGGGGTTGCTGGGGGAGACCACCCGCAGGCCGGCGGTGTGCGTGAAGTACACCTCGGGCGATTCCGAATGGTGCTCGACCGCGCCGATCCCACCGCCGTAGGGGATGCGGATCGTCAGTGGTGCCCGGACAGCGCCCGCGGTGCGGTAGTGGATCTTCGCGACCTGCGAAACGATCTGGTCGAACGCGGGATAGACGAACCCGTCGAATTGGATCTCGCACACAGGGCGATAGCCGCGCAGTGCCATCCCGAACGCGGTACCGACGATTCCGGACTCGGCCAGCGGGGTATCGATGACCCGGCCGTCCCCGAAATCCTTCTGCAGTGTGTCGGTGATGCGGAAGACGCCACCGAGTTTGCCCACGTCCTCGCCCATGATGACAACCTTGCGATCGTGTTCGAGGGCCCGTCGCAGACCGGCATTGAGCGCCGCGCCGAGCGTCATCGTCGTGGTGGTCATCGTCCGGCCTCCTTCTGGGTAGCGAAGCTCGCGAGGTAGCCGGTGTAGTCGGCGCGTTCGCCTTCGATCAGGGGGTGTTCGGTGGTGTACACGTGGTCGAACATGCCGAGCGGTTCCGGGTCGGGCAGTGCGAGAGTGCCGCTGCGCAGCCGTGTCGCGGCGGTGTCGGCGGCATCCTGCACCTCGGCGAGAAATTCGTCGTCGGCGAGGCTTTCGCGTTCGAGCAACTTCCGAACCCGTTCGATCGGGTCGCGCGCCCGCCATTCGTCGAGGTCGGCGTCGGTGCGGTAGCGGGTGGGGTCGTCGGAGGTGGTATGCGGTCCCATCCGGTAGGTCAGGGCCTCGACGAAGAACGGTCCGGCTCCGTCGCGTGCGTGCCGGGCTGCGCGACGGGTGACGGCGAGGACCGCGAGCACGTCGTTGCCGTCGACCTGCACGGCGGGCATGCCGAACCCGGCGGCGCGTTGTGCGAGGGGAACCGGCGACTGGATGTGTGTGGGGGCGCTGATCGCCCAGTGATTGTTCTGGCAGAAGAACACGACGCCCACGCCCCAGCTCACCGCGAAGCCGAGCGCCTCGGACACGTCGCCCTGGCTGGTGGCGCCGTCCCCGAGATAGGCGACCGTTGCGATGTCGGCGTCGTCGAGCTTGGCGCCCATTGCATATCCGGTCGCGTGCAGCCCCTGCGAACCCACGACGATCGCCGGGTTCGTCATGTTCACGGTCGCGGGATCCCAGCCGGAGTGCGCGCAGCCGCGCCACATGCGGGTCATGTCGGCGGGATCCACACCGCGACACCAGGCGACGCCGTGCTCACGGTAGCTGGTGAAGATGTAGTCGTCGGGCGCGAGAGCATGGGCGGATCCGACCTGTGCGGCCTCCTGTCCGGTCAGGGGAGCCCAGAGACCGAGTTCGCCCTGCCGCTGAAGGGCGGTGGCTTCGGTGTCGAGTCGACGGACGACGACGAGGTCGCGATACATCTCGCGCAGTCGCTCGGGGCCGATGTCGGAGACCAGCGCGGAGTACTCGGGACTGTGGACGCGCCGGCCGTCGGGCTGGATGAGCTGAACCGGATAGGTCGGGGATGCAACCATCGTCGATCACCTCGTCGGTGCAGGCCCGGTGCACCCTTGTGGGGCGGACCGAACTCGTATTGTGCTGTACATCACATCATCCACATTCGGGGAGAGTGCGCAATCGCGCACGGCCTGAGTGTGCAGGAAGCACGGATACCGACCGGTTTCCGGTGGCACACTGTGAAAGATGACCAATGTGGACGCGACTGATGCCCGTCTGCTGATAGAACTGGCCCGCACGCCGCGCGCTACGGGTGTCGAGTTGGCGCAGCGGCTGGGGTTGTCTCGCAACACCGTGCAGGCGCGCCTTGCGCGATGGGACGCGGAAGGGTTGCTGGCGTCGTTCGAGCGGCGTGTCGATCCGGTTGTGCTCGGTTACCCGCTCGCAGCGTATGTGGCGACCACGGTCGACCAGCATCGTCTCGCCGGTGTAGTCGATGCGCTGGAGAAGATCCCGGAGGTCGTCGAGGTCTACGGGCTTGCGGGTTCGATCGATCTGTCGGTCAAGATCGTCGCCCGCGACACGGACGATCTGTACCGGCTCGCGGGGCAGATCCTCGAGATTCCCGGTGTGGAGCGCACCAACATGTCGCTGGTGATGCGTGAGCTGGTTCGGCAGCGCACGGTGCCGCTGCTCGGGATGATCCTCGGCGACGGATGACAACCGAACCGCAGACCCGGCTCAGGTTGAACGGGTGACGAGCTTGCTGACGGCCTTGCGGATCTGTTCGGGGATCGGGACGGGCCGTCGTGTGTTCATGTCGACGTACACGTGTGCGAAACGCCCGGTGGCGGCTGCAACGAGTGAGCCGTCGGCCTCTTCGCGGAAGATGGCGAGTGAGTAGCTGACCGATCGGCGGCCGAGGTGATCGACCGAGAGTCCCACCTGGAGGCGATCGGGAAACGACAATTCCGTGAGATAGCGGCACGAGGTTTCGGCGACCACTCCGATTGCGTCGAGTTCGCGGATGTCCACGCCGGTCGTGGCCATGAGCCAGCCGTTGACTGCCGAGTCGAAGTACGAATAGTAGGTCACGTTGTTGATGTGGCCGTAGTGATCGTTGTCGGCCCAGCGGGTCCGAACCGGCCACAGCACCGGGAACTGCCCCGGATCGGCTGTGGGTCTCGTCGGCTGGCGGTTGGTCACGTCTCGACGATAGTGCTATCCGGACAGCAATTCCGATCAACAGTGTTCACATTGCAGAACCGACACCGAAAAAGGTCGAATCGGGCGCTCTGGTGGCGCATCGACGAGACTATGCGTGCCATTATTCGGTATGGACCACCAGAACGTACTCATCTCCAGTGCCGAACTCGCCGAGCGTATCGGCGGCGGCAGGCCGCCGATCCTGCTGGACGTGCGCTGGGCGCTCGGCGACCGCCGCGGCCGGGAGAAATACCGCGAAGGCCACATTCCGGGCGCGGTCTTCGTCGATCTCGACGCCGAGCTCGCCGATCCGCCGTCCGTCGAACTGGGTCGTCATCCGCTGCCCGACATCGAGCGACTACAGGTGGAGGCTCGTGGGTGGGGGATCTCCGACGACTCGACAGTCGTTGCCTACGACGCAACCGGCTCCATGGCGGCGGCACGCGCATGGTGGCTGCTGAAGTGGGCCGGTGTAGCAGACATCCGCCTGCTCGACGGCGGGCTTCCCGCATGGATCGCCGGTGCTCATCCTGTCGCGGCGGGCCCCGGCGCGGAACACCACCGGGGGACGGTTTCCCTCAGCGCGGGGCACATGCCGACGGTCGACATCGGCGAGGCCTCGGCGTTTCCGTCGCACGGGGTCCTGCTCGATGCCCGTACCCCCGAGCGCTACCTCGGACAGGAGGAGCCGGTGGACCCGCGTGCCGGGCACATCCCCGGCGCGGTCAATGCACCGACCGGCGGAAATCTCCGCGAGGACGGCACCTTCCGGCCGGCCGATCAGCTCGCGGCCCGGTTCGCGGAGCTGGGGGTGACGGGTGATGTGGCCGTGTACTGCGGGTCGGGGGTCACCGCGGCGCACGAGATCGCAGCGTTGGCCATCGCGGGGATCGAGGCGTCGCTGTTCCCGGGATCGTGGTCGCAGTGGTCAGGTGATGCTCGGCGCGAAGTGGCGACGGGATAGGAAGAGTGCGAGTGTGATGGCGCTGTGTCCCTGCCGCGGTGCCTCACTCGGCTCACTGTCTCGAGTACTCGGATGCGCGCCGGATCTGCTGGTCGGTGGGGCGCACACCGGTGTAGAGCTCGAACTGCAGTGCCGCCTGCAGGGCGATCACCTCGTCTCCGGTGATTGTCGGCACCCCGTGTTCGCGTGCAGCGCGCACGAGCGGGGTGTCGGGCGGCATCGCCACCACGTCGAACACGGTCGATGCTGCGGTGATGGCGTCTTCGGGGAACGACAGGGTCTCGGAATCCGGCCCTCCTCCCGACATTCCGATGGGCGTAGCGTTGACGAGGAGTCCCGGGGTCAGGCCGGTCGCGTCGGTGCGCCAGGTGTAGCCGTACTTCTGCGCCAGGGCTCGGCCGCTGACCTCGTTGCGTGCCACGACGGTGCCCTCGGTGAAGCCGCTGTGGCGCAGGGCGGCGGCGACCGCTTTGGCCATGCCTCCACTTCCGGCGATCGTGACGGGCAGGGCGGGGTCGACGTCGTGTGCGGCGAGCAGATCGACCACGGCCTGGTAGTCGGTGTTGTAGGCGTGGAGGGCCCCGTCGTCGTTGACGATCGTGTTGACCGACTCGATCGCCCGGGCGGAGTCGTGCAGGACATCGACCAGCGACAGAACGGCTTCCTTGAACGGCATGGACACACCCGCGCCGCGGATGCCCAGTCCTCGGATCCCAGCGACGGCGTCGCCGATGTCGGTGGGGCGGAATGCCTTGTAGACGAAGTCGAGGCCGAGTTCCTCGTAGAGATAGTTGTGGAAACGGGTTCCGATGTTGCTGGGTCTGCCCGAGAGCGAGATGCACAGCTGTGTGTCCTTGGAGATGCGCGAGGCCATCCCAGTACAGTAATCCGAGTGTTCGGCGGAATGCTGTTCTCCGAAACAAGAATCATGTATGTTCCCATTATGGGAGACGATCTTGGAGCCGGTGGACTGCGATTCGAGCGCGAAGGCGCGATCGGGTGGTGCATCATCGACCGTCCCGCCGCGCGCAACGCATTCACCCCGGCCATGTACTACGGCCTCAAACGTGCGGTGAAACTGGTCAACACCGACCCCGACCTCGGCGCGCTGATCATCACCGGTGTCGACGACGTCTTCGCGCCGGGCGGCGACCTAGGCGGTCGCTCGGAGCCGGGCGACAACCTGCCGGAAGGACTTTCCGGTGACGAGGTCGTTCCCTTCCTGACCATCCGCGACAGCCGTGCGCCCGTCATCTCCGCTGTCAACGGAATCTGCCAGGCAGGGGGGTTGCTGGTGGCCATGATGTCCGACATCGCGGTGGCCAGTGACCGCGCGACCTTCCGCGTGCCCGAACTCCTGCGCGGAATCCCCGACGCGACCTACGCCGCGGCACTGCCCGCACACGTGGGCCTGGCAGCGGCCCGCGATCTGATCCTCTCGGCCCGCAAGTTCGATGCGGCCGAGGCGCTTCGCCTCGGGGTGATCTCCCGCGTCGTCCCGCACGAGCAGTTGCGCGAAGCCGCGCTGACCGCGGCCCGCGAGGTGTTGCAGACCGCGCCGATCGCTCGCGCCCAGGTCAAACGCATGCTCAACGATCGCTACGGACTGTTCGACTACCAGACGATGTTCGGTGCGCTAGAGACGTCCCAGGAGCCCCGTGAAGGGATGCGCGCGTTCATGGAGAAGCGCGATCCCGCGTGGATTCCACACAACCTGCCGTCTGCTTGATGATCACCCCGCGCACGTCTGCGCCGCGTCGGTGAGTGCGCCTTGATCCTCGATGGTGATCGGCAACCCGTATCTCACGGCGACCGTCAGGTATTTTCCTGCGAACCAGCACCGGTACCCGGTGGCGGGTGGTAGCCACGCGGCGGGGGTGTGGTCGCGTTTGGTCATGTTCGCGGCGCCGTCGACGGCAATCAGGTTGTACACCACGTCGTTCGCGAACTGCCGCCGTAGCTCCGCTGGCCAGCTCGCCGCGCCGTGATCCCACGCTGCCGCGAGCGGATAGACGTGGTCGATGTGCACCGCGTTCGCATGTGTGCGCTGGAAGTGCACTCGCGTACCCGTGTACGGGTCGTCGAGTGTTCCGGTGATGACGATGCAGTCGTCGCTGCCCGGGCGGAAGGTGACGTCGCGCAGGTCTCGCGCGAGCACGTTGTTGCGGGTGTCGCAGCCGTCGTGCCCGCCCGGCCCGGGGTGTTCGTCCGTCCAGGCCTCCCCGAAGACGCACCCGTCGCCGCTTCCGCAGTCGCGCTCGTAGCCACCGGGATGTGGCCGCTCGGGGACCACGGTCACGGCGGCGAGCAACTCGTCGATCAGCGCGCGTGACGGACTGCCGGGGGCGGGACCCGTCGACCGTGGTGACGGGTCGAACCACCACGACACGATCATTGCGATCACCACCACCGGCACACACCACTTCGCGTTCCCACCGCGCATCGGGTGATCGTGGCAGGTCCGCGCCGAGGTGTCGCCTTCGCGCGCTCCGCGGATTCCTGCGCGCGTCATGTCGTGAGCACGTGCCAGAGCCGCCCCACAGTGCCACGTACGCGGCAGCCGGATGCAGTGGAAGTCAGCTTTCGGTGGTCAACGGGAAACGCGTCGCGCGGACGGATGCGACGGTGCGGCCGTCGTGTCCGACGATCCACGAACCACCGGCCTGGCGGCATTCGGCGATCCGATCGTAGACCCTGAGTAGGAAGAAGATCGCTTCCTCGGGACTGGCGGTCGCTGCGAGCCGGTGCGACTCACCATGTTTGGTGCCGTCGAGCCACACCCCGCACTGGCCGTCGAGACGCAACGTGGTGACGTGGTCCCAGTCGATGAACGCGTACTTCACCTGTTCCCACGGGGTGTGAGCACTGTGTGTCTGCTCGAGAACCTGGATCAGGACGGACATACCGCTTATCCTCCTCCGACCACGCGTCCGGATCCAGAGGCGCCGAGTCGAGAGTGCTCGGTTGCCGGAGCGTTCAACGGACGGACACGACCACCTTGCCGCTCGCGTGACCGTCTTCGACGAGCGCCAGCGCGCGTCCGGCCTCGCCGAGCGGGAAGGTGTGTTCGATCCTCGGATCGAGCACACCTGATTCGATGAGTGCCGCGACACGCGTGAACACCTCGGTGGTGCGGCGACGGTCGACGCCCGAACCGCCGAGGCCGGACGCGCGCGCAGGATCGGCGACGCTGATCAGACGTACATCGGGTCCGCATGCGGACGCGGCGCGCGCCAGGACGTCCCCGCCCACCAGATCGACGATCACCGTCACCTTGCCCGCGCGTTCACCTGCCGCGACGATCCGTTCTTCGCTGCCGGGGCCGGACTCGATCCAGATGCCACCGTTGGCTTCCACGAGGCCCGTCTTGCCGGCACTCGCGACGCCGAGCACTGCTGCCCCCTGGGCGTGGGCGAGCTGGGTGACGGCGGAGCCGACGCCACCGCCGGCACCGAGCACGAGTACGGTGTCTGCGTCGACGATCTCGAGCTGTTCGACGATGTCCAGCGCGGTGCCGGCCGCGACGGGAATGGTCGCGGCGGAGGCGAAGCCGACGCGTTCGGGTTTGTGGGCGGTGCTGTCGGCGTTGAGCACCGTGTACTCGGCGTATCCGCCGAAGCCGGTGGCCGTCGACCCGAATACGGCATCACCGACGACGAAACTCCTGCCGTTCTCACCCACCGCTGTGACAACACCGGACACCTCGCGTCCCAGGACGGCGGGCAAGGTCACCGGAACGGTGTCCTTGCGGGTGCCCGCCCGTACCTTCCAGTCGGCCGGATTCACCCCGGCGGCGTGCACGGCGACGACGAGCTGACCTGGCCCCGGCCGGGGTATTTCCAGGTCGAAGACCTGCTGGGTGTCGGGTCCGCCGTATTCCGAGAATCCGTACGCAATCGCCATGTTCACAGCCTGCCACTTCGGACGTCGACGGGGGCTGGCACCATATAGGGATGTTCTTGCACGGGCTCTGGTCACCTGGATCGGGCCTGGTGCTGTGGCGCGAACCGGACGAACCGACCGCATCTGCCGAATCTGCAGACGGCGCGGAGCTACCGTCGGCGCTGCGCAGGTGGACGGACCGGCCGTTCCGGCACCGGGTCGAATTGACTCTGCCCGGCGATACGGAGCCCCGCACGCTGCCCGCCGTTGCCATTGCGCCGCCGGACGCGGCCGAACTCCTGCTCGACATCCCGCGCCGCGCCCAGGGCATTGCGGGAGATCTGCGTTTCCTCGTCCACGTGGCGCGCGGCATCGAACGATGGGCGCAGGCCGGCCGCGTGGCGCCCGAGCTGGTGCGCGCCGAGAAACAGTGGTGGGCTCGGTGGCGGCTCCTCGGCGGCGAGAAGAACCGGGCGTGGCTTGCGGAGCTCGCTGCGGCGATGCCGCCGGTCCAGCGGCAGCTCGGCCGCCCGGTCGCACTGCTCGACGACATGTGCGCGGAGCTGACCGATCCGATCGTCCGGGGTCTACACGGGTCGTCGACGTCACTGCACCCCCTCGTTGCCGCGCTGGCCGAAGGCAACCCGCATCCCCGTGGCAGTCAGCGCATGGCCGATGCTCTCGACGAATGGCGGGCCAGCCTCGCGGGATTCGAACCCGACCTCGTGCTTCGGTTGGTGGAACCCGACGACAGTGACGACGCGGATGTCGGCGCCGACGCTCTCTGGCGTCTCGAAGTGTGCCTGCAGACTGAAGGGCAGTCGCCGGTTCCGTTGCCGGTGGAGTCCACCGACGCGCACCTGCTCCAGATCGGTGTCCGCAAGCTCGGCGCCGCCCTCAACGCGTACCCGCGACTGCAGGAAGTCCCTCGCGACCCCGACACACTCGACCTGCTGCTGCCCACGCCGGTCGTGATCGATCTGGTGGAGCACGGAGCGCGCGCGTTGCACGCGGCCGGTGTGTCGCTGCTGCTGCCGAGGGCGTGGGCGACCGTGGACGCGTCGCTACGGCTCACGGTCAATTCGTCGGTCGCGCCGGTGACCGCCGACGAGAGTTCGGTGGGGATGAACGCGATCGTCTCCTACGAGTGGCAGCTCGCCGTCGGCGACATGCTGCTCACGCACTCCGAAATGGAGGAACTCGTCGCCGCGAACAGCGATCTGGTGAAGCTGCGTGGCAAATGGGTTCGCGCCGACAACGAGGCGCTTGCACGAGCCGCCAAGTACGTCAATGCCCATTCCGAGCAGGACGGGTCGCTCGGTTCCCTGTTCGCGCAGTTCACCGGTGATGATCCGCCCCCGGTCGAGGTCACCGACATCACCGCGTCCGGGTGGGTCGAGACACTGCTGGACGGTCAGATCCATCCCGATCCGGTTGCGGTGCCGAAGGATCTGCGCACCGAGCTGCGCCCCTATCAGCAGCGGGGACTCGACTGGCTCGCGTTCATGACTCGGCTCGGTCTCGGTGCGGTGCTCGCCGACGACATGGGTTTGGGCAAGACGGTGCAGGTGCTCGCGCTGCTCGCCCACGAGCGTGAGGTGGCACAGGCAGACGGTTCTCCTGGGGGTTCGGCGCCGACGTTGCTGGTGTGTCCGATGTCCGTCGTCGGTAACTGGCACCGGGAGGCCGAACGGTTCGTTCCTGGCCTGCGCGTCTATGTCCACCACGGCCCGCAGCGTCTGCGTGGCGACGCGCTTGCTGCAGCGGTCGCCGACCACGACCTGGTGATCACCACGTACGCGATCGTCGCGCGTGACATCGCGCAGTTGGTGGAGTTGTCGTGGCGGCGGATCGTGCTCGACGAGGCGCAGCACGTGAAGAACGCGAGCACCGGACAATCGCGGGCCACCCGCGCGATTCCCTCGGCGCACCGCATCGCCCTCACCGGGACACCCGTCGAGAACCGGCTCGAGGAACTCCGGTCGATCCTCGATTTCGCCAACCCGAAACTGCTCGGTAGTGCCGCAGGGTTCCGGGCGAAGTTCGCGGTGCCCATCGAACGCGACCACGATTCGGCGGCCGCCGCGCGACTGCGCGCCCTGACCGCGCCGTTCGTGTTGAGGCGTGTCAAGACCGACCCCGATGTGATCTCCGATCTGCCCGAGAAGTTCGAGCAGACCGTGCGCGCCAACCTCACCGCCGAACAGGCCGCGCTGTACCGGGCTGTCGTCGACGACATGATGCGCAAGATCCGGGACAAGGAGGGAATGGCCCGGAAAGGGGCGGTGCTGGCAGCGCTGACCCGCCTCAAGCAGGTGTGTAACCATCCCGCCCACTACCTCGGCGACGGATCACCCGTCCTGCGTCGTGGGCGCCATCGGTCGGGCAAACTCGGATTGATCGAGGACATCGTCGAATCGGTCCTCGCCGACGGCGAGAAGGTCCTGCTCTTCACTCAGTTCCGTGAGTTCGGCACCCTCATCGCGCCCTATCTCGAGCAACGATTCGCCACCGAGGTGCCGTTCCTGCACGGCGGTGTGCCGAAGAGGAAGCGCGACGACATGGTCACCCGATTCCAGCAGGAAGGTGCCGGGCCACCGATCATGCTCCTGTCGCTCAAGGCGGGCGGCACGGGTCTGAACCTGACGGCCGCCAACCATGTGGTGCACCTGGACCGATGGTGGAACCCGGCGGTCGAGAACCAGGCCACCGACCGCGCCTTCCGCATCGGGCAACGCCGCGACGTGCAGGTGCGCAAGCTGGTGTGTGTGGGGACGGTCGAGGAACGGATCGATGAAATGCTCGCCGGGAAACAAGAACTCGCCGACCTCGCGGTCGGGGTGGGGGAGAACTGGATCACCGAACTGTCCACGGATCAGCTGCACTCGCTGCTGACCCTCGGCGACGACGCGGTGGGTGACTGATGGCCGGCCGGAGGAGCACGGGGAGGTACGGCCCGGTCGGACCCGCGGCGCGTGGCGTCGAGGCCCGCACCAAACGCGGTGCGATAGGCCGCAGCTGGTGGTCGAAAGAACTGATCGCGGCGATGGAACAGGTCGCAGACAAGGGGCGGCTGACGCGGGGGCGCGCGTATGCGCGATCGGGCCAGGTGGTCTCGATGCGCCTGGAACCCGGCGCCGTGATCGGCGAGGTGCAGGGCAGCCAGTTGCGCCCGTTCACGGCCACCGTCACGGTGCGCGCGTTGTCCGAGGACGCCGTCGGCGAGCTGATCGAGCAGGTACGTTCGTCGCCCGGGTTGCTTGCGCGCCTTGCCGGGGGAGTGCTTCCCGAAGAACTCGGGCACCTGCTGCTGCCCCGTCGCGCGGGGGAACTGGACTTCGACTGCACGTGCCCCGACGACGGATGGCCGTGCAAGCATGCCGCGGCGGTCGCGTTCTTGCTGGCCGAGCACGTCGACGAGGACCCTTTGTCCGTCCTGACGCTGCGCGGGGTCGACCTGTCGATGCTCATCGGCGGGGTGCAGGAGGAAGAGACCGACGACGACGATGACTTCTACGGGAACGGCACCGAACTACCCGAGCTGCCGGTCGAGCACTTCCGCCCGGCCCTCGACGACCTGGATCCGATGTCGCTGCGCCGCGCGTTGCGTGCGGGTGGAACCGATGAGGCCGTCGTGATCCGGGGGATATCCGATCTCGAGGACCTCTACCGCCGTCTGCGCTGATCCGCCGCTCGGCTCGGGGTGGTCCGGGGATGTGACGGTAGACATACATGGACTTCCAACTATAGGATGGGCGAAGACTTCGGGGTGTGGTCTCGGGCCGCCCCCGGTCATCGACACGACTATCTCTGAGGACGGTTCGACATGAGCGTTCGAGAACTCACCCACTTCGTCGGCGGCGAGCACATCCCCGGTGCCTCCGGTCGCTTCGCCGACGTCTTCGATCCCAACAACGGCGCCGTTCAGGCGCGAGTGCCGCTCGCCGACAACTCCGAGGTCGAGGCGGTCATTTCCAACGCTGCCGAGGCGCAGAAGGTCTGGGCTTCCTGGAACCCGCAGAAGCGCGTCCGCGTCCTCATGAAATTCGTGCAGCTCGTGCAGGACAACATGGACGAGCTGGCGCAGCTGCTGTCGAGCGAGCACGGCAAGACGCTCGCCGACGCCAAAGGTGACGTCCAGCGCGGCCTCGAGGTCGTCGAGGTGTGCCTCGGTGCCCCCCACATGCTCAAGGGCGAGTACACCGAATCGGCCGGCACCGGCATCGACGTCTACTCGATGCGTCAGCCCCTCGGCGTCGTCGCCGGCATCACGCCGTTCAACTTCCCGGCGATGATCCCGCTGTGGAAGGCCGGCCCGGCTCTCGCCTCCGGCAACGCATTCGTCCTCAAGCCGTCCGAGCGCGACCCGTCCGTGCCGCTGCGCCTGGCCGAGCTCTTCATCGAGGCCGGACTGCCCGCAGGCGTCTTCAACGTCGTCAACGGCGACAAGACGGCTGTCGACGTCCTGCTGACCGACTCGCGGATCAAGGCAGTGGGCTTTGTCGGTTCGACACCGATTGCGCAGTACATCTACGAGACGGCAGCGCAGAACGGCAAGCGCGCACAGTGCTTCGGTGGTGCGAAGAACCACGCGATCATCATGCCCGATGCCGACCTCGACCAGGTGGCCGACGCGCTCGTCGGTGCCGCCTACGGTTCGGCGGGCGAGCGCTGCATGGCGCTGTCGGTGGCTGTCCCCGTCGGTGAGGACACCGCGGATCGACTCATCGCGAAGCTCACCGAGCGCATCGCCGAACTGCGCATCGGCACCAGCTTCGACGAGAAGGCAGATTTCGGCCCGCTCGTGACCGCTGCAGCCCGCGATCGCGTCCATGAGTACATCGGTAAGGGTGTCGACGAAGGCGCCGAGCTCGTCGTGGACGGCCGAGGCTTCGTCCTCGAAGGCCACGAGAACGGATTCTTCTCGGGCGCAACGCTGTTCGACAGGGTCACCCCCGACATGTCGATCTACAAGGAAGAGATCTTCGGTCCCGTTCTGACCGTCGTCCGCGCGCGCGACTACGAGGAGGCCCTGCGCCTGCCCACCGAGCACGAATACGGCAACGGCGTCGCGATCTTCACGCGCGACGGCGACACCGCCCGCGACTTCACCACCCGCGTCGAGGTCGGCATGGTGGGCGTCAACGTCCCGATCCCGGTGCCGATCGCGTACTACACCTTCGGCGGCTGGAAAGCTTCGGGCTTCGGCGACCTCAACCAGCACGGACCGGACGCGTTCCGTTTCTACACCAAGACCAAGACGATCACCCAGCGCTGGCCTTCCGGTGTCAAGGAAGGCGACCTCGAGGGCGCCCATGTGGCCGACACCGACCACTTCGTCATCCCGACCATGGACTAGGCGGCACCGACAATGTTCGCACTCACCGACGACGACCGGGCGATCCGCGATACCGCCCGCGACTTCGCCAGCGAGTACCTGGCCCCGAACGCGGTCGAATGGGATCAGGAGAAGCACTTCCCGGTCGACGTGCTGCGCAAGGCCGCAGCACTCGGCATGGGCGGGATCTATGTCCGTGAGGACGTCGGCGGATCCGGGCTCCGGCGCCTCGACTCCGTCCGGATCTTCGAGGAACTCGCCAAGGGCTGCCCGTCGATCGCCGCCTACATCTCCATTCACAACATGGTGGCGTGGATGATCGACAAGTACGGCAACGACGAACAGCGTCGCCGCTGGCTGCCGAGGCTGTGCTCGATGGAACACCTCGGCAGCTACTGCCTCACCGAGCCGGGTGCCGGTTCGGATGCTGCCGCCTTGAGCACCAAGGCCGTTCGTGACGGCGACGAATACGTGCTCAACGGCGTCAAGCAGTTCATCTCGGGCGCGGGCACCTCCGACGTGTACGTGGTGATGGCCCGCACCGGCGACACCGGCGCACGCGGAATCTCCGCGTTCGTCATCCCGAAGGACACACCCGGTCTGTCGTTCGGCGCCAACGAGAAGAAGATGGGCTGGAACGCGCAGCCCACCCGTCAGGTGATCTTCGAAGACGCCCGCGTCCCCGCGGAGAACCTCCTCGGCGACGAAGGCGGCGGCTTCCGGATCGCGATGCACGGACTCAACGGCGGACGCTTGAACATCGCCGCGTGCTCCGTCGGCGGTGGCCAGACCGCCCTCGACCGCACAGTCGGGTACCTCGCCGAGCGCAAGGCGTTCGGCGAGCGGCTGCTCGATGCGCAGGCGCTGCAGTTCCGGCTCGCCGACATGCGCACCGAACTGGAAGCGGCACGCACCCTGCTGTGGCGGGCCGCTGATGCGCTCGACACGGAGGCCGCCGATGTCGTGGAACTGTGCGCGATGGCGAAACGGTTCGCGACCGACGCAGGGTTCGCCGCGGCGAACGAGGCACTGCAGCTGCACGGCGGTTACGGTTACCTTGCCGAGTACGGGATCGAGAAGATCGTGCGAGATCTGCGCGTTCACCAGATCCTGGAAGGAACCAACGAAATCATGCGGCTGGTCATCGCGCGCAGCGTGGTGGCGGCGGCCCAGACAGGAGCGGCATGACGGGGAACGAACCCGAAATCCTCATCGAAGCGAAGAACGGGCTCGGCCGGATCACTCTGAACCGGCCCAAGGCGATCAACGCACTCAACCACACCATGGTTCAGGCGATGGCCGAGGCGCTGCTCGAGTGGTCCACCGACGACACGATCCGTGCCGTCGTGGTCGCCGGTGCGGGCGAACGTGGCCTGTGCGCCGGCGGCGACATCGTTGCGATCTACCACGATGCGAAGGACGGCGGTACCGGCACACAGGACTTCTGGCGCGACGAGTACATCCTCAACGCCGCGATCGGCCGCTACCCGAAGCCGTACGTCGCGATCATGGACGGCATCGTGATGGGCGGCGGCATCGGGATCTCGGCGCACGGCAACGTGCGGATCGTCACCGAACGTTCCTCTCTGGCAATGCCCGAGGTCGGAATCGGGTTCATTCCCGACGTCGGCGGAACCTACCTTCTCTCGCGGGCCCCGGGTGAGCTCGGCACCCACATCGCCCTGACTACCGGGCGACTGAAGGCCGGCGACGCGATCGCACTCGGCTTCGCCGACCACTTCGTCCCGTCCGAGGCACTCGACAAGTTCGTCACCGCACTCGAATCCGGTTCGGTCGACGAGGCTCTGGCCGAATACTCGCAGCCCGCACCGGAATCGGACGTGCTCGCGCAGCAGAGCTGGATCGACGCGGCCTACTCCGCCGACAGCGTCCGCGCGATCGTCGAACAGCTCCGTGCCAGTGACGTTCCCGAAGCTCAGGCCACGGCCGAGACGATCCTCGGCAAGTCTCCGGTCGCGCTCGAGGCGACCCTGCGGTCGTTGCGGCACGCCCGGCAGCTCGGCACCCTCGAAGAGGTCCTCAACGAGGAGTACCGGGTGTCGCTCGCGTCGTTGAAGACCCACGATCTCGTCGAAGGAATTCGCGCGCAGGTGGTCGACAAGGACCGCAACCCCGCGTGGTCCCCGGCGACCCTCGCCGACGTCACCGATGCGGACGTCGACGCGTACTTCCAGCCGCTCGGCGATCTCGAACTCGGGCTCGCCGCCCCCGAAGGAGACCGATAGATGAGCACCCTACCCAGCGTTGCCTTCCTCGGCCTCGGGCACATGGGCGGCCCGATGGCCGCGAACCTGGTGAAGGCCGGCTACGCCGTGACCGGGTTCGACCCGGTTCCCGCCGCTGCGGAACAGGCCACCAAGGACGGCGTCACCGTGGTCGCGTCGGCGGTCGAGGCCGTGGGCAGCGCGGACGTCGTCGTCACCATGCTGCCCAACGGCAGGCTCGTGCTGGACCTCTACGACGAGATCCTGCCCACCGCGAAGGCCGACGCCCTGTTCGTCGACAGCTCCACCATCGACGTCGCCGACGCTCGTGAGGCCGCATCCCGCGCGCAGGCAGCGGGGCACCGGGCCATCGATGCACCGGTGTCCGGCGGTGTCGCCGGGGCGACCGCGGGCACCCTCGCGTTCATGGTCGGCGGATCCGAGGATGATTTCGGGTCGGCGCAGCCGTTGCTCGAGGTCATGGGACGCAAGGTCGTGCACTGCGGCGGGTCGGGCAACGGCCAGGCCGCGAAGATCTGCAACAACATGATCCTCGGTGTGTCGATGATCGCGATCAGTGAGGCGTTCGTGCTCGGCGAGAAGCTCGGCCTCGACAACCAAGCCTTGTTCGACGTCGCCTCCAACGCGTCAGGACAGTGCTGGGCACTCACGAGCAACTGTCCCGTCCCGGGGCCGGTGCCGACGACTCCGGCGAACCACGACTACCAACCAGGGTTCGCGGTGGCGCTCATGGACAAGGACCTCGGCCTGGCCTCGAACGCGGTCCGCACCAACGGTGTCGATGCCGAACTCGGTCTGCGCGCGGCGGAGCTCTACCACCGGTTCAACGAGGGCGGCGGTGGCGGCCTCGACTTCTCTGCGATCATCAACGACATCCGTACCCGTTCGACAGAAGAGGACAGCAAGTGAGCGAGTTCGAGACCATCCTGGTCGACCGTAAGGGCCGAGTCGGAATCATCACGCTCAACCGGCCCAAGGCGCTCAATGCCCTCAACAGCCAGTTGATGCACGAGGTCGTTGCGGCAGTCGAGGAACTCGATACCGACGCCGAGATCGGAGCGATCCTGCTCACCGGTTCCGAAAAGGCCTTCGCCGCCGGCGCCGACATCAAGGAGATGGCGCCCAAGACGTTCAGCGAGGTCTACGGGGAGGACTTCTTCTCCGAGTGGGACCGCCTCTCGGCGGCACGCACCCCGATCGTCGCCGCGGTCTCCGGCTATGCGCTCGGTGGCGGCTGCGAGCTCGCGATGCTGTGCGACTTCATCATCGCCTCCGACACCGCGAAGTTCGGGCAGCCCGAGATCAAGCTCGGCGTCATCCCGGGTATCGGTGGCTCGCAGCGACTGACCCGCGCCGTGGGCAAGGCCAAGGCGATGGAGATGGTTCTCACCGGTCGCAACATGGACGCAGAGGAAGCCGAACGCGCCGGGCTCGTGTCGCGGATCGTGCCGGTGGCCGAGCTGTTCGACGCCGCGCTCGAGACGGCGACGACCATCGCCTCGATGTCGTTGCCCGTCGCGATCATGGCGAAGGAAGCGGTGAACCGCGCGTTCGAGACCACGCTCGCCGAGGGTGTGAAATTCGAACGACGCGTGTTCCATTCGACGTTCGCGACCGCCGACCAGAAGGAAGGCATGGCCGCGTTCATCGAGAAGCGTGCACCGGAGTTCAAGAACGCTTGATCGAGCGAGTTCGGTAGAGACGAGTGAGGGCCGCCCCGACCGGGGCGGCCCTCACTGCTCGTTCACCACTTCGTCGGCGTGCCACCTGTGTCGAAATCACCTGCGTCGTGGCGCATCACGGACAGAACCCGGAGCAGTTCGTCGAGGTCTGCATCCGGGATACCCGGGCGCGCGAACACCTCGGTATTGAGCTTCTCGGTCGCTTCGATGGCGAGTGCGCGCCCCGCGTCTGTCAATTCGATCAATGTAGCGCGGCGGTCGCTCGGGTGCGGGGTACGCCGGACGAGACCGGCGGTCTCGAGCCGGTCGACGGCGTTGGTGACACTGGTCGGGTGCACCTGCAGACGAGCGCTGGCCTTGGCCATCGGGAGAGCACCCGACTTCGTGAAGTGCAACAACGTCAGCAGTTCATAGCGGGCGAAGGTCAGTCCGAACGGCTTGAGGACTTCTTCGACGCGGGCGATCATGATCTGCTGGGCCCGCATCACCGAGGTCACGGCGGCCATACCGTCCGCGACCTCGCCCCAGCCGTGGAGAGTCCACTGACGGTGGGCTTCGGCGATGGGGTCGAGCGGAAGTGGTGCGGGCATGCCCCGATCATCCCACGGCGACAGACACGTCAGGCGAACTGCTCCTCGAGGTGGTCGAGGAATGCCATTGCTTCGTCGTAGTCTGCGCGAATCGCCCAGTACGGCATGTCGTAGGCGTGTCCGGCTGCGAACGCGGGAAGGGCGGCGTAGATGGGGTTCTCCCTCAGTTCCTCGACGGACGGGCCGGGGCCGTTGAACCCGGTGACGAACACTGTCGGGGTGGTCACGACCTGGCCGATGGTCTCGAGGGAAACCTCGAACATGTCGCCGCCTTCTGTGTAGGGCTCGGCGCCGCTGTCCGCGAACACGGGGGCCGGCTCGAACCCGAAGTCGACGAGATCGGCGGGCAGGCCCATGTCCTCGATCAGGACATACGGAGTGCCGTCCGCCGTGATCGTGACATACGAGACGGGGTTGGGCGGTGGGGTGATCGACTCGATGACCTCGGCCCTGCGGTCCTCGTACTCCTGCGTCAGCTGCGTGAGTACCTCGGACTGGTCGAACACGTCGTTCGCGAGGAACCCGAACTGTTCCTGCCAGGTCTGGAACTGCCGGTCCACCAGTACCGTCGGGGCAACCGTCGTGAGGTTGTCGTAGGCCTCTGATGCCTGCAGGTACGGGAACCCGACGCCGCCCGCGATGATGAGATCGGGGTCCATCGCTGCGATGGCCTCGATATCGAAGCCGTCCACGGACCACGGAAGGAATTCGGTTCCGGCAGCGTCTGCATCGTCCGCCCAGAACTCGGAGAAGGTTCCCGCCACATCCGCGTCCTCGGGTGTGACGCCGACGATGGGAACATCGAGGTGGTAGAGGTAGCCGGCCAGCGCGTAGTTCAAGACGACGACGCGTTGCGGGTCGGCCGGAATCGTCACCTCTCCCATGGGGGTTGCGACGGCGCGGGTCTCCTCCGCGGAACTCTGCTCCGTCGTGTCCGTCCCCGTGTCCGCCCCTGAATCCTGTCCGCACGCCGTGAGTGCGAACGCTGTCAACACCGCGGCGCACAGCGGGATGATCCTTCTTCGAATCGACACGTGCACAACACCTCCTGAACCGCGGAGTCTCCGCGAGAAGGTCAGGCTAACCGAAGTGTCGGTCGGCTGCACCGCCCCCGTCTCGTTCGAGAGTGGCGGGGATCCACTCCGGCACCCGTCGGCCTGCCCTGAATCTGTGCTCGGTGAAGTGCAGGTGTCGTCTCGGTGAACGGCGGCTTCACCCGCGGTGGCGAACATCTACGCACGTCAGGCACGCATAGTGTCGGCGTTAGAGTGCGCGGGTGCACATCTTGTTCGTCTGTAGTGGGAACGTGTGCCGCTCGGTGATCGCCGAGCGGCTCACGCTCGCATACGCCGCCGAACGACAGATCAGAGGACTCACCGCTGAGAGCGCCGGGACTCGAGCACTTGTCGGGTTCCCGATCGAACCACGTGCCGCCGCGGTGATCGAGGGGCTGGGCGGCGACGTGACCGAACGGCGAGCACGCCGCGTCGATACGGACATGATCGCAAGGGCAGCTCTCGTCCTCACCATGACCGAGGACCTGCGCGACCGGGTCAGTGCACTGGCCGCGGGAGCATCGATGAAGTCGTTCACCCTCACCGAGGCGCACCGGATCGCCGCCGTGACCGGAGCCGACACCGTCGCGAGGCTCGACGCCTATCGCTCCACCAGCGATGCCGAGGGAATTCCGGGGATCCCCGACCCGGTCGGGCTGTCGGAGCGCAAGTTCGTCGAGACGGGGGACCGGATCGCGGCGGCCCTGTTTCCCTTGCTCGACATCCTCACCACGCGTCACGCCGGGAACGACCCGGCCATCGCCGGGTGGCGCATTCAGCGGTATGCGTAGTCGGGGAAATGTTCGTCGACGTCCTCGGCGCACAACCCGAATTCCTCGAGGGTGTACCGGTGTGCGGGCTTGCGTGCTCCGCTGCGGCTCTCGGCGTGCATCGCCGTCATCGCACGCTCCGCATCGAGGCTGAGGTCGGTGCCGAGCCGGTCGTAGATGCTCCCGATCGTCTCCAGCGGATCGGCGACGAAGTCCCGGTAGTCGACGTCGACGAACTGTGCGCGGTCGTGTCGCGACCGGGCCTCGGTGAATGTTGCGTATCCCCGTGACCACAGATCGAGCTGGCTACGGCCGATGGTGTCGCCGACGAACGTCTCCGACCACCCCTCGGTCGCCTGGGCGGCAAGGCTGCAGACCGACGGGATGACAGTGCGCGGGTCGCGGTGGGTGACCACGACGAGGGCATCCGGGTAGACCGTGAGCAGTTCGTCGAGGGCGAAGAGGTGGCTCGGGTTCTTCAGCACCCATCGCTTGCCGGTGTCGGGTAGGCCGATCAGCTGGAGATTGCGTCGATGACGCGCATACGCCTCGGTCCAATCCTGACGGGCGAGCCACTGCGAGTAGGTGGGCAGATGAGCGAGGCATTCGTACGAGATCGACCGGAACGACTGGCGCAGCAGTTGCCAGCATTCCTCGACCTCCGCGGCCGACATGTAGTGCACCCCCATGAACTCCGGGTGCTCGACGTGATGCTGGGAGAACGTCGACTCGATCCCGGCGAACACCGGATTGTCGCCCCAGGCCTCGCGGGGCGGGCGCGGTTGCGGCATCTCGGTCAGCCACATCTCGAGACCCTGGTGGGCAGGGTCGGCGGTGAGGAGGCGATGCAGCGCCGTGGTGCCGGTGCGAGGCAGGCCGGTGACGAAGATCGGTCGCGTGATCTCGACGTCTGCGTGCGCGGGGTGCTGAGCCCACGCTGCCTCGGACAACAGCCGCGCGACGAGTGCTCCGCGCAGGAACACCCGCGACATCTTGCTGCCGAGTGGGGTGTGTTTCTCGTCGCGCTCGTACGAGTCGAGTAGGACGCCGAGCGCCTCGCTGTAGTTGTCGGTCCCGAAATCGGTCAGGCCCGTCAGGCGCCTTGCGGACTCGTGCAGCGATTCGGCGGTGCCGATCGTGGTGCGTTCGGTCATTATCAGTCCCCGTCAGTGGTGGTATTCGCCGCAGTTGACATCCAGACACTGACCGGTGATCGCCGACGCCATCGGTGAGGCCAGGAAGATCGCCGCGTCGGCGATGTCCTCGGAGGTGGGCAGTCGCTTCAGATCGCTCGCTGCCGCGGTGTGCTCGTAGATCTGGTCGACCGTCATGCCGTACTTCTCGGCCTGATGCTCGAAATAGCCGCGCAGGATCGGACCCCAGATATATCCGGGAGCTACGGAATTGACGCGGATCCCGTGCGGGCCGAGTTCTGTCGCGAGTGATTGTGATGCTGCGAGCAGCGCGGATTTTGCCAGTTTGTAACTGCCGTATCGCTCCTGAGAATGCCGCAACACCATCGAATTGATGTTGACCACAGAGCCTTTCGATGCACCTAGTGGGTCGGTGAACAACCGGGTCAGTCGCAGTGCACCGAGCACGGTGAGTTCGATGCTGTCGCGAATGTGTTGAAAATCGGTGCGCGCCAACGGTTTCATGGCGGGGATCGAGAACGCGTTGTTCACCAGGGTGTCGATCCGCCCGAACTCGCGTACGGCGACCTCGGCGAGGTGAGCGGCCGAGTCGTCGTCCGTGATGTCGGTGGGGACGGCGACCGCGCGACGTCCGAGTGCGGTGACCTCGGTCGCGACCTGTTCGAGCCGCTCCCGGGTGCGGGCGGCCAGAACGACGTCGGCGCCGTGCTCGGCGCACCGCACCGCGAGGGTGCGGCCGAGGCCGGGGCCGACACCCGAGATGACGACAACCCGATCGCGCAGGAGACCTGCTGCGGCGCTCACGCGAGCATCCGATCCGCCACACCGCTCTGACGTGCGGCGATGCGCAACGCCCAGTCGTCCGGCGTGATGCGGTTCGACTCGTGGAACGGCAGGAGTTCGGGGATGCTGTCGAACGCGACGACCTCGGCGAGCGGTCCCTCCCCGGGTTCGGGGTGACGGTCGAGGCGCTGCCAGCGGAACTGCAGGATGCCGCGGTCGTGATCGACGGTCTCGACCCAGTTGGTCACCCCCGGGTTACGGTTCGAGACGACGATCCGTACGTTCCCATCGGGATCGACCTGCGCCTGGGAGTTGTTGAGCGAGGTCTGATGTCCGGTGTAATCGAGGGAGACATACCAGAGGCTGCCGAGCTGAAATCCCAGGTAGGGGGCGTCCGATGCGGGCAGCGTGATCACCATCGCCTCGTCGTCGGAGAGCTCGAAACGACCGACCGACGAATACTGGGTATCGAGCCCGCCGGGAGTGCGACGCGGTTCGGTGAGGGTGTTGACCGGCAGATCCAGGTAGAACCACTGCGGGAACTGCAGCCACGTCTTCACGCGCGATACCAGAGCTCGGGCTGCGCGCTCGTATCGTCGTGTGACGTCGTCGCGGGTGGGCGCGGGCGCGGGTGTGCCCAGTGTGTCGAGCCGGTCGATGCGGAGCGACCCGCGGCGCTGGGTCCAATCGCTGTAGACCTCGCGGACAACGAGCTGCGACGAACCGGGGGAGAGGTGGACGTAGTTGCGGGCGGGATCCGCGGGGCCGGGTCCGAACCGGACCTCGAAGGTGCCGTCGTCGGCGATGGTGAGCGCGCGATCGTCGAACGCGGTCACATTGCCCGGCACGTTCGCGTCGGTGTAGTTGCCTGCCATCACCTGGAAGCTCAGGTCGCAGGTGGTGCCGCGACGGCCGGTGACGAGGTACTCGGCGTGGTCTCGCACTGCGGCGCCCCAGTACAGAGTGTCGGGATTGTCGAGACCCATCTTCGCGTAGGGGCCGGTGCCCGTGATGAACGTCGGGTGGGTGCTGCTGTGCACGAACGCAGCGTGTACGCACGCGGAGATTCCTCCGGCGAGGTACTCGTACCCTTCGGCCAAGTCCTGTTCGGTGCGGATGTGCGGTGCTGTGGCCACGAGCTTCTCGGCTTCGGCGATGGCCGCTGTCAGTGGATCGGTGAGCACACGGTTCTCCTGAACGTCCGAATGTGTACTGCTGGGGTGGGGCATCTTCCGAAGCCGACAATAGAACGTGTTCTAGTCAATGGTCAACGGTCGATCGTCCCGGCGTCGCTCGGTCGCGGGAGTGTCGCGGAGCCGGAACCGTGGTTTTGTTGAGTGCATGACCGACGACGCAGCCCTGGCCACCGAGATCGCCGCCGGCGCAGGAGAGCTGTTGCTCACCATCCGCGCGACCGAGCAGGACGAACTGTACGGGCGCGACCTCGGTCGCCGCGGAGACCACGCGGCGAATGCGTTCATCCTCGGGCGACTCGCCGCCGAACGACCCGGCGACGCGGTGCTGTCGGAAGAAGCCGCCGATGATCCGGGTCGTGTCCACGCCGAGCGGGTGTGGATCATCGACCCCCTCGACGGCTCGAAGGAATACGGCTGGCCCGGCCACGTCGATTGGGCGGTCCACGTCGCCTTGTGGCAGGCCGGACGAGGTCTCACCGACGGCGCCGTCGCCCAGCCCGCACTCGGCGCCGTGTATTCGACGAGGGATCACATCGCCGCGGCTGTACACGAACCCCTCGGCCGGTTACGGCCCAGCATCGTGGTCAGCGGTAGCAGGCCGCCCGCGTTCATCCGCGCCGTCGCGCGCGCTGTCGGCGCCGATCTCGTGCCGATGGGTTCCGCAGGGGCGAAGGCGATGGCCGTGGTGCGCGGCGAGGCCGACGCGTACGTGCATGCCGGGGGCCAGTGGGAATGGGATTCGGCCGCACCCGTCGCGGTCGCGCAGGCAGCGGGGATGTTCTGCGCGCGGATCGACGGCAGTCCACTCGAATACAACCGACCCCATCCGTACCTGCCGGATCTTGTGATCTGCCGTCCGGACTGGGCGCCGACGCTCATGGCGGCCGTATCCGAACACGCCGATACCCCCACCGACAGCGCGCGGGTGGCGATGGCGCGCTCCTACATTCACTCGCTGATCAGCCACGATGCGTCACACGTGCGGCTCGCAGAGGATGCGTGGCGGGTCGAGAACGGTCAGCGCACCGGCAACAGCGGCATCGAGATCCGCGACCGCCTCGAGAACGGTGCGGAGTACCGGGCGATTCGTCGCATACGGGACCTGACGTTCCGCGAGTGGCACCACGACGTCGTCGCGCGGTTCCTGCTGGACATCACGTCCGGTCCGAATGAGGTGACCACCGTGTCGGTTACAGAACACTTCGATATTCCGGCAGGTGACATCCGCTCGATCGTCGCGATCATCGAGCCCAATCCGCCAATCAGTTGAACCTTTGAGCTAGTTTCGAACGAGACGAATAGTGAGCAAGGCAATACAGATCAGAATCAGGCGGTGCCATGACAGCTTCACTCGATATCGGCGATGGAATTCACGCGATCTCCGTTCCCGTCGCGGACCTCCCGGTCGGCGACACTCAGGTCTACGCGGTGGAATCCCCGCGCGGCGTGGTCCTGATCGACGCCGGCTGGAACAACGACACGTCCTGGAAGGCACTGCAGCGGGGCCTCGCGACCGCAGGGCTGGCGGTGACCGACGTCGAAGGCGTCGTCGTCACCCACTTCCATCCCGACCATGTCGGCCTGACCGCCCGACTCCGGGAAGCCTCCGGATGCTGGGTGGGCATGCACGAATCCGACTTCGAGCAACTCGGCCACATGATGTCCGACCTGGACTGGACCGACCGCGCCGTCGAGCAGTGGCGTATCGCCGGGGCTCCGCCCGAACAGATCGAGGAGTACCTCGCCGACTCAGGGAAAGGCGAAGGCAAACCGGAGGCCGCGCCCGATCGGAAACTCACCGACGGCGAGGTCGTCCCGCTCACGGGACGCACGCTCCGCACCGTGTTCACCCCGGGCCACACCCCCGGCCACGCGTGTTTCTACATCGAGGAACACGAGATCCTGTTCAGCGGCGACCATGTGCTGGCCAAGACCACGCCGCACGTCGGTGAATTCGATTTCCCCGTCGCCGAACGCGATGCGCTCGGCGAGTTCCTCGCCTCACTCGACGCGGTCGGGAAGCTCCCCGCCAGACGCACTCTTCCCGCACACCGGCAACCCATCGACGACCTCGCAGGCAGGACAGCAGCGCTCATCCGACACCACGAAGAGCGACTCGACGACCTGTACAACTCACTCGGCGACGAAGGGCTCACGCTGTGGGAGGCGACGTCCCGCATGAAGTGGTACCGGCCGTGGGACGAGACGCCGGCGCGCGGTAAGCAGATGGCGATGTCGGAGGGATCCGCGCATCTGCGTCATCTCATCGAGCGCGGACGTGCCCGGCTGGTGCCCGGGAGTCGCCCGGCTCGATTCGTGCGCATCTGAAGACCTACCGCAACGCAATTCACCCCCGCTTCATGAACGAAGCGGGGGTGAAATGGTGCCCTCGGCAGGATTCGAACCTGCGACTTCTTGCTCCGGAGGCAAGCGCTCTATCCCCTGAGCTACGAGGGCAATCCGGGCCCGCCGGGTGACCAGCGGTGCGGGAGTCAGCCTAGCGCATTGTCGCCGCTACGCCACATCGGCTGGTCAGAGCCGGTTTACAGGCCTGGATCGGGTACTTCGGATCTCGATCAGTTCATCGGAAGCGGCTCGGCGCCGCGCTCGGCGAGCATCGACGTCATCAGTTGCGACTCGCTGGTCTGTGTGTCGACCATCTTCTGGGCAAGACCCCGCACGACCGATTCGCTCGCGTACTGGGCGCCGTATTCCATCATCGGCAGCCCACCCTCGTGGTGGCGCAGCATCAGCTGCAGGAACAACACATCCTGCTCGACACCGGTTGCGGCACGGAGGTTCGCGAGATCCTCGGAGGACGCCATCCCCGGCATCGTGGCCATTCCGTCGGCACCCGCCATCCCGTCGGATCCGTGGCCGTGGTCGTCGGATGTCCCCCCGTGCGAATGACCACTGTCGCCGCTCATCCACTCCATGTACGGGCCCGACGGCAGCGGAGGCTGCCCCCACATCGTGAGCCAGCCCTCCATCTGCCCGACCTGATTCTGCTGGGTCGTGAGAATGTCGTAGGCGAGGTTGCGCACGTACTGGTCCTGCGAGCTCGTCACCGCGATCGCCGACATCTCGATCGCCTGGTTGTGATGCACCGTCATGTCCTGGCAGAACCCGACATCGACGGAACCCGCCGTCGGATCCGCCGGCCTCGAGCCCTCGAGGGGGATCCGTGCCAGAAATCCGAGCAGGAAGCCGACTGCGAGGGCGATGACGGCGGCCAGCACCAGGACCGTCCTGCGGTGTCCGATGCCGGGTGTGTGATCGGCCGAGTCACGCGACAGATCGTCCGAGGCGCTCATCGTCAGCTCCCGGCCGGGACCTGCATGTCGGCGGGAACCTGCTCGGTGCCATCGACGGTGCCGCCGTCCATCGGCACTGCGTCGGGGCCCGGTGCGGACGCATCGAACGGAGGCGGATTCGCAGGATCGAACGACGCCGGCAGCGTCGAGCAGCTGGCACCGACCTCGGGGTAGGTGTACCGGTTCAGGCGCAATGCTTCGATGAAGTGGTCGATGCGCTCGTCATCGGCGCTGTCGACCTTGAGCTGATGGCCCCACGACTGCAACGAGATCGGCGCATCGAGCCCGGGGTACGGAGACATCGACATGTAGGTGCGTCCGTCGACCTTCGCCTCGAGCGTCTCGATCGCTGCGTCGTCGAGCAGATCGGGGTTGTACGCGATCCAGACTGCGCCGTGCTCGAGTGAATGGACCATGTTCTCGGTCCGCACGGCCTGGTCGTACACGGTTCCTGTGCACGTGGCCCAGATCGCGTCGTGCGGCCCGCCGAAAGGCGGACTCTGGTCGTAGGCGACCCGCTGTGTCGGGGCGACGTGCTGGCCCGCCGGATACTCGATCGTCACGACTCCGTCGATAGCGGTCGACGGATCCTGATTCTCTTCCGTCGGTGCCCACGCCGACAGTTCCTGCTGGTTCTGGTACCGCGGAATGATGCTGACCGCGATCACCGCGACCAGCGCGACGACGACGATGATGCCACCGATCGTCACCCACGGAATCTGACGCTGCTTCGGGAGGCCCTTGGCCCCGCCGCTGTTCTTCTTGGCGGCCTGGATGGCCTTCGACGATTTGGCGCCGGTGTTCTTCTTGCCGGAACTGCCGTTGCTCGGACCGCTGGGCATCGCTGGGTGCTCTTTCTACGGGTGGACAGGCGAACGTGCGCACCATCGGGTACGCACACATCGTCAACTCTACGGGCGCCGGGGGCGGGGGAGCGTCCGCGCCTTCACCCCCCAGCCAATAGGATGAACACCTGTGACTCCTGCCGATCTTGCCGAATTGCTCCACGGAACCGCTGCGAGGGTGCTCGCCGACCGTGACCTCGACGTGTCTGTACTGCCCGCAACCCTCACCGTCGAGCGACCCCGCAACCCCGAGCACGGCGACTACGCAACCAATGTCGCGATGCAGGTTGCCAAGAAGGTCGGGGTGAATCCTCGCGATCTCGCGACCTGGCTCGCCGAAGCGCTCACCGCCGCCGAGGGCATCGACTCTGCCGACGTCGCCGGCCCCGGTTTCCTCAACATCAGGCTCGCCGCCGACGCCCAGGGCGCTATCGTCGCCAAGGTGCTCGACGAACGCGACGCCTACGGCAACGCCGACACGCTCGCGGGCAGGAAGATCAACCTCGAATTCGTCTCCGCGAACCCGACCGGCCCCATTCACCTCGGTGGCACCCGGTGGGCGGCGGTCGGCGATGCGCTCGGCCGCATCCTCACCGCTCAGGGCGGGGAGGTCACCCGCGAGTACTACTTCAACGATCACGGCGCCCAGATCGATCGCTTCACCCGGTCGCTCATCGCCTCCGCGCTCGGACAGCCCGCCCCCGAGGACGGCTACGCCGGCGCGTACATCGTCGACATCGCGAAATCGGTCCAGGATCAGCGCCCCGACGCACTCGACCTGCCGGAGGACGAGCGGAACGAAGCGTTCCGGTCGATCGGCGTGGAGCTGATGTTCGAGCACATCAAACGCACTCTGCACGAGTTCGGCGTCGACTTCGACGTGTATTTCCACGAGAACTCGCTGTTCGAGTCCGGCGCCGTCGAAAAGTCGGTCGAGACGCTCAAGACCTCCGGCAATCTGTACTTCGAAGACGGTGCGTGGTGGCTCAAGAGCACCGACTACGGCGACGACAAGGATCGCGTCGTCATCAAGTCGGACGGCAACGCCGCCTACATCGCCGGCGACATCGCCTACTTCCAGAACAAGCGCTCACGCGGCTTCGACCTGTGCATCTACATGCTCGGTGCCGACCACCACGGCTACATCGCACGGCTGAAGGCCGCAGCCGCGGCCTTCGGTGACGATCCCGACACCGTCGAGGTCATGATCGGTCAGATGGTCAATCTCGTGCGCGACGGTCAGGCCGTGAAGATGAGCAAGCGCGCCGGCACGGTCATCACGCTCGACGATCTCGTCGAGGCCATCGGCGTCGACGCAGCCCGCTACTCGCTCGTGCGTTCGTCCGTGGACCAGAGCATCGACATCGATCTCGCACTGTGGGCTTCCGCCTCGAGCGAGAACCCCGTCTACTACGTGCAGTACGCGCATGCGCGGCTGTCGTCGATCGCGCGGAACGCCGCCGACCTCGGCCTCAGCGGGGAGGGCGCCGACCTCGCGCTGCTCACCCACGATCGTGAAGGCGACCTGATCCGTACCATCGGCGAACACCCGCGGGTCGTCGCGAAGGCCGCGGAGCTGCGCGAGCCACACCGGGTGGCGCGCTACCTCGAAGAACTCGCCGGCACCTATCACCGGTTCTACGACGCGTGCCGCATCCTGCCGCTGGGCGACGAAGAGCCCGGCGACCTGCACACTGCGCGTCTTGCCCTGTGCGCCGCCGCACGTCAGGTTCTCGCCAACGGACTCGGCCTCCTCGGCGTCAGCGCACCGGAGCGGATGTGAACGCGCATCCCGCGGGGCCGCGTCACGCCGAGATCCCGCACGCACCCGGCCTGCCGCAACGACCCGAGAACTCGGCAGAACTGAACGAGCTCCACCGACACGTGTGGCCACGCAACACCAGCCGCGGCGACGACGGCGTCACCCGCATCGCCGGTGTCTCTGTCACCGAACTCGCCGATACCTACGGCACACCGCTGTTCGTCGTCGACGAGGACGATTTCCGATCGCGGTGCCGCGAGATCGCCGAGGCCTTCGGCCCCGAAGCGCGGGTCCACTACGCGTCCAAGGCATTCCTGTGCACCGAGATCGCCCGGTGGGTGCACCAGGAAGGACTGTGCCTCGACGTCGCATCCGGGGGCGAACTCGCCGTGGCGCTGCGCGCCGGCTTCCCGGCACAGAAGATCGCGCTGCACGGCAACAACAAGTCCGTGGCCGAACTGCGGACCGCCGTCGAGGTCGGCGTCGGGCACATCGTGCTGGATTCGCTCGCCGAGATCGACCGCCTCGACGCCGTCGCCGGTGAGCTGGACGCTGTTCAGGACGTGCTCATCCGCGTCACCGTCGGTGTCGAAGCACATACTCACGAGTTCATCTCCACCGCGCACGAGGATCAGAAGTTCGGTCTCTCGCTGGCCGGCGGCCACGCGATGGACGCGGTGCGCCGAGTGTTCGCGGCCGACAACCTCCGCCTGGTCGGGCTGCACAGCCACATCGGGTCGCAGATCTTCGATGTCGACGGCTTCGAACTCGCTGCCCACCGCGTGATAGGGCTGTTGCGCGACATCGTCGCCGAATTCGGGGTCGACAAGACCTCGCAGCTGCACATCGTCGACCTCGGGGGCGGCCTCGGCATCTCGTACGTGCCGAGCGACGACCCCCCGCCGGTCACCGATCTCGCGGCAAAGCTCAACGACATCGTGCGCACCGAATCGGCTCTGGTCGGACTGCCCACACCTACCCTCGCGGTCGAACCCGGACGCGCCATCGCGGGCCCGGGCACCGTCACCCTCTACGAGGTGGGCACCATCAAGGACGTGACCGTCGGTGCCGGCCAGAGCCGTCGCTACATCAGCGTCGACGGCGGGATGAGCGACAACATCCGTACCTCGCTGTACCAGGCGGAGTACGAATCGCGCCTCGTGTCGCGGGTGAGCGAGGCCGAACCCGTCGTTGCACGGGTGGTCGGCAAGCACTGCGAGAGCGGTGACATCATCATTCGCGACGCCTGGATGCCCGCCGACATCGGCGCAGGAGATTTGCTGGCTGTCGCGGCGACCGGTGCATACTGCTACTCGATGTCCAGCAGGTACAACATGCTGACCCGTCCCGCTGTGGTGGCGGTCAAGGACGGCGTGTCGCGCGTCCTGCTGCGCAGGGAAACGATCGAAGATCTGCTGAGCTTGGAGGTTACGGAGTGACCAGCACAACGGTGGAAGGTGCATCCGGGCAGCGACCGCTCGGTGTCGCGGTTCTCGGCCACGGCACCGTGGGTGCCGAGGTCGTCAACATCATCCGGGAAGACGCACTCGATCTGCAGGAACGCATCGGTGCGCCTCTCGAACTGAGGGGCGTCGCGGTGCGCGACGCCTCGTCGGATCGTGGGATTCCCGCGGAACTCTTGACGACCGACGCGGAAGCGCTCGTCCGCCGCGACGACGTCGACCTCGTCGTCGAACTCATCGGGGGTATCGAACTGCCTCGCACGCTGGTGCGCGCCGCACTCGACGCCGGCAAGTCGGTTGTCACCGCGAACAAGGCGCTCCTCGCCGCCTACACCGGTGAACTGGCAGAGGCCGCAGAATCTCACAACGCCGACCTGTACTTCGAAGCCGCTGTCGCCGGCGCCATCCCGGTGATCCGCCCCCTGACCCAGTCGCTCGCAGGTGACCGCGTCGACCGGGTGATGGGCATCGTCAACGGCACGACGAACTACATCCTGTCAGCAATGGACGAGAGCGGTGCCGACTACGAGACGACACTGGCCGAAGCGGGTCGTCTCGGTTATGCAGAAGCCGATCCGACCGCCGACGTCGAAGGATTCGATGCGGCGGCGAAGGCAGCGATCCTCGCGTCCATCGCGTTCCACACCCGCGTGACCGCTTCCGACGTCTACCGCGAGGGCATGAGCTCGATCACCGCCGCCGACCTCACGTCTGCCCGTGCTCTCAACTGCACGATCAAGCTGCTCGCGATCTGCGAACGTATCTCCGGTCCCGACGGCCGTGACCGTGTCTCGGCGCGCGTGTATCCGGCCCTCGTGCCCCGTGAGCACCCCCTTGCGACCGTCGCCGGTGCGTTCAATGCCGTCGTCGTCGAAGCGCAGGCCGCCGGTCGGCTCATGTTCTACGGCCAGGGCGCCGGAGGGGCGCCCACCGCATCCGCCGTGATGGGTGATCTCGTCATGGCGGCGCGCAACCGCGTCCAGGGCGGCCGTGGTCCGCGCGAATCGAAGTACGCCAAGCTCGAGATCGCCCCGATGAGCGACATCGTCACCCGGTACTACGTGAACCTGCAGGTCGCCGACCGGGCCGGCGTCCTCTCCGCCGTCGCCGCCGAGTTCGCGACGCGGGGCGTCAGTATCTCCGCCGTGCGCCAGGAGGGTGCCGGCGACGGCGCTCGCCTGGTGGTGCTCACGCACCGAGCCACCGACCGGGCGCTGGCGGACACCGTAGCCGCGCTCGAGAATCTCGAATCCGTAACTGCTGTCACCAGCGTCCTGAGACTGGAGGGATCCGCCGAATGAGTGCGGTCGACAAGAACACCACCCCCGTGCACACCCCGTGGCCGGGCCTGATCGAGGCGTACCGCGGTCGTCTCCCGATCGGCGACGGCTGGAAGACGGTGACGCTGCGCGAGGGTGGTACGCCGCTGCTTCCAGCGGAACGGCTCTCCGAGCTCACCGGATGTGAAGTGCACATCAAGGTCGAAGGACTCAATCCCACGGGTTCGTTCAAGGACCGCGGGATGACCATGGCCGTCACCGAGGCGCTCGCGTCCGGCAAGCAGGCCGTGCTGTGCGCCTCCACGGGTAACACCTCTGCCTCTGCTGCCGCGTACGCGTCGAAGGCCGGTATCGGATGCGCCGTCCTCGTCCCGCAGGGCAAGATCGCCATGGGCAAGCTCGCCCAGGCCGTCATGCACGGCGCGAAGATCGTTCAGGTCGAAGGCAACTTCGACGACTGCCTCGAGCTTGCCCGTAAGACCACCTCGGAGTTCGACACCATCGGTCTCGTCAACTCGGTCAACCCTGTGCGTATCGAAGGTCAGAAGACCGCGGCGTTCGAGATCGTCGACGCACTCGGCGACGCACCGGACGTGCACGTACTGCCCGTCGGCAACGCCGGCAACATCACCGCCTACTGGAAGGGCTACTCCGAGTATTTCTCCGATGGGATGAGCACCCGTCGCCCGCGCATGCTCGGCGTTCAGGCGGCCGGCGCTGCCCCACTCGTCCTCGGCCACCCGGTCAACAATCCCGAGACGATCGCCACCGCGATCCGGATCGGCGCACCGGCTTCCTGGAATGGTGCCGTTGCGGCCAAGGAGGAGTCGAACGGTGCATTCCGTGCGGCCACCGACGAAGAGATCCTGGAGGCCTACCGCCTCCTCGCGAAGACCGAGTCGATCTTCGTCGAGCCTGCGTCGGCGGCGTCGATCGCGGGTCTGCTCGCGGCACGCAAGGAAGGCTGGCTCGAGCCGGGCCTGAAGATCGTGTGCACCGTCACCGGTAACGGGCTCAAGGACCCCGACACCGCGCTGCGTGACGTGCCCGTGGTCGAACCCATTCCGGTCGATCCCGTGGCCGTGGCATCGGCGCTCGAGTTGGCCTAGTGACCGCCTCGCCTTCCTCCGTTGGGAAACAGGACATGACGCAGACGTTGCCCGTAGGGGTCTCGGTGACAGCCCGGGTGCCGGCTTCGAGTGCCAACCTGGGACCCGGATTCGACACGCTCGGACTTGCGCTCGGGTTGTACGACGAGATCACCGTCACCACAACCGGTTCCGGCCTGGATGTGCGTGTCGAAGGGGAGGGTGCGCAGGAGGTGCCCTGGGGTCCGTCGCATCTGGTGGTACGCGCGGTCGAACGCGGACTCGAGGCTGCAGGCGTGTGGGCGGACGGGCTGGATGTCGTGTGCCGCAATGTGATTCCGCATTCTCGGGGCCTGGGTTCGTCGGCGTCCGCGGCAGTGGGAGGGCTAGCAGCCGCGAATGGTCTGGTGCGGAAGATCGCGCCCGAGCGCGTACTCGACTCCGCGCAGCTTGTGCAGCTGGCGTCGGAATTCGAGGGGCATCCCGACAATGCGTCTGCCAGCGTTCTGGGTGGTGCTGTCGTGTCGTGGAGCGAGGCCGAGGTCGACTCGGAGCGTCGCGCTTACCGGGCGGTGTCGCTGAGGGTGCACCCGTCGATCAGGGCCGTTGCGCTCGTTCCGTCCGTCCGGTCGTCGACAGCCCACACCCGTGGGCTGTTGCCGGACCTGGTGCCGCATCGTGACGCCGCGTTCAACGTCAGTCGTGCTGCACTCGCGGTCGTCGCGCTCACGGAGCGGCCCGATCTGCTGATGCAGGCAACCGAGGACCTGCTCCATCAGGCTCAGCGTGCTCCGGCACTGCCGCTGACGACCAAGTGGATCGCGATTCTTCGCGGCTCAGGAATCGCTGCCACCGTGTCGGGCGCTGGTCCTACGGTTCTCGCCTTGGCGACCGAGCCTATCCCCGCAGAACTCCGCGCAGCCGCGGAAGCGGACGATCTCACCGTGCTCGATCTCGCCATCGCCGACGGGGTTCAGGTCGACTGACCGTCACGCCTACGATCGCAACCGCAACGGCCGGCCCGAAATATCGGGCCGGCCGTTGTTGCGGTCGATGCCCTGCGGTCCTGTGCGGTCGGGGAGTGGCGCATCACACACGAACCTCGCGTCACACAGATTCTTGCCCTACGTGCAGAACGCCGCTATCCTGAGGAAGTCCGCACGTCGTGCGCTCGTGTCGCCGGGTTCTCCAGGACATTCACTCCAGCTCCATCGGGGCGTCCGATCCTGGGTCGATCCTCACCTGATCCCGATCCGGGGAATGGGACAAGACCGCACCTAACCGACATCGGTGAGGTGGCGGACGTGCCGACCGTTCGACTTCCGTGAACTCGTACGGCAAATCCCAGCTCAGTGGATGAAGCTGATCTGCGGAACGAACCCTCGACTCTGCATGAGTGGGCGAGGGAAGGAAAGGATCTCCGTGACAGATACGGACCTGATCGCTACACCAGCTTCCGACGATTCTGCACAGTCCTCGCGTGGAGCCCGTCGTGGCACCGGGCTTGCGGGCATGGTGCTCGTCGAGTTGAGGGCGCTCGCTGCCGAACTCGGCATCAAGGGCACGTCGGGAATGCGCAAGGGCGACCTCATCGCTGCGATCAAGGAAAAGCAGGGAAGCGGTGCTCAAAACGCTCCCGCTGGTGCTCAAAACGCTCCCGCTGGTGCTCAAAACGCTCCCGCTGGTGCCAAGAGCGCTCCCGCTACCAAGGCAAAGGCCGAGCCCGCCGAGGCTCCTGCCGACACTGCAGAAGAAGCACCGAGCCGCCCCGCGCGGACTCGCCGCACCCGCAGTGCCGAGGCAACCCCGGACGAATCCGCGCAGGCCGTGGCCCCCGTAGAGAAGGCTGCCCCCGCCGAGAAGTCGGCAGCGGCCGAGAAGCCCGCCGCGGATGCGCAGCCGTCCGACTCGGACGACGATGCACCCCGCCGGGGTCGGCAGCGTCGCGGTCGTCGCGGTGCGGATCAGCAGGACCAGAATCAGAAGGGCGAGACGCAGGCATCCGGCGACTCGCACACCGCCGATGCCGAGCGTGGTGGCGAGTCCCGTGATCGGTCGAACGACCGCGGGAAGTCCCAGGACCGCACCGATTCCGAAGGCGGTCGCCAGCGCGGCGATCGTAACCAGGGCGATCGCAACCAGGGCGACCGTAACCAGGGTGACCGTAACCGCGACGATCGCAACCAGGGCGACCGTAGCCGTGACGATCGTAGCCGTGACGATCGTAGCCAGGGCCCGCGTCAGGACAACCGCGACAATCGCGGAGACGACGACGAGGAAGGCGGCCGCGGTCGTCGGGGTCGTCGTTTCCGGGAACGTCGCCGTGGACGCGACCGCGGAGAATCCGGGGGCGGAGATTCGCGCGAACCCGAGATTCGGGAAGACGACGTCCTCCAGCCGGTCGCGGGCATCCTCGACGTGCTCGACAACTACGCGTTCGTGCGGACCTCCGGCTACCTCGCCGGCCCGAACGACGTGTACGTGTCGATGAACATGGTGCGCAAGAACGGCCTTCGCCGTGGCGACGCCATCACCGGTGCGGTGCGTGTTCCGCGCGAGGGTGAGCAGGCCAACCAGCGCCAGAAGTTCAACCCTCTGGTGCGGCTGGACACCGTCAATGGTGGTGAGGTCGACGCATCCAAGCGTCGCCCCGAGTTCAACAAGCTCACCCCGCTGTACCCGAATCAGCGCCTGCGCCTCGAGACGCAGCAGAACATCCTCACCACGCGTGTGATCGACCTGGTCATGCCGATCGGTAAGGGACAGCGCGCGCTCATCGTGTCGCCGCCGAAGGCCGGTAAGACCACCGTGCTGCAGGACATCGCCAACGCGATCGCCGTCAACAACCCCGAGTGCTACCTGATGGTGGTCCTGGTCGACGAGCGTCCAGAAGAGGTCACCGACATGCAGCGCTCGGTGAAGGGTGAGGTCATCGCCTCGACCTTCGACCGGCCGCCGTCAGACCACACCTCGGTTGCCGAGCTCGCGATCGAGCGTGCGAAGCGACTGGTCGAAATGGGACGCGACGTGGTGGTCCTGCTCGACTCGATCACCCGCCTCGGCCGCGCGTACAACAACTCGTCACCCGCATCGGGACGAATCCTCTCCGGTGGTGTCGACTCGACCGCGCTGTACCCGCCGAAGCGTTTTCTCGGCGCGGCGCGCAACATCGAGAACGGTGGGTCACTCACGATCATCGCGACCGCGATGGTCGAGACCGGCTCGACCGGTGACACGGTGATCTTCGAGGAGTTCAAGGGCACCGGCAACGCTGAGCTCAAGCTCGATCGCAAGATCGCCGAGCGTCGTGTGTTCCCCGCGGTGGACGTCAATCCGTCGGGTACGCGCAAGGACGAGCTCCTCATGAGCCCCGACGAGTTCGCAGTCGTGCACAAGCTGCGTCGCGTGCTGTCGGGTCTGGACTCGCACCAGGCGATCGATCTGCTGATCGACCGGCTCAAGAAGTCCAAGACGAACATCGAGTTCCTCATGCAGGTCGCGAAGACCGCACCGGGAGCACTGGAAGACTGACGTGGGGGCCCGGGAATTTTTCCCAGGCCCATACGTTTGGCACAATCGAACGGCTCAGTCCGGTTCCGGTTCACGTCTTCGATCGGCGAAGGCGACCCGGCGACCACGAAAGGGACACCATGAAGGCAGGAATCCACCCCAACTACCAGGTGACGACCGTCGTCTGCGGTTGCGGTAACACGTTCGAGACCCGCAGCACGTCCGAGTCCGGCCGTGTCAACGTCGAGGTGTGCTCCAACTGCCACCCGTTCTACACGGGCAAGCAGAAGATCCTCGACACCGGTGGACGCGTCGCGCGCTTCGAGGCTCGCTACGGCAAGCGCGCCCCGAAGAAGGCTGCGGCCGACAGCTAGCTGCAATGCCGACGCCCGGTTCTGTCCTCGTACAGGCCGGGCGTCGGCATTTTTTCGTTCCCGTCCGAGGAACGGATCCTGCAGAGAGCCCGATTCCTGCAGAACACAGCACTTTCACGACAAGAGCGGAGCGAACCCATGGCGGGGCAGACCAAGCCGTCGGCCATCGACGACATCCTGGCCGAGCACGCGGGTCTGGAGCAGCAGCTGTCCGACCCGTCGTTGCACGACGATCCGTCGGCTGCCCGTAAGGTGGGTAAGCGGTTCGCCGAGCTCGCGCCGATCATGGCGACCTACACGAAATTGACTGCGGCACGTGACGACCTCGAGGCCGCCCTCGAACTTGCCGCCGACGACTCGTCGTTCGCCGCCGAGGTTCCGGACCTCGAAGAGCGCGTTTCCGAGCTGGACAAGACACTCACCGACCTGCTCGCTCCGCGTGACCCCCACGACGGCGACGACGTGGTGCTCGAGGTCAAGTCCGGTGAGGGCGGCGAAGAGTCCGCGTTGTTCGCCGGGGATCTCGCCCGCATGTACACACGTTTCGCAGAGCGCGCCGGATGGCGTGTCGAAGTTCTCGGAGCCACCTACTCCGATCTCGGTGGCTACAAGGATGTGACCCTTTCGATCAAGTCCAAGACCGACGTGCGTGACGGCGTGTGGTCGCGGCTCAAGTTCGAAGGCGGCGTCCACCGAGTCCAGCGAGTCCCGGTGACGGAATCGCAGGGCCGTGTGCACACGTCGGCGGCGGGCGTGTTCATCTACCCTGAGCCCGACGAGGTCGAGGAAGTCCAGATCGACGAAACCGACCTGCGCATCGACGTCTACCGCTCGTCCGGTAAAGGCGGTCAGGGCGTCAACACCACCGACTCCGCTGTGCGCATCACCCACCTGCCCACGGGCATCGTCGTGACCTGCCAGAACGAACGCTCACAGCTGCAGAACAAGGCCCGCGCGATGCAGGTGCTCGCTGCGCGCCTTCAGGCGGCGGCAGAAGAGGCCGCAGAGGCCGAAGCATCGGCCGGCCGTGCCAGCCAGGTGCGCACCGTCGACCGCTCCGAGCGGATCCGCACCTACAACTTCCCGGAGAACCGGATCACCGATCACCGGATCGGGTTCAAGGCCCACAACCTCGATGCTGTCCTCGACGGTGAGATGGACGCGCTGCTCGAGGCCTTGGGCACCGCAGACAGGGAAGCCCGGCTCGCGGCAGAATGACCGCCCGAACCGGGCTTCACGAACGGTGGCCGAGGGCTGCTACTCGTCCTCGGGGATCTCCACTTCTCCCGGAACTTGGGCGATGTCGACGCCCGGGAGAAGGAAGCACTGCTCACCCGCTTCGTTCTCGTGCATACCCCAGATCGCAGCCAACACCGTTCCGGCCTCGGGTTCGGTCAATGCGGCGGGAGCTCCCCACAGACCCTCCGTCGATTCCAGAGTGGCCGTGCCGGTCACTCCGGTGTTGACGTTGATCCAGGACACCGTCCCGCCGCCGACACTCTGCTGGTTGACGACATAAAGGACTTCGTCACCCTCGACAGCGTCGTTCTCGGTGTGTGTCAACGACTGGGTCTCCGCGATTCCGGCAGGGCACAGTACCGGTATCGGCTGGAAGTCGATGGGTGCAGCCGCTCCGGTGCCGGTCCCTGCGAATGCTGCCGCACCGCCCACCGCGACCACTGCCGCGGCGCGGACAGCGCGTGATGTGTTCTTGTTCATGACACTCCTTTCGGTTTCCCCAACCTCCGGGACGTTATCGACGATGTGGTGTCGGATGTGGCGAAGTAGACCTATCCGTGTTCTGTTCGTGATCGCATGGGACCCTGTACTCGTGAGTCGTCAACCCCTGCGCCTGGCCATCATCGAAGCCGTATCGGTGCTCGAAGAAGCGGGTGTCCCGAGTCCCCGCGTGGACGCCGAGTTGCTCGCTGCTCACCTCCTCGGAATCGAACGCACCCGCCTCGGTCTGGTTCCTCTCGTCGACCCCGCGATGGTCGATGCATATCGGGCAATGATCGCGCAGCGGGCAAAACGGATCCCCCTCCAATACATCACCGGAACGTCGCCGATGGGAGCGATCGATCTCGCTGTCGGTCCCGGTGTGTTCGTCCCTCGTCCGGAGACCGAATTGCTACTCGGGTGGGCTCTGGCATTCCTCGAACAGTACGACAGGCGTAACCCCGTCGTGCTCGATCTGTGCACCGGATCCGGTGCCCTTGCCCTGGCGATCGCGAACGCTCGCCCCGATGCGGTGGTGCACGCCGTCGAACTCGAACCGAAGGCTCTCGCGTGGGCACGGCGCAATGCCGAGACCCGGGCGCGTGAAGGCGACACTCCCATCGTCCTGCATCAGGGTGATGTGACCGATCGAGGCCTGCTCGCGTCGCTCGAGGGCATCGTCGACGTCGTCGTGTCCAATCCGCCGTACATTCCGGAGGGCGCGGAACTCGATCCGGAGGTGATCGATCACGACCCGCACTCGGCGCTCTTCGGTGGGCCGGACGGACTCTCGGTGATCAAGCCGATGATCTCCAATGTCGCCCGGTGGTTGCGGATCGGGGGAGCGGTGGCCGTCGAACACGACGACACCAACGGTGGGCAGGTCGCAGCCCTGTTCTCCGGACGTCGGGTTTTCGGTGATGTGGCCGAGCATCCGGATCTGGCGGGCAAACCGCGGTTCGTCGTTGCGCGGCGAGTCCCGACGCAAAGGGAGGCGAGTCGTGCGAAGCCGGTACCGGCGGCCGAGTCCGACTGAACGCGCTCGGCGAACGGGGCCGATCTTCGGGGACCCGGACGCGAGTGGAAGGATGACGATGTGAGCACTGTGTACGACTGCAATCAGCCCGATTCGCGTTCCGTAGGCCTGAATGCTGCCCGGGGTTCGCTCAAAGCGGGTCGTCTCGTCGTCGTCCCGACCGACACGCTGTACGGTCTTGCGGCAGACGCATTCGACAGCTCCGCGGTCGCAGCACTGCTGCGTGCGAAGGGCCGCGGTCGTGACATGCCGGTCCCCGTTCTGGTGGGGTCGTGGACGACGATCGACGGGCTCGTCACCACGGTGCGTCCGGAAGCCCGCGAACTGATCCGGGCGTTCTGGCCGGGTGGGTTGAGTGTCGTGGTTCACGCTGCTCCGTCGCTGGCCTGGGATCTCGGCGACACCCGCGGAACCGTCATGCTCCGGATGCCGCTGCATCCCGTGATTCTCGAACTTCTCCGTGAGGTGGGGCCGCTCGCGGTCTCGAGTGCGAACGTGTCGGGGCAACCGCCCGCGACGACGGTCACCGAGGCGCGGGAGCAGCTCGGGGAGTCCGCATCCGTATACCTGGATGGGGGTCCGGCCGAGCACGGGGTTGCTTCGACCATCGTCGACCTGACCGGTAACCGGCCGCGCATCATCCGTGAAGGCGCCGTATCCGCCGAAGCCATCGCGGAGGTGCTGGGCGACGACGCCGAGCGTCTGCGCACCGGCGGGGAGTGACGGTGGAGGACGGGAGTTCGTGACTTCAGTCGACTCAGCGGCCGTGGTGCTCGCCCAATCCGGGCAGGGCGCAGGAGTGCCGATCCGGGAGTTGCTTCTCGTTCTCCTCACCGCGGCGGTGGTGACGTTCCTTTCCACCGGTCTCATCCGCATCCTCGCGACCAAGTTCGGGGCTGTCGCGAAGCCGCGCGACCGCGACGTGCACGTGACGCCCACGCCCCGAATGGGCGGTGTGGGCATCTATCTCGGTCTCGTCGTCGGAATCCTTTTCGCGCAACAACTTCCTGCCCTCACGCGCGGTTTCGAGTACACGCCCGACATGGGTGCGGCACTGGTGTCGGCGACGATCATCGTGCTCGTCGGGATCGTCGACGACAGGTGGGGTCTCGACGCGCTCACCAAATTCGTGGGACAGGTGACTGCGGCGGGCGTGCTCGCGGTGATGGGCGTCAGCTGGCTTGTCATCTACAATCCGTTCAGCGGTTCGACGCTTGTGCTCGACCAGCTGCAGGGCGCTCTGCTCACTGTTGCGGTGGCTGCCGTGACGATCAACGCGATGAACTTCGTCGACGGTCTCGACGGCCTCGCGGCCGGTCTGGGGCTGATAGCCGCAGTCGCGATCTGCATCTTCTCGGTGGGTCTGCTGCTCGATCAAGGCGGCGACGTCGCTGCGTATCCACCGGCGTTGATCGCCGCCGCGCTCGCGGGGGCCTGCCTGGGGTTCCTGCCCCATAATTTCCAACCCGCCCGGATCTTCATGGGCGACTCGGGATCGATGCTGATCGGCCTGATGCTCGCGGCCGTCTCGACCAGCGCGTCGGGCCGGATTCCGCTCAGCGCCTATGGTTCCCGCGATCTGCTCGGTCTGCTGTCGCCGCTGATCCTGGTGGGCGCGGTGACGTTCATTCCGATCCTCGACCTGCTTCTCGCCATCGTCCGTCGCACTCGCGCGGGTGTGAGCCCGTTCAGCCCGGACAAGATGCATCTCCATCACCGTCTGCTGCAGATCGGTCACTCCCACCGCAGGGTCGTGCTGCTGTTGTACTTGTGGGTCGGAGTTCTTGCGTTCGGTGCGGTGGGGTCTGCTCTGCTCGACCGGACGGCTGTCGTGCTCCTGACGGCTGGTGGACTGGTGTTCGCCCTGGTCGTCACTGCGGTGCCCTCGCTGCGTCATCATGACGGCGACGGCGGTGGCGGCGGCCGGACCGGTCGTCATAAACGCGTCCGTTAGGCTCGGTGATCGTGAGCTCTCCTGATCAGCACGATTCCGATCCGATCCTGCCCGCACTTCCCGACTCGTCGGCCCCTATGCGCGCAGCAGTCCGCTACGGCGTGCTGGGTCTGCTCGCACTCACCGTGATCGCGGCGGTGATCGGTTACCTCGTCGCAGGCCTTCCCGGAGTGTGGGGAGCCTTGATCGGAGCGGCCGTCGGTGGGGGATTCATCCTGTTCACTGCACTCGGAGTGCTCCTGACAGCGAAGCTTCCGGCGATCACTGCGGGCGCTGTCCTGCTCGGGACGTGGCTCCTGAAGCTCATTCTGGCGATCGTCGTGATGGTCCTGCTGAAGCCGCTCGATTTCTACAGCAAGGGCGCGCTGGTTCTCACGATCATCTTCGCGTTGATCATCGTGCTCGGAGCCGAGACCTACGGCGTGCTGTCGCAGCGTGCACTGTATGTCGAACCGCGTTCGTCCAGCGACGACGGAAACGGCGAGAACGACACGCAGTAGTAGATGCGTTTGTCAATTACTTCGCAGCGAGTGCCCCACCTACGCACTGTCGTAGAACAGTTGATAGTGTGAGCGCTACGCGAGTGGCACTGTGTGCACCTACTGGGTGAGCGCGAGCAGTTGTCACTTGGTAGGTGGCCGTGTTCAAATGGCCGCCGAGTCGACGAGAGTCGCCGACAACGGCAGAAGCGGAACCGAGTACTGCGGTTCGGAGCACTGGCGCACACGCGAGCCGACCTGGTCGACTTGTTGGATCGTCAATGTCCGATCGACCCGCAGACGGCAATGCCTGCGGCCGACTACGGGAGAGAGCGCTGAGCGTCACCACCTTGGCAGCCGGAGAATTCCACGCGCCGTCACTAGCTGATTTTTTCCCACCGGCAGTCCTGTTCGAAGGTACCCCCTTCGAGATGGACCGGCTGATGATCATCCGCGTCGCCATGGCAGTGATCGTTGCGCTGTTCTTCGTTCTGGCGATGCGCAGCCCGAAGATCGTGCCCCGCGGCGTTCAGAACGTCGCCGAGATCATGCTCGACTTCGTCCGGATCCACATCGCCGAGGACATCCTCGGTAAGGAACAAGGGCGACGATTCCTCCCGGTGATCGTCACCATCTTCTTCTTGGTGGTCGGGTTGAACCTGACAGCGGTCATCCCGTTCATCAATATCTCGTCGAATGCACGAATCGGTATGCCGATCGTCCTCGCCGCGCTCGCTTACATCGTGTTCAACTACGTGGGCATCAAGAAGTACGGATTCTTCCGTTACGTGAAGAGCAGCATCGTCGTTCCGAACTTGCCGCCGGCCCTTCATCTGCTGGTGGTCCCGATCGAGTTCGTCTCGACCTTCATCCTGAGGCCGTTCACCCTCACCATTCGTCTCATGGCCAACATGCTGGCCGGCCATATCATGCTCGTGCTGTTCTTCAGCGCCACACAGTTCTTCTTCTTCGATTCCGACGGATTGATGAAGGTGTTCGGCATCGGTTCCGTCATCGGCGGCATCGCGTTCACCTTCTTCGAACTCCTCGTGATCGTTCTGCAGGCCTACATCTTCGCGCTGCTCACCGCGGTGTACATCGACATGGCGCTGCACGCTGAAGAGCATTAGCTCGCCGATCAGCACGACCGACAGAAACACACAGACTGACTCGGTTGCCGACCCCCGGGGCCGAGCCACAAGAAAGGGAATGGAACACCAATGAGCGTTGCGCTTCAGGCAGCAGACGTCCTCGCCCAGCAGGAGACCACTTTCAGCGGTCTCGGTGCGGTCGGCTACGGCCTCGCCGCCATCGGCCCCGGCATCGGCATCGGCATCGTCGTCGGCAAGGCGATCGAGGGCATGGCCCGTCAGCCCGAGATGGCCGGACAGCTGCGCACCACGATGTTCCTCGGTATCGCATTCACCGAGGCCCTGGCCCTGATCGGCATCGTTGCCGGCTTCATCTTCTGATTCGACGACCACCATGGCTGACAGCATCCTGATTCTCGCGGCAGAGGAAGGGGAGATCCCCAATCCCCTCCTCCCCGCGACGTACGACATCGTCTGGTCGCTGGTCGCCCTGATCATCGTCGGTTTCGTCTTCTGGAAGTACGTACTTCCGATGTTCCAGAAGGTGCTCGACGAGCGTTCGGAGCTGATCGAAGGCGGCATCAAGAAGGCGGAGGAAGCCCAGGCAGAGGCGAAGGAGGCGCTCGAGCAGTACCGCGCTCAGCTCGCCGAAGCCCGCACCGAGGCCGCACAGATCCGTGAGGAGGCCCGCACTCAGGGCCAGCAGATCATCGCCGATATGAAGGTTCAGGCACAGGAGGAGAGCGACCGTATCGTCGCTGCCGGTCACAACCAGCTGCAGGCCCAGCGCCAGCAGATCGTGGCCGAACTCCGGAGCGACCTCGGTCGCAGCTCGGTGGATCTCGCCGAGAAGATCATCGGCGAGTCGCTCGCCGACGACGTCAAGCGTGCCGGATCGATCGATCGGTTCCTCAACGAACTCGACTCCCTCAGCGCTGACTCTGCATCCGGAAAGTGAGCACAATGTACGCAGCAAGCCGTGAGGCACTCGCTCATACGCGGTCCGCACTGCAGTCCGCCTTGGGCTCGGGTGCCGAGACTGCCGCTGCGGCTCAGGCCGGCTCGGAACTGCTCTCGGTGGTCGAGGCGCTCGACAGCCAGCGAACCCTTCGCGGTGCGCTGGCCGACGCCTCGGCCCCCGCGGCCATTCGCGAGACGTTGGCCGAGCAGGTCTTCGGGAGCAAGGTTTCGGCCCCAGCTCTCGCGACCGTGAAAGCCGCGGTGGGCCAGGACTGGTCGGCGCAATCCGATCTGACCAACTCGCTCGTGCAGCTCGGTCGTGAGTCCCTGCTCAAGGCAGCAGCGAACCAGGACCAGCTCGACACCGTCGAGGACGAGCTCTTCCGGCTCGGCCGCATTGTGGCGGGCAACGGCGAACTCGAGCAGGCGCTTTCCGACCGGAACACGTCTGTGGACGCGAAGCGCGAGCTCCTGTCGCGACTGCTCTACGGCAAGTCGACGGCAATCACCTCGACTCTCGCCGTGCATGCGGTGGGTCGCCTGAAAGCGTCCCCGGCCGACACGTTCGACGAGTTGTCGGCACTTGCGGCAACCCAGCGCGACCGGGCCGTGGCCCATGTGCGCAGCGCGGCCGCTCTCAACGAGGAGCAGTCGAGCCGGCTTGCCGCGACGCTGACTCGCGTCTACGGGAAGCCTGTGACGGTACACGTCGAGGTCGATCCCGAGCTTCTCAGTGGATTGGTCGTCCGGGTGGGCGACGAGGTCATCGACGGTACGGCGGCGGGGCGACTCGCAGCAGTGCGCAAGAGCCTCACGTAGTCCACTTCCGAACACACACATAGATCTTTTCGAAGACCAGATACCGAGAGCAGGAAGAACATGGCGGAGCTGACGATCTCCTCCGACGAGATCCGTAGCGCGATTGACAATTACACCGCGAGCTACTCCCCGGAGGCCTCCCGCGAGGAGGTCGGCGTCGTCGTCGATACCAGTGACGGCATCGCGCACATCAGCGGTCTGCCGTCGGCGATGGCCAACGAGCTGCTGGAGTTCCCCGGTGGCGTGCTCGGCGTGGCCCTCAACCTCGAGGCAACCGAAATCGGTGCCGTGATCCTTGGTGACTACCAGGGCATCGCGGAAGGCCAGGAAGTCAAGCGGACCGGCGACGTGCTGTCGGTGCCGGTGAGCGACAACTTCCTCGGACGCGTCGTGAACCCGCTCGGTCAGCCGATCGACGGCCTCGGCGACATCGAAGCCGACGAGACCCGCGCCCTCGAGCTGCAGGCCGCGTCGGTGCTGGAGCGCCAGCCCGTCGAGGAGCCGCTCCAGACCGGGATCAAGGCCATCGACGCGATGACCCCGATCGGCCGTGGACAGCGTCAGCTCGTCATCGGCGACCGCAAGACGGGCAAGACCGCCGTCTGCATCGACGCGATCCTGAACCAGAAAGCGAACTGGGAGACGGGCGACCCGAAGCAGCAGGTCCGCTGCATCTACGTCGCTATCGGTCAGAAGGGTTCGACCATCGCGGGCGTCAAGCAGGCCCTCGAGGAGAACGGCGCGATGGAATACACCACCATCGTCGCGGCTCCGGCATCCGACTCGGCCGGCTTCAAGTGGCTCGCTCCCTACACCGGTTCGGCTCTCGGCCAGCACTGGATGTACCAGGGCAAGCACGTCCTCGTGGTGTTCGACGACCTCACCAAGCAGGCCGAGGCCTACCGTGCCATCTCTCTGCTGCTCCGTCGCCCGCCGGGACGTGAGGCATACCCCGGCGACGTCTTCTACCTGCACTCGCGTCTGCTCGAGCGCTCCGCCAAGCTGTCCGACGAACTCGGTGGCGGCTCGCTGACGGCTCTGCCGATCATCGAGACCAAGGCGAACGACGTCTCGGCATACATCCCGACCAACGTCATCTCCATCACCGACGGCCAGGTCTTCCTCGAGTCCGACCTCTTCAACAAGGGCGTCCGTCCGGCGATCAACGTCGGTATCTCGGTCTCCCGTGTCGGTGGTGCCGCACAGACCAAGGGCATGAAGAAGGTCTCCGGCTCGCTGCGTCTCGAGCTCGCGCAGTTCCGTGAGCTCGAAGGCTTCGCGGCCTTCGCATCCGACCTCGACGCTGCGTCCAAGGCTCAGCTCGAGCGCGGCCAGCGACTGGTCGAGCTGCTCAAGCAGGACCAGTACTCGCCGATCGCTGTCGAGGATCAGATCGTGTCGATCTACCTCGCCGGTGAAGGTGTCTTCGACTCCGTCCCGGTCGCCGACATCCGTCGCTTCGAGGCAGAGCTTCTCGAGGACCTGCACCGCAACGCCGCAGGCGCCTACGAGCAGATCGCCGGTGGCAAGGCACTGACCGACGAGTCGGCCGATGCCTTCAGGGCCGCGACCGACAAGTTCAAGGAAGGCTTCATCGCCTCCGACGGCAGCCGCGTCGTGAACGATCCCGAGGCAGAGGCGCTCGGAGCCGACGAGGTCGAGCAGGAGCAGGTCTCCATCAAACGCACCTCCGTCCGCAAGTGAGCGTGGAGACCATGACCCAGCGTCCAGTGAAGGGAGTGTGATCGACGAATGGCGAACTTGCGTGAGCTCCGCTCGCGGATCAAGTCGGTCAACTCGACCAAGAAGATCACCAAGGCGCAGGAACTGATCGCGACGTCGCGCATCACGAAGGCTCAGGCCCGAGTGGCAGCATCCAAGCCGTACGCCGAGGAGATCACCAAGGTCCTCTCGGAACTGGCGAGCGCGTCCGCGTCGTTGGATCACCCCCTGCTCAACGAGCGCGAGAACCCGAAGCGTGCCGCAGTGCTGGTCGTGACCAGCGACCGCGGTATGGCGGGTGGTTACAACTCCAACGTCCTCAAGGAGGCGGAGGAGCTTCGCCAGCTGCTGATCAGTGAGGGCAAAGAGCCCGTGCTGTATGTGCTGGGCGGTAAAGGTTTGGCGTTCTACACGTTCCGCGAGCGTCCTGTCGCGGGTGCGTGGACCGGGTTCTCGCAGGAGCCCCGGTACACCGACGCTGCGAAGGCAAGCCGTCACCTGGTCGAGCTGTTCATGGCCGGTTCCGGTTCCGAGGTTCCCGCTCCCAATGGAGAAGGCACCATCGAGGGCGTCGACGAGCTCCATATCGTCTACACCCGGTTCGTGTCCATGTTGACCCAGACCCCCGAGGTGCGTCGCATGGCGCCTCTCGAGGTGAGCGTCACCGAGGACGAGATCGAACTGGGCGAAGACATGCTCACCGACGGTCATCGCAGTTCCGGACCTCAGCCCGACTACAACTTCGAGCCCGAAGCGGGGACGCTCCTTGCCGCGCTTCTGCCGAAGTACATCAGCACGCGGATCTTCGCGTCGCTGCTGGACGCAGCCGCGTCGGAGTCGGCTGCCCGTCGTACCGCGATGAAGGCCGCAACCGACAACGCCACGGAACTGGTGAACACCCTCAGCCGTCAGGCGAACCAGGCCCGCCAGGCCCAGATCACCCAGGAAATCAGCGAGATCGTCGGCGGTGCCGGTGCGCTCGCCTCGAGTGCAGGAAGTGACTGAACCACAATGACCGCAGCAGTTACCGACAACAACGCCGGTGCGGCGTCGGCCCTGGCCGGGCGCGTCGTCCGCGTCATCGGCGCCGTCGTCGACGTGGAATTCCCGCGTGGCGCCGTACCCGAGCTGTTCAACGCCCTGAACGCAGAGGTCACTCTGGCGTCCGTGGCGAAGACCCTGACCCTCGAGGTCGCGCAGCACCTGGGTGACAACCTGGTCCGCACGATCTCCATGCAGCCGACCGACGGTCTGGTGCGCGGCGCAGCCGTCACCGACTCCGGTCGCCCGATTTCCGTGCCCGTCGGCGACGTCGTCAAGGGCCACGTGTTCAACGCCCTCGGCGACTGCCTCGACACCCCGGGCCTCGGTCGCGATGGCGAGCAGTGGGGCATCCACCGCAAGCCGCCGGCCTTCGATCAGCTCGAGGGCAAGACCGAGATCCTCGAGACCGGAATCAAGGTCATCGACCTGCTGACCCCGTACGTCAAGGGCGGCAAGATCGGTCTGTTCGGTGGTGCCGGTGTCGGCAAGACCGTTCTGATCCAGGAGATGATCACCCGTATCGCCCGTGAGTTCTCCGGTACGTCGGTGTTCGCCGGCGTCGGTGAGCGCACCCGTGAGGGCACCGACCTCCACCTCGAAATGGAAGAGATGGGCGTCCTCCAGGACACCGCCCTTGTCTTCGGCCAGATGGACGAGCCGCCGGGAACGCGTATGCGCGTCGCCCTGTCCGCACTGACCATGGCGGAGTACTTCCGCGATGTTCAGGGCCAGGACGTCCTGCTGTTCATCGACAACATCTTCCGTTTCACCCAGGCCGGTTCCGAGGTGTCGACCCTTCTCGGTCGTATGCCTTCCGCCGTGGGTTACCAGCCGACGCTGGCGGACGAGATGGGTGAGCTCCAGGAGCGCATCACCTCGACCCGTGGCCGCTCGATCACCTCGCTGCAGGCGATCTACGTCCCCGCCGACGACTACACCGACCCTGCGCCCGCAACCACGTTCGCGCACCTCGATGCGACCACCGAGCTCTCGCGTCCGATTTCGCAGATGGGTATCTACCCTGCTGTGGACCCGCTGACGTCGACCTCGCGCATCCTGGAGCCGGGCATCGTCGGCGCGGATCACTTCCGCGTCGCCAACGAGGTCAAGCGGATCCTGCAGAAGTACAAGGAACTGCAGGACATCATTGCCATCCTCGGTATGGACGAGCTCTCCGAAGAGGACAAGGTCACGGTCAACCGTGCCCGTCGCCTTCAGAAGTTCCTCGGCCAGAACTTCATCGTCGCCGAGAAGTTCACCGGTCAGCCGGGCTCCGTCGTGCCGCTGGCCGACACCATCGAGGCATTCGACCGCGTCTGCAAGGGCGAGTTCGATCACCTGCCCGAGCAGGCGTTCAACAGCTGCGGTGGACTCGACGATGTCGAGGCCGCAGCCAAGAAGATCGCCGGGAAGTAGGCCGCGATGGCTGAAATGACCGTGGACGTCGTCGCTGTCGAGGAGCGCCTGTGGTCCGGCGCGGCGACGCTGGTCACCGCCCAGACCACCGAAGGCGAAATCGGCGTCATGGCCGGTCACGAACCGGTCCTCGGCCAACTCGTCGAGGGCGGCGTCGTGTCGATCAAGACCGCGGACGGTGAGCGTATCGTCCTCGCGGTGCACGGCGGGTTCCTCTCGGTGACCGCGACGACCGTGACCGTGCTGGCGGAGTCCGCAGACCTCGTGGACTCGATCGATGTCGAGGCTGCCAAGGCGGTTCTGGCCGAGAGCCGGGACGAAGCCGAGATCGCGGTGGCCAAGGGCCGCCTGCGGGCCGTCGAGCGAGCTTGAGCTAGGCAACAGGAAAGCCGCGACGGAGCCGACGAGCAGTGTCAGTAGGAATGATCGTTCTCATCATCCTGGTGGTGCTGCTCGCGGCGTCCGTCGCGGCTTTTCTCTTTCGTTTCACGAAGCTTCGCAGTGGTGGTACCGCCGCAATCGTGCGGGTCATGCCTCGCGCTGATGGTGCCGGCTGGAGACACGGGATCATCCGCTACGGCGACAACACGCTCGTTTTCTACAAATTGTCGAGCATCAAACCCGGTCCGGACTCACGAATGAGTCGGCAGGGTATCGAGGTGCGATCTCGTCGCGCTCCCGAAGGGAGCGAATTCGACATCATGACCGACGACATCGTCATTCTCGAGATCGTCGACAACGCCGCCACCTACGAGGTGGCACTCGACAGCGGCGCACGCACCGCGTTCCTGTCCTGGCTCGAGTCCAGGCCTGACGAACGTTCGCAGCGCCGCCGTCTCGGTTGATCCGTCTCCCGTGAACAGACCCCCGTTACGCGCCTGCACCGGGCTTCCAGAGCACATCGCCGTCCGGGTTCGTGAGTCGGCTGAGGATGAACAGCAGATCCGACAACCGATTGAGGTACTTCGCAGGAAGCACGTTCGTGTCGTCGGGTGCAGCCTCGACGGCCGCCCAGGCAGAGCGCTCCGCACGGCGAGCAACGGTGCGCGCCGTATGTAGTAGCGCTGCTGCCGGTGTGCCGCCGGGCAGAATGAACGAGTTGAGCGGCTCGAGTTCTTCGTTGAATTCGTCGCACCAGTGTTCGAGCCGGTCGATGTACTCCTGGGTGATCCGCAGCGGTGGATACTTGGGGTCCTCGACGACGGGAGTGGACAGGTCGGCTCCTGCGTCGAACAGATCGTTCTGAATCTGCTGGATCACCGGAATCACCCGATCCGGAACAGACCCGAGCGCGAGCGCGACACCGAGCGCGGCGTTCGTCTCGTCGCAGTCGGCATACGCGATCAGCCGGGCATCGGTCTTCGAGACTCGCGAGAAGTCGCTGAGGCCCGTAGTTCCGTCGTCGCCGGTGCGGGTATAGATCCTTGTGAGGTGGACAGCCATGGCCGCCACGGTACCGGCTCCGGTGTACTCCGAGAGACCTGGTTACGCTGTGTCGTTGTGAGTGAACGCTTTCTTGTGACCGGCGGCAGCCGGCTGGTCGGTGACGTCTGTGTCGGCGGTGCCAAGAACAGTGTGCTCAAACTGATGGCAGCGGCCCTCCTGGCCGAGGGCACCAGCACGATCACGAATTGCCCCGACATCCTCGACGTCCCGCTGATGGCCGAGGTGCTGCGCGGACTCGGCTGCGAGGTCGTGCTCGAGGGTGACGAAGTGCGTATCACGACACCGGCGCAGCCCGAGTACCACGCCGATTTCGCTGCGGTACGGCAGTTCCGTGCCTCCGTGTGCGTTCTCGGCCCGTTGGTTGCGAGGTGCAGGCGCGCCGTCGTCGCGCTTCCCGGTGGTGACGCGATCGGTTCCCGTCCCCTCGACATGCACCAGACCGGACTTCGTCTTCTCGGTGCACAGAGCACGATCGAGCACGGATGCGTGGTGGCCGAGGCCGATGATCTTCACGGCGCTGCGATCCGCTTGGCGTTCCCGTCCGTGGGTGCGACCGAGAACATTCTCATGGCAGCCGTCCTGGCGAAGGGTGAGACCACGATCGACAACGCGGCCCGTGAGCCCGAGATCGTGGACCTGTGCAACATGCTGGTGCAGATGGGTGCTCGAATCACCGGTGCAGGAAGCACGACCCTTCGTATCGTCGGAGTGCCTTCGCTCGAGCCCGCGACCCACCGATGCATCGGAGACCGCATCGTCGCGGCGACGTGGGGGATCGCCGCTGTGATGACCAGGGGCGACATGACGGTCCGCGGAGTCAACCCGAAACACATCGCATTGGTACTCGAGAAGCTCCGCGGTGCGGGCGCCGAGGTGACACCGCATGCCGACGGCTTCCACGTAGTCCAGAAGGACAGGCCTCGCGCGGTCAACTTTGCCACCTTGCCGTATCCAGGGTTCCCGACAGACCTTCAGCCGATGGCCATCGGACTTGCCGCTGTCGCCGATGGAACGTCGATGATCACTGAGAACGTCTTCGAAGCCCGCTTCAGATTCGTCGAGGAAATGATCCGGCTCGGTGCGGACGCGCGCACGGACGGGCACCACGCAGTGGTGCGGGGTGTCGAAGAGTTGTCCAGCGCGCCGGTGTGGGCATCCGATATCCGTGCGGGAGCGGGGCTCGTTCTCGCCGGTCTGTGTGCCGACGGGGTTACCGAAGTCCACGACGTCTACCACATCGATCGCGGATACCCCAGGTTCGTGGAGATCCTGACCGAACTCGGCGGGACCATCGAGCGCGTCGGTAGCGGGGACTGACCTCGATGTCCTCCCGGCACTGAGTTCCCTGGCCTCCTCCGGTCAGGGGTGTGGCGCATTTCGGAGCGTTTCGCGGTGTGGGCGCGTGCGACACGGCACAGAGCATCGAAATCCAGTGCAGTATCCAGGGATTCATCCATCCGCAGCGCACCGCCGGCGCGCGCCGTACTGCTGTGCTGCACGTCACGAACGGTGCTCGTGCTGTGAACGGGCAGGTCTGGCCGGGATGACCAGCGGGAACGTCGATAGAAAATCCTTCTACCAGCTGATTTGGTAGTCTGTTCACAGTCGCGTAACTTATTCCAAGTCAGAGCGACACGGACACCGACCCGGACCGCAAGGTCAGGGACAACGAGGTTGGACGCAGGCGCCTGAAAGTTTCACCGGTCGTCAACCTTCTGGTAAGGTTGGAGGCCGCACCACTTCCCAAAGTGGTTGCGAGACCGAACAAGTAACCCCCGAGAGATCAGGCAGAAGCCTGGGATCAAAGGTGTGTGCGTGTTCTTTGAGAACTCAACAGTGTGCCGATGAATGTCAGTGCCAATATTGTTTTGGTGCGACCCCCACATTTTTGTGGGTGGTTGTTTTGCTGATCATCACATTCTTCCGTCTGTGG
>NZ_JAUTXY010000025.1:0-55965 GCF_036327795.1 Rhodococcus artemisiae
CAGCTCAAGCAGTTTCGGGCGGTGGCCACGCGCTACGACAAGCTTGCGGTGCGGTACCTGGCCACCGTCCAGGTCGCTGCGATCAGTCAGTGGTTGTGAGGGAGCGGGCTTTTGAAACACGGCCTAGTCGGTGGCGACGAACGTTCCGTCGGGGAGGTAGGTCGCGTCGCTGTCTGTCATCGTCGCGAACTCGACGTTCACCTGAAGGATCCGAGGGGTGTCGGAATCGGCTTCGGGGAGTGTCTCTTTGGTGATCGAGAACCTCGCCGAATCGATATCGGCCGGTTCTGCGCCGACCCTCTCGGCGTTGGCCACGGCGATGGCATCGAGCTGCGCCGCGGTGATCTGCGAGAAGCTGAAAAGCTCGTCCGGTGTCGGCGTAGTGGACTCGTCGATCGACACCTCCGGAAATGTGCCGGAACTCATCGAAAACTCCTGCCGGTCCCCACCGTCGACCGCGGGGTCGACAGTCAGCCCGATTCTGTCGGAGCTGCAGGGGATGCAGAGGGAGCCGATGCGAGGTGTTGTCGCGTCGATGCCGGCACGCGGCAGGACGGAGTCGACCTGTTCGAGGGCGGCGGCGGTATCGCCGATGTCGAAGATCGGAGCGAGGGTTCCGTCGAGCTTGGCCACGTAGGTGCCGCTTCCGCCCACCACAGTGGCGCGCACTTCGATGAGCGGCTCGGCGTCCGGTGCCTCCTTACTGATCTCGACGCGATCGTTACCGGTCTGGTCGACCCCGAGGGTCGCGGTGATCTCGTCGTACGCCGCGACCACGACTGCGGGATCGACGACCGAGAGAGGAAAACTGTTGCGGACGCGGGCGCCGCTGTCGTTGCTCGTCCCACGCGTGACGTCCACCCCGTCAGGATCGTAGTTGCCGCTGGAGTCCTGGCTGGCGTGGTAGACGACGCGCTGCGCGTTCGCCTCATCGAGTACGACGAGTTCGGTCCAGAAACCGTAGAAGGTGACTTCGAGGACATGCTCGGTGCTGCCGGGGATGTCCTTCTCTGCCATTACCGTCATCGCGGCCAGGGCGTCGAGACCGAACTGACCGATGGCGGTGGTGATCTCCCACTCGTCCGTGCCCGTATCGATGTCGGTGGCTGTGGTGACCGCCGAGGAGAAAGCGGAGCTCAGGCCCGCGGTGTCGGGCAACAGTAGGCCGGTCGCAGAACCGAAGATCGCGAAGGCAGTGCAGAAGCAGACGGTGACCATCGTCCGCGACACCACCCCGCCGCGCGGGACGGTGTAGACCCGCTCCGGTGGAATCTCCTTCGGGATCTCGGCGGCCAGCACCTTGCCGTACTGCTGGAGCTCGGAGTCCTTCCACGGCATGATGACGGCGCCTGGTAGACGGTGCACTTCCTCGACAAGGGCCATGCGACGCTCGCCGACGGCCGACTCGAGCACCTTGGGCGGAGCCATGGCGCGGGTGGACGTGACATAGGAGCCGTCGCGGAACAGGCGATCCACGACGGTGACACCGAACTTCGCGATCCGGAAACCCTGCGTGTGCTCTGTCTCCACCGAATGGACTACCGCGACCTTTGCATGTGGTGAATCGATGGCACTGGCGCGCCGCGGACCGCCTGCCGCGAGATCCGGGTTCTCGATGAAGTCGGTGGTGGATCCGCGGAGTCGTTGCGAACCGACAACCACACCGAGTGCAGCGACACCGGCGCCTGCGCCGTACAACAACACAGAGGACGTATCGGCCGCGATTGTGAGGCCGGTGAACGAAACGAGGCCGGTGACGGCGCCGGTGACGGCCGCACGGAGTGAGAATCGGCGGCTCACCTTGGGCATCGGGTGACGCTAACACACTGATCTTGTAGTTAGATCGGAGTGTGGTTGCACCCGACGAGCATCTGCGGACACCGAGTAGTGGCGCGCTGTCCGACGACGAGCGCCGTCACTTGGAGCGGGCTCCGGTCGAGGGTCAGTGCGAGCGAAGCGACGGGAGGTGTGGTGTTGGCGATCTCGACAATCTCCAGTTCGGTGCGTATGTCGACGCCAACCGCACGGAATGGTTACCGGTCGCGGTCGGAGTCCCGTCCATCGCGGTGATCGTGCTGTGTGGCTGGGCATGGACGGAAATCGGCCGGGATGACCTCCTTGCCACTCTCGCCCTGGTGATACCGATGGTGGTCGCGCTGGGCGGGGTTCTCGCGGTGACCCACCGCAGGCCGCCGCGCCTGGGGATCCAGATCAGTCCGACAGAGGTCATGCTGGGCAACTGGTCGACTCGTACCTACCGATTCCCGAGGTCGGCCGTCACCAAGGTCAAGCTGAGCAACGGCCCGTGGGCGGGCAGCTCGACCTGGGTACCCGCCGACCACGATTTCCGCCTGCGATCGCACTACTACCTCCAGATCACGTTGCGCACCGGAGAGTTCTTCTGCGTCGCGGCCGATCCCCACAACAACCCGGTCAGTGATCGGATAATCCTCGAGCTCAGGCGGACCGCTGCACCCCCGGCGCTGGAGGCGCGGCCATCGAAGCCGGACGACCCCGCGCCGAAGCAGGCGCCACAATCGCTACCGCCGTCGGCCGGTCTCGCAGCACCGTCCTCCGCAGAGAAGCTCTGGGAGTCCGCGAAGAACAAGCACGACGAGATCTTGCTCGCCTACCTGCCGTACGAGACCGAACCGCTGATCCTCATGCGATATCCCGCACTCACCGACATCACGCACCCCGCGACGGCGGCATTCCATGAGGCGATGGAAGACGCGACCGCGCTGCGTTCCGAGACGATGCCGTCGGATTCGACGTTCGCAGCGGCATATCGGGATGCGGTCCGCCGCCTCACCGTCGCCTGGGCAACCGCCGAACGAACCGCGAAACGCGAGGGTACGACGTACCTCGATCCGGTGGATCGTCGTAAGCTCGACCAGGCGGCGAAGCTGCTGCGGCATGCCGAGAGCGCCGAATCGCTCCCCGAGCGCGTCGCGTACTTGCGGCAGGTCAAGTCGATCATGGACGAGCTGGTCGAGAACGGCGCGATTCATGCTCCGCCGAAGGTGGTCGAGTCGATCGAAGCGGCCACGACTCGTGCAATCGAGGCCGCAGCACAGCGATGACGGCGCGCGATGGGTCGACGTTCTGTGGCCGGTGGTCTGCCTGCCGGTACCCGTCCGGAATGATGATCACCTCGGTGGGTGCCTCACTGAGGTCGTACTCGGACACGGTCTCGACATCGTGGGGTGCGGTCCATCGCTCGATCGAGTTCTTGACATGGGTGTCGACGGGATCGGCGACGAGTAGCAGGGCAACGATCGGCACGGCCAACACGAGCACACCGATGACGAACGCGGGAAACAGCAGTGCCAGGACGGTCACACCGTTCGGCGACGGCGCGGTCGGGTCGACCGTCGCGTGTACGCCTGCCATCCCGGTGTAGTGCATGGCGACCACGGCGCAGCCCATGATGAGGGCTGCAGCGATCCGCGCTCTGATCCGTTCGGCGCGGACGGCAACCCAGAGAGCGACGGTGGATGCGACGATCCCGATGATCACCGATGTGGCGACGAACATCGGATCGTACTCGAGGGTGCCCTGGATTCGAATGGCTGCCATACCGCTGTAATGCATGAGGCTCACTGCCACGCCCATCACCGGCCCCCCGATCGCCAGTGACACCATGTGATCGCGCCGACGTGTGGACAGGAGCCGCATCCCGACCACCCCTGAGAGCCCGAACAATGTGGCCATGACCGCGAGTGCCACGGAGAACATCGTGAGGGCGAGGTCGTATCGGATCGGCGACGTGGGCACGGCGAAACCCATCATTCCGATGAAGTGCATGAGCCAGATGCCGACCCCGCCGATCGAGACTGCCGCCATCACGAGCCACAGCGTCGTGGCGCGAATCGACGTGAATTTCAGGGACTGTCGGACGCACGACAGGCCCACATACGATCCGACGACCGCCATGGTGTACGCCAGCGGTAGGACCCAGAACCCCAGGGTGAAGTGGTGTAGCTCATGCGACATATATCCCCCGACATATGGCACGTCCCGCTGTCCGCATTCGGGTGGGGACGTGCTGCACCGGACCGAAACGGGCTGCAGCCCATTGCCCCCGTGCAGCGTCGTAAACCTTAGCGCACGATAAATTCGGCGCAAGTCAGGGCCTGATCATGCGAATCGGGTCGAAACGCCGTGCGGGATGCGACAATAATGTGGTTCTCGACTGTAAGATATTCGCGCGAAGTAGATTTGGACATAGCGGACAAGTCGGTAGTCATCGGGCTCGTCAATCGCCCTGCATGGCAGTCGATCTCACCGGCCGCGGCGATGGCCACGTCGGGGACGGTCAACGCCGCCTGACGTCCGATTCGATGGCGAACACCCCGAACTGTTCGTCACCCACCGCGTTCGCATGTAAGTTGTGTTGGGCAAGTTCGGATTCGAGTGTGCCGGGATCGAGGACGTTCCACCGGTACTCGACCTCGGTAGCGTCGATCTCGCGGCCGTCCTCGCTCGTTCGGTAGATCATGTGCCAGATCACGGTGTGCTCGTCCATGCACTCGGCCCGAGCGGTGCCGTGGTACTCGCGATCGCCGACGCATTCACGTGCCATCTCGAATTCCGGAACTTCCGAGGACGTGGTGGGTGCTTGAAGATTGATCACGGCGCGTCCTCCCGGCCGTAGCCCGGCAGCAACCACTCGCCACAATTCCGACCGCTCGTCGGGGTCGAGGTGACCCAGTGAATTGATCATGACGAGCGCATCGAACTTCTCGGGAAGTCGGGACGACGGGAACGGCCGGTTCTCGACGGTCACCCGGGAGCGCAGGTCGTTGTCGGACGCGACTCGATGCAGCAATACCGCGCGCAGATGACTGGACGGCTCCACTGCCACGATCCGCGCCCTCGGTGCCGTGCGAGCGATGACGCAGGTTCCGAGTCCGGTGCCGGATCCGAGTTCGACGATGGTGGCGTCGTTCTCTCCGATGCCGGCCAATGCCGTGCTGACGTGGGGCGCCATGTGCTGCCATGGCCCCGCGCTGAGGAGGTCGAGGTGATCCGCGGATCGGGTGTACGGGTCGAGGTACACGGGCACGTGCGTCCTTTCGGTCATGCGATCCGAATCCAACGGTCGGTTACTATTTGCAACGACAATCACTTTCAATAATAGCGGGCCGCCGTACCCGCCGATCGGAGTCACCTCATGTACGACGTCGTCATCGTGGGCGCAGGTGCCGCCGGCCTCAGCGCCGCGCTGGTACTCGGACGCCAGAAGAGATCCGTCCTGATCGTCGATGGTGGACGGCCGCGTAACGCGCCCGCCGCCGAAATGCACATGTACCTCGGCCGCGACGGTGGTGCACCGGCCCATCTCCTCGCCGACGGACGCGCCGAAATCGAGGCATACCCCACGGTCGAGCGGATCTCCGGTCAAGTCAGTGGGGTCGCCGGAGCCGACGGTGCATTCGAGGTGACGATCGACGACGGGAGGCCGGTCCAGGTTCGTAAGCTGTTCTTCGCCGTGGGCGTCACCGACGTCCCCTGGGAGATTCCGGGCCTGGCGGAACGCTGGGGATCCGGAGTCTTCCACTGCCCGTTCTGCCACGGATTCGAGACCGACGGGCTGACCCTCGCGGTCCTGGCCAACGGCCCGGACGCCGCGCTCGGCGCCTACGTCGCCGACCGCTATTCCGACGATGTGGTGGTCTGCACGAACGGCCCGTCGACCATTCCGGATCCGTTGAGAGCCATGCTGGACAAGACAGGCGCGCGGGTGGTGGAGACGCCGGTCGAGCACATCGAGGGCGAGCCCGGCTCGCTGAGGGTGTTTTTCGCCGACGGTTCCGTTCTCGAACGTCAGGCCCTCTACCACCGGGCACCGACGACTCCCAACACGGCGCTCACTCGGGCGCTCGGATGTGAACATTTCGACGACGGATGTGTCCGTGTAGACGAGTTCGGGAAGACGACCGTTCCCGGGGTGTCCGCCGGCGGCGACGCGGCACACCTGGCAGCCGTCCCCGAGCCGGTGACGCTGGTGGCTCCCGCTGCCGCGGACGGCGTCCGTGCCGCAGTGTGGTTGGAACAGGATCTGTTCGCCGAAACATTCGCCGATTAGCCGCTTCGCCGTCACAACGCCTGGCCGACGAACAGGCGCTGTGACGGCGCGGCCAACACAGTTCCCTCCCCGGGAAGCTCGAGGGACGGACGAATACCGTTGACGGACAGGTAGTGCCGGATGTCGGAATCGGAGAGGAAGACGCTCCCGTTCCGGCGGTCGGCCGTACCCGGATGCGCTCCACCGCCTCGTGATGACAGCAGGAACTGCATCGTGGCCAGCACGAGATAGTGCTCACGAACGGCCTCGATCACGACGGCGATCCCCGACGGTGCCAGCACTTCACTCAGTGCCGAGACAGAAGATCCCGCATCGGTTGCACAATGGAGAACGTTCGCGGCCAGCACCACGTCGAATGCATGTGCCGGCAGATTCTGATCGGTCAGTCGGATATCGATGTCTGCTGTCGCGGTGCGAAATCCGGGTCGAGCACCGAAACGCTCCGCGGCCGAGGTGGTGAAGAAACGGGAGATGTCGGTGAAGAGGTAGTCGACATCCTGGTCGCCGAGCGCTGCGAGCGCTGCGTGTGTGCCGCCCCCGGCGCCGCCGCCCAGCTCCAGGATGCGGAGTGGGCCGGGCCGCGTGCGCGCGGCCTCGGCGATGATCCGGGCCGCGGCGCCGTGCAGGTACCGGTTGCTGAAGTTCCTCTCGTCCTTGCTCAGCGACGTGGTCATGTCCCCGTCGGGAAACATCAATGCTTGCGCCGACACCTCGTCACGCAGCAACGGGCCGAGCGAAGTCAGCGCTCTCGAATAGAACCCGGCCATCTCGGACGGGTACCCCAGGGCGCGGCAGGCGCGGGCGAGTTCCCGGTCGTCGATGTTGTTCGTCGCCGGCTGGGTGGGCTCCGCCAGGACGAACGCGTCGGTGCCCCGCCGGAGTGCGTGGCCTTCGGCGCACAAGACCTCGATCCACCGACGCAGTATCCACAGGTGCCGTTCTGCGACTCGCAGTGTCGTCGCGACCTCGTCGGTGGACGCTGTCACCCCGGGCCGAACCCCACCATCGGAGCAGAGGAAGCTCGCCATCGCGTCGAGGGCGATGGCGTCCAATCGTTCGACGGCTCCGGGTACCCGGACAAGTGCCGCATCGGAAATAGGTTCCGGCGTCCCTGACACGGCACACCTTCCCGCACGGTCGATCTCGTGTCGTCGACGATTCGCTGCGACGATGTCGAGACCGCGCCCGGACGGAAGTTCGACGGTCATGCGTTCCGGGCGGGCGATACCGGCCCGACGCAACAGTGTGCGGGCGACGTCGAGCATCCGACTGCGTGCGAACGCACCCAGCGGCTCGTGAGGCGTGCCGACCTTCGGTGGGTCTGCCGCAGTGATCGCGCCTACTACCGCGGGTGATGCCACCCGGAACACGGTGGGATCGGACGGGTCGATCAACACCACCGCATCCGTACCGATCAGCGCCGAACTCAGCGCCGCGGCCGTGACGGATCGGGGAATGTCTGTGATCAGGGTGGGTCCGGATTCGACACGCGCTCGCAGATCGGTCAGTGCGGAGCCGTCGCGATCGAGATCGTGCCACGACGCCACCGAGGGGGCATCGCGCCCGGCCACGGCGGCGACATCGACAGTGAACACGGCATCGAAGCGATATCGGGTGAGTTCGGAATCGTCGCGCAGCGTCTTCGCGTACGTGAAGACCGATACCTCTCGCCCGGACGCGGCTGCGATGGACGCGAGCGTCGACGGGTCCACCGACAGTTCGCTGTCCGACGCTGCACGCCGATTCACTCGGTCGCCCAGGGTGTTCGGGTCTTCGTCCGGATTCTTGGCCATCTCCGCCCAGCGGGCGAAGTCGTGGAGTTGGCCCGAGTGCCGGATGTCGCCGACGATCACGGTGCCACCGGGAGCGACCGTGTCGATGGCGTCGAGTACGACTGCAGCAAGATAGCGGGTGTCCGGAAAGCACTGGGTGACCGAGTTCAGAAGAATGCAGTCCGGTGTTGCGCCGGTCGCCGCAACGGCGTCCCGCACGAGTTGTCCCCGCAGTTCGTGCGCGGCGGCCTCGACGAAACTGGTTCCGGCGATGCGTTGCGCGGTGAGTCTGTCCACGATCTCTCCGGCCACGTCGGTACCGACGTAGCTGTCGACGTGTGGGGCGAGTCTGCGCATCAACAGTCCTGTCCCGCATCCGAGCTCGAGCACGTTGCGAGGACGTTGCGTGAGAACGAGTTCGACTGTGCGCTCGACCCATTCGATCATGTGCTCGGCCGGCAAGGGATCGCCGGTGTCGGTGGCACGCCAGCCGGCCAGATCGTCGTCCTGATCCTGCGGTTCATACTGCTGCGCGGAGCTGTAGGTCCAGTCGTACACCTCTGCCCAGTGCGTCAGATGTTCGTGGGTGAGGCCACCGACCACCGCGGCCCCCTCTGCTCTCGTTGTCGCCACGGCGTCGTCGGATACGACGATGCGTAGTCCTCTGTCTCCATCCGGGTCGACGCGCGCGATCCATGGGTGCGAGGACAGGGCATCGACGGCTGCGTTGAGATCGGCGTGCCGGGGCAATTCGGTATCGGTCATAGATGTGTGCTCCTCGTGTGCGAACGGGCTTCGATGATGGAGGACTTGTGAATTTCGACGACGCGATCCGCCCGAGCGGTCAGATGCTCGTCGTGCGTTGTCGCCAGAATCGACATGGCGTCGTCGGTTTCGGTGCCGGCGTGCCTGAGCTCGTCGAGCAGGTCGGTGATGCGCATCGCCGTGTTGTGGTCGAGCGATGCGGTCATTTCGTCGGCTATGAGCAGGCGCGGGCGGCCCGCAAGGGCCCGGGCGATCGCGACACGCTGTCGCTGACCGCCGGACAGTTCGTGAGGGCGCCGGCGTAGGACGGTCCTGGGCACCGCGACGCGGTCGAGGAGTCGCTCGGCCTCGGCCCGGAGATCTGCCCGCGGATACAGCCGTCGCATCTGACGTCTGAGGATGCGCTCGATGGTGTGGGCGGGGTTGAGTGCATCCCGGGGATTCTGGCCGACCAAGGCGATCGCAGCGCGCGACTGCGGTGTCCGTTCACCGACTCGCGCGGCTACGGCATGCCCGTCGAGTGTCACGGTGCCGTCGAACGGATGCAGACCGCACACCGCACGCAGCAGTGTGGTCTTGCCGCAGCCGGAAGGACCCCGCAGCACGACGAACTCGCCGGTGCGGACGTCGAGGGTGGAGCCGTCGAGCAACACACGTCCTTGCTCGGTGCGAATCCCGAAATCGGTCAGCTCCAGAGCGGATGTGCCGGAGTCTACGGCCCGGCCGGATGCAGACACGGTGTCGTGGTCGACGGCCGGCACGGTCCGTAGTACCCGATCGCACACGGCAATCAGGCGTGGGTCGTGAGTGGCGACGATCGTGACGCTGTTCGCGCGTCGTCGTGCGGTGATGGCCGCGAGCACTGGTTGGAGGGTGACGTCGTCGAGTCCCGAGGTCGGTTCGTCGAGGATCGCCAGCGGGGGCGACGCCACCAGCGCGCGGGCCACAGCGACGCGTTGAGCCTGGCCACCCGAGACACGGTGGGGCGGCGAGTCGATCTGCTCGTCGGTCAGCCCGAACTCGGAGAGAACCGAGCGTGCGGCTGCGGTTGCGACGTGTCGGGCGCAGCCGCGCATACGTGCTGCCTCCGCGACCGAACGACACCCGGTGTGGCCGGGATGCAGCGCCGACGCCGGATCCTGAGCGGCATATCCCACAGTGGTTCCCCGCCACGACCTGGTGCCGTGCTCACCCGGCCCGGACCAGTCGACCGTCCCGGCGGTGACGTCCACGCGGCGCGGCAGCATCCCGAGAATGGCGGCGATCGCGGTGGTCTTACCCGAGCCCGAGGGGCCGACGAGTGCGACGATCTCGCCCGCAGCGGCGTCGAAATCGAACTGATGGAGGGGATGGTTTCCGCGGTCGTCGGTGATCGTCAGGCCGCGAACGCGCAACGTGCTCGGGGTCGTCGTCATGCGGATACTCCTCGGAGCCTTGCCGACCCGAGCGTCGTCGACGCGATCGCGACCACCGTCGCGAGCGCGGCGAGAGCAACCGCCGGCGCCACGGTTGCGGCAGCGTTCAGCCCGATTCCGGAATAGTTCTCCGTGATCATCGATGCCCAATCCGGGTGCGGAGGTGAAGTTCCCAGGCCCAGCGCGTTGATGGTGGACACGAGCTGCAGGGCCACGATGACGCGCAGTCCGTAGTCGGTGGTGATCGCGGCGGTGTGCGACGGCAGCACTTCCTGGCCCAGAATGGACGGGACGGAATCGCCACGCATGCGTGCGACGTCGATGTAGGTGGCGTGGCGGCAGTCGGCGGAAAGGTCGGCGACGACGCGGGCGGTGAGCGGGGAACCGGCTACGACGGTCGCGGCGACCACCGCGACGGGCATCGGGACGGCGACTGCGAGGACGAGTCCGACGAGAACGGCGGGGACCGCGAGCAAGAGATCGGCCCCGGCGCTCACGCCGACTTCGATTCGGCGCCCGGACCACCCGGCCCAGAGGCCGCAGGCGACGCCGACCGCTGTCGATGCGGCAGCGGCGACGAGTGCAACGGCAGTGAGAGTGGCGCCGCCCCAGAAGATTCGCGACAGCACGTCGCGTCCGAGCGCGTCGGTTCCGAGCAGCTGGTCTGCGTTCGGCGGTGTCCACGGTCGGGCCACCGTCGCTAGTGGGTCCTGGTCGGTGAGATAGCGTCCGAACAAGGCGAAGGCGAGCACCGCGGACAGCGAGACCGCGATCAGCCACTGTGCGGATCGCCCACTACGGCCGGTCACCTCGGATCCTTCCTGCCGATGCAGGCCGCGACAAGATCAGCGATGGCCATACCGACGACCACCACGACTGCCGCGAGCAACGAGATCGTCTGCACTACCGCCACATCGCGTGTGGCGATCGAGGTCACGAACAGTTCACCGAGACCGGACAGCCCGAACATGTTCTCCACCAAGGCGGTTCCGCAGATCAGCCCGGCCAGAACGAACGACATCACACGAACGACGGGCGCCGCGACCACCGGGAGGACGTACGACGCGGTGAGCCGTGCCCGGCCGACGCCGCGCATCCGAGCATCGACGATGTAGGGGGTGTCCGCGGCATCCACCAGCGGTCCGCGCAGCATCATCGCCGCGTACGCGCTCGCGGGCAGCGCCAGCGTCAATGCCGGCAACACCAGCAGTTCGAGGTGCGCCAGCGGCGACCGGCCGGCGGGAATCAGGGAGACCGGTGGCACGAGTCCTGCCCTCCCGGACAGGATCGCGGCGACGAGCGCCGCAACGACGACCTGGGGGAGCGCCGCAATTGCGGTGGTGGCAGCAGATCCGGCAGGTCGACGTCCCCCGCCGTGTGAGGCGAGCACAGCGAGGATCCCCATCAGAGGGATGATGACGACCAGCGCGACCGACACGATACCCGTCGACACCGGCAAGCGGTTGCCGAGCATCGACGCCACGCTGCGCCCGGTGCTCGTCGACGTCCCGAGATCACCTCCGACGACATTCGTCAGCCACGCGAGGTACCGCACGGGAAGCGGTTCGTCGAGACCGGCCGCGGAGCGCAGCACCGACAGTTGCTCGGGGCTCATCCGGCCTGCCGCACGCAGCGACACGGCGTCGCCTGGAAGGAGCGCAGTGACACCGAAGACGATCACCGAGACGGCCAGGATGAGTACGAGTGCGCGCGCCGCCGTGACGAGCAGCGGACGCAATCGCACTCCACCGGAGTGGCGTGCCGTAGAGATCACCCTTGGAGGTCGACCTGGTCGATGAACGCACTGGCGAAGCCGATGCCTTCGGGCACTCCGGTCACACCCGGTGCGGCAAGATCCAGACGGTCGGAGGCAGCCCAGATGGCGTAACCACCTTCATCGCGGAGTGTTGTCATCAGCTCACCGATTCCGCGATCACGGGTCGCGTCGTCGGGCTCGGCGACGGTCTCGGCGAGCTTTGCCGACCACGCGGGATTGCTCCACGCGGTTTCGTTGGTCGGCGAATCCGGGCGAAGGGCCACCTGGGTGATGTCGAGGAAGGGGATGCCCCCGAGATAGCTGATGTAGAAGGGGCGTTGGGCGTACACATCCTGGAAGTAGGTGTCCGGGGGTGACAGCTCGACATTCACTCGGATGCCGATGTCGGCGAGCTGCTGGGCGATGAGGGTGGCCGCGCTGTCCATTCCGGGGTACGCGGTGGTGCTGTTCAACGTGACATCGACGCCGTCTGCCAGGCCGGCCTCGGCCATCAGTTCGCGCGCGCGGTCGAGATCACGAGTGCGCTGCGGCAGATCGGGTGCAGCCGGATCCTGAGGACTGATCACATCGTTGCCCAGCTGTCCTTGTCCCAGGAACGCGACATCGAGGAGCTGCTCGCGGTCGAGGGCATTGCGGACGGCCTCACGGACTCGGTTGTCGTCGAACGGTGTTGTGTCGGTGCGCATCACGAGGGGGTAGAGGGTCGCGCCTGCGTGCCGTACCACTTCGATGCCCGACGACTCGTCGAGTGTGACCACCGCCGACGCCGGGACTCCCGCGGCGAGATCGGCCTGCCCCGAGGTGACGGCGTCGGCGCGTGCCTGCGGATCGGGGATCGCGCGCATCTCGATGGTCGCCATCGGGGGAACGGGACCCCACCACTCGGTGTTGCGTTCGAACACCTCGACCTGTCCGCCGACGAATACCGGACGGAACGGCCCCGATCCCGGTACGAGTTCGGTGAAGTCGGTGCTGCCTTCCGGTACGACGAACGTCGACCCCTCCAGGGCCTGACCGACCTCCGCATAGGGTTCCTTGGTGCGGAGCAGCAGCGTCGTGTCCGACGTCGCTTCCGAGGCGTCGAGATCGAACCGTTCGACACGACCCGAGTTCTCCGCCGACTTCTCGCCCATCCGGCGGAGGGAGAACAGCGCATCCGCGGCGGTGACGGTGCTGCCGTCGGAGAACAGCGCGTCGTCGCGCAGCGTGATGGTCCATTCGGTCAACGTCTCATCCGGCTCCCAGGACTCGGCCAACCGCGGTTGCGTCTGTCCGTCGGCGCCGGGAACCGTCAATGGGTCGTAGGTGAGGGCCATCCGAACCACATCACTTTCCGCGGGCAGGAGTCCGTGCGGATCGTTGGTGCTCACCGCCGACGAGCCCGGCGTGACGTATCGGAACACGTCCGATGCACTGACGTCGTGTCTGGCGTTGTTCGGGTCGCCGGCACTGTTCTGCTGGTCGGACGTCGAGCAGCCGGCCAGCACGGCGACGGACGCGGCGAGTGCCGTTGCCGCGCGGAGCGGGGTCGATCGGGAAAGATGGTTGCGATATCGCATGGGGTGCTGTCGCTTTCGGGGTGTAGGGCATCAGTGATGCGGAAGGGCTTTGCTGAGTGCACGATCGAGTTGGTCGACCACGGTGTCCAGGGCGGGAGGTCGAAGGATCGAGTAATGGTGGGCGTCGGTGGCGACGACGGTCAGCGGTCCGGCCAGGTGACGTGACCAGCCGAGATCGGCTGCGTGCTCGACGGGGGTGTCGTCGATGCCCATGCCGATCCCCGAATTGTTCGGGGCGAGTCGCGTGCACCGGACGAGAACGGTCTCGGTGGCCGAGTCGGGGAGCAGACGCGGTTCGTGACGTGCGAGAGCGTCGAGGTGACGACCGAACACCTCGAGGCGTGAGCGTCCGTCGTCGCGGGGGCCGAGCAGCCGACGGCTGCGCAGTTTCGCGGCGATCACGGTGTTTCTCTCGTCGGCGTCCAGGTTCGCGATCTCGTTCCACGCGGTCTCGCCGATATCGAGATCGATATCGAGGAACGCCTCCAGCGCGCCCAGTTGACGCCGCGCCACCTCGGTCTCCCGTTGTGTGGGAGTGCCGGGGATGGGGGTGATGTAGGTCGGGTCGTTGGAGTCGAGCATGACGATCAGCGCTGTGTGTTCGCCGTCCTCGTGTAGCTGTCGTGCCATTTCCTGCGCTACCGAGCCGCCCATGGACCAGCCGCCGAGCAGCCATCCCCCCGCCGGGGTCGAATACCTGCTGCGGATCGCCGACAGATACTGCGCGGCGATGGCCGATATCGAGTCCGCACCCGGGGTATCAGCGGTGAGCTGGGGATCGGTGAGTGCCACGACCGCGACGTCGCTGACCAGCCGCCGCGACAACTCGGCGTAGCAGAGGACGTCTCCGCCCGACGGATGGATCAGGAACAGCGTGGGAGTCTCTGCCCGATCCGAGGCTGCACCTCGCAGCGGGACGAGTACGTCGGCGGGATCGATCTCCGGCAGATCGGAGGTGGTGCCCACCTCCGACCACGCACCGTCGTCCTCGGCGAGGCGCGTCACCACCTCGGTGTGCCGGGTCACCACTCGGTCCAGTTCGTCGTCCGGGAACAGCCCGTCCAGCACGTCCCATTGCAATCGCAACTCGCCGTCCTGCTCGAGCACCTGATGATCGAGCCACGTCTGCGGTGTCTGCCCGACAGCATGGACCTGCGTGCCGACCCATTCGAGGGAGCCCGAATCGTCGACCATGTCGTGCACTCCGAGTGCTCCGGTGAACACGACGGGTACCGAGCGCCGCTCACCGAAACGGGTGGACTGCTCGGCCAGAAGCTCGAGTGCCGAATATTCGCGGTGATCGAGATCGTCGAACATCCTGCGTTGGGTGGCCTGTGCGCGGTCGGCGAACGACGAGCCGGTGTGGGCGTCCGATTCGTGCAGGATCAGCGAGGTGAAGTCGCCGACCACCTTGTTGACGTCGGGGTGGACGGGTGGGCGGTCGAACAACGTCAGAACGACCGAGAAATGCGGCGTGGCCGACCATGCCCGCAGCGAATCGGTGTAGACCGTGAGCAGCGCTGCCGTCGGTGTGATGCGGTGGCGTCGGCATTCGGTGACGAATCGACTCCACCGATCGGGGCTCAGCGCGGTGGCCCGTCGAACGAACCGAGGACTTCGATCGAGTGCCGCACGGATCGGCAGCGCCGGTGGGCCGGGAACGGAGTCCGCGCGCTCGAGCCAGTAGCGCTCGGCCTCGGCCCCTCCCGGTCCTCGTCGCCGCAGTGTCATCGCCGACGAGCACTGTGCGGGATGAAGTTCGAGCGTAGGAAGCGAGGTGTCGGGGGCGTCGTACAAGGCCTTCAGTTCCGATTCGATGATCCACCAGCTCGCGGCGTCACAGATCAGGACGTCGACGCCGATGAACAAGCGGACCCGGTTCGGTTCGACGATCGTGGCGGAGATCTGCACGAGAGGCCAGCGATCGGGTGGCCCGGGCTTCTCAGCGACCCGTTGCCTGATCGTCGCGAGGATGCGCGACTTGGTCTCGTCGTCGGCGCGGGAGAGATCTCGGGTTCTGATGCGGTACGACGGGACGGAATCGAGCGTCCGCAGCCGTCCGTCGGGTGTCGCAACACTGCGCAGCAGCGGATGACGGTCGATGACCGCATCGAGCGCCTTCTGATAGCGCTCCAGGTCCAGATCGACGCAGTCGTATTCGAGGTAGAAGTGGCAGGGGATGTCGCCCCACTCGTATCCGCCGTCGCGTCCGATCCAGTACGCGTGCTGCACCCGCGTCATGTCGAACGTTCCGTCGTCTCGCAGGGCCTCCGACAGCGACGGAACCGTGCTTGCGGGGCTGTTCGGCGCATTGCGTGACGTGGGTACCTGTGCAGCGTCGACGCGCCCCGAGAATTCCGTCAGCGTCGCAGCGGTCAGGAGGTCCCGGAGACCGAGTTCGACGCCGAAATGCTGCCGTACGGAATCGAGCATCCGGGTGCCCAGCAATGAATGTCCGCCGAGCGCGAAGAAGTCGGCATCGGGGTCGGTCACAGTGGTGCCGAACAGCGTCGACCAGATCTCGGCCACCGTCTGTTCGGTGGCGGTGAGATCCGACGGTGTCGCGCCGGCCACAGCTCGTGGCCTGGGGACCGAGGCTGCGCCCGAACGCACCTCGAGGCTCGAGGTACCGACCGCGACGACGGTGGGGCAACGACCGGAGCCTGCGAGATCGAGAATCCGGTCGAAGGCGCTCAGGCCGGTGGCGGCATCGAGCGCACCCGACATCACGGTGGCCGACCCAGAACCAGAACCCGACTCGTCGAGCAGCACCCGCCATCCGTCCCACACGATGCTGACCCAACGGGTGGGATGACCCGACACCGACGCGGCGTACGCGTCCATCGCCGTGTTCGACGCGGCATACGGGCCCATCCCGACGCCACCGAGCATCCCGGTCGCCGACGACATGCACAGAATCGAGGCGGGGCGCCGGTCTTCGTCCAACGCCGACACCGCGAGGTGGATATTCTGCGCCACGGTCAGTTTGGCATCGATATGTGCGCGCGCTGCCTCGTGCACATCGGCAGTGAGCGTGACGGGAGCAACGGTCGCGGCCACCCCGGCGGCGTGGATGATCAGCCCGATCGGGTGGCCCTCCGCGTCGAGGGATGCCACCACTGCTGCGAGGTCGACGGCGTCTGTGGCGTCGCTGACGACGTGACGCACCGGCGTGGACTCGGTGTTCGGGTGTTCTCGGCGTGAGGTGACCACCACGTCGTAGCCGCGTTGCGACAGATGTCGGCTCAGGAGCCGGCCGACCGCCCCGGTTCCTCCGACGATCAATGCCCGTGTTCCGGGTTGTACCCCGGCGGTCGGTTCGGCGGCTGACCACGAGGTGGTGCCGCTCGTCCACCGGGTCCCTGCGCGCACGGCGACCTGTGGAGCGGGCCGAGTGTCCGAGCGTCCGAGTGCGTCCTGTATCTCGCTCAGGACTACGTCAGCGATTTCGTCGTCCGCGACGTCGATGTCGAGATCGATTGCTGCCCAACGAAGGCCGGGTGCTTCCTGACCCAGCACGCGGGGCAGCGCCCGCACTGCCGCGGCGGCCGGATCGACTGTGCCGCTGTTGGCGGGGTCCGTCCCGTTGTAGGTCACCGATACCCAGAGCCCACCGTCCACCACGTGCGGAACGAGGTGTCCGGCTGCTTGCGAGAACGAGGTGACGGCATCGACCGCGTGGTTGTGGTCCTGCGCGAAGGTCACGACCCCGTGCAACTCGGTCGGGTTGTCCTCGGGGTCGGTGACAACCACATCCAGCTGTGCGAATCGTCCTCGAAGGGACTGTGCTGCAGGGGAGCTACCCAGTATCACCCAGGTGCCGCGCGGCGCGTTCGTGGCGGAGGCGGGCGGTAGCTGCCGCCACAGCGGTATCTGCAGCGGGTCGTCGAATGCGGCCGACGGTCCGGATGCGGCGTCCGACGGTTCGATCCACAGGTGTCTGCGATCGAACCGATAGCCGGGCGCGCGTATCGGCCGAGCTGGGCTGTGGTGGTCCCCGACGGGACCGGTGCCGCCGGATACTGCCGCGACGTCGACGGGCACCCCCACCGACCAGAGCCGGCCGACCGCCGAACGGATCGTGACGGACTCGGATTCCTCCCGACTCATCGTCGACACCACGGCGGCGGCGTTGTCGAAACCATGAGACAGCGCCAGACCCGTCAGCGACGAGCCCGGCCCGACCTCGACCACCACCACATCACCCTGCGCCGCGGTCACCGCAGCGGTAAGTGCGCGGGAGAACTGCACCGGACTGCGCAACTGCTCGATCCAGTGCGACGGCTCGCGCAGTGCAGCGACGTCGACGGCGTCGCAGGTGACCGTGCTGAACACCGTGCTGGTACTCGACTCGCGGGCCGCAGTGCCGAACGAGCGCACCGCGCGTTCGACCTCACCCAGCGCCGCCTCGACATGCCGGGAATGCATCGCGGCATCGAGGCGCAACAGGCTGACCTCGGCACCCCGATCCGTCAGAAGCTCGTAGGCGGACTGCACTGTGTCATGGATACCGGCAATGACGCAGGAGTTCGGGCCGTTCACGGCCGCCAGGTCGATTCCCGGAAGGTCGGGCAGTATGCCGCGGAGTTCGTCCTCGGAGAGGGCGACGGACATCATCCCGCCGACGCCTGCGGATCGCGCGGCCGCAGTGCATCGCGCGGCGACGAGTGTGCATGCCTCATCCGATGTCAGTGCGCCGGTGAACGCCGCAGCGGTGCATTCACCGAGGCTGTGGCCGACCAGTGCGGTGGGGGTAAGCCCCCACGACTGCAGCAGACGTGCGGTACCGAGAGAGATCGCGAACAGTGCTGGTACGGCGAAGCCGACATCGCGGATGCGGCCGGATGTGTCATTGCGGTCGAAGATGTCGCGGATGTCGGCACCGATACGGAGAACGAGCAGGTCGGCGATCTCGTCGACTGCGGCACGGAACACCGGCTCGTCGCGGTAGAGGTCTGCACCCATGCCGGGATAGTGACCACCGGCGCCCGGGAACGCGAAGATCACCGAGGGTGCCCGTGTGCGCGCGGCGACGGGCTCCGGGAACGCCGGACGTACGTGCGGAGCAGCCGGGTCGAGCACCACAGCCGTCCGATGTGGCAGGGCCGCCCGACCCATTGCGAGCGTGTATGCGAGATCGACCGGCGACGCCTGCTGCGTGGTATCGACCGGCGCCGCCTCGTGTGCGAAATCTGCGATCGCATCGGCGGTGGCGCGTGCTCCGTCGGCTGTGGCGCCGGAGGAGATCAACAGCACAGGCCGCTCGAATGCGTTCGGGTGAGGGAGCTTTCCCGGCGGGGGGCCGAGTACGACGTGGGCGTTGGTTCCGCCGATCCCGAAAGAGCTGACACCGGCCAGCGGGGCCGTATCCCAGTCGCGGGTCTTGCCGAGCAATTCGAACGGCGAATCCGAGAGCCGCAATTCCTCCGCAACGTCATCGGACCCGAGCGACATCGGCAGTGTCCGATGATGGATCGCGAGGACCGCCTTGGCGAACGAGGCGATGCCGGCAGCGGAATTGGTGTGGCCGATATTGCCTTTCACCGAGCCGATTCCGCACCATGGCGGACCGCCGCGTCCGAACACGGCGCGCAGGGCTGCGATCTCGATCGGGTCGCCGAGTCTCGTTGCCGTCCCGTGTGCTTCGATCAGGCCGATGTCCGAGGGATCTGCTTCGGCAACAGCGAGTGCTTCGGCCACGACCCGGGCCTGGCCGCGCACGGAGGGGGCTGTGAACCCGGCCTTGTCGGTGCCGTCGTTGTTGACCGCGGACCCGTGCAGTACCGCGAGAATCGGGTCGCCGGAGGCAACCGCATCCTCGAGTCTGCGCAGGACGACGGCGCCGGCGCCCTGGCTGTAGACGATGCCCGACCCCCGGGCCCCGAACGGCGCTATCTCGCCATCCCGCGAGAACACTCCGCCCTCGACATGAAGATATCCGCGTCCCTGGGGGACGATGGCCGACACTCCACCCGCGAGAGCGGTGTCGCACTCCCCGGAGAGCAGCGACTGCGCCGCGAGGTGGATCGCGACGAGAGACGTCGAGCAGCTGGTCGATACGGCGATGGCCGGGCCGGTCAATCCGAGGCGGTAGGCGATCTGAAGGGGCAGGTAGTCCGGCTGCGTGGCGATCGCGGTCTGCATGCTGCCCAGCGGATCGCGGCCACCGCCCGTGGTATCCCATCGACCGGCGAGGTTGTGTGCCAGGTAGCCGCTCTGCGTGGACCCGACGAAGACGCCGACGGCCCCACCGCCGCGACCGTGCCCGTGTCCGCTGTCTTCGAGTGCAAGCCAGGCGCACTCCATCAACATGCGGTGTTGAGGATCGAGGGCACACGCCTCCGCGTCGGTGAATCCCCATGCTGCGGGGTCGAAGTGGGACTGTCCCTCGATGATCCCCGCGACCGGTACGTAGTTGCGATCCCGGACCAGCGAGGGCGGTACCCCCGCGGCGAGCAGCTCGTCGGTGGTCAGGCGCGTGAGTCCGCTGCGACCGTCGCGAATCAGCGACCAGTACTGGTCGACGGACGGCGCACCGGGGAACCGTGTCGACAATCCGACGACGGCGATTCCGCCCGTCATCGGACGGCCTCCACGGCGTGCATGCGGGCGGCGAGCCGGGCCGCGCGACCGTGCGATGCGCTGGGCAGCCTCGGGGTGTGTTCGCCCGGTGGGCGTGCGGCACGAGTGCCGGCGCGCGTGTTCTCGGAGAGGAAGGCCGCGAGTGATGCGACGGTGGGATTGGCGAACAGATCGATCACCGTGAAATCTTCGGAGGCGACGGCTGTGCTCAATCGGCGGTGGGCGAGCACCAGCGTCAACGACGTAGCGCCCACGTCGAAGAACGGCGTGGATGTGTCGATCTTCTCGCCGAGGAGTTCGGTGAAGATGTCGGTCACGAGAGTTTCGATCGCCGGGTCGACGAAGCGCCCCGGACTCGCGACCGGCTCGAGTGCTGTCGGCGCCGGAGCCGCAGCTGGTTCGATCGCCTTGATACGCAGCTCGAGTAGCCCACTCGTTGCGTGCACCTCGTCGACGGTCACCGAATCACCGAGATGGCGGACGGTCCGATCGGCCCATCGGACGGCGGCGTCGAGGGATTGCCGCGGTGCCAGGTCGCCTGCCTCGACGGTGATGCGAAGTTCGAGACCGCGGGCCAACGCATCGGCGACCACGTCGAGGGTTGTGTCGTCCTCAGCGCCTTCTGCAGGAGTCTCGGCGTGCTGTTCCACGTCGGCGGGCGCCTGCGATTCCTGCTCGCGCCGGAAGGGATTGGGTAAGGCGCGATGATCGACCTTGCCGTTCGGTGTGACAGGCAAGGACGGAAGCCGTACGAATCGGCCGGGGATCATGTAGGGCGGGAGATGGGTCTGCAGGGCAGCAACGAGATCTGCGTCGGCTGCAGGCTCACCGGCCATCGAGTCGACGACGAAACAGATTAGGCGCGGCCGGTCGTCGGGTCCGGGCACCGCCGAGGCAACGGCGGCGCGTACCTGCGGCAACCGCTCGAGGGTCGAGTCGATCTCACCGAGCTCGATGCGATGTCCGGCGATCTTGACCTGGCGGTCGACGCGGCCGAGGAACTCGATGGAACCATCGGTCCGCCACCTGCCGAGATCGCCGGTGCGGTAGAGGCGTCGGCCGGTCGCGGTGTGCACGACGAACCTCGCCGACGTCTGTTCCGGATTACCGATGTACTCACGCGCAAGACCGGTGCCGCCGATGTACAGCTCACCGGCCTGTCCGACCGCGCAGGGTACACCGTCGTCGAGGATGTGAAAGCTCTGACCGCCGAGTGCCCGCCCGTACGGGATCGTTGTCCATTCCGGATCGACCTCGCCGATCGCGTGGAAGATCGACCAGATCGCGGCCTCCGTCGCACCACCGAGGCTCACGAGGGTGGCATTCGGTGCGAGAGCCCGCAGGCGATCAGGAAGCGTGGTCGGAATGTAGTCGCCGGACAGGAAGACGAGTCGCAGGGACGACAAGGCGCGTCGGGCGCGTTCCTGTTCGATCTCGGCGTACTCGACGAGCATCTCGAGCAGCGCCGGCGCCGTGTTCCACAGCGTGACACGGTGCTGCGCCATCACGTCCATCCAATGTCCGGGGTCGCGCAGGCGTGCGCTGTCGGGCAGAACCAGTGCCCCGCCGGCACCGAGCACCGAGAAGATGTCGAACACCGACAGATCGAAGCTGAAGGCGGACAGGCCGAGTACGCGATCGCTCGACGTGAGCGGGTAGCGACCCATCAGGTCGTCGAGTGTGGTTCGGACCGCGCGGTGTTCGACGGCCACGCCCTTCGGTTCTCCGGTGGATCCGGAGGTGAAGATGATGTACGCGAGATCGCCCGGATCCGGTCGGCGAGAAACGGCGCGGTCGAGATCCGCCGCGCCGTCGTCGCTGATCTTGCCGGCCGCATCGAAGGCGAGGACGTCGACGGCTGCCGGCCATCGGCTCCGGTCGACGTCCGCGGCCACCAGAGCGTGCGCGATGTCTGCCTGACGGACGACGCTGGCGACGCGCTCGGCGGGCCAATTCGGTTCGACGGGAACGTAGGCGGCGCCGCTCGCGGCGACACCGAGGACTGCAATGATCTGCGCCGGGCTCTTCTCGGCACTGACCGCGACGGTGTCGCCGGGGCCGATTCCGCGCGCGGCGAGACAGTGGGCAATGTCCGCGGCACGACAGCGGAGCGATTCCGCGGAATACGCGGTAGCGCCCGAGATGACGGCCGGGGAGGAATCATCGGCGCGGGCATCGAACGGATCGGTCAGCAGCGGTCCCGCGGACTCGAATGCGTTGACGGTGATGGGATCTTCCGCACGGAAGCTGGGGTCGTGAGCGAGAGCGCGATCCGTCCAGGCTGCGTCGTCGTCGGCCAACCGCCCGAGAAGTCGGGCATGGGCATCGGCCATCGATCGCACGAAGTGGGGATCGAGCGCTCCGTCGACGGTGTCCCATGCGATGCGCAGTCGGCCACCGTCGTCGCGCACGATGTGATCGAGCAGCACCTGAGGTGTCTGCGAGACGCCGAAGACCTCGGATCCCAGCCATGCCGTGGGGGAGTCGTTCCCGTCCGACAGACCCAGTCCGCTGGTGAAGACCACCGGGTGGCTGGGGCTGGGCAACTGTGCCGAGTCGGCGGCCGGGGCGGGCGTGGACGCGCGCGCGGGGCCGAGCCGGAGAACCTCCACCCCGGACACGGTTCGGTGGTCCATATCGGACCAGAACCGGTGATTGACGGCGGACGCGAACGTCGCGAAATCGCAGTCGTCGGCCAACGGCATCTCCACCAGCACTGTGGTGGTGAAGTCGCCGATCGACTCCGCCGCAGTCTGCTCGTCGCCAAGGTCTTCGCGGTCGAACAGTGTGGTGTTGAGTGCGAACTTCTCGGTGGCTCCCCAGCATCGAAGCGTCATGGCGAAGCTCGCCAGCAACACGGCGGTCGGTGTCAATCCACGCGAGGCAGACACACTCCGAAGCGAATCCCAGGCGCTGGAATCCAATTCGGTCGAACAGCGCGTGAACCGGGGGATGCCGAGGCGGTGGGGTGCCGTCAGCCAGGGTAGATTCGGGCCTCCGGGCAGCTCGTGTGCTCGCGCGGCCCAGTACTCGCGATCTGCTGCGCGACGGCGAATATGCTCGGGATCAGCCTTCCGAGCTCGGACGATCTCCGGAAACGACGGGCCCAGTGGCGGGAAATCGGATCGGCCGTCCACCCGGGCGCCCCACTCGCGCATGAGCGTGATCCATCCGGCCATGTCGAGGGCAAGGATGTCGAAACCGACGAACAGGCGGGTGACTCCGCCGGGAAGCAGCGCCGCGCGGATGTCGTACAGCGGTCCGGTGTCGACCGGAAGCACGCGATGCGAATTCGTGCGGCGAAGCTCGCCGAGTGCCTCCGCGCACGTGTCGGGAGCTGCCTGTGTCAGATCGGTGACCCCGAAGCTGTACCTGTCCACGGGATCCCGGACAACACCCCGCGCGTCGGCGTCGACGACGAATCTCAGCATCGGATGCCGCTGAACCACCGCGTTCCAGGCATTTTCGAGTGTGCGTAGATCCGCATGCGGATCGTCGGCGACCCGGTCGTATTCGTAGTAGTAGTACGTGGCTACGCCGCCGAGCGGAAACGCCGGTTCACGTCCGACGAGATATGCCTGCTGGACCGCGCCGAGCTCGAAGGAACTGTCGGTCGGTCGTTCATCGTTCTCGGATTCCGCCGGCAGGGTGGATGTCGATACTGGGTCTCCGGCAGGTCTTGTCCGGACGATGCGCTGGGCGATGCTCATGGCCGTTGCATCCCCCAGGAAGTCCGTCAACTCCAGATCGACATCGGTGTCCTCGAACAGTCTGCGGCGCAGGCGTACTGCGGTGTAGGAGTCGATGCCCAGTGCGGTGAGTACCGTGGTCGGGTCGATGGCGTCGGGTGGCGTCTCCACGATGTCGCCGAGTGCTTCGAGAACGACGTCGATCGGCCCCTCGGCTCGGTGGTCCGTGACGGGGTGCTTCTCGGGCGACGGCATGAGGGGCGTCCCTTCTGCAGTTGGAGATGGCGTGATCGAGCGGTAGGTCTGTTACTCTAGATGATAATGATTACCGTTATCGAATCGGATGCCCGTCTCGGAAGCCGAGCCGACGAGAACGGTCTCGCAGCGATCGAGGGGTGGCCGACCGCGCAGTGCGCCGAGGACGTCGACGCGCTCGATCGGCTCGTTCTCGTCGGCCTCGCAGACCTGCTGGCACGCACTGTCGGCATCGCGGCAGCGGACGGCAGTGAGCCGCAGGCCCTTGCCGACCGACTGGGCGCCTCACCCGAACACCGGTGGGTGGTCGAGCGCTGGCTGGACGATCTCCTCGCCGCGGGCCTGGTGGAGGCCATCGGCGACGGCCGGGTCGGGTCAATCGAGCGACCTCGACGAACGGATCTGACCGCCGCGCGCGACCGGATGATCGAAGCGTGTGCACGACTGGGTTATGCGTCGTCGCTTCCCAAGCTCCTGCTCGACTCGCTTCGGCATGCCGTCGACCTGCTGCAGGGACGCGTGAGTGTGCAGTCGATCCTCTATCCGGACGGCGACGCGACCGCAGCGCTCGAGGTGTACGGCACCAATGTCGTCAGCCGCTACCTCAATGCGGCTGCTGCCTCAGTTGTCGCCGACCTCGCGCACAGCCGGTCGACGCCGCTGCGCATCCTCGAACTGGGTGCGGGGGTGGGCGCCACGTCGGAACACATCCTGGGCACGCTCGGCGACCGGAACGTGACGCACTATGTCTTCACCGATCTCTCGTCACACTTCCTGCGCATCGCGCGCGAGCGGTTCGCCGACGAACCGTGGGCGCACAAGATGAGGTTCGCGACGGTGGACATCACCGCGCCCATCGCAGACCAACTCGTGGACATTTCCGCAGACCAGGACGGCTACGACGTCGTGCTCGCCGCGACGATGGCGCACAACACCGTCGACGTCGACGCGCTGCTGGGTGAGGTCGGCGTCCTGCTCGCGCCGGGCGGTGTCGTAGTGCTGATCGAGACGGTCGTCGAGCACGCCCAGTCGTTGACGACGATGCCCTTTGCGCTGTCGATGCCGGACGGTTCCGGACCGCCGGCCCGCACCGACGTCCGTGCCGGTTCGCATCGCACCTACCTCACCGCCCACGAATGGACTGCTGCGATGGTGCGCGCCGGGCTCCGTCCGTGCGTCGACCTTCCCCGCAACGGCCATCCGCTCGAAGCATTCTCGCAGCGGCTCCTCGTCGCAGCCAAGCCCGATACCCCTACGATCCACGCGGAGACACACGACCGATGACGGCCCAAGTAGACAGCGTCCCGGCAGTACCGGGCACGGACGATATCCGGCGCGTACTCACCGAGATCTGGGCGGAGCTGCTCGATCTGCAACCGGCGGATGTCGTCGACGACGCCAGCTTCCTGCGGCTCGGCGGTGACTCCGTGCTCACCGTCCGCATGTCCGCATTGATTCGCAAGCGCCTCGACATCGCGCTCGAGCTCTCCGATGTTCGGGTCGAGACGACACTCGGCCAACTCGTCGAGCTGGTCGAGCGGAGGAGCAGGGACGAACCTGCCCGTGCGTGGAACATCGAGATCGCGCGCCGCGACGATCCCCACTCGACGTTCCCGCTCCTGCCGCTGCAACAGGGCTATTTCGTCGGGCAGCAGGACGGCTGGGAGCTGTCCTACGAGTCGGCTCACTATTACCTCGACTATGCGCTCGACGGGATGGAGAGCGACGATGCCGAGGACGCACTGGCCGACGCGTTGGAGCGCCTGGCGCGTCACCAGCCGACGCTACGGGCACGGGTGACGTCGGACGGTCGCCAATACGTGCTCGCGGAGTCGGATCCGTCCGCCCTGCCCCGGGTGACGCTGTACGACCTGCGCGATCGTGACGAGCTGGAGATCGAATCGACGCTGGCGGATGTGCGCCGGGACATGAGCGAACACGGTCCCGATCCGATCACCGGGCCGGGCATCGACGTGCGCTTGACGTTGCTGCCCGGTGGTCGCGGGCGCCTGCACCTCGGCATGAGTCTGTTGACCTTCGACGGATGGTCGTCGGGTGCGATGAATCGCGACCTGCTGGCGTACGCCGCCGACTGGAACGCGACGCTCGTGCCGCTGTCCATCGACTTCGGTGACTATGTTTCCTCACTGTCCGGACTGAGCCGCACCGAAGCATGGTTGGCCGACCGTGAGTGGTGGTGGGATCGTCTCGACGACCTGCCTGCCCCGCCCGCGCTCCCGCTGGTTGCCGACCCGAAGTCCGTTCGACCGGTCACCATGGGCAACCGCGAGGCGCGGTTCTCGGCCGACGAATGGGCGGCACTGCGAGCGCAGTGCACCGCACACGATGTCACCGCGTCGACGGTCATGCTCACAGCCTTCGGTACGGTGCTCGCGCGCTGGGCCGGACATTCGGATCTGCTGCTCAATGCCCTGCAGCTCAACCGTTTACCGCTGCATCCCGACGTGCACCGTGTGGTCGGGGCGTTTGCAGCCACGATGCTCATCCCACTCGAACTGGACCCCGATGCGAGTTTCGCCGAGTTGGCGGCCTCTGTGCAGTCGGTGTCGAGTGAATACACATCGCACAATCTCGTCTCCGGTGTGGAGGCGGGCCGCGAGCTCGCCCGGAGGCGAGGCAGCCGGCGACCGCCGGCGCCGATCGTCTTCCAGAGTGTGCTGGGAGTGGACGCTGCGATGGGCGGGACGGCCTCGACGGATGCCGGCCCGCTGGGAACGGTCGACATCGCGGATTACTTTCATCAGCTCCGCACCCCGCAGGTCGCTCTCGAAGTGCGTTGCTTCGAGCTCGGTGACGAAGTGGTGACCGTGTTCTCGCTGGTCGACGAAATCTTCGACGTAGCGGAAGTGGCGGTGGCTTTCGAAGAGTTCGTCTCCACCGTTCATGAACTTGCCGCAGGCAGAGGGTGGGAAGCGGTCCCGGACCTGCCCCGCGCGGGTGCCCCTGTCGCCGACGACCGGATGCGGTTGGGTCTGCTTCCCGATCCTCCTGTCAACGAGCACAGTGGCCCGCCCATCGACGACCTCGAATACACCGTGTGTGAGGTGTTCGAAGAGTTCCTCGACGTTCCGGTGCTCGATCGCGGCGGCAACTTCTTCGCCCTCGGCGGAGACTCGATGCTGGCCGTTCGTGTGGTGGCGTTGCTGGCCAAGGAAACCGGTGCGGCCATTGCCATTCGAGATTTCCTCGACGATCCCACCGTCGCGGGCGCCGCCTCGGCAGTTCGGCTGCGATTGGGAGTCATTCAATGAGCGGCGGCGATGCGGCCCCGGTGATCGGATTGATCGGCGGTTCCGGCACAGTGGGTCGCACGGCGGCGTTGCGAATGTCCGCGGCCGGGCTCGGATCGCTGCGTATCGGTGGCCGCAACCTCGATGCTGCAGCGGCCGTCGCCGCGGAATGTGTGGGGGAAGCCGAGCCGGTTCGGCTGGACCTGGCGGACGAAGCGAATCTCGAAGAGTTCTGCTGCGGCTGCAGCATCGTGGTGAACTGCGCCGGACCGTCCTATCTCGTGCTGGATTCGGTTGCGCGGACCGCCTTCTCCGTCGGTGCCGACTACATCGATATCGGCGGGGAGCTTCCCGCCGCCGATGCGCTCCGAGCTGCGGGCACCGCGCGTGATCGGACCGCGATCTTCTCTGCGGGTGCGATGCCGGGCCTGTCCGGTCTGTTGCCGCGCTTGATTGTGCAGGACCGGCCGCTTCGCCGACTGGAAACGTACGTCGGTGGGGTGGCTCGGTTCACGGAGTTGTCGGCGGCCGATGGGCTGCTGACCCGTGGAGAGCGCTTCGGCGAGTCGATGGCGTCGATGCGGGATGGGAAGATCGATTCCAATTCGGTTCCGCCGCTTCGTGATGTCTCTCTTCCCGGCTTCCCCCGTCCGGTGCACGCGTGGCCCTATCTGACGACCGAAGCCCAGTCTCTGGGCGGGCTACCGGGGGTCGCCGAGGTGCGTGCGTACAACGTCTTCGCGTCCGACCGCCTCACTCGCGCGATGACGCATGCGTGGGCACACCTGTCGGAATCCCCGGATCACACCGAACTCGCGCCGTTCATACCGTCGATCGTCGACGCCACCATCGCCGACGAAGACGAGTTCGGGTCGTTCTACGTCATGTTGTTCACGGGCCGGCCCGCGCCGGGGCATCCTCGAGGTGTCACCCGGGTGGTTCTGCGCGCCGAGGATTCGTACGGTCTCAGCGGCTCGGTGGTTGCCCTCGCGGCCGAGCACCTCCTGGGTGGCCGGGTGTCGCCCGGTGTCCATCTTGCAGCCGAGGCGCTCGACCCGTCCTACGCGGTGAAATGGCTCCGAGAAGATCCACTGGTGCACGAGTTGGTGGTGGAGTGATTTGTGCGAGCGAGCCATTCCCGTGCGGCAGCGAATACTCTCACCGCAGCGGCCAGAAGCAGTCCTCGTTCAGTGCCGAGCCGCTCTGCAGCATGCACAACCAATAGTCGAGTTGCTCTGCGGAACCGGAGGGTGACGGTGCCGCCGCCGATGTTCCGGTCCCGACTATGGACATCATCATCACCGCGGCCGCGATCGCTCCTATCCCCACTGAACGTCTCAGCATGATATCGGCTCCCTTCTCGCGAATGTATCGGTGGACAGACTCAGCGACCACCGTCCGGCCCCGATCGTATCCCCGAATCCAGATGGCGTCGTGGACCACTCGCCGGGAGATTCGACACGATGGATGTCGTGATCGTGCGATTTACCCTGACATGGTAAGGAATCCGCTCGCCACAGCGGGAGGACATTGTGAGGCAACGTAGGCTGTCTGCGTCGGACTGTCAAGTGTTGGGATCAGTTCGATTCGAAGGGGCCCACAGGGAAATATCCGGCGGTGTCCCTTGTTGAGGCTTGCAGCGATCGCGACACATCGCGGCACTCGACGAAGGAGCACACGAATATGCGCATCGGAATCATCGGAGCCGGCCAGATCGGTGGCACGTTGACACGCAGGCTGACCGCGCTCGGTCACGACGTGCGTGTCTCGAACTCTCGGACACCCGACACGCTCGCAGACCTCGAGGCGGAGACCGGCGCCAAGGCGGTATTGAACACCGAAGCGGCTGAGGGTGCAGACCTGGTGATCGTCAGCATCCCGCAGAAGAACGTCGTGGACCTTCCAGCCGACATCCTTGCAGGTGCAGCCGATGGTGCTCCGGTGATCGAGACCAACAACTACTACCCGCAGCAGCGAGACGGATTGATCGCGGCGATCGAAGACGGTCAGGTGGAAAGTGAATGGGTGCAAGAACACCTCGGAGTGCCGGTATTCAAGGCATTCAACGGGATCTGGTGGAAGCACCTTCTCGAGAAGGGTCTCCCGGAAGGGGCGAGCGGCCGGATCGCGCTTCCCGTCGCCGGCGACGACCCACGGAACAAGCAGGTGGTCTTCGATCTGATCAACCAGCTGGGATTCGACCCCGTCGACGCAGGTTCCCTCGAAGACTCCTGGCGCCAGCAGCCGGGAACCCCGGTCTACGGCAAGGATTTCGATCGGGAAGCCACGCTGAAGGCGCTGGAACAGGCAACGCCTGAGCGCACAGACGAGTGGCGGGCCGATCCCGGTGCGAACTGAACCCGGTGCTAACTGAAATCAGTGCGAACTGAAATCAGTGTCGCGACCACTGACTACTAGTGGTGGGGCGGTTCGCCGGTCACCACATGGTCGGCGTGATTGAGGCCCTCGCGCACAAGTCGTGCAAGGTGCCCGCCGCGCAGCCGGTAGATCACCCGGCGACCCTCTTTGCGGGTCTCGACCATTCCGGTGAACCGCAACTTGGCCAGATGCTGACTGACGGCGGTGCGCGAGGCCCCACACGCCTCGGTCAGCGCGGTGACGTCGGCGTCGGTGTGGCTGAGTAGCCACAGCAGATGCAGCCGTGTCGGATCCGACAGCATCCGGAATACCCCGGTGGCAGCCTCGAGACGTGCCGCATCGGGGGAGACCGGGTGGATCAGACTGGCATCCGGCTCGGCGGGCGACGGGGGAGTTGTGTCGGTCACCGTGTTTCCCCCTTGTGCTGTGCCGCGTGGCCTTACGTGGTCGCGGGTTCGGTCGCCTTCGCCGACACGGACCGCGGCCACAGCCGCGTCGCCACGACTACAGCGAGTGTAGCCAGCAACGCGAGCGTCGCTGCGGCCACCGGCTGCCCGGCGCGCGCCCCCATCCACCCGGCGATCGGGTAGGTCAGCAGGAAACACGCGTGTGACAGGGAGAATTGCGCGGTGAACACCGCCGATCGAGTCGAGGTGGTTGACTGATAGCGCAGCAACCGCGCCGACGGAGTGTTGACCAGCGACGTGCCCGCCCCGAGCATCACCCACATCGTCGCAAGGACCGCCCACCCGAGTGCGGGTCCGGGGTCGACGAACATGACCACAGCGACCGCCGTCAGGCCGATCGGCAGGACGGTGCAGCCGGCGAGCATCACCGTCCGATCCGGCACCTCGCTCGAGACCTGCGGCAGAATCAGCGCCACGGCCATGGATCCGGCACCGTAACATCCCAATGTCACCGCAACCCCGGTGTTACTGCCCCCGAGTAGATCCCGCACGTAGACCACCGTGTTGACCAGCACCAGTGCGGTGGCCGCTGCCACCACCAGATTCATCACCAGCAAGGCCCGCAGCACCGGTCGGGCGGTCATCACCCTGGCGCCGGCGGTGATCCGTGCCCGCAGCGGCTGTCCCCGGTCCGGCAGTGGCAGTGTCGGTAGCGAGGTGGTCCACACCAGGAGCCCAGAGGCGGCAAAACCCAGCACGGTGCCGACGAACAGGATGTTGTAGTCGATCACCAGCAGCACGGCTGCCGCCAGCATCGGGGAGAGTACCGCTTCGAGGTCGTGGGCCAGGCGGGACAGCGACAGCGCCGCGGTGTAGTCGTCCTCGTCTTCGAGGACCGAGGGGATCGTAGACTGGAACGCCGGGGTGAAGGTCGCCGACGCAGCCTGGAGCACGAAGATCAGCACGTAGATCTGCCACACCTGCGCCACGAACGGCAACGCCAGCGCCACGACGGCGCGCACGACATCGGCGGTGATCAGCACCGTTTTGCGGGGCAACCGGTCGGTCAGGGCGGCGATCACCGGAGCCACCGCCACATACGCGAGCATCTTGATCGCCAATGCCGTGCCGAGCACTGCACCGGCATCGCTGCCGGCCAGGTCGTAGGCCAGTAATCCCAAAGCCAACGTCAGGAGGCCGGTGCCGACCAATGCCACCGCCTGTGCGGTGAACAGCAGTCGGAACACCGGATGGGCCAACGTCCTGAGCATAGTCCCGGTTTTGTGTGCTCCCACTCGACAAGGATATAAGTGCGCACGTGCGCACACAACTGCACCAATAGCTGTGTTCATTCCTCCGGTTGCGCAGGAACCTGGGTGCACGACCCCCGAGGAGTGGGAGACTGGAACTTGCCGAACCTCCACCGCAAGTCCACCGAGGAGTTCGATGATGACCGACCACCAGGAACACGCCGGCCACGAGCATGTGCACGCCGACGGCTGCGGACACGTGGCCGTGCCTCATGGCGACCACGTCGACTACGTCCACGACGGGCACCTGCACCGCGCTCACGACGGACATTTCGACGAATGCGAACCCACCGAACACCGGGTTCACGACGGGCACGATCACACTCACGGTCCAGGGTGCGGGCACGTAGCGGTCCCGCACGGTGATCATGTCGACTATGTCCACGACGGGCACAGGCACGCTGCGCACGACGGCCACTACGACGACCACTGACGCGGTTCGTCCGGCGCCCGTGCTACCGGCCGGCGAGGACGGCCACGGGTGGCGTCTTCGTGTCCGGACGGTCCATCGCCGAGGCGATCACGAGCACGATCAGTCCGGACACAGTGACAGCTGCGCCCACCCAGATGGGTGAGGTGAAACCCAGACCGGCTGCGATGGCGATGCCGCCCAGCCACGCACCGAGGGCGTTGCCCAGATTGAAGGCTGCGATGTTGGCTCCCGAGGCCATCGTCGGAGCCGCGGACGCATAGTTCATGATCCGCATCTGCAAGCCGGGGACTGTCGCGAAACCGAAAGCGCCCATGAGGAACAGCGAGATCATCGTCATGGTCTTGTTGTCTGCGGTGGCCGCGAAAACGACCAGAACAGCGGTGACTGCCACAAGGATCGAGATCAGCGCCGGGGCGAGTGCGCGGTCGGCAGCTTTGGCGCCGAGATGGTTTCCGATGAACATACCGGAGCCGAACAGGACGAGCAGCCACGGCACGCTCGAGGTTGCGAAGCCGCTCACCTCGGTGAGGGTGAAGGCGATGTAGGTGAACGCACCGAACATTCCGCCGAAGCCGAGGATGGTCACTGCGATCGACAGCCACACCTGCTTGTTGCGGAACGCCCAGAGTTCGGCACGGAGGGTGCCGTGCACGGAGTCTGCGGCGGACGAACGTACGAGCGTTGCGATACCGATCAGCGCCACAACGCCGATGGCGGTGATGGCCCAGAACGTCGAGCGCCAACCGAACTGCTGCCCGAGCAGGGTGCCGAACGGCACTCCGAGGACGTTCGCAATGGTCAGTCCGGCGAACATCATTGCGATGGCGCCGGCGCGTCTGTTCGGGCTCACCATGCCGGCGGCGACGACGGATCCGATGCCGAAGAACGCCCCGTGGCACAGCGCAGCGACAATTCGGCCGGCCATCATCGTCTCGTAGGAGGGTGCGAGTGCCGACATCAGGTTTCCGATGATGAACAGGACCAGGAGGCCCAGCAGGACGCGTTTTCGATCGAAGCGGATGACAGCGGCCGTGACCAGGATGGCGCCGACGGCAACCGCCAACGCATACCCGGAGATGAGGTAGCCGGCGACGGCTTCACTCACCTCGAAGTCTGCAGCGATTTCGGGCAGTAAGCCCATGATCACGAACTCGGTGAGACCGATTCCGAATCCGCCGAGGGCCAAGGCGACGAGTCCCAATGGCATATGAGATAGGTCCTTCCGAACGTGGCGCGAGAGCTGATAGAAGGCGTGTGCAGTAGTTGCAGGCGCTGGCTAAATACTTGCATACGCGTTATATGTGCGCAAGCTGGTAGAATCTCGCCAGATGGTTCGGGATGTGAGGAGTTCGCATGGGGATTGCTGACGACGCGGTGGAGATCCGCGCGCAAGGATGGCGAACCCTGGCTGCGTTGCACGGCGTACTCGACACCGAACTCGAGCGTGCACTGCAACGCGAGCATCAACTGTCGGTCGTGGAGTACACGGTGCTCGACGCCCTGGGCCGCCAGGACGGCTGGCACATGCGGATGGCCCAGCTTGCTCGCGCGGCAGCGCTGAGTAGCAGCGCGACCACCCGATTGGTGAACCGACTGGAAGATCGGAAGCTGCTCACGCGAGTCCTGTGTGCAGACGATCGCCGCGGGATATACACCGAGCTCACCGCATCGGGGAGGGAACTTCTGGAGCGCGCCCGACCCACACACGATGCCACTCTCGAACGCGCACTCGACGAGGCCTGTGCTGCACCGGAACTGGCGCCCCTCGTGCGCGCGTTACATGAACTACCTACCGCCCGGATGTGAGCGAAAGCGCCATTGGGCGCTTTCACGAGACTGAGTGTGCCGTTCGCTCGGAGACCGCCCTCCCGCTGGGCGGACGCACCCGTTGTCGGTGTGGCCGACACGGCCCAGTCTGAGTCGCGTCCGACAGGCCTTATGGGCGTTGCGTAGTCCACCACGGGAGTGCTGAATGAATCCACGAATGCCGGCGTCGGCCGAAGAGCCGAAACCCTCTCCTGGCGAGCCGAACTCGTCATCGGTGAATCCGTCGCAGTTGCGGAAAGTGACGCTGTCGAGCTTGCTGGGTACCACCATCGAGTACTACGACTTCCTGCTCTACAGCACGATGGCCGCACTGGTACTGGGACGATTGTTCTTCCCGGTGACGAACTCGGCCGTGTCGACGATCGCCGCGTTCGGGACCCTGGCCGCGGGATACGTGGCGCGTCCGATCGGCGGTCTGATCTTCGGGCACTTCGGCGACAAGCTGGGGCGCAAGAAGATGCTGGTGATCACGATGGTGTTGATGGGTGTCGCCAGCTTCGGGATCGGCATCTTGCCCACCTACGAGCAGATCGGGATTTTCGCGCCGATCCTGCTCGTGACGCTGCGCATCCTGCAAGGCGTCGCAGTGGGCGGGGAATGGGGCGGCGCGGCGTTGATGGTCGCCGAGCATGCGGATCCTCGCCGGCGCGGGTTCTGGACCGGACTCATGCAACTCGGTTCGCCGTTCGGGTTCCTGTTGTCGACCTCGGCGGTCATGCTCGTGAGCTTCCTGCCGAGCGAAGCGTTCGACTCATGGGGATGGCGGATCCCGTTCCTGTTGAGTGCGTTGCTCCTGGTGATCGGCCTCTACATTCGGATGAGTGTGGTCGAGAGCCCGGTGTTCGAGGCGGCTGCGGAGAAGGCATCGGCATCGGAGGCCGAGAAGCCTCCTGCTCTACAGATCCTGCGCGCACCGAGAGCGTTGATTCTGGCCTGCGCGGTGGGCATCGGCCCGTTCGCGATGACCGCGTTGATCACCTCGCATGCGATCTCGTATTCCACGTCGATCGGCTACGAACAGTCGACAGTGATGCAGATTCTTCTGTTGATGTCGGTCGTCTCGATCATCACGATACCGTCGTTCTCCGCGTTGTCGGACCGAGTGGGACGACGCACGGTGGCTCTGACCGGTGCGGCTGTCGCAGTGGTGTACGCGTTCCCGCTGTACATGTTGGTCGACTCGGGATCGATTGTGCTGCTCGCTGCAGGGTTGTTGTTCGGACAGGTGGTGCAGTCGGCAATGTACGCGCCGCTCGCGCCGATGTTGTCGGAGATGTTCGGTACCGAGGTGCGCTACACGGGTGTGTCACTGGGATACCAATTGGCGAGCCTGATCGGTGCCGGGTTCACCCCGATGATCGCGGCGAGCGTGCTCGTGGCCTCCGACGGATCCAGCACGCCGCTGAGCCTCATCCTCGCTGGTGCCGCTGGCATCTCCATTGTCGCCGCATGGTTGGCGTCGGAAACGCGAGGTAAGAGCCTGGCAGAAGAGTCGGTCCAACAGCAGGTGTCGGCGTAGCCCCGCACCACCCACTGATCGGATTCCGATCAGCGGGTGGTGGTCTTGGCTGCCGCAGGCCGGCGCGGCACGCTCGTGCAGATGGCGGAGATTTCGATAGTCGACCCACACGTCCATTTCTGGCTGCCGTCGGCGCGGCCTTGGTACCCGCTGATGCAGGAACCGGACCCGGCCAGGCCCTCCACGCTTGGTGACCTGCGACGGATGGCCCACGACTACACCGCGGCCGACTACCGGGTCGACAGCGCCGGATTCGACGTCACCGCACTTGTGCACGTGTCGGCGACCAGTCGCCGCGGTGCACACCTGCGCGAGCTGGACTGGCTCGACGGAATGGCCCGTGGGGAAGGCCGGCCCGCCGCAGCGATCGGCACCATCGAATCGGATACCGACTGGGCGAGAATCGAATCCGAACTCGACGCCCAGCGTTGCAGCCCGCTCTTCCGCGGTATCCGAGTTCTGCGTGGACTCGACCCGTCGACCGCAACCACAGCAGCACTGCTGGACCATCTGGAGAAACACGCGCTGATCTTCGATCTCGTCGCACACCCGCACTCGATGTCCCGTTGGGCCGAGACCCTGCGTGCCCACGAGAACTTGACCGTGGTGCTCGAACATGCCGGATGGCCGATCAGCGCAGCAGATTTCGACGACTGGTCGTGGGGCATGGCCCGGCTCGGCGAACTTCCGAACGTGCACTGCAAGATCTCGGGGTTGGGCATGACCGTGCACACCCTCGATGCCACGGTGCAGCGACCGTGGGTACAGCGTTGTCTCGAGGTATTCGGTCCACGGCGAGCGATGTTTGCGAGCAACTTCCCGGTAGACCGCATGTACGGCGAGTTCGGTCGACTCTACGACGGGTACTTCACCGCCGCAGAACAATACGATCCGACAGATCAGGAAGCACTGTTCGCCACGAACGCGCGGCGAATCTATCGTTCCGACGAGAGCCGGCCATGACGTCCCGGCCACCGGGCAACTGCCTATTCGATCCGGCTTCCTGAACCTAACGTGACCCGAACCACACTGATGTTCCGAGTCGACCGCAGGAGAGCCGGATGAGCGCACGCGTACCCGTCACACCGATCGATGCTGCCGAGATATCCACCTACGATCACGTAACCGATGTCCTGGTCATCGGTTACGGTTGCGCAGGCGTGTCGGCTGCGCTCGAGGCCGACGCCGGCGATGCCGAGGTGATCTTGCTCGAGCGGCAGAGCGGCGGCGGTGGCTCGTCGGCGCTGTCGGGTGGGGAGATGTACCTCGGTGGTGGTACCGCGATCCAGGAGGCGTGTGGGTTCACCGACACCGCCGAGGACATGGAAGGATTTCTGCTGGCTGCTCTCGGACCGGACGCCGACCAGGCGAAGGTGGGCCTCTACAGCCGCGAGAGTGTCGCCCATTATCAATGGCTCGTCGACCACGGTGTGCCGTTCAAGCCTTCGTTGTGGGATTCGCCGACCTGGGTTCCACCCACCGATGACGGCCTGATGTGGATGGGCGAGAACGCGTATCCGTTCAACGAAATCGCCACGCCCGCTCCGCGTGGGCACAGGGTGACCTCCGACGGTTTCGGCGGCAAGGTGCTCATGGCGGTGCTGAGCGAGGCCGTCGACAAGACCGACGTTGCGGTGCACACCGACACCGCCGCACTTCGGCTGATCGTCGACGGTGATCGCGTCGTCGGTGTGGTGGCCCGGCATTTCCAGGAGACGGTGACCTATCGCGCGAGGCGCGGGGTCGTACTGACCACCGGTGGCTTCGCGGACAACAAAGAGATGCTTGCCCAACACGCTCCGCAGTTGGTGGGCAGGGGCGTCAACAGCGATGGCGGCGACGACGGTCGCGGAATCGTCATCGCGCAGGCCGTCGGGGCTGCGGTCAAGCACATGTCGGCCGGCCAGGTCGGTATTTCGCTGGTACCGGGGATGATGGTGCGCGGGATGATCGTCGACGGCGTCGGTCAGCGGTTCATCAACGAGGACGTGTATCCGGGCCTGGTGGGGCAGGCGGCGTTGTTCAAACACAACTTGAACGTGTGGGTGATCCTCGATGAGCAGGCCTACGAGGAGGTGCCGGTCGAGGAGCGGTGGGGAGTGCAGCCGCATTTCGTGGCCGAAACCCTCGGGGACCTCGAACGCGAGATCGGGATGCCCGAGGGCGCGTTGCAGACCACCGTCGGAGAGTACAACCGATTCGCCGAGCGCGGTGAGGATCCGTACTTCCACAAGTCTGACCGTTGGTTGCGGCCGCTCCGGCCGCCGTTCGCCGCGATCGATGTTCAGCGCGGCATGGCCCCACCCGAGTACGGCGACAGCGCCGGCTCGGGAGGCGCCGAGGTCTTCACGATCGGTGGTGTGCACACTACTGTCGACGGCCGGGTCCTGAACCTCGACGGCGATCCGATACCGGGTCTGTTCGCGGCCGGGCGCGCGACGTCGGGTCTGCATTCGTGGGGGTATATCAGCGGTACATCCCTCGGCGACGGCACGTTCTTCGGCCGACGGGCGGGCATCGCTGCGTCCGCAGACGAGTAGCGTTGCATACCGGCCGTCGAGCGCGTGCACCTTCTCGCGGGTGAAGCGCTCGGCGGCCGGATCAGCGAAAGTTGTTGTTCGGTCTATGCGTGTGTACCGCCGTCGATGCGGATCTCGGTGCCACTGATGAACGCGCCGTCCGTAGAGACGAGCATCGCGACAACACCGGCGACGGCGTCCGGCGAACCCATCCCTGCCCCGCCTGATTCCAGGGTGGTCGGCAATGCAGGCGAGAGCTTGGCCAGCAACTCCCAGTTGGCGTCGGTCGGCATCCACTGGCCTGTGCCCTCGGTGATACCCGACTTGATGCTGCCCGGGCACACGTTCACTGCACGCAGACCTTGGCGGCTGTATTCGAGCGCCAGCGAATGGGTGAACGATTGAATTCCGCCCTTGCTGGCGGAGTATGCCGCCATGTACGGGTGGGCGAACGATGCCGAGGTCGACGAGAAGTTCACCACGGCGCTGGTTGGATTGGCCAAAAGTGCGGGAAGTGCCTCGCGCACTACCAGAAAGGTGCCGGTCAGGTTCACGGTGAGGATCTGATTCCAGGCATCGAGCGACATCGCGTGGGTGTGGGCGGCCCGCAGCATGCCGGCGGCGTTGACCACGGAATCGAGCCCGCCGAGCCGATCGACGGTCTCGGCCACGCCCGCCACCACCGAAGCCTCGTCGCCGATATCCATCTCGAGGGTGGTGATCTCCTCGGATATCCCTGTGTCCGCGGCACGCGCAGTAGTTGCGGCCAGGCCGTCACCGTTGATGTCGGCGGCCACCACAGTGGCGCCCTCGGCGGCCAACCGCAATGCGGTTGCCTGACCGATGCCGGAACCCGCCCCGGTGACGAGAATGTGTTGCCCGGTGAGGCGATTCATGAGGAACTCCTTGGTTGAGGGTGGTCTGCCGATACGTCCGAAGACGGACTCGACGCTATTGACCGGTGAGCATGTCCTCGGGCGACCAGAAAGCACGCATCGAGGTGATCAGCCCGTCAGGATCGAAGGTCATCACATCGATCGGCTCGATGGTGATGGTCTGGTCGCCGGTCTTGGTGACGACCCGGAAGTGGAAGGTCGCGTTGCGTTCTGCCACACGAAGATGCAGGAGCGTGGTATCGATCTCTGCGGCTTCCAATGCGCTGTAGAACTGCGCGATGGCCTCACGCCCCCGGTGCGGCTCCGATCCGACCGGGTCCTCGACGGTGGCATCGGGCGCGTACAGGGCCGCGATGTCCGCCGCGGGCCCGGTCGCGACCGCTTCGAGATAGCGGACGACGATGTTCTTGATGTCGACTGTGGAATCGAGAGCTGTGGCATCGGCCATGATGACCTTCCTTCGGTGACAAGACTCGAGAGGGTTCGTGCACGAAGGTAGGTCTCCCGCGAGTAGAGGGGCAGTACCCCCTCCCGCTGGACGGGAGGCGTCATTCACGGGAGGGGCCCGGAAACATCTTCCCGATCAGCGAAACACGATGCACCGCGCGCCGTTCCGTTCACCTATGTTCGGCCTCCATGACGGACGTGTGCATCTACATCGAGGACCGCGTGGTCACCACCTCCGGTAATGGCCGCGCTTTCGTCGAGGCTTATCAGCGCGACTACGTCCCGTCGGCGTCGGCGCGCGGTATGACACTCGAGCGCATCACCGTCAGTCCGCCGGTCTGGCTCGACGACGAATCCAACATCATCACGATCACGTGGACCGTTGCCGGACAGTCCAGCTGGTGGAAGGCCGCGATCGCGGGTCGGCATGATCCGACACTCGTTCAATGGTGGGAGTCGGTCCGCCTGCTCATCTCCGAACGCACGCGATCGACTGCCGCCGACGCAACCGACATCGAGGAACTGTGCAATGTCTGACACCGCCACAAGGGCCATGACATGGCTGATTCAACTGTCGGACAAGGACGAGAACCTACGCGAGCAGATCATCACCCAGCTCACGTCCGCCGTCTCGAACGCGTCGACCACCGCCGTGGCCGCGCCGACGCTCGCCGGGACGATCAACGGGGGAGACATCCTGGTACACGCACGGTGCACCGATGAGGACGCAGGCATGCTACGGGTGAGTGTCGACGACGTGCTTGCGCAGGCCCCGGTCGATTCCGTCGATTCTGTGGAATACGGCGCAACACCGCCGGTGGGAGCCGCACACCTTTCGGGTACGCGGCAAACGCCGCCACCCACGATCTATCGTGCGCTTCTCCTGCGCGTCGACGACCGAGCCACCCCGGAACAGATCGCACGGTTCGAGCGGGACCTCCTGCTGATGCCGGTCCATGTCACCTCGATCGCGACGTGGCAGCTCAGTCATGTCACGGATGCCGGTGGGCCCACCGAGTGGACCCACGTGTGGGAGCAGACGTTCACCGACCTCGACGGCCTGCGCGGGCAGTACATGGCGCACCCGATTCACTGGGGTGTCGTCGATCGGTGGTTCGATCCGGAATGGCCCGAGAACATCGTCGTCGATCGCGTGGCACACAGCTTCTGCGCGCTGGGCTGAGCAGGGCCCCTGCTCAGCCCAGCTTGGTCACGGGCGAGCGAGCACTTCACGCATCATGTCCCAGACCTTCTTGCGAGCCTCGCCGGCAAGGGACAGCGATGGGAAGGTCAGGAACCCGTGGAACAGCCCGTCGAATCGATGTTCCGTGACCGGAACCCCCTCGGCGGCCAACCTGTCCGCGTAGGCCTCCCCGGCGCTGCACGGCGGATCGAGCTCGGCTGTAATGACCACCGCGGGTGGAAGCCCGGCCAGTGTCTCTGCGCGTGCGGGGATCACATACATGTCGTTGCTCCCGCCGGGCGCGTACTGTTCCCAGTACCAACGCATGGCAGATGTGTTGTTGTAGTAGCCGACTCCGTATCGGCGGTACGATTCGGTCTCGAAGTCGTCGTCGATCACCGCGTAGATCAGAATCTGGGCGGCGAGGTGCGGCCCGCCGCGCTCGCGCGCGGCAAGCGACACGGTGGCAGCCAGGTTACCGCCCGCACTGTCGCCCGCCACCGCGATGCGAGCTGGATCGCCTCCGTAAGAGCCGATCTCGTCGACCGCCCATTGCACCGCTGCGTACATGTCTTCCATTGCAGCGGGCGCTCGATGCTCCGGCGCCAGTCGATAGTCGACGGACACGACGACGGCGTCCACCGCGTGTGCCATCGAGCGGCACAATTCGTCGTGGGTGTCCACGTTGCAGAATACGAATCCGCCGCCGTGAGCGAACACGATCACGGGTCGCGGACCGTCGGCATCGCCGTGTGGGACATAGATGCGCAACGGCAGTTCACCGCCGGGACCGGCGATGGTGAGGTCGACGACAGACCGCATATCGGGCTCATGCGTCAACGCACCCCGCCGCGAGAGGATCAACTCCCGAAGCTCCGGCGCATCATATTGCGTGACGTCAGGGAAGCCGGCCTCCAACGTGGCCAGCATCGCCTCGACATCGGGATGCAGATCAGTCCTGCGTGCAGCCATCAACGAACCTCCTCGACACCAGAATGCTGCCGATGACGTTAGAGCCGTTCATCCGCCTCGAATGGGTAGTCTCCCGCCCAGCGGAAGCACAGTCGGTCCCGGCCCGAGTCGAGCAGCCGGCGATGTGACCGCTGGGCGGGAGAGCTGGGTTCGCTCGACGACGGAGTCGTCTACCTTCTGGCCCCACCCAATAATCTCTGCATCAAATCGCCTGTCCGCCATTGAAAGGACCCTTGCTTCATGCTCCGACACCGCCCCGTGATCGCTGCTGTCGTGCTGGCAGTCGCACTGTCACCCACCGTCGGCCTCGCCGGCCTCGCGCACGCACAACCGCCCGCGCCGCTGGTCCCGAACATCGACACCGGTTCTTCCGCACTACTCGGCCCTCACCTGCCTCATGGTGACGCTCCACGTCTGACGAGCGTGCCGAACTTCCGTGACGTAGCCGGTACGGGCGCCGGTTATGTCGGCGCCGAGGGCGCCCGTATGGCAAAGGGTGTCTTCTATCGTGCCGACGCAATCGTTCCGGACGATGCCGACCTCGCAACCCTCGACGCGCTTCGCTTGGAAGCGATCTACGATCTCCGTACCGATGAAGAGGTCGGTGAGAAGCCCAATCGCCTGCCGGTGGGCGTCGACTACGTTCGAATCCCGATCCTGTCGGGGAACCTCTACGAGATGGTCGATCAGATCGGATCGCCGGAGGACGCCCGAAACATGATGCGGGAGATCAACCGCGCCTTCGTGACCGGCGATGTCGAACGTGCCGCCTTCAGGGATCTGCTCACAGGTCTGGCCACCACCGAGGGCGCGCAGGTATTCCACTGCACAGCAGGTAAGGACCGCACCGGCTGGGCCTCGATGTTGTTGCAGAGTGTCGCAGGCGTGGACGATGCGACGATCATGAGCGACTACTTGCTCACCAACGAATACAACAAGGAGTGGGCAGCGAAGACCCGCGCTTCCATTGCTGCAACCCAGGGTGAGGACGTTGCTCAACTGTTCGAGCCGCTGCTCGGCGTTGAGGACAGCTACCTGCAAGCCGGCATCGACGAACTCGAATCGCGTTACGGATCGGTGGCCGACTACCTCACAGACGGATTGGGGCTGAGCCCGGACACACTTGCAGCGTTGAAGGACAAGTTACTCGCCTGAGACGAGGTGCTCCTTGGTCGCGCAAGATGATTGGTCGGCGTGGAGCGACCGAGTTTACTGTGCAGCAAGATATTCCGCCTGTTCGGCGGGCGGCGGACTATCCTGCCAGCGACACTCCGACGAATGCGATGGACATGACCCACACGGTCGACATCGCGGCGAGGATGAACGGGCGGGAGCCGACTTTCCTGATCGTCGCGATCTGGACTCCCGCGCCCAGGGCGAACATCGCGGCGGTGAGGAGGGCTGTCTGGGCGATTCTTGTGTTCGCGAGGATGTCGGCGGGTAGCAGGCCGGACGATCGCAGTCCGACGCAGGCGAGGAACGCAAGGACGAACAGCGGGATCAACGGCGGACGCTTCACATTGGCGCCGGCTCCGGCGAGTCTGCGTTGGCGCACGCTCAAGACCGCCATGACCGGGGCGAGCATGAGCACGCGGGCGAGTTTCACCACCGCGGCCACACCCAATGCGGCGCCGCCGATTGCGCCGCCCGCGGCGACCACCTGCGCCACCTCGTGGATGGACCCACCTGCCCACAGACCGGCACTGGTATCGGAGAGTCCCAATATTCCCGACAGTAACGGGATCGTCGGGATCATGAGCGTGCCGAAGATTACGACCAACGCGACCGCAGTGACCACCTCTTCTTCGTCGGCGTCTACGACGCTGTCCGCCGCCGCAACCGCGGCCGCGCCGCAGATCGAGAAACCACAGGCGATGAGCATTCGCTGAGTCCAACTGAGACCGAGAAGCTTGCCTGCAAACATCGTCCCCACGATGCCCAGACACACGATCGCGACGACCATGACGATGACGCCCCAGCCCAGTCCGACGATGTCGCTCAACATCAACTGAAGCCCAAGGAGGGCGATGCCCACCCGCAGCAATTTCTTTGCGGAGAACTGAAGCCCAGGTCGTACGCGTTCGGGTAGGCGCGCGACGTTCGACAGCGCGGCGCCGAGCACGATCGCGATCAGCAGGGGGCTTACTGTGGGTAGAAACCGGCCGATACCCATCGCGAGGGCGGTGGCAGCCGCACACAGCGTCAAGCCGGGTACGAGTGAGCCCACCGCACCGCGGATCCGGGCTGCGGTCGATTCGCCTTCGGGGCTGCGTGTGACGGTCTGGTGGCTGCTCAACTGACTACTCATGTTTCACGGTCCGTAACTCTCAGCCATGTGGTGGATGGCAATTGGCCTAAGGGGCTTGGAAATCCGACATGCGCTTCGGATGGGGTGCGTGGCGTGGCTATCGTCCGGGCTCGATGAGATAGTCCTGGAACTGTTCCCGCAGTGGAGATTTGAGTATCTTCCCCGTGGCTCCCGTAGGAATCGAGTCGGCGAAGACGACGCCGTCTGGGATCCACCACTTCGCTACTTTGTCCGTGAAGTGGGTGAGCAGTTCCTCGGCGGAGATGGCTGCGCCAGATTTCCGTACCGCTACCAGCAGGGGGCGTTCGTCCCACTTGGGGTGTCGTACGCCGATGCATGCTGCTGTGACGATGTCCGGGTGGCCTATCGCGATGTTCTCGATGTCGATGGAACTGATCCATTCGCCACCCGACTTGATGACGTCCTTGCTGCGGTCGGTGATCTGCATGAATCCATCCGCGTCGATGGTGGCGATGTCGCCGGTGGGGAACCAGCCGTCGACGAGCGGGTCCTGGTCGGTCCGCCCGAAGTATTGCGACATGACCCAAAGACCCTGAGCCATGACGTGACCGGCGGACACCCCGTCCCACGGCAGTTCGCGTCCGGAGTCATCGATGATCTTCAGGTCCATGCCGAAGACGCATCGTCCTTGCTTGCCCTGCACGGCGTACCGTTCCTCGGGCCGCGCCTGAAGATGCGTGGACTTCAGGACCGAGGCAGTACCGAACGGGCTGGTCTCGGTCATGCCCCATCCGTGGACGACTGTGACTCCATGGGTCTCTTGGAGGTCGCGGAGCATCGCGGGGGGACACGCGGCCCCGCCGATTACGGCACGCTGCAGCGTAGTGAAGCGCAGCTGTTGCCGTTCGGCGTACTCGAGTTGCCCCTGCCAGACGGTGGGAACGCTCGCGGATACCGTGACCTGCTCGGTTTCCTGCAGGCGGTACAGCGCGCCGCCATCGAGGTCGGGCCCCGGGAAGACGACCTTCGCGCCCACCATGCACGCGGCGTACGGGAGGCCCCACGCGTTGACGTGGAACATCGGCACGATCGGCAACACGCTGTCGCGTGCGGACAGACCTATCGAATCGGGCAGGGCGACCGCGAAGGAATGCAGGACGGTCGATCGATGGCTGTAGAGGACGCCCTTGGGATTTCCGGTGGTTCCGCTCGTGTAACACAGCGAGGAAGCGGTGTTCTCGTCGAGCTCTGGCCATTCGTAGTTTCCGTTCTGTGCCTCGAGTAGATCCTCGTAGGCCAGGAGCGCGCCGGAGCCGACCGGCAGGTGGTCGCGGTCCGACATCAGCACGAAGTGCCGCACGCCGGTGAGACGCGGAGCGAGTTCTTCGATGACGGGCAGGAACGTGAGGTCGAAGAAGAGCGCCGTGTCTTCGGCGTCCGCGACGATCCACTCGAGCTGGTCGGGATGCAGCCGTGGGTTGAGGGTGTGGAGGACGGCGCCGGATCCGGAGACCGCATAGTAGAGCTCGAGGTGCCGGTATCCGTTCCAGGCCAAGGTTGCGACCCGAGTGCCCGGTTGCACGCCGAGCGACTCGAGTGCCTGAGCCAGCTTGCGGGACCGGACGGCAAGATCGCCGAAGGTGTAGCGATGCAGGTCGCCTTCGGCCCGCCGGGAGACGATTTCCTGCCGGCCATGGTGACGTGCGGCATGCGTGAGGAGCGAGGATACCAACAGGGGGCGATGCATCATCAGACCGTTCACGGAAGTCTCCTACTCTTTGGGTGGTTCGGATTCTCGTGCGCACGAAGAGATTTGCGACAGCAGGGCGAGCGCTTGCTGTGCTGCGGCCGGCCCGCCGTCCACGTCGCCGCGGACGAAGAGTGGGCGGAGTTCTTCGATGTCGCCGAGGGCACGGAGCATCTCGGGTTCGACGATGGAGTACTTGCGCAGTGTGTTCACCACCAGCATGGACGTGTGCACGATGTCCTCGGCTTCGGGAGTGACGCCGTGGCGGTGCAGGGCATAATTTGCCCAGTGTGTGCCGGCCAGCATTGCGGCCTCGATACTCATCTCCCAGTCACGGTCACCGCAGTGCTCGACCGACCGCTCGATGCGCTCCGCAAGGTAGCGGTGACGATCCGCCTTCATGACGCCGTCTCCTTCACTCCGACCCTGGCGGCCAGGACCGCTCGCACCCGTGCGAATTCGCGCTCGCATTCGTCGACGATGTGCGTGGTTGGGCGGCGCTCACCACGAATACAGGGGTCCCGATGTTCCTCGATCAGCTCGAGCGCGATTTCCAGGGATTGGATGTCTTCGGGAATCTCACCTTCGATCGGGGGCCATCCGACGTGGCTGACGTCGCCGGGTCCACGCAGTTCTCGCGCGTATCCACCGTCGGGCTGCTGCACGAGGTGTACGCCGGGAATGGTGGAGAAGACCGGGTCGTCGCTCGTCAGCCCGGCTGAGTGCAAGCACGCGTTGTATGCGTTGGTTCCGGCGGTGAGGGTGGCCCAATACCACAGTTCGAAGTCCTCGATCGGGTCCAACCGAGCGCGCAAGTCGCAGAGCCGGTGGACTTTCTCTACGTGGGACGCGGTTCTCACGACGCGCCCGCGAGTGCGTCGTCGACAAGCAGGACGATCTTGCCGAAGTGCCGGTCGGTCTGCATGTAAGCGTGGGCCGCGGCGATCTCGTCGAGGTGGAAGGTCCGGTCGATAGTCGTCCGAATCCTGCCGGCTTCGAATGGCGCGAGCAGGTCTCGTGCGCAGGCCTGTACGCAGGCCAGCCGTTCCTCTTCGGTGCGGGTGCGGAACGTGACCCCAATGAGCTTCAATCGCTTCAACCACAGCGTGTTGAGGTCGATGGTGGCCGTGCTCGATCCTAATCGTCCGATGTTCACCAATCGGCCCTGAACAGCAAGGGACTCGAGATTGGCTTCGAAGGTGGTGCCTCCGACCGAGTCGATGAGGACGTCGACGCCATGGCCCGCGGTGAAATCGGCGACGGCATCGGCCTGGTCGGTTGTGGAGACGTCGATTGCGCAGTCCACGCCCAACGCCTTCAGCCGCTCGACCTTGTCTGCCGAACGGGACGTGGCGACGACGCGGGAGGCGCCCAGCGCGCGGCCGATCTCGATCGAGGCGAGCCCGATGCCGCTCGATGCTGCATTGACCAGCAATGTCTCGCCAGACTGTAACTGTCCGTTGGTGATCAGCGCGTCGTGCGCGGTGATGAATACGTTGGGGAAGGCCGCGGCCTCGGCCCAGGAGATGGAGTCCGGGATGCGCATCAGGGCGCGCGATGCGGCCGACGCGTACTCTGCCTGCCCGCCGTTGCCGTGGCCCATTACTCGGTCGCCTTCGTGCCACTGGGTCACGCCGGCACCGACCGCGGCCACCTCGCCCGCGAACTCGACCCCGATCGGTTGCGGCTCGCCGGTGCGTAGTCGGCCGGTCTGCAGGATTTCTCCGCGGTTGAGCCCTGCGGCCTTCACCTTCACCAGCACCTGATCAGGTCCCGGTGTGGGCGTAGGTACTTCGAGGACGGCCACCTCGCCGCCTTCGGGATGGGGGACTGCACGCGCTGCTCGCATGAGCTACTTCCTTCGGCTCGATTAAGAATTGATGTCGACATTAATCAAAATTCTTGTATTCTGCTAGGCAGCGGGTCAACAAATTCCGGCCCCGGTTCATGAATCCGAATTCAGGAGACAGTCATGAGTGCTTCGTCTGCAGAACGTCTCGCCCGCCTCCAAGGCAAGATCATCGACTTCCGGCTGCGGCCCCCCACCGGCCCGTATCGCAACTTCTTCACACCCACCGTGGTGGGCTCGGTCAATCGCATCCTCGGCCACAGTGTTCCCCGCTCGTACACCATCAGTACCGATCCCTTTCCTCAGGCAGAGGAACGCGCACTGCGGGCGCTCATCGACGAGATGGATGCCGTCGGAGTCCGACTCGGTGTGATGAATGGCCGCCATTCGGTGAATCGCCCTGTGCCGGTGCACATCGAAGACGCCGATTTGGCCGAACTGACGCAGCGCACCGACAACCGCGTCCTCGGGATCGCCGGCATCGACTTCGACAAGTCCACCGAAGAGATCATCACCGGACTCGACACCGCGATGAAGGAATACGGCCTGGTCGGTGTCTGTATGGAACCGGGCCTGGCGCGAGAGCCCATGTACGCCGACGACGAGCGGATCTTCCCGATCTACGAGAAGATCGCCGAACTCGGTGTCCCACTGTTGTTCATGACCGGGCCGCTCGCCGGGCCCGATATCAGCCACACCGATCCGGTTCGCTTCGACCGCGTTGCCAAGCGCCACCCCACGATGCCGGTCATCCTCGGCCACGGCTGCTTCCCCTACGTCAACGAGGCAATCGCATTGGCGTTCAAGAGCGAGGCCACGGGCATTCACAACGTGTTCGTGTCGCCCGATGTGTATGCCTTCGCCCCGGGCGGCCAGGGCTACACCCAGGGCATCAACTGGCTGCCGAACCGGTTCGTCTACGCATCGGCCTACTCGTTCTGTGGCGTCGAGGAGTCCGTGCACGAGACCCTGAAACTCGACATCGACGACGAGGCACTCGACGCCTACATGTATCGCAACGCCGAGGCGCTGCTGCGTGGGTTGGGTGCGTGAGATGACCGAACTCAAGACGAAGGTGACGATGCGGCGCCACCCTGGCGCCATGGTCTCCGAGGACGACTTCACCATCGAGACGACGGACCTGCCTCGGCCCGGAGATGGGCAGGCCCTGGTCAGGGTTCTGTACTTGTCGTTGGACCCGTACATGCGGCCGATGATGGACCCGGTGCGCTCCTACGTGCCGCACCTGAACCCGGGTGACATCATGCCGGGTGCCACCATCGCCGAGGTGATCGAGAGCAATGAATCGGAACTGCCGAAGGGCACCATCATCGCGTGCTCTCTCGGATGGCAGTCCCACGGGGTGGTGACCAAGGACGCGGTCCGGGTTATCGAGCGGAGTGCCGGTCCCGTGTCCGCCGCGCTCAGCGTACTCGGAATGACCGGAGCCACAGCGCATTATGGACTTCTCGAGCTGGCCAAACCTGTGGTCGGTGAGACTGTCGTCGTGACTGCTGCCTCCGGCGCGGTCGGAGGTGTGGTCGGGCAGATCGCCAAGATCAAGGGCTGTCGAGTGGTGGGCATCGCCGGCGGCTCCGAGAAGTGTCGGTACGTCGTCGAAGAACTCGGCTTCGATGACTGCATCGACTACAAGTCGCCGGACTTCGAGAAGCAGCTCGAGGCCGCAACGCCCGACTATGTCGACGTCTTGTTCGAGAACGTCGGAGGTCCCGTGCTCGACGCCGTGCTGGGGAGGATCAACGATCACGCGCGCATCGCGCTGTGCGGCAACATCAGTGACTACAACGCTGACGAGCCGTACGGCCTGAGAGGCCTACGTCACCTGCTGATGCATCGGGTCACGGTCTATTCGTTCGTGATCGCCGAGCATCGCGACTACTGGCCAACTGCGATCGGTGAACTCTCCGGTTGGCTCGCTGAGGGGAAGATCAAGTACCGGGAGGACGTCGCGGAGGGGTTGGAAGCTGCACCCAAGGCGTTCATCGCGATGCTCACCGGCGGAAACTTCGGCAAACAACTCGTCAACGTCGGAGCATGACCCTTCCGATGCTCGCCTGGGTGGCCAACGGAGTCTCGCAGGCGGGCATCGGACCCTCCGTCCCTCTTTCGGTCAACGGGCCGCACCGGAGAGGTTGGCGGGTATTCATCGGAGCGCCAGCGGTATCTGGCCTGCCGAGCCATCGTTCGGTGATCGGGTCAGCTCGGAAGAATGTTGTCGACATAAATTGTGATGGCTGTTAAATTGTGACTGGCACCACCTGGCCGACCTACTCCGGCTATTCGAATCGCGAAGAACCTGCCGACAATGAGGAGTACTCGTGAAGCTTTGTGTCACCCCCCTGACCGGATCTATCGGCGCCGCAGTGGGCGGCGTTCGTCTGGACGAGCCCTTGGACGATCGGACGTTGAAGGCGCTGCGCTCGGCGTTCGCAGACCACTGCATGCTCGTGTTCCGTGATCAGTACGTAAAGCCTTTGGCGCAGATCGAGTTTGCCCGGCTGTGGGGCGAGCCGGTGGTCACCGAGATGCTGAATCCCTTGGATGGGCATCCGGAGATATTCCAGGTCGCCAACGTCAAGAAGGAGACCACGGCCACCGAGGCCTGGCATTACGACGGATCGTTCACCGCGGCACCACCGAAGATCACGATGCTGTCGGCGATCACCACCCCGGTTGGCGGGGACACGATGTGGTCGAATCAGTACCTCGCCTACGAACGCCTGTCCCCGGCGCTTCGCGACACCTTGAACGGTCTGAAAGTGCGATTCAGTGGGATCCGGCTCGGCCGTATGCTCAACGTCGCTGAGGAGGACACCCCGACCGCGGTGCATCCGCTGGTGCGCACTCACCCGGAGACCGGCCGGAAAGCGCTGTTCGTGGGACACCGGGAAAATGCCTGCATCGACGGGTGGACTCGACAAGAAAGCGAACCCCTACTCGAGTTCCTGTATCGGAATTCGGTTACACCGGACAACGTCTACCGTCATGCGTGGCGCGAAGGGGACCTCGTCATGTGGGACAACCGGTGCACCATGCACTACGCAATCCACGGCTACGGTACCCAGGAACGGGTCCTCAACCGCATCACTCTCCGCGGTGAGGTTCCCGCATAGATGAGCGGCGCCTATGCTCCATCGCTTGCCGGCCGCGGCCGCTCCGCACGCATCCGGACGTGGTGCTTGCTGGTTGGAGCGACAATGCGGGAAATCGACCGCCCATCGGTAGGTGCGACGGTGGTGTAAGAGGATTCGGGCACTCACCGATGAATCGCGGACGGTGCGGCGAATAGCTGCTTGCATCACGCCGGCAAGTGGTGAGGATAGGTATATGACACTCCCGGATCCCGCCGACCAGGCCGACAACCCCGTCGGCGGCGTCAGGACAACCTCGACGGTGAGCGCTCCGACCGCCCGCGCTGCGTGGAGTATCACGTTCCTCGTGATGATTCTGCAAACCGTCAATTTCGCTGACAAGGCTGTACTCGGGATCGTCGCCCGCCCGCTGTCCGAGGATCTGGGCCTGTCGAACGCGGACATCGGACTCTTGGGCAGTGTCTTCTACGTCCTGTTCGTGATCACCGGACTGGCGGGCGGCTTCATCGCCGATCGAGTGCGCATCGTTTGGGTTCTGCTGGGTATGGCCCTGTTGTGGTCGCTGGTTCAGATCCCCGTATTGCTGGTGGGCACGTTTACCGCGCTGATCATCAGCCGCGTGTTGCTCGGAGCAGCGGAAGGTCCCGCTGGTGCTCTGAACAACGTCGCGGTGTTCGGATGGTTTCCCAAGAGTAAGCGCGGTCTTCCCTCCGCGGTGGTCACCTCCGGTACGTCGCTGTCGAAGATACTTGTGGCGCCCGCGCTCACAGTGATCGTCGCGGCATATGGATGGAAGGCGGCATTCTGGACTCTGATGATCGTCGGCCTGGTATGGGCTGCCGTGTGGCTGGTTGTGGGCAAGGATGGCCCCTACTCGGTGAACAGCGCTCGTGAGCGCGCGAAGGCTGGATCCGCCGGCAAGGTGGAGCGGGTCGGCTTCCTGCGAATCGCGGCGTTGCCCACCTTCTGGGGCGGGGTACTCGGTATGTTCGCCCTCTACGGCATGGTTGCGGTGATTCTTACCTGGCTGCCGTCCTACTTCGAACAGGGACTCGGGCTCAGCCGGGTCAATTCCGGGCTGCTGTTCGCGCTGCCGAGCGTGACCGGGATGGCGTCGATGCTGTTGGTGTCCTTCCTTACCGATCGGCTTGTCGGCCGTGGCATGACGGTGCGGATCTCGCGGGGAATGGTGTCGGTGGTGGCATTGTTCGTCTGTGGCGGCATGCTGGCGGCCCTCCCGTTGGTGGACAGCGCGTGGCTGGCCGTGTTCCTCGTGGTCGCGGGATACGGAGTCGGAGTGGCCAGCTACCCGCTGATGAACGTCACGGTGGCACACGTCAGCCCGGAGCGTCAGGTTGCCTCGACTCTGGGTGTATTCACCGCGCTGTTCTCGACCTCCGGCATCCTCGCGCCGTGGCTCACCGGTCGCCTCGTCGATGCGGCGACCACGCCGGCCGAGGGGTACACGACCGCCTTCCAGATCTTCGGTGTCGTGGCCATCATCGGCGCCGTAGTCATGGCGCTGACCGTCAACCCCGAGCGTGATCGTGCCCGGATCGCGGCGATCGATCCGCTGGCCTGTGCCGACTCCTCCGCCGACGACAAGTACTGACTGGCGCGCACGCTTACGTCGGTCGGCCGAATCGGCACGGGAAAGCGGTCATGCGGGCTGCGGTTGTCGAATATGGATCCAGGACAAGGTAGTTGGCGGAACTCCCGCCAACTACCTTGTCATGCGCCGGTCTCGACGAACCTGTCTTCCGCTTCCTCCGCATCACTGCCGAGGTACTTCACTGCGTACGTCCGGACTCTGGCGATCCTCTCGCGAGCCAGGTCCACGGCGAGTGTGCAGTCGCTGTTGCGAATCGCTTCGTGCAACGCCTGCCAACCTTTCAAATTGTGTCTGATGGTGTCGGGGTTGGCGGCGAGGGCCATACGCACGTAGCGCAGTGTCTGTAAGGAAACGGACTGCAGCAGGTCAGCAAGGATGTGGTTGTCCGACAGTTCCGCCACCTCACTGTTGAGGAGGAAGGTGGCAACCGCGTACGCATCGACCGATTCGTCTGCTGCCGTCAGGATCCGGGGGATATGACGGTCGAACAGTACGACCAGATCGTCGTGTTGCTCCAGGATTTCCTCGTGGAGGATCATGCCGTACAGCTGCGAACGGATGTCGAAGACGTCGTTGAGGTCCTTTGCTCGAGGCGCTGGAACCATCGCGCCACGGCGGGCCTGGAACTCGACGAGGCGGTCGCGCTCGAGAATCCGCAGAGCCTCGCGCACCGGAGCGCGACTGACCTTGAGTGCGGCGCTGATGTCCTGTTCGAGGAGTCGCTGACCCGTACGAACGAAATTGAGTGCGATGAGCGCCGCGAGCTTCGCGGCGATCTGTTCCGGTAGGGGTGTGGCCGCCAGGGCGTCCTGCTGCCGGCGCAGAACTGCTTGCTCGATGGCGACCATCCACTCGTTGCGCGGAAGCATCAGAGCGGAAAGATCGGGCAAGTCCTGGGTTCGCTTGCGCGCCATACGTCTCACTCCCGTGCGAGTTCCGTTGCCGTCTCGCTCCTGATCCGCAGGGACGGGCTCAGTTTAATGTCGACGGCAATTGTATCCGACGATCGGACCCTGGCGCGCTGGTAAATTATTTTTGTCGACATAAACCACACGAGGTGTTAGTTTGTGACCTGAGACACCTACCTGCTCACCTTCGCGCTCAGCGCACCTTGAAACAGTGAGGTCAAGCCATGACGCTCGAGTTCATTCCTCGGATCGGCACGATCGGTGCCCGCATCACGGGGATTCGGCTGGATGAGCCGATCGACGCGGCGATCTTCGGCGAACTGTACGAGGTATTTCTCGCCCAGCGTGTCTTGCATCGCGTCACTCTCCATTCGGAGAAGCCGATCTGAATCCCTGCTGTACCCGCGGACGATGCCATGGGTACGAAAGTGGAGGGCCGATCGGATGAGCGAACTCCCCGACGAACACAGCGGACGAAACGAACACCGGCACCGTTCGATGTCCCTGGCTACCAACGGAGCACCCATGCAACTCACTCGAGATCCCTCGATCCGAAGGAACGATCACACGAAGCCGCGAAGCGGACGTCTACGTCTCTCGCGGGAGAACGGGACAGTCCTTGCTGCGCAGATCCTGCTCGGCGCAGTATGGCTGGGGTTGTGGCAACTGACAGCCACGCAGCGATGGTTGGACCCGGTCCTCGCGAAGTCTCCCGGACAGTCGTGGGACTACTTCGTCACCGCATTGCAATCCGGCGAGCTGTGGAGCAACACCCGATACACGATGACTGCAGTCCTGATCGCCTGGATTCTCGCCGGGGCGGTCGGCGTGCTCGTCGGTGTCGCTCTTGGACTACTACCTCGAGTAGAGCGCGTGCTCACGCCGTATCTCGAGGCAGCCAACGCGATGCCACGTATCGCCCTTGCGCCGTTGTTCATCGTCGCTCTCGGTATCAACACCTCTGCGAAGGTCGCCCTGGCGTCCACCCTCGTGTTCTTTCTGGTGCTATCCGGAGCGCGTGCCGGCGTGCGGTCCACAGATGCGGAATGGCTACGTATGTCGACTGTGCTGGGTGCGAGCAAGTATCAGATTTTCGTGAAGGTGCTCCTCCCTGTCGCGACTCCTGCCATCTTTGCGGGGCTCCGACTCGGGCTGATCTACTCCCTGCTGGGCGTCGTCGGTTCCGAGCTGATCTCGGCCCGAAACGGACTGGGCCAGCTGATTGCAACATATTCCGCGACCTATCGGATGGAGGCGGTCTACGCGATCCTCCTGCTGTTGGCGGTAATTGCCGTCGTCCTCAACCAGTTCATGGGTCTGGCCGAACGACAGTTCCTGCGCTGGCAACCACCGGTGGATCGCTGACAGCCCCCGTTTCTCGGAATTGAATTGGAGTGAACACATGAGCGCAACATCGATGACGCGACACAGCCCTGCCCTCACTGAACGAGCGACACACACGGGTCGACAGGACGCGATCACACTGTCAGGCGTGAAGGTGAGCTTCCCTGATCCTCAGGGCGGTACGCGAACCATCCTCGACAACATAGATCTCACTGTTCCCGCGGGAGAATTCACCGCTGTGGTCGGGCGCAGCGGATGTGGAAAGACGACTCTGCTCAATATGGTGGCGGGTCTGGTCGATCCTGCCGAGGGCACGGTGTCGGTGGCAGGTAAGGAGCCGCGCTCGGCCCGAAATCACCTAGGTTACATGCCAGCTCGAGATGCGTTGTTGCCGTGGCGAAGTGCGTTGCGCAATGTCGAGTACGGTCTCGAGCTGCGCGGGATGCGTAAGGCTGAACGTCGCAATATCGCACGCCGGTGGCTGAATGCAGTGCACCTGGGTCAGTCCGAGAGGCTCTGGCCGTGGCAACTGTCGCAGGGGATGCGCCAGCGTGTTGCGCTGGCACGTACCTGGGCGCTGAATCCCGATGTGCTGCTGATGGACGAGCCGTTTGCGGCTCTGGACGTCAACACACGACTATCGGTGCAGGAAGTGTTCCTTCAGCTGTGGCAACAGGAGGAACATCGAGCGGTCATCTTCGTCACCCACGACCTGGGTGAGGCCATCGCTCTGGCAGACAGGATCCTTCTCATGGGTGAGGGCAAGATCCTCGATGACGTCAGAGTCGATCTCGATCGCCCCCGCGAGCTCGCCACAATTGCCGCGGACAGTGGGTACCAAGCACTTTACGAGCGCCTTCGCGCCCAATTGCACTGAGCTCGGCGTCCGAGCCGCGCAGACAACCGTGTCAACATTTCTAGGAGAATCGATGTCGAGATCCCGCATCGCGATCGCCGTGGCAGGAGTAGGAGCTGCGATGGTCGCCCTCACGGCCTGTGGCGGAACCGAATCCAATGTGACAGAAGACGGACTCACCACAGTCACCGTTGGCAATATGAACAGCAATTCGCTCACTTTTCCTCTCCTCGTAGCGCAGGAAGAAGGGTTCTTCGCAGACGCCGGATTGCATGTCGAGACGGTCGACGCTGTCTCAGGGCCAGAATTGACGGCCGCTCTCATCGGCGGCACGACACAGATCGCTGTCGGAACACCGGAGAACGTGATGCCGGCAATGGCGCAAGGGCAGGGGCTCGTTGCGATTCCACCTTTCGGTCAGCTGGACATGTCCTTGATAACGCTGCAGGACAGCGGAATCAATGAAGTCGCCGATCTCGTCGGGAAACAGGTCGGTGTGGTACAGCGGGGTAGCTTCTCCGAGAAGTTTGCGCGCAGCATCATGGTTGATCACGGGCTCGATCCGGACAGCGTCACCTATATCGCGGTCGGTGCCGGCGCAACGATGGAACCGGCCTTGCGCAACGGAAAGGTCGACGCTTCGGTCGGCGCGACATCCACCGTTGCTCTGCTGGATCAGCACGGACTCGCGATCCGGAACCTGGCGAACTCGCTCGACGAGACAGGCGGGGAAGCAGGTGAATTCGGCATGCAGACAATGTGGACAACCACGGTCGACTATCGGGAGCAGAATCCGGAGATCGCAGAAGGATTCTGTTCGGCAATGAACCGGGCATCGGACTGGATAGCCGACGATGCCAATCGCGGCGCCGGAGTGCAGTTGATGTCGACGTTGCTGGCAGTTCCGCAGGAGACGGCAGAGACGATCTGGGACCGCACACACCTGTCCTGGAAATACCGGATCGATGACGAAAAGTGGAACCGGGTGGCCGATTGGGTGTTGGAAGACAACGAGACAGGCCTTCCGTACGCCGACTATGTATCGGCGGACTGCGGCGAGAAGCAGTAGCGGCGCTCGACATGTACTGCGCTGCGCGCGGCAATTTCATTCGACGCAGGAGTTAGAGAATATTGAGTAGCGAAGGATCGAACACGGAGAGCGGGGACCGTCGCCGCCCGGCCGTCGGTGTCGTTCGTGAGACGAACGACGGCGAGCGGC
>NZ_JAUTXY010000026.1:0-50601 GCF_036327795.1 Rhodococcus artemisiae
CAACGCGCCCAGGCGCTACACGTGTGGAATGTGCACTACAACTATCATCGCCCGCATACTGCCGTCGGTAACCGGCCGCCCGCGAGCAAACTCCGGACCGGTGTCACCAACGTCATGGCCTCATACAGCTAGCGTGGTTGAAAACGGCAGCTCGCTCCACACCGGCCTCGCGAGCTCCTTCCAAGACTGGCAGGTGTGTGTCCTGTACGTTGGTGGATACTTTTATCGTCTTGATAACGCCATCTTCGACGGCAACCACGTCGGTGAAAGTACCACCGACGTCCACTCCGACAATCATCATGTGCGGTTCGCTCCTTGTATTACTCGGGTCAGGCGATGTGCAGGCCGTGGGAAGTCAGTTCGATCGGACCGAGAAGCTGCCACTGTTCTCGGTGGACTGTCTCGAGCGTTTTCTGGTTCTTGACAACGATCGACCAGCCGCCTTCGGAGATCACGGGATACCTTTTGAAGTCGTCGGGATCGACACCGTCGAGGTCGACGCCGAGCGCAGTGAGCTCCTCGGCTGTCACCTGCTCGCGTACGACTTCGACTCCAGGCGCTTTCACAGCGGTTTTTGGCATGGTGGTACTCCTTCGGTGCTTCTGTGAGATCGGAGAGGTGTGATGAACAATCGTCAGGAGAGGTGGGGGGCGATCATGAGATGGACGGCGTCTTCACCTGGGATGCGGCCGGCGAGCGTTTCGACGGCCTTCGCTACGCCTTCCAGACCGAAGGTGTGCGTATGCATCCGCTCCAGCGGGTACTTCCGAGACTCGATAATCCGCAGGCCACCCGCATGAGCGCCGAGTCCGACTCGATCGTCGGCAACGCGAATTCCTGGATCTCGTACTTGCGGTCGGCGACTTGTACGGCCGCCCGTGCTTTCGTGACCATCGTCAACTCCTCGGAAGCTCGTTGTTCATCAGCTGCTCTCGTCCCGGACCGGTGACGAAGTCGTGGTTTCGGCGTCCACCCTGGACGAAGGCGCCGCTCGCGACGCTCGACAGCGCCCACGGCTCGAGAACGGTCGAGCCACTCCAGTCGTGAATCATCTGCCGGTAGGCGATCCGCCAGGTGTCGTCGCGGCGCTCGACCCGGTCGACATAGCGGCCGCAGAAGACATTTATTTCTTCACTGCCACTTTGTTTTTGAAATGTGAGGACGATGGCCTCGGAGAACGCGACATCACCGTCGATTTCGACGAGATGGTTGGTGACCGCGTGGGTGGTCCATTCGGTGCGGGCGAGTTTCGACGCGACGATTCGGTCGGCGAATTCCCATGCGGGCCCGGCGTCCGCGCCGTGGTTGTCGTAGGCGTCTTCCCAGAACGCCTGCTTCACTAGGTCTGCGTCGCATCTATCGATGCCCCGGCAGTAGATCAGCAGCAGGTCTGCGATGGCCTGTTTGGCAGACAGTTCCTCGAGCCGTCGGTCATCGATCATCGCGATGCTCCAATTCGCGGCGGTGAAAGTTCCGCGCCGGCGTATCCGGCGGTCCACCCGCCGTCGACCGGGAGAACGGTGCCGTTGATGTAGTCGGAGGCTCGGCTGCTGAGAAACACCACCGGTTGGGCTATTTCCTCGGGTTGACACCAGCGACCCATCGGCGTGTTCGCCCGGATCGAGGCGGTCATGTCCTCGGACTCGAAGAACGACGTCGTCATCGGGGTTTCCACGACGCCCGGCGCGACAGCGTTACACCAAATCCCCTTCTGACCATATTCCACCGCGGTCACCTTTGTCAGCATGATGAGGCCGGCCTTCGCCGCGCTGTACGCGGCTCGATCACGGAAAGCCGCGAGCCCGGCCATCGACGCGATGTTGACGATCTTTCCTCGACCCTGCTCGATCATTGCTGGGATCGCGGCTCGCGAGAGCGCGAATGGCGCGACGAGGTCGATCTCGAGCGTCCGCCGCCACGCGGCGGACGTGATATCGAGCATCGGCGCGACCTGCCGCGCGCCTGCGTTGTTCACCAGGATGTCGAGCGCGCCGAACCGATCTCGCACGCTTGCCGGCAGCGCCTCGGTCTGTTCGTCGTCGGTGAGATCTGCGACGAAGGACTCGATATCGTCTCCGCCGCCAAGGTTCGCGACCGCACGGGCCAAGGCGGACTCGTCGATGTCAACAGCGGCCACGCGTGCACCGGCATCACGCAGGGCCCGACAGATCTCGTATCCAATGGCTCCCGCCGCCCCCGTGACCAGGGCGACGTCACCGTTCAAGTTGGCCACGCTGTTTCCTCTCTGCTCGAAGATCGCCATGCTCCAGTGCGCCCAGAGGTCATGCTGTGGCGCCTGTCACACTGAAATGTAATATACGATATCCCTGCTGCCTAGGCAATGCCCAGGCGGTACAGACTTCGGCCGGATCGTCGGCGTCCCATTCCGGGTGGTGAGTCATCCACTGTGACAGCAGTTCCCGCAAGACTTTCCGTTGCGGTGAATGACATGAGGGGCATTGCGACTGCATCCCTCACCGGTTCTCGGCTGGCACGAGCTGCACGTGTGCGGAACACCTACCTGGCACGACGTCTGCTGAAGGAAGGAAACGTCGCGCTACTCCTGGGTGATCACGAAGGAACCTCCGACGCCCGATCGTCCGGTGGCCGCGAACTCACGATTCGAGCACGGAAGGCCGAACTTCGGCGGCCGGGGACGGGGCCTGGCGGGTGCTCGGATGTGTTTCCTTGAGCAGCCACAGCGAGAGCAGGGTGAGTAGGCAGGCCGCTGACATGTAGAGCGCGATACTGATCGAGCCGTACCGTGCCAGCAGTGCGGTGGCGACCAGCGGAGCGAACGCACCTCCGAGGACCGATCCGATCTGGATACCGAGCGATACCCCGGAGAATCGCACCTCGGTGGAGAAGATTTCCGCGAAGAACGTCGGTTGCACGCCGTAGAGCAGGCTGTGGAGGAAACCGAGGCCTATGAGTAGGCCGAGGGTGATCAACCAGAACGAGCGGGTGTCGACCATTGCCCAGAACGGGAAGACGAACACTGCCAGCGCGGCAGCACCATACAACTGCACTCGTCGGCGGCCGAAGCGGTCGGACAACGCACCTGCCAGCGGTAGTCCGATGATCTGACCCATCGATCCGATCAGGACCGCTGCGAGGAGGGTGCTGCGCGGCATGTCGAGGTACTGCGGGTTGGTGCCGTAGGAGATAACGAAGGTGATGAAGATGTAGTACGTCAGGTTGATGCCGAGGTACGTGCCGATCGTCAAGGCGATCTCTTTCGGATACGTCCGAAGCACAGTGACGAGCGGTGACCGGACTACCGACGGCTTGGCCTGTTTCGTGGTGACGGCGTCTGTTCCGGACTGCTGTAGCCGCTGGAACGCCGGCGTCTCCTCCAGCTTGAAGTGAATGTAGATCGCCAGTGCGACGAGTCCGAGGCTCAGCAGGAACGGAACTCGCCACGCCCATGCCAACAGCGCGTCGTTCGGCAGCAGGGCCGTGATGGTCAAGAACGCGAGATTGGCGAGCAACACGCCGCCGGGAGCGCCCAGGGAGGAGAAGCTTCCGAAAAACCCTCGACGAGGGGCGGGCGCTGCCTCTACGGCAAGAAGGATGATGCCGCCCTGGCCGCCGAGGGCGATGCCCTGGATGAACCGCAACGCCACCAGAAGGATGGGTGCGGCCAGACCGATCGACGAGTATGTCGGCATCAGGCCCACCACCGTCGACGCCACACCCATCATCACCAGCGCGGCGACGAGCGTCTTCTTCCGGCCGACCACATCACCGAAATGGCCGAAGATCATCCCTCCGAGTGGGCGCGCAATGAAGCCGATGCCGAACGCCGCGAACGACAGCAATAGTGCCGTGACGGGGCTCTGTTCGGGGAAAAACAGGGCGGGGAACACCAGAGCCGATGCCGTGCCGTAGATGAAGAAGTCGTAGTACTCGATGCTGGTGGCAGTCGCAGCGACCGATGCCACCTTGAAGACGTCACGCTCGGATGCCTTCGTAGTGCTATGTCCGTCAGGTTTGCCCATTGCGGTCCTCCGCTTATTGCTCCGGCGATGAATTCGAGCGAGCACATGCACAACATGTCGACGCCCTGCGGCAGGCGCGCGAGGCCTTCGCGGGGGTGAACATGCAGGTGAACTCTGCCTGGGTAGGTTCCGACTGTTGCCTACGCCACACCAAGAAATCCAATATACGATATCCTCAAGCGGAAGGGAATAGCTCGATGCGCGGACTGCAGGCACTGCAGGCCGTTTCGGTTTCCCACCGCACGACACTTTGCCAACGCCTCGCACTCGACGTTCCGGAGATCGACCACGATGCCATTTCTCCTCGACCCCCAGCTATCGAAAGCCGCTGCACCGCTGCTCGCGGCACTCGCCGACGGCACGCCACCCGCGGTGGGCGACTGGCGGACACGACGAACACAGGTCACCAAGCTGCTGCATCGGCTCTCACACGCTCTTCCCGCCAACGACCAGGTCACCCGCTGTCCGTACGAAATCACGGCAGCCGACGGCACACGCCTGTGCGCAACCTGGTACCGACCAGCCGGCAGACCGGCTGGTTCAGCAGCACTGTTCTTTCACGGCGGGGGCATGATCTTGGGAAGCGTCGCACTCTTCGACCGCATGATCGCGAAGTACGCCCAGGACAGTGGCATCCCCCTGTTGGCGATCGATTACCGCCTCGCGCCCGAACACCCTCACCCCATACCCGTCGAAGATTGCTACAGCGCCCTCGCCTGGTTACACGACAACGCGACCGACCTCGAGGTAGACCCCACCCGAATCGGAGTCGTCGGTGAGAGCGCGGGTGGCGGATTGGCAGCCGCGGTCGCACTGCTCGCCCGCGAGCGCGGCGGACCCCGCATCGCCCGTCAGCTCCTCGTCTACCCCATGCTCGATGACCGAACGCTGCAGCCCGACGTGCATATCGAACCGTCGGCATTCTGGACGTACGGCGACAACGAGACCGGATGGCGCGCCCTGCTGGGCCGCGCCGCCGGCAGTGACGCTGTAGAACCGTGGGCGGCACCGGCGAGGTGCCAGGACTTCTCCGACCTTCCGCCGTCCTATCTCGAAGTGGGAGAGATCGACATCTTTCGGGACGAAGTCGTTCGGTATGCCCTAGGCCTCCTGGGCGCCGGAGTATCGACGGAACTTCGTGTGATTGCTGGTGTTCCACATTCATTCGAGTGGATTGCCCCCGGTACCGACGCGGCGGTCCGGGCGTTCGCAGACCGTGCCCGATGGCTCGCGCGATTGTGATCACCACATCGGCCGTACTCCTGGGCGTCGCGAACGCCGGAACCACCCCTGCCGATCGACGATGAGGCCGGCTCGCATTCGCTCGCCGAGCGGTGTTTCCGAAACACACCCTTTCGCCATCGCTCCAATTTTTGTATATTGAATATCAGACGCTGCCGAGAGTGAGCATAATCCCCACGTGATCGAAGGAGTCCCCACGTGACCAACAACTTGCACACCCCGAACGACACACAGGCTCCGGGACCTACCGTGGCATCCGTTCTGCGGCGGGGATACGCCGAGTACGCAGATCTTCCGGCGGTCGTCGACCTGTCCGGCAACGTCACCACCTATCGAGAGCTGGGCCGGGACGCGCGCCGCCTTGTCGCAGGTTTCGGATCCCTCGGCGCCACCAAGGGTGACCGCGTCGTCGTTCTGACCAAGAACCGCTCCGAGTGCTTCACCATCGACCACGCCCTGGCCATCGGCGGCTTCGTCCGCGTCGCGCTCAGCTACCGCCTGCACCAGCGGGAAGTGGCCGAAATCGTTCACGATGCGGGCGCCCGGATCGTCATCGTCGACGGCGAACGCACGAGCGAGCTGGCGGCTGAACTCGCTTCCTTCAGCGGAAGGCTGGTGAGCATCGACGATGTCAGCGCTCCCACCGCGATCCCGTTCAGTTCCCTGTTCGGAGACGCAGAAGCCGAAGCCGTCGACATCCGACCCGACGACCTGGTGTGGATGCCCTACACCTCCGGCACGAGTGGCAAACCGAAGGGTGTCATGCACACTCACCGAAGTTTGCTGTCGATCCTGCGAAATATCCTGGTGGAACTGCCCGGAGCGTCGACTGACGACTTCCTCGTGCATACCGCGCCCCTCACTCATCTGAGTGGCTACGCGATGATGGCCTATTTCATGCGGGGTGCACAGCAGCTTGCCCTCGACCATTTCGATCCGGGACAACTGCTCAGCGTCGTCGAGAAGCACCGCGCCACAGTTCTTCCGCTCGTGCCGACCATGATCAACATGCTTCTTCCCACCCTCGAATCCGGACAGTATGACGTCTCGAGTGTGCACACCGTGATCTATGGCGGCTCGCCGATCGCCCCGGACCGTCTCGCACGCGCAATCAAGGCATTCGGTCCCGTGTTTGTTCAGTCTTACGGCCTCACCGAAATGCCCTACAACTCTTACCTTTCCAAGCAGGACCACGACTTCGACCCAGCGGGGACAGTTCCGGAGCGCCTCGCGTCCGCGGGGCGAGTCAGCCCGTTCGTCGAGATGCGGTTGATGACCGCCGACGGCCCCGCAGCCGACGGCGAGTCCGGAGAGATCCAGGTTCGCGGCGACGCAGCGATGTCCGGCTACTGGAATCTGCCCGCCGAGACCGCGGAGACCCTCCTCGAAGGAGGCTGGATCGCCACCGGCGATGTGGGGCGGATGACCGATGGCTTCCTCCACGTGGTCGACCGCAAGAAGGACATGATCGTCTCCGGCGGGTTCAACGTCTATCCCACCGAGGTCGAGAACGCCATCTACAGCCTGCCCGAAGTGGCAGAGGTCGCCGTCGTCGGGATTCCCGACGAGCGTTGGGGGGAGACCGTCCATGCCGTCATCGCCCTTCGAGAAGGGTGCGAAGTGACCCAGGACCAGGTCGAGCAGGCCTGTCTGTCGTCGATCGCCCCGTACAAGCGGCCGCGTACCGTCGAATTCGTTGACGAACTTCCGAAGACGGGGACAGGAAAGATCAAGCGGCGGGAAGTCAAGGAGCGGTTCTGGATCGGCCGGGACCGGCTGGTGAACGGCTGAAACACCGGCACGCTCCCCGAGTGCGGCCGGCAGCTGCCGAACTCGCACCGCACACCACGATTTTCTACCGACCCGAAAGCACCTCGATATGACAAGCCGTTCACACAACCCTCGCGGAAAACGGTCCTACGACTCAGTCGTCGCAGACGCGGTCCGCGACGCGAACATCCCCACGTTACTGATGGTCTTGGTTCAGCTGACCGGAGAGTTGCGGTGGCTGGACGATCCCTACCGCCCCACTCGCGGAAAAGGACTGAGTGAGAACGACACCGGCGGCCTCCCCGACACCGTCCAGGACGACATTCGTCAGGCAGCGGCGGACGCCATCTGTCGGTGGCACGATGGCGAACCCGTGGCGATCCCGGAACCCGACGAAGCCCTGATGACCCGCATGCTGTCGGTCGCAATGGGTGAGGAAGTACCCGCCGAGTACGGCCCGATGATTCTCGACGATCTGCGCGCCGCAGGCCCTGCCGCACCCGCAGAAACCGCGCCGTTCGCACCGGCACCCGGCTACTCGGCAATCGTCATCGGCGCCGGGATCTCCGGCATGCTGGCCGCCCGGCAGCTCCGCAACGTCGGCGTCGACTGCACCGTCCTCGAACGTAACCCCAGCGTGGGTGGATGCTGGTTCAACAATCACTACCCCGGCTGTGGGGTCGACGTCCCCAGCTATCTCTATTCCTTCTCCACGGACATCGCCGACTGGCCGCACTACTATGCCTCACGAGATGAGCTGCACCAGTATCTCGAGGGCATCGCCGACAAGTGGTACCTGCGCGAATGCATCAGGTTTTCTACTACGGTGACGTCGGCGCGCTGGGACGAAGGCCGCCAACTGTGGATCGTCGACGTGGTGCGCCCGGACGGCACCCGCGAGGTCCTTCATTCCAACATCCTGATCAGCGCGGTCGGCGCCTTCGGCAAACCCAAACTTCCCGACCTGCCCGGGATGGACCGGTTCGAGGGCCGCACCTGTCATACCGCCACGTGGCCGGACGACCTCGATGTTTCCGGCAAGCGAGTCGGTGTCATCGGCAACGGCGCCAGTGCCATGCAAGTCGTCCCGTCCGTCGCCGACAAGGCGCAGACGCTCACACTGTTTCAACGCTCGGCCCACTGGGTTGCCCCTTTCGAGAAGTTCCGCACACCGGTACCGGAGTCGGTCCGATTCCTCCTCCAGGAAGTTCCCCTCTACCGGTCGTGGTACCGCCAACGCCTGGCATGGACGCTCAACGACAAGCTGTACAGCGCACTGCAGCGCGACCCCGCCTGGCCGCACCCGGAACGCTCGATCAACGCCATCAACGACGGCCACCGGAAGTTCTTCACCCGCTACATCGAGTCCGAACTCGACGGGCGCCCCGACCTGATCGAGAAGGTCACCCCGAACTATCCGCCCTTCGGCAAGCGCATCCTGCTCGACAACGGCTGGTACCGCACCCTCACCCGCGACCACGTCGAACTGGTCACCGACTCGATCGCGGAGATCACCCCGAAGGGAGTACGACTGGCCGACGGACGCGAGGTCGAATTGGACGTCCTCGTCTTCGCCACCGGCTTCGATGTCGTGAACTTCCTGTCCTCGTTCGAGCTGACCGGCCGGTCGGGACGCTCGCTGCGCGAAGTCTGGGACGGCGATGACGCTCGCGCCTACCTCGGAACCACGGTGCCCGACTTCCCGAACATGTTCTGCCTGTACGGTCCCAACACCCAGGCCGGACACGGCGGAAGTCTGATCTTCTATCTGGAATGCCAGATGAGGTACGTGATCAGTCTGCTGGGCAAGATGTTTCAGGCCGGTGCCACGGTTGTCGACTGCCTGCCGGAAGTCAACGACAAGTACAACGACGATGTCGATGCGGCACACCAGCGAATGATCTGGACCCACCCCGGCGTCCACAGCTACTACCAGAACTCCCGCGGCAGAGTCGTGGTCAGCAATCCGTGGCGGGTCGTCGACTGGTGGACCATGACCAACGACGCCAACTTGTCGGACTACCGGCTGCAGAAACCCGTCGACGAACGCCAGGAGGCAATCCGATGACCAATCGATTCGAAAAGAATGTCGTGCTCGTCAACGCCGCGGCGGGCGCCGGAATCGGCTCCGCAGTGGTCAAACGCCTGCTGCGTGAAGAGGCCACCGTCGTCATCACCGACCGAAATACCAAGCGAATAAACCACTTTCGATCCGAGCTGGCCGAGATATATCCTGCGGACCGCGTGCTTGCGACGGTTGTCGACGCCGCGGACGAGGACCAGGTCAACGACCTGTTCGCCGAAGTGGCATCGACGTACGGTCGCCTCGACGTTCTGATCAACAGCGTCGGGCTCAACCAACTGGCGGAGTTTCCGTCCATGACACTCGAGAACTGGAACACCGTCCTTCACACCTCCCTGACCTCCCACTTCCTCCACGCGCGTGCCGCCTGGCCACTGCTGCGCCAGTCGTCGTCCCCGGCGATCGTCAACGTTTCCTCCCTCGCCGCCGAGTCGCCGGCGCCGTTCGGCGAGGTCGCCTACGCCTCCGCCAAGGCGGGTGTTCTCGGACTGACCCGGGCACTGGCGGTGGAAGGCGCCAAGGAGGGGATCCGGTCGAACGCCGTGATTCCCGGGTTGATCTGGAACGAGCGCCTCACCGCCGGAGTTGCCGCCGAGTACGTCGACTCGTACCGCGCGAAACGCTTCTTCGAGCGGGACGGCGAGCCGGACGAGGTAGCCGATGTGATCTTGTTCCTCGCCTCCACCGACAGCCGCAACGTGACCGGGCAGGCAATCAAGGTGGGTGCCTGAGTGACTGCACCCGAACCAGCGACCGTCGCCGAGAGTGTTCCTCCCGCCGGCGCGAGGAACCGCAACGTCGACTTCTGCACCCTGACCGAGGCCGTCTCCCGTCACATCCATCCCGGCGACGCCATTCACGTCATCATGGGACACAGCCGCTGGAGCGCCCTCGTTCGTGAGCTCGTTCGCCAACACTGGGGAACCCCTGCCGGTTTCACCCTGATAATGGCGAGCCTCTCCTCACTCGGCGCCGTGCTCTTCCGATCGGGCGCGGTGAGGAAGGTGATCACCGTGTACTCGGGCGATTCGTTCCCCGTGTTCACACCCAATCCGGTGTTCCAACAGGCGTACTCGTCCGGCACTGTCGAGGTGGAGAACTGGTCGTTTCTGACCTATATCCAGCGACTGCGGGCCGCCGCCACCGGCGTTCCCGCCGTCGTCACGGGGTCGGTCCGCGGATCGTCGATGACTGCGAACGCCGCGTACGAGGAAGTCGACTCGAGTTTCGGCCGGGTCAGCCTGGTCGCCCCCCTGGTACCGGATGTCGCCTTGGTGCACGCCGCCGTCGCCGACCGGCAGGGAAACCTGGCGATCGCTCCCCCGATGTTCGAAGGGGCGGTCGGCGCTTTTGCCGCCCGGCGAGGTGTGCTGGCAACGGTGGAGAAGGTGGTCGATGACCTGAGCCCCTGGTCATCGTTGGTCCGGATCCCCGCGCACCGGGTACTCGGCATTGTCGAGGCTCCGTTCGGCGCGCACCCGGGCGGCGTGTTCCCCGGTACCGCCGGCGCCAGGCTTCCCGTCGACGGATACGCCGAGGATATCCCGTTCTGGATCGACGCCCGGGAGGCAAGCAGAAGACCCGACTTCGACGACTGGATCCGAGAATGGATCCTCGACCCGGTCGACCACGACGCCTACCTGGCGAAACTCGGGTCTCACCGGCTCGACGAACTCGCCCGGTCCACACACAGCTTGTTGCCGTCGGCCGACACCATAGACCCCACGACACCACCCACCGCCGCCGAGCATGCGGCGGTGTGGTTCAGCCACCTACTCGACCGGAGAATCGCGGCAACCTCCGCCGACGCGGTCCTCGCCGGGGCAGGCCTGGCCAACCTCGCGGCATGGGTGGGTGCCGAACGCGCCAGATCGTCCGGCCATAAAGTCGCACTCGCGGCCGAACTCGGGCTGTGGAACTACACACCGGAACCCGGGGACCCGTACATCTTCAGCTTCGCCAACTTCCCCGCCGCCTCCATGCTGCTCGACACCGAGCAGGTTCTCGGCGGTCTGATCGGGTGCCCACGCCTGCGCACGATCGCGTGTGTCGGCTCCGCCCAGATCGACCGACACGGCAACATCAACACCACCCGAATCGACCCCGGGCCCTACCTGGTGGGCTCCGGCGGCGGCAACGACGTGGTGACCACCGCCGACGAAACCCTCGTCATCGGCACGATGAGCCGGCGACGGTTCGTCGAGGACTGCAGCTACGTCACCAGTCCCGGCCACCGCGTCCACGCCGTGGTCACCGATCTGGGAACACTGACCATGCACAACGGCGACCTCGTACTCACACACATCGCTCCCGGCCCCGAACCGCTCACCGAGCGGATCGCCCACGTCCGCACCCACTGCGGGTGGGACCTCACGATCAGCAACGATCTGCAGGAACTCCCCCCAGTCACGCCAGAGGACGTCCAACGACTGCGCTCGTTCGACCGAACGGGTCTGTTCCTCGGGCACCGTGACCGAAACACCACCCCCACTCGCGCCGGGGACCGCTCCGAAGATCCTGCGCCCACCCCCTCTGGAGACCGAGCATGAGCCGTTACGACAACTACCCCAACCTGCGCGTTGAAGGACCGGACGAGGCAGGTGTGATCGAACTCGTGCTCGACGCCCCCCACCTCAATGCCGTCAGCGAGGACGCCCACGCCGATCTGGCCGTCATCTGGCGGGAGTTCGACGCCGACCCGGCCGTGAAGGCAATCATCCTACGCGGCGAAGGGAGAGGATTCTCCGCGGGAGGATCGTTCGATCTGGTCGAGAAGTTGAGCAACGACTACGACACCCGCACCCGCACGATGCGCGAGGCCAGGGACCTGGTCTACAACATCATCGACTGCTCGAAACCGATCGTTTCCGCGATCCACGGGCCGGCGGTCGGTGCCGGACTCGTCGCCGGCGTGCTCGCCGACGTGTCGGTGGTCAGCAGAACCGCAAAGATCATCGACGGCCACACCCGGCTCGGTGTCGCGGCCGGCGACCACGCCGCCGTGTGCTGGCCCCTGCTGTGTGGAATGGCGAAAGCCAAGTACTACCTGATGACCTGCCGCCCACTCAGCGGGGAAGAAGCCGAGCGCATCGGTCTCGTCTCCCTGTGCGTCGACGAAGCGGACGTCCTTTCCACAGCCCGCGAGGTCGCCCTCGAACTGGCCACCGGTGCCCCGAACGCCATCCGATGGACCAAACAATCGCTGAACAACTGGTACCGGCAGGTCGCCGGCGCCATCTTCGACTCCTCGCTCGCGCTCGAGTTCTACGGCTTCGGAGGACCCGAAGTGCGCGAGGGCCTGGCATCGCACCGCGAAGGTCGAAAGCCACGCTTCTGACCGCACCGGATCGCCCAGTGGGTGTTCGCGCGGGTGCCCGCGGTGCAGCGCGCGTTCCGGCGGCTCCTCGACGTCATCCTGTGGACGCTCACTTCGGTGATGCGCCGCGAACGGACCGCCCGGCTCCTCAACCCTATCGGCACCTGTTGGCTGGCCAGGCAGGTACCGGACCCGGCACTTCGCGCGGCCCTGACACCGAACTTCACGCTCGGATGCAAACGCCTCCTGCTGTCCAACACGTATCTCCCGGCGTTGACGAAGAGCAACGTCGAGTTGATTCCGCACGCCCTCGCCGAGGTCGACGGACGCGTGGTCGTCGGAGCCGACGGCACCCGCCGCGAAATCGACGTCATCATCTTCGGCACCGGCTTCGACGTGAGTCATCCACCGATCGCGAACCGGATCCGCGGACGCGACGGAACACTGCTGTCGGAGAAGTGGTCGAAGAGCCCCGAGGCCTACCTGGCCACCACGACGCCCGGCGCACCGAACGCGTCGTCGTTCTGCGGGGCAGCACGGTCGCCGACACTCTGGTTCACCCCGCAGTCCACAAGCCCCCGAGTCGCTACGTAGGATCGTATAATGTAACCGATATCCTGCAGATAGTATCTGTTACGGGGCTATTGTATTCAGAGTGGAATGGGGTCGACTGGCATGGCGTACACAGAGGCCGCCTATCCTGCAGCCAGAAAGGTCGCGCTCCCGAGCAGTCTGAAGCAAGTGGCGATGGACGAGATTCGGCGGCGCATCTTCGCAGGAGAGCTCCGAGCGGGGATGCGGGTCGATCAGGAATCTCTCGCCGAAGAGATCGGTATGAGCAGGATCCCCGTTCGAGAGGCCCTGGCCGCCCTCGTGGGCGAGGGAATCATCGAGATGATTCCGCGCCGGGGCGCCTTTGTCGTACCGCTCTCCCAGCAGGACATCCGAGACCACTACTGGATGCTGGCCTCCATCTCCGGTCGCGCCGCCGAGCGTGCCGCTCAGTACCTCTCCGATGCGGAACTGAACGAGCTCGAGGAACTTGCCGATGGAATGGAACGAGCCACCACCGAACAGGCCCGGGAGCAATTGAATTTCAGGTTTCACAGCTTGATCAATCATGCGGCGGCCTCTCCGCGTCTCATCGCAACCTTGAAGATGCTCGGCAGCCCCCTCCCACTCGGCTTCTACGAGTCCCACGCACGAATGGCCGCCGAAGCGGACGCGGAGCATCGAGACTTGCTCGATGCCTTGCGTTCACGCTCGGGACCCGACGCTCGACAGGCAATGAAACACCACTTTCTGCAAGGCGCAAACGAGGCCGTCGCGATGCTCGAGGAGCGCGGGTTCTGGGACGGTACCTCCGCGACATGAACCGACTTCCCCTCCAAAGTGGCGGCTTCCAGGTCCCGGCGTCAGATCGCCACCAGCCAACTCCCAGCGAGCTCGTTGATAGGCTTCGCTGCCGAAATGTTCTTCGAGCATCAAGGTGGGTACAGCGTGGTAACTAGCGAACAATCCCACCACACGACGTCGAGTGTTTCCTTGCCGACCAGCCTCAAGGAAGTTGCAACCCACGAACTTCGACGAAGAATCTTTGCAGGCCACCTGCGGCCCGGCGTCAAGATCGATCAAGACGCGCTTGCCGCCGAGCTTGGCATCAGCAAACTTCCTATCCGTGAAGCAGTCAGCGCCCTCGAAGGCGAGGGCTTCATCAACATCGCACCACGCCGCGGCGCCTACGTTGCATCCCTGTCACCGGATGACATCAGAGACCAGTACTGGATGCTCGGCGAGATCTCGGGCCTCGCCGCGGAGCGGGCCGCCCAGAACCTCTCAGAAACCGACTTCTCGACACTCCAGCAGCTCGCTACCGCCATGGAGTCCTGCGAGTCCGACGACGAACAGGAACAGCTGCACTTCGAGTTCCATCGTGTGATCAACATTGCGGCCAAGTCCAGTCGCCTGACGTCTGTGCTGCGAGTACTCGGAAGCTCCATACCTCGCGGGTTCGCCGAGTTCGACGCCGCCTCCGCCGAGCTCACACACCGCGAACACCGGAAGATCCTCAAACTCCTGAAGACTGGCAAAGGATCCCAGGCCCGAGTTGCTGTCGAAGATCACTTCGCACGACAAGCCGAGCAGACCGTGGCCATGCTCACCGAACGCGGATTCTGGGGCCTTGACCCCGGTTCTTGGACACGCTGAATCCAGCATCCGCTGGGGAAGCGAGATGATCTTCAGTCATGTCACGAAAGAACTACTCGGAGGAGTTTCGGCGCCAGGCGGTCGAGTTGTACGAGTCCACGCCGGGCGCGACGATTCGAGGTATCGCCGCTGATCTCGGGGTCGTGCGCGGCACCCTGACGGGCTGGATCGACCAATACGGGACCGGCACCAAAACCCACGTCGACGGCACCCGGGTGAACTCCCCGTCACGGCCGCACGGCGGGCAATTCGCAGCCGCGCGGGCGGGTCGAGATCGTTGAACCACACAGCCGACGCTCCTACTTCACGATCGTCTTGTTCCGCACCGAACCGAGTCCCTCGATGCTCACCTCGACGGTCTCCCCGCCCTGCACGTACCGGGCGGGCTTGCGGGCGTGACCGACGCCGCCGGTGGTGCCGGTGATGATCACATCGCCCGGCTGCAGCGTGACGATGTGCGAGATGTAGTCCACCAGCTTCGCCGGCGTGAACACCAGGTCGTCCGTGGTGGCCGACTGCATGACCTCGCCCTCGAGGCGGGTCTCGATCTTGGTGCCGAGCGTGTAGTCCGTGTCCAGGTGCGGACCGAAGCCGCTGGTCTTCTCGAACGTCTTGCCCTGGTCCCACTGCAGCGTGCGGTACTGGTAGTCACGCATCGTGTAGTCGTTGATGACCGAATAGCCGGCGATGTACTCGGCAGCGTCAGTCTCGGGCACCTGGTACGCCTGCTTGCCGATCACCACGGCCAGCTCGGCCTCCCAGTCGATCTGGCCGGCCGCGTATGCGGGAACGACCACGTCGTCGTACGGGCCGGTGAGGGCCTCCTTGAACTTCGAGAACAGGGTCGGGTACTCGGGCAGGTCCCGGCCCATCTCCTTGATGTGGGTGCCGTAGTTCAGGCCGACGCACACGATCTTGCCCGGGCTCGGGACGACCGGGGCGTAGTCGGCGCCGGTGAGGTCGACCGACATACCGGATGCCCTCTCGGACAACGCCTTCCAGTCAGGATCTGCCAGGAGCGCGGACAGGTCTGCGTAGCCGTCGATGACGGTACTGGAGGTGTCGGAATCGACGCGGACGGCGGCGGTGCCGCAGCCCTGGCGCAGGGTGGCAAGTCGCATGAGGTCAGGCTCCTTCGAGGATGTGGGCGCGGTGCAAGTGCAGGCGCTCGATGATCGGCGCATCGGAGAAGGCGAACAGGTCGACCCCGGAGTCGGTGTCCAGGGACCACTCCACCCAGGACGGCACGACGATCATGTCGCCCTTGCCGACGACGTGTTCGGTGCCGGGGAGCAGGAAACCGGCCCTGCCCCTCGAACACCTGGAACACCGTCGAGCCGACGTCGCGGCGCGCCCGGGTGTGCGCGCCGGCACGCAGGCGGTGGAACTCGGCCCGGATGGTCGGCATCACGTCGCCCCCGGTGGTGGGGTTGGTGTAGCGGACCGCGGCGTGACCGGGCTCCGGGGTCGCGGCGTGGCCCTCGTCCTCGAGCGCCAGCTGCTCGTCGAGTGCCCGGTCCGTGTGATCCCACCGATAGCACGCAATCGGCGAGCTCGTCTGCCTGTCCAGACCGACCAGCGGACGCAGACCCGGATGCGCCCACAGCCGTTCGGACCGCGAGATGTCCGGCGTCGACTCGTCGGTGACGCCGTTGGACCCGAACTCGAAGAAACCGGTGTCGGTGTAGTGCACGAACGGGATGTCCAGGCCGTCGAGCCAGGCCATCGGCCGGTCGGTCTCGTTGTGGTGGCCGTGGAAGTTCCAGCCCGGCGTCAGCAGGAAGTCGCCGCGACGCATCGCGACCGGATCACCGTTGACGACCGTCCAGACGCCCTCACCCTCGACAACGAACCGGAAGGCGTTCTGCGCGTGCCGGTGCTCCGGCGCGGTTTCCTTCGGACCGAGGTACTGGATCGCCGCCCACAGCGTGGGGGTCACGTACGGGACGCCGCCGAGACCGGGGTTCGCCAGGGCGATCGCCCGCCGCTCGCCGCCGCGGCCGACCGGCACCAGGTCGCCGGCGCGCTGCGCGAGCGGGTACAGAGTGGACCACTTCCACACGAACGGAACGGCCTTCGACATCGGGACCATCGACATCAGGTCACCGAGCTGCGTCCACAGCGGGTTGAGGTGCTCGGTTTCGAAGTCCGCGTAGAGTTGCGCGAGCTCGGGGTCGGGCTCGATGGTCATGATTGTTCTCCTCGGCTCGCGCTCTCGTGAGCGAGGCGGTCGCGGATGCGCTCCCGCAGGTCCTTCTTGTCGATCTTTCCGACCTTCGTCGTGGGCATCGCATCGACGATCTCGACCCGTTCGGGCCTCTTGTATCGGGCGACCCCCGCCGCGTCCATGGCGGCGACGACGTCGTCGAGTTCGACCCGGTGGCCGGGCGTGAGGGTGAGGTAGAGGCACACCCGCTCGCCGAGGCGCGGATCGGGCATCGCGACCGCGGCGGCCATGTCGACACCGTCGAGTTGGTAGGCGAAGTTCTCGACCTCCTCGGCGGAGATCTTCTCGCCGCCACGGTTGATCATGTCCTTGTCCCGACCGGCGACGACGAGGTTGCCATCGGGGCGGCGGATGACGATGTCACCGCTGGCGTACCAGCCGTCCACGGTGAAGGCCCGGACGTTGTGGTCGGGAGCGCGGAAGTAGCCACGCGGGGTGTACGGGCCGCGGGTCAACAGGGCTCCGGGCGTGCCATCGGGCACCGGCTGCCCGGCTTCGTCGACGATCGCGATTTCGTCGGCCTCACTGACCGGACGCCCCTGGGTGTTGACGACCACCTCGGAGTCGTCGTCGAGGCGGGTCATGTTGATCAGCCCCTCCGCCATCCCGAAAACCTGCTGCAGCCTGGCTCCGAGCACCGGTTCGACGCGGGCGGCGAGCTCGTCCGGCATGCGTGATCCGCCCACCTGCAGCACCGCGAACGAGTTTCCTCGCAGGGTTCCGTGTTCACGCTGGTGCTCGATCCAGGCCTGCGCGACCGCGGGGACCGCGGCGGCGACGGTCACCGCTTCCGCGTCGATGGTACGCAGAGCCCGTTCCGGCGCCGGCGAGGAGAGCATCACGGTGCGGCCGCCGACGAACAGCGCGCCGAGGATGCCTGGGCAAGCCAACGGGAAGTTGTGGCTACTGGGGAGGGTGCCGAGGTAGACGGTGTCCGCGTCGAAGCGGGACACCTCACAGCAGGCCCGGATGTTGTAGGCGTAGTCGTCGTGGGTGCGGAGGATCAGCTTCGGTAGGCCGGTTGTGCCACCGGAGAGCAGGAAACAGGCGATGTCACTTCCGGACGGTTCGTACTCGCTCGAGGCGAACCGGGCGGTGGTGGCGAGCCCGGAGGCCAGGCTGTGTTCGGGAACAGCGGCCTCGCCGAGGGCCGATGTGAAGTCGCCGTGCACGATCACCGACCGGATCGTCGGTACGTCGGCGGCGACCTGCTGTGCAACCTCGCGTAGGTCGGTGTCCCGATCGCAGTCGGGGACGACGAGCGCCACGCTCTCCGACAGTGCCGCCAGGTGCGTCAGCTCGTGGCGGCGATGCGCGGGCAGCGCCATCACCGGGATCACCCCGATCCGGAAGCACGCGAGGGTGAGGGCGACGAACTCCCAGCAGTTCGGCAGCTGGACCAGAATGCGGTTACCGGGGGTGATCGACAGGTCGAGCAGGTACTGCGCGAGCGCGGCCGATCGGTCCCACAGCTGCCGGTAACTCAGGCGGGTGTCCCCGTCGACGAGGGCTTCCCGATCTGGATGTGCGGCAACGTGGTCGGCGACGTAGGAGCCGAGCGATCGCCCCTGCCAATAGCCTTCGGTGCGGTACCGGGCGGCGAGGTCTGCCGGCCAGTGCACCACATCCTCGGTGGCCGGGGACGAGGTGGGGGTAGTCATTGCGGTCGACCTTCGGTCGCCTGCTGCCTTTCGGCCTCGAGGTCGCTGCACGGCAGGACGACCGCGTCGAGGGCGATCAGGCCCTGGGCCGTGAGGCGAAGCGGATTGATCTCGACGTCGCCGACCTCGGGGTGGTCGGCGACGAACCGTGCGAGAGCGACCGCGACCCGGGCGAATTCACGGCGATCGAGGACCGGTCCGCCTCGCCAGCCATCGAGTACGGCGGCGCTTGCCAGGTCGTCGAGCATCGCCTCGGCGCCCCCGGGCGTGATGTCCTGGCTGCGGATCGCGATGTCACCGATCGCCTCGGCGGAGGTTCCGCCGACACCGGCGACCACAATCGGCCCGAAGACGGCGTCGCGGCGCACGCCGAGGAACAGGTCCACGCCCGGCTCGGCCATCCTCTCGATCAGGTAGGCGGGTGCGCCGATCCGGTCGAGCGCGTCCAGTGCGTCGTCGAGTTCGGCGGCGGTGTGGATTCCCAGGTGCACTCCCCCGATGTCGGTCTTGTGAATCACGGTGGCGTCGAGTGTCTTCACCGCGACCGGGCATGCCAACTCGTCGAGCGCCCGGTGCGCGGCAGCGCGATCGTGGCACGCGCGGCGCCGCGGGGTGCGGATCCCGACGGTGTCGAGGATGTTCTTGGCGCCGTGCTCGTCGATCGGGAAGGACGGGCCCGCGTCGAGGTCGGCCATGTCGTCGGTACGGGGCGGGGAGGCCATGAACCGGGCACGCGCGTCTTGCACCAGTGCCCGCACCCCGGTGGCCAGCGCCGTCGGGCTCGCGAGGACGGGCACACCGATGTCTTCGGCCGCGGCCGAAGACTCTGCGATCGAGTCGGCCGGCCCCCCGACACCAACGACGACGGGAAACCGGGTCGCCACCGCGGACTGCCGCACCGCGGCGGAGAGGTCGATCGCCCCGGGTTCGGCCAGCGCGTAGACGGCGAGCGCGTCGATCGCCGGGTCGGCTGCCGTCGTGGTAAGGACCTCGGCGAAGGTGGCTCCCGGTCGCCCCGTGTCGACCGGGTTTGCCTGGAACGTCATCGGCGGTAGCAGGTCACCGATCTCGCGCTGCGTCGACTCGGCGAGAGGCGGCACCCTGATGCCGTGCGCGCGCAGCGCGTCGAGGATCACCAGACCCGGCCCGGCCTGAGCGGTGACGAGCCCGATGCCGGGCGCCGCGGCAGCGGGCAGCCGGGTGCGGCTGAGGACAGCGAGCGCGTCGACGAGTTCGTACTCGGTGTCGACGACCACCGCACCGGCCTCGGCGAGTAGGGAGCGGGTGACCTTCCACGACGTTGCCAGCGCCCCGGTGTGAGACTCGGAGAACGCCGCGACATCGGCGCGGCCGACCACGAGCGCGACGACCGGCTTGCAGGCCGTGACTGCGCGGACGGCGTCGAGCAGGGCGCGCCCGTCGGCGACCGACTCGACGTGCAGCGCGACCGCCGTTGTCGAGTCATCGGCGCACAGGTAGTCCAGGACGTCGGCGCTCGTCACGTCGACGCAGTTGCCGAGACCCACACCGAGACCGATCCCCACGCCCCGCTCCGACAGCAGGAACGACAAGGCGTGGTTCATGCCGCCGCTGGCCGAGACGACGGCGACGGTGCCCGGCCTGATGTGTTCGACGGTGGGCACGAAGCTGACTCGGGTGCCGGACCCGGGGCGGAAGAATCCCGAGGTGTTCGGGCCCAGGACCCGGATGCCGGTTGTCGCCCGGATCCGTGCCAGCTCCCGCTGGGCGGCGACCCCTGCGGGTCCTGCCTCGGCGAATCCGCCGGAACAGATCACGGCGGCACCTGCACCGGAGTCGGCGGCCGCCCGCAGGGCCGCGGGCGTCGCGGCCGCGGGAACGCACAGGACGGCGAGGTCGATGGGTGTGCCGTGAGCCGCCGCGGCGGCCTCGATCGAGGGATGGAAGCCGGCCGACTCGACCCTCGGGTTGATCGGGTACACGGGCAGGGCGCCGCCGCTTCCGCGGGCGATCGCCTCGACCATCACCGAGCCGAGCTTGCCCGGCGAGGTCGAGGCCCCGACGACCGCGATCGAGCCGGGGGCGAAGAGTCGGTCGAGCTGGTGGAGCGACGGGATCGATTGGTGGATAGCAGTCATCGGAGGACCTCGGTGGCGGTGGGTGTCGAGGGGTCGTCTTCGACGGCGACGGCGTCGGCTCGGCCCGAAAGGACAAGGGTGTACGCGTTGTCGTTCATGTCGACCGACCGTCGGGCGCGTACCGCCTCCAGGCTCTCGACGAGCACCGCCGGGATGCCGTGGCGGAACCGGATTCGTTCGGCGCACAGAACTCTGGTCAGCGCGGTGCCGCCGCGCACGGCCACCGCGTGCGGCCGGGCCGCGCACAGGTGGTCGATCCGGTCCCGGTCTTCCACGGTGAGTGAGGTGGAGTCGTGTGTGGGGGCAATCAGGACCGCGACCGCCGAGTGGCTCAACGCGTCGTCCGGGCCGGCGGGCACGGAGGTGCTACCGTCGCCGAGCAGCAGCGTGCCGTTCGGCCCGTCCGCGGCTGTCAGCAGCCGCGAGGACAGCTGGTGGTCCCCGATCCGCAGAGGGGTGCGTAGCGGGTCGTTGCCGTGTCGCTCGAGCCACCGCCGCCGCAACCTGCCGACGAACTCGGGGTCACGGACCCGGATCTTCTCCGCCGAGATGGCCCGGGTGAAGAAGTGGGCCCCGAACTGCCAGGGTTCGAGCGCGCGCTGGTAGTCGGAGAAGTGGTCCCACCACGACAGGCTCGGCAGGGCAGAGTCCTGGATCCGGGTCACCCGGGGTCGACGTGCAGCCTCGAACCGGTCGAGCGCCGTGTCGAGCTCTCCGGGGTGGGCTGCCAAGGCTGCCGCCAGGGCCGCCGCGTCTTCCATCGCCATCTTGGTGCCGGAACCGACCGAGAAGTGCGCGGTGTGCACGGCATCGCCGAGCAGGACTACAGGGGTTCCGGCGGCGGCGCGGGTGGACCAGTGCTCGGTGCGTCGGGTACGAAAGTTGGCCCACCGGGAATTGTTCGCCACCAGCGGGTGTCCGTCAATGCGGTCGGCGAACAGCTTCTCGAGGTACCGCTGCGTCTTGAGGTCCGACGCTCCGGGCAGCTGGGCGGTGTCGAACTCGTCGAGGCCGGCGCGCCGCCAGGTGTCCTCGTCCGTCTCGACGATGAAGGTGCTCAGCCCGGAACCGATGGGGTAGGCGTGCACCGCGAAGTTGCCGTGCTCGCTGCGCTCGTGCAGGAAGGTCAGCCCGTCGAAGTCGTACGTGGTGCCGAACCAGATGAACTTCACCGATGCCTCGTCCACCGTGTGCCCCAGCCGGTCGACGAAGCGTTCCCGCACGATGGAGTTGGCGCCGTCGGCCCCCACGATCAGGTCGAAGCTCCCGCCGGCGTCGAGTTCGTCGACGGTGACCGGCGATTCGAAGTGCAGTCGCGCGCCCAGCTCGGACGCCCGCTCGTGCAACGCCTCCAGCAGGACACGGCGGTGGATGGCGGACATACCGTTTCCACCGGCGGACACCACCTCGCCGTTGCTGTGGACCGCGATCCGGTCCCAGCGGCGTCCGTCCGCGGCGAGCGCGTCGCGTAGCACCGGATCGACCCGATCGATCGCATCCAGGGTGGCGTCCGAGAACACCACACCGAACCCGAAGACGTCGTCCGCACGGTTCCGCTCGTAGACGTCGATGGTGGCGTCAGGAAGGGCGTGTGCGAGCGCGATGGCCGCGAACAGCCCGCCCGGTCCCCCACCGACGCACGCGACACGCAGCGGCGACGTGCTGTCAGTTCTCTGCGCTGTCGTCTCAAGCATCGACTGCAACCTTCACGCCGTCGTCGGTCGCGGCCGACGAACCGGAGCGCAATCCGAGGATCTGTTCGAGCGCATCGCCCAGTGCCGCGGCCGGGTTCGCAGGCAGCGTGGCCGCTCGCCAGCCGACGATGTGGTCGGGGCGAACCAGGATGGCGCCGTCCTCCTCGACCTCGGACTGGGCGGCGTAGTCGCCGTAGCTGTCCTCGTAGTCGCCGCCGTGACCGATGGTGTGGACCCGGATCGGGACCCCCAGTCGCTCGGAGATCTCGCGCGCTGCGTCCCGCCACGCACCGCCGCTGACTCCGGTCAGCAGCGAGAAACCGCCCTTGCCGCACAGGTCGAAGGTGGAGACCCGCTGTTGGTCACGCGTGACCCACAGGTGCGGCAGGTGTCGGCCCGGCCGGGTGGTCGCGAAGTGGTAGAGCTCCTCGTCCCGCGGGGCGTCCGAATCCGGCGTCCCGTCCGGTACGACCGCGTTCGACCGGTAGTTCTGGTTGGTCTCGACCCCGTGCGTGTTGAAGCACATGATCGTGTCCTGGAGCGCGGAGTCGAACGCGCGACGACGCTCCCACGCTGCCGTTGTCGGCTCGGACAGCGCGGCGAGCGCGTTCTGCATCGACTGTGCGTCCGGTGTCCTCGGCAGGTTCAGTGCCTGGAAGATCGGCGGCATGAGACCCTCGCTGCGGCTGGCCCTGTCGACGATCTGCCGGCCGACCGGGACCCGCTCCTCGCGGTAGCTGTCGAGCAGGGTGGGCGCCGCCTGACCGCGCAGGACCAGCGCCAGCTTCCAGCACAGGTTGTAGCTGTCCTGAATCGAGGTGTTCGAGCCGAGGCCGTTCATCGGCGAGTGCCGGTGCACCGCGTCGCCGACGCACATGACCCGGCCCTTCGTGTTGTCCTCCGCGTAGACCTGGTTGACCGCCCAGGTGGACATGGACTCGATCTTGACCGGGACGCTGTCGTCGCCGATGAGTTGATGGGCGATCCGGATCCCGTCCGCCTCGGTGAGCGAGGGGGTGCCGGCGGTGACGTCGTACCCCCACACGCCGATCCATTTCGCCCAGGGGCGGACCATCCGGAGCACGCCGATGCCACCGCCGCCGTGCCCGACCCCGGGCTGGACGAACCAGTACATATCGCCGGGGCGGTGCTCGACGAAGCGGGTGAGGTCGGCCTCGAACACCACGTTGATGGAGCCGCCGCTCCCCATCTCACCGACGAGCGGCAGGCCCAGCTGCTTGACGACCGTGGAGTTTCCACCGTCCGCACCGATCAGGTACTTGCTGCGGATGTGGTACTCGGTGCCCGCCAGCCGGTCCCGCACGCGGGCCGTCACGCCGTCGTCGTCCTGCGTAAACGTCAGCAGCTCGGTGTCGAATCGGACGGAACTGCCCCGCGAGGACGCGGCGCCCACAAGGATCGGCTCGAGCAGGTCCTGCGGCAGGTCGCACACCGAGCAGGGGCTGGCCAAGTCGTGCTCGGCCTTGAAATGCGGATGGGTGTACCAGGTTCGTAGCCGCCCGAGTTCGTCGCCCGCGAGGCTGGTGGCGTAGACGTGCTCCCCCATCAGGTGCTGCGGGGTCGCCTGCCGGATCACCTCGCCTTCGAGCCCGAGGTCCCGGAACACCTCGACCGTCCGCTGGTTGGTGATGTGCGCGCGCGGCGAATTCGACACGCTGCCGTACTTGTTGAGGACAATGTTGTCGATTCCGTAGGTCGACAGCAGGGCGGCGGCGGCCGCCCCTGCCGGCCCGGCGCCGACGATGAGGACTTCGGTTTCCACGGTGGTGGCGGGGGTATCCATGTCTATAGCTCCTTGGGCGATGCGTGTGTCCCGATCCGGGATTCGGTTGCGGTGGGAGGGGATGTCGCGCCTCTACCGGCTACCCGGTCCGCAGCAAAGGTGTGCGGTTCAGTGGCGGTGGCCCCAGAGGTCGGGCCCGGGGATCTCCGTGACCTCCCAGGTCTCGTCGTCGATGAGGACGCCACCGAAGCCGAACTCGGTGTGGACCCCGACCGGGGACTGCGCGTAGAACGAGAACACCTTGTCGTTGGTGTGGCGACCGAGGGTCATCGCGACGGGTACCTCGCGGTCGAGGACGAGGTCGTAGGTGCGGCCCACCTGGTCCATGTCCGGCACCTCCAGCATGAAGTGATGTAGGAACGGCTCGTTGATCCCGAAGAACGGGCCGTCGACGAACGCGATGCTGTGGTGGCGCGGGTTGGTGTGCATGAACGTCGCCTGGAAGGGCTTGCGCATCGTGTCACTGATCTTGAAGCCGAGCACCTCGGTGTAGAAGCGCTGCTGCACCTCGATGTCCGGGCTGGCCAGCACCACGTGTCCGAGGCCGAGGTCACCGGTGACGAACCGCTCGACGTCGCGGGCGGAGGTGAACTCGCCCTCGCCGGCCGCGGGACCGTGGTAGAGCTCGACCCGGTTTCCTGCCGGGTCGAGGAAGTGCGTCATGCCAGCGACCCTGCGGATCTCGAGCTCCCGGTCGGTCGCCTCGACGGCGCGAACGCCGTTGTTGCTGAGTTCGTCCATCGCGGCGCTCAGTGCGTTGGCGTCCTCGACTTCCCAGCCGTAGTAGGCGCCGCCGTCGCGGTCCGACGCCTCGACGGTGACCCGGTGGTGCCGGTCGTCGATGCGGAAGTGGGTGGTGCCGTCCTCTCCGGCGACCTGCTGCATGCCGAGGATGTCGGTGGCGTACGCGGTGAACGCGTCGGGTTCGCGGGCGGAGAGGCCGAGGTAGCCGAGCTGCTTGATGTCCATGGGCGTCGGATTCCGATCTCGTGTTGGGTGGGCGACTGTCAGTACTTGTCGGCGAGGAAGTCGAGAAGCAGGGCGGCGTAGCTGCGCCGGCGTTCGACCTGCACCCAGTGGCCGCAATGGTTGAAGATGTGCAGCTGCGCGTTGGGCAGGTGCTGCTGCAGGTAGACGCTGGAATCGGGGGTGACGAAGCGGTCCTCGCGGCCGTGCACGATCAGGAACGGGTGCGGCATCCGGCGCAGGGCCGACTGCGGTACCTTCATCTCCGTCGGCGACGACGAGAAGAAGCATTCGTACGAGCGGCGGACCTCGGGGCGCATGACCTCGTTGTGGCGCTCGGCGACGATCTCCGGGATCGACCGTCCCAGGGCGTTCTCGTCGTAGACGAACCACTTCGTGAGGTTCTCCAACGCGCTGATCGAGGGGTCCTTGTAGAAGCTGACCATCCGGATGACCTCGGGGGTCGGATGCGATTCGCCTCCCGCACTGCCCATCAACGAGATGCGGTCGAAGCGTTCTGGGGCGGTCATCACCAGGTGCATCGCGACGGAGCCACCCATCGAGTTGCCGACCAGGTGCGCCCGTTCGATGCCGAGCGCGTCCATGGTGGCGAGCACCTGCTCGACGCGCATGCGGATCCACCCGGTGAGGCTGCCGGGCATGCCCTCCGGGTGGTCGGTGCGGCCGTAGCCGACGAGATCCGGTGCGATGACGCGGTATTCACCGGCGAGCTCCGAAATGAAGTCGTACCAGTTCGACTTCGCGTTGGCACCCGGGCCGCCGCCGTGCAGGAGGATGATGGTCTCCCGGCCTTCGTCGCCGCTGTCCCACAGGTGGGTGTTGTAGCCGTTGGTCTCGACGGTGCGCTGGGCAATTTCGGTCATGGAATCGAGTTCCTCTCGTGTCACGTCTGCGGGTCCGGCGACGAGGGGTTGTCGCCCCCGGAACGGGGGAAGATCGGTGGCATCGAATTGGCGTCACCAAGATCGGGGATCGACGGTTGCCGTGATCACATCCACGTTCGGATGCGATGTGTGACCCACGCTATCCGGGCTGAGCGCTGGTGCGCTTCGGACGAGATGTCGCCGGTTCGGGCGGAATTTTCGACACCGTGTCGGAGGACTTGTCGTGCACGATCCCGCAGGATGGGGTCCGACACGATGCCGGAAGCCCTGGTCCGGTCCGGCGCGGGCCGCCCGATTCACCCGCCGCGCCGGTACGGGGCGATCCGACACCACGACGGAGGAGAGGAACCGCCTTGAGCCTCGACGACAGCGTTCAAGATCTGGCAGACCGCCTGGGCACGCCTCTCGTCGTGCTCGACCTGGAACTGAAGGTCGTGGCATACAGCATCCACGACACCGCCGTACGCCGGGCGCGGCTCGGCCGGCTCCTCGCGGGCTCGGCAGCTCCCGTCACCGACTCCGTGGTGAGGGTGCACGGGCTGCGCACCGCCACCCACCCCGTGCGGGTTCCGGCCGATGCCAACCGCGAAGCCCTGGTCGTGACGCCGCTGCGGCACGACAAGCGACCGCTCGGCTACCTCTACTTCGTCGACGACCGGCCGTCCCCGGACAGATCCGCCGCCGAGGAGGCGTCCGCGCTCGAGTCCGCGTGTCCGGAGATCGCGATGCTGCTGTCCCTGAAGCTGTCGGAGGCTCGCCACAGCGGGGAACATTCACGTTTCGTGCTCGCAGCACTCCTCGGTGACTCCGTCGTCGAACGACGACACGCCGCAGCAACCCTGCTGCAGGAAGGGCTGATCGAGGATGTCGACCAGTACTCGGTTCTGGTCTTCCGCGCCCCAGACCTGGCACCGCGCTCCGTGACCCGGCTGGCAGTCGAGGAAACACTCGAGTTCACGAGCCGGTCGACGACCGTCAAGATTGTCGGCGCAGTACTAGGCACCGACGGGATCGTGCTGTTTCCACGCCCGGTCAACAAAACTCGACTCGGACAGATCCTGGCGTCCGCCGACCTCGAGCAGGTCACAGCCGGAGTGGGCGGCGTCAAGCGCTCGCTCAACGAGGCCGTCGATTCCTTCCACGAGGCTCAGATCGCCTGCCGCGCATCGACGCTCGATGCGCGGCGGTACGGGCGGGTTGCCTTCTGGGACGGCCTGGGTCTCGACCGCCTACTGCTGCAACTCCCCTTGGACCGCCTGACTCCGAACGACCTCCCTCCCGGGGTACAGCGCCTGCTCGCAGCACCCAACGGGCGCGAACTTGCCTCGACACTCGAGACCTACCTCGACAACGGCGGCGAGGTTCAGCGCACCGCCCAGCACCTGAACGTCCACCGCAGCACGCTGTACTACCGACTGGACCGCATTCGTGAGGTCACCGGCTGCGAACTCTCCGACGGCGTGACCCGACTGGACCTGCACGCCGGGTTACGGGTCGCCCGCCTCTCAGCCCTGTGGCTCCGTGGGTGAGAACTCGGCCGCGCCACCGCAGCACCTCCCGGGTGGTCCCGCACCAGGGGCTACGGTCGCCACGTTCGGTATGTCCCCGGCCTCGAAAAGTGGGCGGAAAGGGCCGGTGGCCGGGTTTGGGGCTCATCGGGAGTGCCTTGATTCGCCCCTGAAGCCGCTCACCGGACTCGGATGGCGCGCTCGCAGTGCCTGCCGCACCTTGGTGCCGGTACCCGATATTACGACGTTTACCCTGGCAGGGTCGGTTTTGTGCTACCGGTCAGCCGACGATCAGCCCGAAGTCCGCCCAGAGCGAGTCGGCGGGTATTAACGCTGTTTCCGCGGGTCTGTTGTTGTAGGCCCGCACTCACATGCCTTCGGCGTCGTCGGCGGCGACGTTGTCCACCGCGATCTCCGTCAGCCTGTTCTGCTTGAGCAGATCCAGTGGCGACTGTCCGTCGAACAGCTCGCTCGGGCTGATCCACCACGAGGCCACACCCCGGATCACCGACCGCGCCCAACCGCACGTTGGCGTACGCGACGATCGGTTTCACCTCGTGACGCTGTTCATCGAACTGGAATTGCGGGTAGTGGTAGTCGAGGCGCTGGCCGAGCGACAGACCCAGGACCTTGCTCGCCTCCCGCAGTCGCTGGGCGGTACTCCGGGGCTCCGCGCTGGGCGCGACGATGCGCCCGACCTCCCCCACCTTCACGGTGTCGAGAGCGCGGAGAATCGACCCCTTCCTGCGGGCTTCCTCGGAGCGCCGCGATGCCCGTGTCGGGGGGCTGGCCATCGAACCGATCCACGCCCGCCCCGAGGAGCCGTGGACCGTCAGCGAACTGGGCACACTTCGTCGGCGCCAGCGTGCGCATCATGCAGGACGGATTTACGCGGTACACGGTCACTCACCGCTGACCTTCTCCGAGGAATCCAGCTCGAACACACCCATCAGGACCTGATTCAGGCCGGATCCGTTCCAGGATGCGGTCGCCCATATGGTCTACCGCTGGGGTTTCCGACACCTCGGCCGATATACCGACAACCGAAGGCGGGCAACCGCCGACGCAAAACCCTGCAAGGAACGTAGTAAACGACAAACCCCGCGATTCCGAAGTCTCTGCGCGATCCGGACAGTCCCTGCGCACGGTGGACAGTCACCGACGTGTGACGCATCTAACGTCTTGCCACAGGAGCGAGACACAATGGGACGTAGCTATGAAAGAAGATCGAGCGTCATGGCGATATTCCGTCAAGCCCCGACACGGTACAAAACGCCGCGCCGGCACACCAACGCCCCTTCCGGTCATGGATTGACGGAGAACGCGCATTGGTTGGACGGATCGAGCCGCCTGGTCCGGGACCCGCGAAGGACTTGATTGACAACGGAGGACTGGTACGTGCAATGACGGCCATTTGGTCGCATGCCGATCCGCGGCGCGACTGCCGAAGCGTGCGAATTACTCTGTGTACCTGTGTAATCGTCCCGCTTCATGTGCATTCCCGGCGTTCCCCGCATGGATCAGACTCGATAGGACTGCCGACCTGAGAAAAAGGAGGATTCATATGGCTGTCACCAGCGTCACGTCACCCGGCGAAAACTCCACACACCTCGCCTCCCCTGTGGCGCTCACGATGCGTGAAATTGACATCGGGACAACTGAAATCCTTCTGGCAGGTGAGATTGTCGGCGAGGATGGCATCGCGGTGCCCGGCGCCGTCGTCGGAGTGTGGGGTGTACTTCTCGACGCCGAACCCGAGGGAGGATTCGAGATATTGGCGCATGGTTCATGTGCCGGCACCAATGTGATCGAGATATACGTGAGTGCGCCCGGATACGACCGGTGCGAGTTCTCGCTGGTCGTCGACGACACCCTCCCCATCGGCGAAGCCGAGGTTGCTATTCGACCATCCCGCCTCGGGGACGGCACGCTCGTTGTGCTGCACACCTTCGTCATACATCGAACGCACGGATAGGCGGGATCAGATCGGCGAGAACTACCGACTGCGCATTCGGTCACCTCGGGTGACTGAAGTCGCCCGCGGCACTCTTGCTGCATTTGATTTGACAGTGGGATACGTACGAGAATCGAACGCAGCAATCGTTACGCAACCGTTCGCTGCAGGGCGTAAGCCCCGATAGAACAAGAGACGTCGCCTTGGCTGATTCCCCCTAGGCCACACCGGAAGCGCCTGGGTCGGCATGCAGCTCGGACGGCCCAATCCGCCGGATCTGTGCCTTCTACTTGTCGGACGCATTCGACGAACGTTCTCTTTCACATCACCAATACGAGCCCGATGCAGGGCACCCGCGCCCGAGGCCATGAGACTCCCCCACAGCGGACGTGGATCTCGCCGCCTCCGGTCCGCACAACAAGAAGAAGGGTAAGGACACAACATGCCACAATTGGCGCGATCCGAATGGTACGACCTAACGCGGGACATGAACTGGACACTCCGATATGTCGAGGAAGACCAGGTGTGGCCGCAGGTTCAGTCCAACAGTTACGGCGTACCTGCGGAACAGTGGTGGACCTGGGACGAACCGTACAAGATCACATATCCGGAGTACGTCCACAATCAGGTCGACAAAGACGTATCGGTATACGCAGTGAATTCCATACTCGCCCGGTCGGCGATGTACGAAAGCCTCGACCCCGGATGGAAATCGGCGATCCTAGCGCACTACGGTGCCATCGCAGTTCCTGAGTATCTCGCCGGTATCGGTGAAGCCCGCATGGGGCGGTTCGGTCGTTGTGCCGCGTGGCGGAACATGGCCACCTACGGGACGCTCGACGAGACCAGGCACGGCCAGATCCAGACATTCGTTCCCCACGGACTGCTGGCAAAGGAACCTCGAGCAGACTGGGCGCACAAGGCGCTTCATACGAACGAATGGGGCGCGATCGCAGCGCGCAGCCTCTTCGACGACATGTTCACGGCTAATGACGCTGTATCCACGGCCATCCAGCTGACCTTCACCTTCGAGACCGGGTTCACGAACCTGCAGTTCCTCGGAATGGCCGCCGACGCGATGAAGGTCGGCGATGTCGATTTCGCATCCTTGATCTCGTCGATCCAAACGGACGAGGCCCGGCATGCTCAGCAGGGGGAACCGACGATCAAGGTCCTCATCGCCAACGGCCAAGCGGACATCGCGCAAAAGCTCGTCGATCATATGTTCTGGCGCACCTGGCACATCTTCGCTCTGCTGACCGGTTTGTCAATGGACTACTACACGCCCCTTGAGCACCGCAAGCATTCGTTCAAGGAGTTCATGAGCGAGATGGTGATCAAACAGTTCATGGACCAGTTCCGAGACTTCGGGCTCGAGGTTCCGTGGTATTGGAAGGACTACTTCCTCGAGGAGTTGGACTGGTATCACCACGGCCTTCATCTTGGCGTATGGACGTGGCGACCGACCGTCTGGTGGAACCCTGATGCAGGTGTCTCGCCCGAGGAACGCGTATGGCTCGAGGAGAAGTACCCCGGCTGGAACGATACGTTCGGCAAGCAGTGGGACGTCATCACGGAGAACGTCCGCGCCGGCAAGACCGAACTCACACTGCCAGAAACGTTTCCGATGGTCTGCAACATGTGCCAGATCCCGCTCGTCAACCCAGCCGGATTCCTAGTCGGCAAGTTGGACACCCCCGAGCCGCTGATGGTCGACACGGAGGATCGGCGCCTCGTTTTCTGTTCAGAACCATGCAAGTGGGTCTATGAGCAGAACCCGGAGCGCTTCGCCGGGCAACTCACGATCATCGATCGCTTCTTGAGCGGGGTCATCCAGCCACCGACTATCGACGGCGCCCTGGACTACATGAGTCTGTCTCCGGAGGAACAAGGACAGGACGCAACGAACTACGCGTGGGCGTTCGCCGGCCAACCCGGCAGCGGCCGCTTCAGCTGAAAGAAGGGTGCTCGAGATGGCTTTGTATCCTGTACAAGGGATATTCGATAATGACTTCGTCGTCATGCTCATACCGATCGACGACGCGGACCCGATGTCAGTCGTCGCGGAGAAGGTTGCACACCACGCCGCCGGCCGACGCGTCGCTCCCCAGTCCGGGCCTCTGCAAGTCCGGTTCCACGGCCAGGTACTGGCGGAAACCGCCACCGTGGCCGATGCGGGGGTAGCCCCGCTCGATGTGCTGCAGGTGGGATATCGATGAGTGACGTCGAGGTCGGATGGGCCGACGCACTCGAACTCGGTGAACTGTGGGAAGGCGACATCATCGACGTGGAGTTGCATGGGGAGCAGGTTCTGTTGGTGCACCACGCCGGTGGCGAGATCCTGGCTTTCCAGGGCATGTGTCCGCACCAGGAAGTGTTGCTCGCCGACGGGAACTGGAACGACGAATCGGGTGTCCTCGAATGTCCCGGACATCACTGGCAGTTCGACATGCGAACTGGAGACGGGCTCAATCCCACAGGCTGCCGGCTCTACCGGTTCCCCGTCCGCGTCGCCGATGAACAGATCCAAGTTGGAATACCGTGCGACGGCGTACGACACCACAACCGAGCGAATGACAGCTAGAAGGCGGAGATGACAGACGTGACACTCAAGATGGTGGGACCGCTCATGCGCGGACTCGACATGGATCTCGCCGACGCCGTTGCGGAAGCCATCATCGCTGACAATCCGGACTCCGATGTCCAGGTTCACGATGAGGGAGGGTATGTCCGCATTCAAGTACCCGAGTACTGCCGGCTCACCCAACTCAGCCTGGAGCGCGAACTCGGGCGGGCCTTTCCACTGGTGGAACTCGAACCAGCACTGAGCGGATTCGCAGGTCGCATGAAGCAGGTCAAAGACGATGAGATCATTTGGTTTCTGGAAAGGAAAGATTGAGATGGCGTCCAACGCGCGGATCAAACCCAAACCCAAGACATGGAGCCTATTGGGGGATGTGCGACGCAAGCCGTCGCCGTACGAGGTCGTCACATCGAAGTTTCACACCCACTTCCGTCGCAATCCGCAACCGTTCGAACATGCAGGAATGCCCCTCAACGGTTGGTATCTGCAGCACCGGGAAGGATCACCATTCCAGGTAGAGGACTGGGAGCAGTTCCGCGACCCATACAAACTCACCTATAAGGACTACGTCGCACTGCAGGACGAGCGGGAAGTGTTCGTCGACAAACTCATCGACCAACACGAACACGCTGAGTCTGCCCGGGGCCTGACTCCGGAGTGGGTGGCGACGCTCGAACGGCTACTCGTACCACTACGCTTTCCGCTGCACATCCTGCAGATGACGGGACTGTACGTAGGCCAGATGGCCCCATCATCCTTCATCACCAACTGCGCTAACTTCCAGGCCGCGGATGAGTTGCGCCGCATTCAGCGCGTGGCCTACTGGACCAAGGTTCTCGCGAACACCCACGGGGACCGGCTCGCATCCACGGACGTCGCGCGGACCAGCTGGGAACACGATCCCCTGTGGCAGCCGACGCGCGAGGCATTGGAACGGCTCCTGATCGCGTACGACTGGGGCGAAAGCTTTGCGGCCTTGAACCTCGTGATCAAGCCACTTCTCGACACGGTGTTCAACGTGCAGTTCGCCGCTCTGGCCGGGGAGAACGGAGACGAGTTCCTGCGGACGCTCTTCACCGAGTTCGGCGAAGACAGCACTCGCAGTCAGACCTGGTCAGCCGCGCTCGTCCGGTACTCCCTCGAGCGTGACCCGCAGCTGGCGGACGTGCTCGGCGGCTGGGTCGCGCAATGGCAACCGCTCATGCTCGAGGCCGTCAGTAATCTCGGTCAGATGTTCGAGAAGGCGCCACAGCCATTGGCGGCCATCGAACTGACCGAGGCCGTCGCATCCGCACAGCATCAGCACCTGCAGGCCTGCGGCCTCATGGTGCCGTCCGGGGACAACGAGCCGTGACATCAGCCTATCGAGTACGGGTGACGCCGGGCGGTGAGGAGTTCGAAATCCGCAAGGGTGAGCGCATTCTCGCCGCTGCCCGGCGCTCCGGGGTCTGGCTGCCCTTCGAGTGCGGCTGGGGAGCCTGTGGGACATGTAAGCTCACGCTCATCGAGGGCCAGACCGACACGCTCTTCGACACCGCGCCAGCGATTCATCCGCGGGACGCCAGGCGAGGACGAATCCTGGCGTGCCAAAGCGCGGCCGGCTCAGACCTTGTCGTCAAGGCAACCCGGACCGATGAATCCCCGCGGACTCATCTCGGAACCGGCGACTACACCGCGCACTTGGCGCAGGTGGACGAGCTCGCTCCCGACATCCGCCGGTTCCGTTTCCGGCTCGATCGGCGGGCAGAGTACCGAGAAGGCCAATTCGCAGTTCTCGAACTCGGCCCGGATCTACGGCGATGTTATTCGATGGCGGCCACGTCCGGGAATCATCACGTCGAGTTCATCGCCAAGCGCTACACGGGCGGTCGAGGTAGCGAACGCCTCTTCTCCTTGCCCCTGGGGTCGGTTGTTCCCATCGAGTTGCCATACGGCGACATGTGGCTACGCCAAGACGAGCGGCCCATCTTCCTGATTGCCGGCGGCACAGGAGTGTCGGCGATACTCGCCCTTGCGCACCAACTGGCGGCAACCAACGACCCCCGTCCCGTGCGGGCCTTTTACGGCGCAACATCCGTCACCGAACTGGTCGGTCGGTCGCAACTGGCCCACCTCCTGGCGGGACTGCCCGACGGTCGCCTTCACACCACCTCATCGACTCCGTCCGCGGACGTCTCAACGTCCAGCGGTTACGTGACCGACGCGCTCGCCGCACATGCCGACAGCCTCGCAGGTGGGCGGATTTACCTGGCCGGACCACCGCCAATGGTAGACGCAGTCCTGAAGCTACTGAGTACAGGCGGCCAATCAATCGATACCATCCACTACGACCGTTTCGGGTAAGTCAACTCACTACCCGAGAAGGGAGGCAGACATGCGAGCAGCCGTTTACCACGGACCCAAGGACGTCAGGATCGAGAAGGTGGCCGATCCACGCATCGAACAGCCAGGCGACGTCATCATCAAGATGATCACCACATCCATGTGCGGATCCGATCTGTACCTCTACAACGGCGAGGTCGAGGAACTTGTTGCGCCCGGTCACACAACACTAGGGCACGAGATCTGCGGCGAGGTGGTCGAAGTCGGATCAGCCGTCAACCGCTTCGCCGTCGGGGACCGGGTGACATTTCCCTACTCGGTCAGCTGCGGTCGCTGCCAGTCCTGCAGAGTTGGCCAGACCGCGCATTGCCTGACCTCAGGCAAGGCGATCTACGGCTTCGGCACAGCATTCGGAGACCTCGGGGGAAGCCACGCAGAGTATGTACGGTCACCGTTGGCAGACGACCACCTCGAGCATGTTCCCGACTCGGTCCCCGATGACGTCGTTCCGTTCCTCTCATGCAACCTGCCGGCAGCCGCAATCGCGGTACACGCGGCAGAGATCGAACTGACCGATACCGTCGCGGTCGTCGGTTGCGGGGCCACGGGCCTGTTGGCACTCGACCTGGTCCGCCGTCACACCAACGCAACGGTGTACGCGTTCGATCCCGTGCCTTTCCGCCGCAAACGAGCCGAATTACTCGGTGCGGTGCCGATGGATGCCAGCGCGGACGCTGTAAACACGTCAATCCAGGCGGTCCTCGATGCAACACACGGGCACGGAGTACACAAGGTCGTTGAGTTTGCGGGCCGCGGTGACGCTTTCGATCTCTCGGTGGCTCTCGCACGGCCCGGCGGAACGATCAGCGGCGGTGGCGTCTACGTCGAGCGCGATCACCCGGTGTCACTCTTCGACATGCATTTCAAGAACCTAAGGTTGGTGCTCAACGGATTCGCCAATGCCCACACCGCCCAATGGCATGCGATGCAGCTCATCGAAAACAATGTGATCGATCCCACTGCGGTGCTCACACATCGCGTAAGCCTGTCCGAATTACCTTCTACAGCTGAACAGTTCACTACGCGTGAAGAAGGATTCCTCAAAGCGTTGATAACACCGTAACTGGGCCTGACGGCCATGGTGGCGCCGACGCGTACACAACGCAGGGTAGCCGCCCGTGCTCTTTGACGGCACCAGGCCGCAGGACTGCGGCCAACGAATCCCCCCGGAGAACAGGAGGGCAGAGTTCTCGGCACGTCACGCCGACCAACCTATAAGGGGGGCGGCGCAAGACCGGAGCCTGTACGGTGCCGCAGAGTGAGTGGCTAAGCCCGAAAACACCGATTCACGGCTCTGGTCACTGCGAGCCTCGGTGTACGGCATGGGACGGGCGCATGGCCGTGGCTGATCATCCGCCGTCTCGTGTTGGGTTGTTCCACTGTGCCTTTCGCGTCGAGTCCGGGCAGGGTCGCCGGTGTTAGACGAGGGTCCGGTCGATTGCGTCCGATAGTTCTGCCGAACAGATGCCGGGCAGTAAATTGCCGCCAGCTCCGACGCCGAAACTTCCCGTCCGCCGGTGACGGACACGATGCGACCGGTCAGGGGATGTTGCCGTACGCACCCGGATGGCCGGAATCGCTCAACACGGGCGCCCCGATCGCTCCCGCACTTGTCCGGCCATCCGGCGACGCTGACGTGTTCGCCCCGGGCTTCCTACGACGGCGGTGACACGTCATCCTCATCGGCGTGAACCTCGATGCGTCCGGCGCCTCGCGGACGGACCCACTGCCCTCTACCGCAGCACCTTCCACAATCTCGGTGCCGTCTCGGGGCAGCACGGCGTGGAACGGCTGGCTCGACGGGCCCCCACAGATGATGGTTCGACGCCGCCGCATCGCTCACTCCGCACCACCTGCAGCTCGCTCAGGCTGCCTCATAGTCCTGACCGAAGGGAACACCATGACCACCACCGAATCTGGCGCCGAGATCACCGTCGACCGCACCAAGGTCAATACCGCCGCAGACGGCGAAGCCAACCGCACCGCCAACTTCGCGTCGCGCCCGATGACCGGAGACGAGTACAGCGAGTCGCTGCGCGTCGACCGCGAGCTCTGGCTGCACGGGGAAGGGGCGACGGATGTCACCACGCATCCGGTATCCCGCAGCCCCGACCGGACGACCGCCCGCCTTTACGACGCCATATACACCGGTGAGCACGTCTACACGCTGACGACTCCCACGGGCACCGGCAGCGGTGGCGTGACGATGATGAGCATCGACGACCCTGCCACGATCGATCTCTCGCATACCCCACCGTTCGCCACGGTGTGGGAGGCGATTCAGCTCGCCACGCCGCTTGTCGGATCGGATGTGACCGCGCCGAATCGGCGCCGCTTCGGACGAAAGACGCAGCCGCGGACAGTGTGACCCAAACGATGCCGATGGAGGACCTCCTCGTCGAATTGAACAGCTGGGCAGGTGGGATCGAGGCCCGGGAGGGTCGGTGCCTTCAGGGCGCGGGTGAGGGCCGGACAATCGACGATCACCAGGGGCGGCAGCACGATGATTACCTCCTCCTATTCCGAGGTCGGGGAGCCGGATTGGCATGCGGTGCGAATCCAACCGCGTAGATCCCGAGTGCCTGGCCAGTGCAATGTCGGCATGGGGCGACTGATCAGGTCTCGAGAAAATACGATACGTGCAATGGCATCCGGTCGGAGCGCCAGTTTCGCGGCCTCGATCGACCCAATGCGCGGCGACGCGAACAATCCGTTTGGCCAGACGAGAATTGAAGGATCCTGCTGGCTCATTGCACATTCCCGCACAGAATCACCACCACGCCTATCTCCGTCGCCTTACCTCATGTGCAATCCACGAGAACACGGTGGATCCGGGAGTGGGAGAAGTCCACCGACGGAAGCCGACAGGGCTGCATTTGCCCCTTTCCAAACACCGAGCACTGGCCGCGGGGCGGGATGGGGAACGCAAACTGGCTTCCCCGCAGTAGTTCTCACGTTCGGTGTGCGCCCCAAGCAGACAGACAATGAGGAAGCCCATCACTGTGCAGAGATGTCGGTATGCATCCGCTTGCCGCTCATACGCGGAGACCTTCACATCTGTCGCCCACACTACGGTGAGCAGATCCCGCTCGTTCGTGACAGGCGTTGCGCGTCAACAGACGTCGCCCATTCTGGGTCGGCGTTTGTCAACAGACGTCGACATATCGACGGCGACGTTCGCGCACTATATGATATCGAGTGCCTGCCGTGCGCTGTCGCGGGACAATCTTGTCGAGCAACGTCGGGCAGGCACCGCAGCTCATCGTTTGGACAGGTCCTGCAATACCGTGAGCATTGGTGTACCTTCCCAACTAGTTTGTTGGCGGGCTGGCATTTGATCAATCCCGATTCCCGAATGATCATCTCCGGGACGGTGCGTGCTCCCAGAATCTCAATCACAGGCATCGATCATCGCTCGGTCCAGATCCACGCCGAACCCCATACCACAGGAGTGACATGTCTATCGTTTCGGAAATGACCGCACCCCAGAAGGTCGAGCTGACCGACGAGGAGATCTTCGCCGGCCACATCGGGGGGAAGCTCTCGGTCGAGACCACGACCGCCCTCGATACGCAGCGCGCCCTGTCCATCGCCTACACTCCTGGTGTCGCCGAGGTTTCCCGCGCGATAGCGTTCGACGAGACCCTCGCCGACCGCTACACCTGGACCAACCGCCTGGTAATGGTCGTCTCCGACGGTTCCGCGGTGCTCGGCCTCGGGGACATCGGCCCGCGCGCCTCTCTTCCCGTGATGGAGGGCAAGTCCGCCCTGTTTAAGAACTTCGCGGGTTTGAACTCGATCCCGCTGGTCCTCGACACCAGGGACCCCGACGAGATCGTCGAGACCCTGACCCGGCTGCGCCCGAGTTTCGGTGCGGTCAACCTCGAGGACATCTCCGCGCCGCGCTGCTTCGAGATCGAAAAGCGCCTCATCGAGGCCCTGGACTGCCCGGTCATGCACGACGACCAGCACGGCACCGCCATCGTCGTCCTGGCCGCCCTCAAGGGTGCGGTCAAGGTCCAGGACCGCGACCTCCACGAGTTGCGGGTGGTCATCTCCGGTGCCGGCGCCGCCGGTGTGGCCTGCGCGAACACCCTGCTCGCTGCCGGGATCGCCGATGTGACGGTCCTCGACTCCAAGGGCATCGTCTCCGCCGACCGGCAGGACCTGAACGCGGTCAAGGCGGATCTGGCCGCGCGCACCAACCCGACCGGCCGCCGCGGCGGCATCGTCGAAGCCCTTAACGGGGCGGATGTATTCCTCGGGGTGTCCGGGGGCACCGTGCCGGAGGAGCTCATCGCGACGATGGCGACGGAGTCGATCGTGTTCGCGTTGTCGAACCCGGACCCGGAGATCCACCCGGACATCGCCCGCAAGCATGCGGCGATCGTGGCCACCGGGCGCAGTGACTTCCCGAACCAGATCAACAATGTGCTGGCCTTCCCCGGTGTGTTCCGTGGTGCGCTCGATGCCGGTGCCCGCCGGATCACCGAACGTATGAAATTCGCCGCCGCCGAGGCAATCCTCACAGTCGTCGGTGACGAGCTGACTGTAGACAAGATCGTTCCCAGCCCGCTCGATCCTCGCGTCGCCCCCGCTGTCGCGGAGGCAGTCGCCGCCGCTGCTCGTGCAGAAGGCGTCACCGACTAGTAGGGCTTTGTTAGGTTGGAAGCCTGTGGTGACACAGTGGGCAGGTGCCGATCCAGATGGCGAGTGCGCGTTGGATGTCGCGGACGATGCCGTAGAGGGTCAGCCCTGCCCACCGGCTTTTGGGTCGGTCGCAGAGTGGTCAGGAACAGGTGGGCGGCGGTTAGGAGGGTGGCGTGGTGGTGCCAGCCGAGCCGGGAGCGGCCTTCGAAGTGGTCGAGACCGAGGGCGACTTTGAGTTCGCGGTAGTCGTGTTCGATGTGTCAGCGGAGTTTCGCAAGGCGGATGAGTTCGTCGATCGGGGTGTCGACAGGCAGGGTGGAAGCCAGTAGTCGGTGGGTTCTGTTGCACTGATGGGCCATTCGGACAGTAGCCACACCTGCTCGACCGACCCGTCGGTGGCGCGAGGGACTCGGTGGCCGGCGGGTCGGCCCGCAGGGCGACGAACTGGGAGCGCATGACGGCGTCAGGATTGCCGGGTGTGGTCTTGGTGCCGCGCCGCCACGACACGTCTCGTGCCGCATCCGGTCCGGCGGCGATGACCATGTCCTTGCAGCTGGACTTCGGCACCCGGTAACGGGCGGTGAAAGGGCGGCCGGGGCCGATTCGGGGCGGGGTCTCGGGCTGGGCGTCGGCCGGGTCGAGGCCGGTCGCCCCCTTGACTTCCACCATGTAAGGGATATCGCGGTCGGAGAGTTCCGCGCGGAACTGTGCGCCCTCGCCGTAGCCGGGCGTCGGTGACCGACGATATCGGGCCGGGGACGGCCCCAAGCGATCAGTTCGTCGATCATCTCGACCGCCATCTCCCATTTCCGCCGGTGCCGTTCCCCCGTCGGGTATCGCCGACTTCTTCCGGCGTGCCGCGACGACGCGCGCGGTATCCGGACCATCGGCGCAGGTCTCGTCCCAGCTTTACGGAAGGAGCAATCGCCAGTTCAACGGACACGACGCGGCGTCGAACGCGGCGTGCACACTGACCGCGACCTGGCAGTTGCCGACCTTGCCCAACGTGCCCGAGTACTGCCGGGCCACACACGGGGAGGAACCGCCGTCCTTGCCGAACCCCGTGTCATCGACCACCCACGTGTCCGGTGTGATGAGCTCGCACGCCTTGCGTGAGAGCACCATCCGTACCGGCTCGACTTTCCACGGCGAGGTGGTCACGACCTGCTGCAACCCCTAATGATCGACACCGAGCCGAGCCGCCATCGGCTGCATCGACTTGCGCTCACCACTGTGCATCAACCCCCGCGTGTATACCCCAGCCGTCGCCATCCTGTCCTTCCGTGACAGCGACGAGAACACCTAACCGACAAAGGAATCGAGACGTTCATCGACCTCGGACAGGGCTGCGGCATCCACCCGATCATCGTCTCGAAGATCGCGCCGAAACTCGAGACCCCGCACCCAACCGTGATAGACCTAACAAGGTCCTACTAGTCGCTGACCAGTGATGGGCAGTGGTGGGCGAAGCCGCTCGTCCCACCACTTACGAGTTCAAAACGACTTCCCATAATTTTGCCGTGTCCTCAGCTTCGGCGTGGCACACACCGGACGGCGAGGACGGTGAGGACCGCTGCGAGGCTCATCGCCATCGAAGCACGCGGAGCATGCGGCAGCAGGCACGCCGAGGAATCGTCGGTTCGGGGGCCGTTCAGAGGTACCGATCCGCTCGAACCGCATCTGGCGTATAATGTCGTGACGCGAGTCACAACATACTTGCGTAGGTCGGTGCGTCCGCCCCCCAATGGCACGCGCTTGCGCGGGGGAACCATAGAGGTAGAGGTGAATTTTTCTACATGTCGACGGAACCCCTCGCACATTGCTCTCAGTTCCGTACCGGTGACCTCGATGTGATCCGCGATGTCGGCGGGCGGCTACTCGTTCCGCACTACGTCAAGGCCTCAGGTGCGGTTTCTTCGGATGCCCGTATGAACGCGGCCAAGCTCGGCAACACGACTCTTGCGTATTTGAGGTACGAATCTCGTATCACGCTGGAGGCGCCGACGACCAAAGCGCTGTACTTTTTCACGCTGCCGCTCACCGGAAAGGCGGAAGCTCAGCGGGGCAAGCACGAGACCGCTGCATCGACACCGTCCCTCGGCGTGGCGTATCGGGCCGAAGACCCCTCGATGATCACCCTCAGCCCCGACTACAGCATGATTTTCGTACGCATCGAACGCCACGCCCTGGAACGGCAGCTCGAAGGTTTGCTGTGCCGCGAGATCAAGGCACCGCTGTGCTTCGACTTCAGCATGGATCTGACCTCCCCGTCACTGCGCACCTGGGTTGACAGTGTCAGGCTGTTGCAAGCTCAGATGGAATGCGACGCGGAGACGGGTCACGAGCCGCTGCTGGTTGCACGAATCGAAGAACTGGTGATGACCGGCTTACTGGTCGGCCAGCCGCACAACTATTCCGAGCTGCTACTCAGCACACACGGACCCGCTCGGCCGCGTGCAGTGAAGCAGGCGATCGACCTGCTCGAACAGCAACCGGACCAACCATGGTCGATGTCGGATCTCTCTCGTGCGATAGGGGTCAGCGCCCGGACGCTGCAGGACGGTTTCCAACGCTACGTCGGCGTATCCCCGACCTACTATTTGCGTGAGGTCCGCCTTCAGCGTGTGCGCGCGGATCTCAGCAACCCGGCGTTGTGGACGTCAGTGTCAGACACTGCGTACCGATGGGGATTCGCGCACCTCGGTCGCTTTGCTGTGGCCTATCGCAACAAGTTCGGCGAGGCGCCCTCGGAGACACTACGCAAGTCGACATCAAAGAATCTCCCTCACTGACGCGGTACGACTACCAACGGGTCACCGGCGTAGCGCTCCAGCGATGAGCGGACCGCGGCAACGCGGTCACCACCCGCAATTCCCAACTGGCGGTGCATTCGCTGATCGCCTACGCCGCCTATCGCTATCCGGAACATGCCGGCACGTTCGGCCGCGTCCTGGCCATTCCGCCGAAACGACGCCAACGCACCGACGTGACCACCTGACGACCGCGGAAAATTCCGCACTCTGGCCGCACCCGACCGAACCACACAGGCCGAGCGACCACGACCACGCACTACTGCAGACCGCGGTGACCACCGGGATGCGAGTTTCGGAGTTGACCGATCTGAAGATCGCCGAATTTCATCTCGGGTCCGCCGCGTAGGCCGTTTGTCGCGGAAGGGCCGGAAGAGTCGAAGCACACCGATCGACCGGCAAACCGGGGATCTCCTACGCGGGCAGATCGACGGCCGCGCAATCGGATTCCTGCTTTCTATCCGGACCGGAACACGGATGAGCCGTGACGCAGGGCGGCACGCTTGACACGACACACCGCGACTGCCGCCGAGGCATGTCCGAGCCTGGCTAGCACCGGCGGCCAGTGCCCGAACGTCGTGCGTGGTGACGGCGCGCTCCCTTCCCTATTCCTCCGGTTCGGTGTTACCTCCATCACATGAGGGCAGCCGGCGACGACACCGAGCATTCGACGGGCTCCGTCGACGCGCAGAGCGGACAGCCGAGCACACAACGCGCAGGCGTCGCCGTGCCGCCGGTGACCGTACCGGTGGGGACGGATCGAACGTCACCGGTACCCCGCCGAATCTGGTCGGATCGAGCATAGCCAGCCTCTTCCAGTGTGGGATATCGGGTAGCGGACATGAGGTTCGGAGAATTATTGATCTCCGTATTCTGCAGACTTCGGAATGGTGGAGGAAGCCGAGCACCTCAATTCACGGTCCCCCCTCGTCGACCGGGATGACCAGCACCCTGGGGGCCCCCGGGGAGGTCGGACCGGCAGCCTCGGCATCCGCCCGTCACCGATCCGGCGGATTCGCGGCCATCTATGCCCCCACGGTGAGTGCAGCCCTCGGAGGTCAGCGCAGTGCGGTCGGCTCCGATCTCGTGGCGGCGGTGCGCAGGTCGCGCAGTTCGGTGCGCAGTTCGTCGGCGCGTTCGCGGGCGGCCTCGGCCTGGGCGCGGGCCGCGGCGGTCTCGGCGCGGGCGGCCGCGAGGTCGGCGCGCACGGCCTCGGTGCGATCGCGCTCGGCGGCGGTCTCGGCGCGGGCGGCGGCCAGGTCGGCTTCGAGCCGGCCGACGGTGGCGGTGGCCTGATCGGCGGCGGCGCGGAGCCGGGCGAGCTGGTCGCGCTGCTCCTCGACGAGGGCCTCGAGGTCGGCGGTTCGCCGACGGTGCGCCGCCTCCGATTCCTCGAACCGGGTCGTCCACGCGTCCAGGGCTGCGGTGTGGTCGGCGTGCAGGCGGTCGAGTTCACTCTGGTGTTCGCGGCGGGCCGCGGCGAGCGCGGTGGCGGCGTCGTCGGCCTGCGCGACGGCGGCGGCCGCGGCCGCATCCGCGTCGGCACGGTCGTCGGAGGCGGCGTCGAGTTGCTCACGCAGCCGGGCGATCTCGGCGCCGGCGTCGGCGCGGACCTTGTCGGCGTCGGCCTGCACCCGGCGCAGGTGCGCGTCGAGCGCGGCCGGGTCGGCCAGCAGCGCGGTGGCCGCGGTGATCGACGCGGCCACCTCGCTCAGGCGTGCGAGGGCGGCCTGGGTTTCCTGCCGCAGCAGCGGGACCGCCTCGGCCAGGGTGGACACGGCTTGGGCCGGATCGGTCGGGGTGGCCGCCTCGAGCCGCTCGGCGCGGGCCGCCTCCTTCTGTCGTTGCCGCCAGGCCCGGACCCGGTCCGCGTCCGAGGCGTACTCGCGGCGCCGCCCTCCCCTACTGCCCTCGGTCATCGCCCCGCCCTCCCTCTCGCCTCCTGAGCCGCGCGTGATCTTACCTCAAACGTACCGTTTCGTACGTAACATGATACGTACGAACGATTGGGTTGCCCGGCCCGATGCCCGGGTCGGGGGTCGGCTGCCGGTTCTCGCCCAAGGGGGGGCGGCGCGTTTCTCACCGGACCGGGTGCCGGGGTTGGCACGCTTCTCACGGATGTGGCCGGAGATGATGCCTCGGTGCCGGGACATGCAGAGGAGGGCTGCTGGGCCGACGGGGGGTCGAGACGGTGCCCATGGGCCGAGCGCGGTGTGGAGCGACGGTGCCGTGGGTAGTGGCTGCCGGCGGCGGCCGACGAGCCGGTTCGGTCGGGGCGCTCGCACCCCGGCGCGAGCAGCGGAGCTTTCCGGGGGGCCGGTGCCGCGCCCGGCGCCGGGCCGGCAGCGCGGGGTTCGAAGCGTGGGTCGAGCGGGATCATCTGGTGGCGTGGGACTTCGAGGCCTCGGCGGTCGGCCTCGGGTCGCAGGTGTGGGGCTGGCCGTGGGACGCGCGAGGGCGACCGCACCATGCCGTCCTGCCCGCATCCCCCGCTGCTGAGCCGAGGCCGGTGGCAACCCGGCTGCTCGAGGTGTGCACCACGCCGATGCCGTGGAGGGACGACGCGGAGCCGGCCGGCGGGGGACTTCCGTGGGGCCATGTCGCCGGTCCTGTCCCCCCGCTGTGGAGGGGAGCTGCTCGTGGCGGCTCCAGCGGTGGGCGCTGCCGGACCGCACGCTCCCCCTGTCGGACACGAACCCCCTCTTCACCCACCGGATCCACCCCGGGACGTGGGGTGCCGAGGGGGGTGCCTACTGCGGGGTGGGGTCGTCGAGCTCGAGGGCGACCGCGCGGGTGAGGGCGTCCTCGGCGGGGAGCGCGGCCTGCTCGGCGGGGGTGAGGTCGTAGCGGGAGACGGCGATCGGCTGGGTGGTGCCGGCCAGGGCGTACCGGACGACGGACTCGTTCTTGTCGGCGACCAGGAGCATCCCAACCGTGGGCTGGTGCTGCGGCCGGCGCAGCCGGTCCTCGACCAGGGTGACGTAGAAGCCGATCTGGCCGGCGTCGCGCGGGTCGAATTTGGTGGTCTTGAGTTCGATGACCACGTACCGGAGTTGCTCGACGTGGAAGAACAGCAGGTCGACGAAGAAGTCGTCGCCCTCGACCTCGAAGTGGACCTGGCGGCCGACGAACGCGAACCCGGGTCCGAGTTCGCGCAGGGTGTCGATGATGCGCTCGACGAGTCGATCCTCGAGCTCTCGCTCGACGGCGTCGCCGTCGATGGCGAGGAACTCGAGGGTGAACGGATCCTTGGTGATCTGCTGCGCGAGCTCGGAATCGGGGCGTTCGAGCGCGTGCGGGAAGTTGGACGGGGCCGCCCCCTCCCGCAGGTGCAGACGGGTGGTGATCTGGTGGGCCAGCACGGGCCGGCTCCAGCCGTGGGCGAGGTCCTTGGCGCTGTACCAGTCGCGCAACTCGGCGTCGTCGAGCTTTTCGAGCAACTCGATGACGTGGCCCCAGGGCAATTGGCCAACGGGTCGTTGACCGATTGCCTCGGGGTCGGGCCACGCCTCGGCGAACCGGCGCATGTACTTGAGGTTGGCCGGGGAGAACCCCTTCGCCCCGGGGAACTCGGCGCGCAGATCCGCGGAGAGCCGGGCCAGGACCTTGCTGCCCCAGGGGGCTGTCTTCTGTCGCTCGATGATCGTCGCACCGATCTGCCAGTAGAGCCGGAGCAGTTCGGTGTTCACCCGGCGCTGGGCGATGTAGCGCGCCTCGTGCACGAGCCGCTTGATGCTCTCGAGTGTGGCGGCGTAGTCGGTCGGGACGAGGGAGGACATTCCTCGACGCTAGTGGACCTCGCCGCCCCCGCCACGGCACCTCCCCGGGGGCGGCGGAACGGCTCGCCCGGACCCGGCGGGTGGCGGGCCTGTCGGCCCGCGCCGTCGACCAGGTTCACCGTCCGCGCGCTCGGCGAGCCGGCCGCCGAGCGCGGCCGGCGCGACGACGAGCTCGAGGACCTGCACCGGCGCCTGCTCCCCTCGATTCAGGACCCGTCCCGGCGCGGTAGCCTCCAGGCCGCGGTCGGGTGACCCGGCTCGACCGCTTCGGCGAACGCGTCGGCGCCCCCACCGTCGTGGTCGGACACTGCGGCGAGGTCCTTCAGGAGGGGTGTCCTCCCCGTCGTGCGGTGCGCCCCGTCCGACCGGCGCCCTCGTGGACGACCTCCCCCATGCCACGGTGGTCCCGACGCGGCCCTGGCGAGAAGACGAGGTACCCCGGTCCGACAGCCGCGGCCCGCGGACGCATCGGTGCGCCGGAAGGCGCCGGACCCGGTCGAGTACCGGCTCCGGGATCCGCCTCTGCTGCTCCGGTACCGGCCCGGCGGCCACGAGAGGCGACGAGACCGGAACAGCGAGACCGGGCGCCGCGGAGCCGGCTCGGTGTCCAGGTTGGGGGTAGCTGCTCCTCGTGTCCTTGTCGTGGTCGGCGTGGGATCCGGGGTCAGCGCGCCTCGCGGTGGGTGCGGTCCAGGATGCTGTCGTTGACCGCGGCCGCCAGCGTGGCCTGGTGTTCGTAGTCGTCGATCCACTCGAGCACGGCGCCGGGACCGTCCACCCCGGCCGTGATCCCGATCCGGGGACGGGTGTCGATGCTCAGATGCACGAAGGGTGAGTCCTGCCCCGGCTGGCGGGTGGTACGTAGGAGGCGGCGCAATGCGGCGGCGCCGGCGATCACGGCGTCGACTTCGGTGGCGGCGGTGCCGGAAGCCTGCGCGACGGCCGGATCGCAGGTGACAGTCCAGGTGTGCACGAGCGCGTCCTCCTTCTGGTCGGTACTGCTTCGGTGCACGCCAGTGTGCCCGGCCGCCCCGGCCGCGACCGGGGCGCACACAGGCGGTAGGGCCGGTTCTGTGGAGAACCGGCCCTACTGTGGATAACTCACTGTGGACAATTCGCTGGAGGGGTCAGCGGCCACCGCCCTGGGCGAGGGCCTTCTCGTCGGCCGGGAGCAGCACCGACCGGGCCACCTGCACCGTGCGGGCCAGCTCGGCGACGAACGCGGTGTGTCCGGCTTTGTCGAAGAACCGGAAGGTCAGCGGACCGGCCTCGACGTCGACCCAGTGGACGTGACGGCGACGCTGCGAATCGAACGCTCCACCGGCGGTGACTTTGGAGGTGGGGACCTGGGACCAGTTCACCGTCACCAGATGCTCGTCGGTCGTGAAGCGGTCCGGGCGCAGCAGGAACTGCTCGGGCAGTGCCATAAGAAACCCGCCGGTGGCCGGGCGGCGCAGCACCGCAACCAGGCCCCGGGCGACCGCCGGGTCGGTGAAGACCATCCGCACCGCGCCGATCGTGGCAAACACCGCCGCGGCTGCGGTCAGGGCGCTGGTCACATCCAGCCGCACCTGCTGCGACGCTCCGGCGATCATGATGGTGGTGCGGGTGGTCAAGCTCGGAAAGCTCGGGGTCTGCGACGGGGTCATGGCGACCTTCCTGCTCGAGGTGAGAACCGGCGCGGGTCCGCCTGTTCTTTTGCCCTTCTGGCACGGAGAATTTGGACCGGCATGAGGGCCGTGGAGTGCAACTTCTGGGACGGAAAAATCTCGCCGGAGCGCAGCGGAGAAGAGAATTTTCCGGGCCGTCAGGCCGCGTAGCGCCCAGGGGTTGCGCGTAGCGGACCGCCGGTCAAAATCGGAAGGCCAGAAGGGCAAAATCAGGCTCTTCGACAGGGCGGAGCGCAGCGGAGCTCGATTCGGTGTGCGCCGCAGGCGCACCAAGGACCGCGCACGATGTCGACGACACTGCAGGGCCTCGAGACTCGTGGCCACATCTCCTCTGGGATGGCCCCTCGATGGCCCGATGCCCCGCTCGGGTGAGATGGCATTCGACGTGGCTGCGGGGCGGGTCTCGAATCCTCGCTGCGGAATCCCACGGCGAGTGGCGGGCTCGTGGCAGATCCGCCCTCGTGGTGAGACACGCCCGATTTCACCCGGGTCAACGGATCACCCATGACCGCGGCGCCGGCGTGCTCGAGCCGTCGCGCCGACGGCGCAGCCGGTCGGCCCTCTCCCCTGTGGTGTGCCGGTGCCGCGCAGGTGTGTCGACCGGGTGACAGCCCGGCGGCAGATTCTGCCATGGGGCGGGCGTGCGTAGCCGAGTAATGCTGGCCTGCAGGACTGTACGCTCCGGGAAATGCGCAGCCGGAGGGAGATTCCGGTCGGGCCGCGGCATACGGAGCCTGAGAGGATCCGCACCGGGCGTTATAGCGCTACAACGCCTCAATTCGGCGCCGGGAAGCGGCCACGGTTCGCCGGGCCCGCCACCGCGACGAACCTGCCGGAGCTGGGCCCTGTCGAGGACACCGTCACCGCGGCCGCAGCGGACGCGGCTTGCTGCGGGCGCGTCGGACGGGTGTCCGCGTGCCGTTCTCCATCGCGGCGCGGATCGAGCAGTTCCACGAACTGCGACGAACGAGGTCACGAACTCGAAAGAGGTCATGGCCTCGTATTCGTTGATCGATCGGACGGGCGATCCGACTCTGACCGGTGCACCGGTTCGATCTTTGCCGTGTTGCAATAGGGCGGTGATGACCCTGACACAGCACTGGTGGCCGTACTTCTAGCGGCCTTGTGAACTGTGTTGTCCGGCCGCCTTCTCCGCGGTCGATGACGCTCACGTCTCTGCACGACAGTGATACCGGTCGGCGGGTGAGGCGGTCTCGATCCGAGAGGAACCACCCGTGACCCACAACGGCGATACTGCCCACGCGACAGGTATCGGCGAGATGCTGATCAGCTCCCGTTCGCTGGACGAGTACCGGTCGATGTTCCACCTCACCGACGAGGACCTGTCCCGGAAAATCCTGGACTGTCCTGGCGGCGCCGCGGGGTTCACCAGCGCAGTGAACCGCCTCGGCGGCGACGTGACGGCCTGCGATAGGGCCTACTTCGACCGCGACACCGAACAACTCGCCGTCGTTGCGGCAGCTGAAACCGAACGTGGGAACCGGTACATCCGAGCCCACACGGAGCACTTCGACTGGGCGTTCTTCGCCGACCCCGACCAGCATGCACGCGTGCGCCGGCATGCGGTCCAGGAATTCGCCGCCGATATCCGCCTGAATCCGCGCCACTACGTCGCCGGGCGATTGCCGTCCTTGCCGTTCCCCGATGCCGCTTTCGATCTCGTACTCAGCTCACACCTGCTGTTCAGTTATTCCGACCGCCTCGACCACACCTTCCACCTCGACGCGATCCGCGAACTGATGCGGGTCGCCCGCGGTGACCTGCGGGTCTTTCCGCTCGTGGCCTCAGGATCGTCGGTTCGCTATCCGCGCCTGGACGATCTCCTCACCGACCTTCGGAACCACGACATCGCCGGTGAAGTCGTCGAGGTCGGCTATCGGTTCCAAAGGGGTGCTCACCACATGCTGGTGTGCCGCCACATCGCCTCACACGGTTCGGTGGCTGCAGGTTCTGTCTGAGCGCACTCACATCTCGGCCAGAAAGTCCGCAGGGTGGGCCCTCGCCGAGCAGGACGGGTAATGCTCTGGAGCATTCCGGGAAAGCTCTGCATCGCCTCCGCCGAAAGTGCTGCTGACCAGGTATCGCGAACCGCACGGATCCGGCCTTCTCGGGCGGGCGCGCGCCGGTTCCGCTGGGGACGGCGGCGAGCGTACCGACGTCACCGGCAGCACCGAGGCACGCTGCGGGTGGCCGCACCGAGGAGTGCAGATCCGGCCGGGGTTACAGGTCGAACAGCGAGAATTGGTCGGCCTGGGCCTGGGCTTCGGTGTCGCGGCGGTGCCGGTCGGCCATGGCGCGGGCGAGGTCTTCGGTGCAGCCGAGTTCGGTGGCGACCTCGCTCCAGTCGTGGCCGTCGTGGCGCAGCTGCCACGCCCACTGGTGCAGCTGTTCGTCGGTCTCCATGCCGGGCGCCCCCTCGATGACCGGGGGCGCTCTCGCCCCTCAACTCGTGAGCTGCCGCGACCGTAACCGAGGCGGCACCGGTTCTCGGGTAGGCGCGCCGAGCAGGCTCCGACCAGGTAGGAGCCGTGCGTGGGTCGCGCCGGCAGGACCGGCCACGGCGCGCAGCGCGCCCGCGACGGCGTCGACGGACAGCCGATCCGGACCGGGCAGGTCGCGAAGCACCGGCCGATGCGGGGCGGGCTGGGGGTGACCGGCGGCGGATCGTGGCGGCCTTCGCCCGCACACCGCCGATCCGGCAGACTCCCTTGTTCACCGCCCCGATCGCCGGTCGCCGGCACCGGCAGGTCCCCCGGCCGGTTGCCGGCCGCGGTGGCGGTACACAATGCCGGGCTCGGGGCGCGTCGCATCCTGGTCGAATCCTGCGCCCAGGACACGCAGGATCTCGCGGCGCTCACCGGCGCCCTCGCCCACATCGGGGCGCCCACGACGGTCCGGGCGAGGGTTGACCGCCGGCACGCGCACGAGTTGCGGTGGGACGGCGACCTGATCGCGTACGCCGACACCGCGGGCGGGCAGCTGCGGCGCGAGCGACTCGGTGGTCACCGCGGCGCGGTGCGGCAGAGAAGCGCGAAGGACAGCGGACCACTACCCCCCCCCCTGCCCCGCACCACGGATTCGGGAATGCCCCCGGGACCCGGGATCGGACCGTCACCGTGACACCGGCCGCAGCCCTACGCGGACCCCAAGGATGCTCGACACGACGAGGTACCAACGTTCCCGCCGCCATCTTCAGCGCGGGTCGCCGTATCCCCCCGGGAGGCCCGTGCCCCCGCGGCGGGGGGTGAA
>NZ_JAUTXY010000027.1:0-50150 GCF_036327795.1 Rhodococcus artemisiae
GGCACCCTGGTCGAGCGCTCCACTCGCTACACGATGCTGCTTCACCTACCCGACGGGCATGATGCCGAATACGTCCGCGATGCGCTGATCGTGGCCATGCGCGAGTTGCCCTCGCATCTACGTGGGTCGCTGACGTGGGATCAAGGAGCCGAGATGGCCAGACACAAGCAGATCAGTGTTGCTACCGACATGGCCGTCTACTTCTGCGACCCGGGCAGTCCGTGGCAGCGGGGCAGTAACGAGAACACGAACGGGTTGCTGCGGCAGTACTTCCCGAAGAGCACCGATTTGAGCGTCTACGGTCCCGAGGACCTCGAGCATGTCGCCCAGGAACTCAACGGCCGGCCACGCAAGACGCTCGGCTGGGATACTCCAGCCGAGCGTCTGCGTGATCTAATCACCACCTATTGACAGGCAGTGTTGCGCCGACCCCTTGAAACCGCCGGCGCAGGAGGGGCCTTGTTCCCGCTTCGGGACAGTGTCGGTCGGTTGGTCCGAGTGCTTACGGGGTTCCGGGTGCGTCAGGAACAGTGCAGGGCACTTCGTGGGCACCGGCGTAGGCCGGATCGAGCGCCGACTTCAGCAGATACAGCGATTCGGGCAGCATCAGCATCGTCGAATGATCTGCGGGCGACGACGGGCACAGGTCCTGGACCCACTTGTTGTAGACCTCGGCCCCGGGGTCGGGCTCGAGGAACGAGCTCTCCGGAGGCGTCACGATCTCGTCGTGACGGGTCGCAATCGACGTGTAGGTGATTCCCGGCAGTGTCTCCGGTCCGTTGTTGAGGGCCGCGAGCACCCGAGAACCGATGAGCTGCTGCTGACCGGCGACACCGAGATTGGTGCCGGCGAACAGTGCCTGGGCGACGATGTCCTTCCCGTTCGTCAGACCGAGGATTGCCAGCGCCCCATACAGCTGCTGGAGCCCGTTGAAGGACGTGCCGTGGTTCGTTGCTCCGAGCATGACGAGGTTCTCGACCTTGTTGCGCGCCGGATCGACGGGATCGGCTCCATCTTCGAATTTCAGGTATTGCCGCGAAAGCATTCCACCCTGTGAATGGCCCACCAGATCGACCTTGTCGCTCCCGCTGTGCTCGAGAACCGCGTCGACGAAGTCCCGTACTTCCACCGCGGACTGTTCGATGTCGGTGACCCCCCAGATCGTCGTGGCGGGATCGAACATTGCCTTCGCGCCGCCGTAGTTCAGCGCGTACACGCAGTAGCCGAGGTCGGCGAGCTGCGGCGCGACGATCGGCCACGTCTGCATCATTCCCGACCCGGTTCCGTGTACGAGTACCACCGGGCGTGGATGCTCAGGGGACAGGACACAGTCGAGATCGTTCGTGCCTTCGGGACTGGGCCCCATAGTGGAGAGCAGCTCGGAGAGGCGGTTGTCGCTCGTAGCGGGGGAATCTGTGGCGACCTCGCCAGGAGGCAGGTCGGTGGCGGGCTGGGCGGACGCGATCGCGGGTGTGGTGGCCAGCGACGCCGAGACGGCAAGGGTAGCGGTGGCTGTGGCCACAGCGATCCGGCGCGCAAATTTCATCGGGGCTCCTCGGGCGGACAGCCGGGTCGTGGCGTATCCGTACCTGGTTGGACGCAAGTGAGATTAGCAGCGGCAGCCGTGTTCGTCCGGGAAGTTCAAGGTCATCCCTGTTGGGCCGCCCGTCGATAGCCGCGGATCGCCGGTACCAGGAACAGGACGAACATCCCGAGCGACCACGCCAGGGTTTTGATCATCGGTTCGGCCAGCGGCCCACCCACCGCGAGCGCGCGCATGGTGTCGATGGCACACGACATCGGCTGGTTGGCGACGATGGGCTGCAGCCAGGTCGGATAGGCCATGACCGGCACGAACCCCGAATTGAAGAACATGAGGAGGGTACACACGATCGACACCATCTCGACGAGCGGGATCTTGGTCGACAGGGTGGCCAGAACGGTCACCATCATGGCGAATCCCATCCCGAACACGATCGGCACCACCAACATCAACAGCGTTGCCGGGATGCCCTGCGTGAACCGGAAGCCCATGACGACGCCTGCGGCGAAGATCACAATCGAAGTGACCAGGACGCGAACGGCCTCGGCCATCAGACGTCCCACCAGTCCCGCTGATCGGTGGATCGGCAGCGTGTAGAAGCGGCTCAATAGGCCGGACTCGCGTTCGGCGCGCAACCCGACCGCGCTGACCACGGAACCGAACATCGCGCCGACCAACACGATCATCGGGACCGTCCCGAAGATCGACGGCTGCCCCGTCGCGGCCGTGATGCTGTCGCCGAGCACGATCCGGAACATCACCAGCGTCAACGCGGGATAGATCAATGCCTGGATCATCGTTGCCGGATCGCGGGCCCAGCGAAGGAGGAGCCGGCCGCACTGAAGGCGGCTGTGTTCCCACAACGCGGCGAAGGAGCCTTCGCCGACCACGGCATTCGGTGCCGGATATCCGAACGACCCGGTTCCCGTTCCCGTCGCAGTGTCCTGACTCATCGAGTCACCTCCGCCTCGTGTTCGCCCACACGGCAAGAGGTAGACACACCACGGTCAGCCCGACCAGCCACAGCAAACTCGGGAAGAACACCTCCCAGGTGACCCCACCATCTGCCATGTCGCGCATCGCGAACGAGAACTGCGAGATCGGCTGGTTGCGCACGAACGGTCGGATCCATTCGGGGAAACCCTGCTCGGGAACGAAACCGCACGACAGCATCCCGAGGATCAACTGTGGAAGCGTCAGGGCCTGAGATGTCGCTTCGGGGCTCTTGGAGAGGCTGCCGATCGCGTCGGCTCCCAGACACAGCACGAGGCTGATCGCGAGTGCCGTCACTCCGAAGAGAACCGCTTGTCCGAGTCCGGCGGTGAACCTGAAGCCGATCACGTAGCCGAATCCGATCGCGGCGAACAGCGAAATCACCGATCTCGTCAGCCCCGCCGTCATGCGCGAGAGCAGCGGCACGGTCGCGCCCACCGGCATGGTCTTCAACCGGGTGGTCAGCCCGGTCGTGGCCTCCTGCGCCGCCATCTGGGCTGCGGAGATGGCGGTGAACGCCATTGATTGAAGGACGATGATCGGCATCAGGAACTGCGCGTAGTCGATGCCTTGCATCTGCATCACGAACTTCAGCGGCAGATAGAACCCGAGGCCGAAGACGAACGGTGCGATGACGGCGATGATCAGTTCGCCGTATCTGGCCATCGTGCGCAGGGTGCGTCCGGTCAGCGCCGACCACTGGGACACCGAGTTCGGGTGGACACGGCGGTGCGAGCCGGACCGCCGGTCGGGAACGCTCACACTCGCGCCGCCGGGTACCCGGCCCGCCGGAAGATGCTCGGTGCGGGCCGTCACGCGCCCCCTCCCGCCGCGGCGGCATCGAGTTCGGAGGGCGTCGTCGACGCGCTGTGCCCCGTCAGCTGGAGGAAGACGTCGTCCAACGAGGGCCGCCGCAATCCGATATCGGCGAGTTCGATTTCGAGGGGCGAGATCAGTCCGAGCGCCTCCGTAAGGGTCGCCGCTCCGTCGGGAGCCGGGATGGACACTCGGTCGAAGTCGCCGGGTGCCGCGAGGTCGGCACGTGTGGACTCGGGGACGAGGGATCCGAGCGCGTGGACGATCCGTGGCAGGTCCGCCGGATCGACGGGGACGATCTCGCAGTAGCTACCTCCGGTCGAGGCCTTCAGTTCGTTCGCCGTGCCCCGCGCGATGACCGTCCCCTTGTCGATCACGATGATGTTGTCGCTCAGGACGTCGGCTTCTTCGAGGTATTGGGTGGTCAACAGGGTCGTGATGCCTTGTTTCTTCAGGGACTCGACCAGCGACCACACACCTTGACGCGACCGTGGATCGAGCCCGGTGGTCGGCTCGTCCAGGAACACGACCTCGGGCCGGACAACGAGCCCGCACGCAATGTCGACACGGCGGCGCATACCCCCCGAATAGCCCTTGACCGGTCGGCGTCCTGCGTCGACGAGGTCGAACTCGCGGAGCAGTTCGTCCGCGCGCAGCTTTGCCGAAGCCTTGTCGAGTCCCATCAACCGTCCGAACAGGACGAGGTTCTCCCGCCCGGTGAGAGTGTCGTCCAATGCTGCGAACTGCCCGGTCATCATGATCGAGCGCCGGACGGCCGCAGGGTTGGTCTCGACATCATGACCTGCAACGACGGCGCGCCCGCTCGAGGCTCGGATGAGCGTCGACAGTATCTTGACCATGGTGGTCTTACCGGCACCGTTGGGGCCGAGTACGGCGAGGACCGAGCCTTCCGGAGCTGAGAAATCGACACCGGCGAGTGCGTGAACATTTCCGAACGACTTGTGGACATCCTCCACGAGGACTGCATGGTCGTGGTTGCTTCGCATCCGCACTCCACCGTCGAACTCGGTCCCTGTCGGGATCGGTCATGGCCCGTCCAGCGGGGGTCCCCGCCTCCTGCGTCGAGATGCTACCGCTCGGGGGCGTTCCCGGCCGGATGTCCGAGAAGGCCGGTTCGAGATGAGATCAGGACCAGATGCCGATCTCGTCCAGATGCCGGACGAGGCGGCGTGCTCCGTCGGTGAAATGGTCCCGGGTCTCGGTTCCGGCCGTGTTCGGGTCGTGCTCGCGGAGAGCATCGAGAATTCGGTGGTGCGCTGCGACGGCCTCGACCCCCCATTCCTGGTCGGACGAATAGAAATGCGCGGGCGTGTATCGCGTCGCGTTGTGCAGGAACCATGCGAGTTTTCGTGCGGCAGCAGCCCGGTTGAGTGTGCGGTGGAAGGAGAACTCGAGGGTCTCGATACGTGCACCGTCGCCGATCCGAACCGCGTCGCTGAACCTGACGTTGATGTCGTCGAGTTCGGCGATCGTCTCGTCACCGATGGTTTCCGCGGCACGCGCGGCGAGCTTCTCGGCTATGCACCCCTGCAACCAGAACACGTCGTCGATGTCGGATCGGGTCAATGGTGCGACGACGTAGCCACGGTGCGGAACCAATTCGACCAGACCCTCGCCGCGAAGGGTGAGCAGGGCCTCACGAACCGGGGTGACGCTGACCCCTAGTTCGGCCGCAGTCTCGTCGAGCCGCACGAAATCTCCCGGGCGCACCTCGCCCGACATGATCCGATTGCGGACGAACGACGCCACATCATCCGATAGCTGGGGGCGCCGTCCCAGGCTGCGAGAGGAGCCGGACCGGTTGGGCGGGGGCATCGGCTTCTCCTGTGTTTCGTCATCGGTGTCGGGCGGGTCGAGAGGACATGTCGATCCGGGGCATTATCGCGTACGTCACCTTCTCGTGCTGTGAAATCTCACCGAAGGTGAATGCCCTCCGTCGACATCTGGGCATGCCCCGGTATGTCGATTCTGCGCTCACGCACCATCCGTGCTTCGCTGGGCAGATGGGTAGTGCATTCTCTCGCCGTCGGATGTTGGGTTCGCTCGCGGGGGGCGCGCTGCTCGTAAGCACAGCCACTGCGCAGCGTAGCCACGCCTCACCGGGCCATCGTCGCCACACGACACCGGGACACAGGCTCCCGGATCCGGGCACGGTCGATGCGACGGACCCGGCGTTGTTGAGCGCGGTGGAGGCCGCGAGTCTCCTGCACGCCGGCCGGTTGCATCCGAAGGAACTGCTCGATGCGTGCCTGGCTCGGACGCGGGAGTTCGACGGTCTGATCGGCGCGTGGGTCCGGTTGTATCCGGAGTTCGCGTACGCAGCCGCAGACGCGGCGGGGGAGAGGCTCACGCGGGCGAGGAGCGAGGGGACTCCCGCACCCGATGTCTGTGGTCTGCCGATCGCGCTCAAGGACCTTTTTGCGGTGTCGGGGCTGCCGCTCACCGCCTCGAGCAGAGTGCTCGAAGGGAACATCGCAGCCGGACACTCCGGTGTGTGGAACAAACTCGAGGACGCCGGTGCGATCCTCATGGGGCACGCCCACACCGACGAGTTCGCGATCGGTGTCGCGACGCCGCAAGTGGGAAATCCGTGGAACACCGAGATGTCGCCGGGTGGGTCCTCGGGTGGCAGTGCCGCGGTCCTCGCCGCGTGCTTCGCCCCGCTGGCGGTCGGCAGCGATACCGGAGGATCGGTGAGGTTGCCTGCGAGCGCATGCGGGATCTCGTCGATCAAACCCACCTACGGGCGGATCACCTCCCACGGCATGATTCCGCTGACCTGGACCCGCGACCACGTCGGTCCGATGGCGCGGAGTCTCGCCGACGCATCGATGATGTTGTCGACCCTCGCGACCGTCGACGTCGACGACCCGATCACCGCGCTCGGCCCCCCGGTCCCGGCAGGTGGCTATCCGCTGGCCGCGAAAGGGGGTGCGTCGCCGTTGGCCGGGATTCGGCTGGGACTTCCGCCGTCGGATCTCCCGCCGTCACTGCAGCCCCTGTTCGACGACGCCATCCAGGTCGCGCGTTCGCTCGGCGCCGAGGTGGTTCCCGTCATGATGCCACCGACTCCGACCTCGCTGGCGACGGGTGATGTGGTCGAGATGGGTTCGTACCACAGGCAATTCGCCGATCGGATCGGCCTGTATCGGCCGGAGCGGGTGGCCAGTGTGGGAGCCGCGGTGGCGTCGTTGGCGGTCCCGGTCGTGGACTACCTGATGCTCGAGCGCGACCGGCTGCGCTACCAGTACGACTACAACAGGCTCTTCACCGACAACGATCTCGACGCGGTCATGATCCCCGGGACTCGTGTGGACGGCGCGTTGCGCGAGGAGTTCCTCGGCGTGAGTGTGACCGAAGGCGTACCCGGGGAGGTGAAGTGGGCCAATTACTCGGGTGCACCGGTTGTGACGCTGCCGGTGGGACGGTCGTCGGCGACGGGAATGCCGTTCGGCGTGCAACTCGGTGCCAGACCCTGGCAGGACGAACAGATCATCGAAATCGGCCTCGAGCTGCAGGAAGCGATCCCGGTGTGGCGGGATGTGCCCGATCTGACGCCGGCGCCGGGAGCTGCGCCCGAAGTGTTGCAGGTCGCACCCGGCCCCGGTCCCGACCCGACCAACACGGCGGATGCGGCAGCACCGTTGCGGACGCCCCCGATGAACGCGATAGATTAGGACTTGCGTCGCGACCGGGGGAGCGTTCGCCGGAGTTGTACTCAGTGGCGAATTGCTGCATACTGGTCGGGTTGCCTTGACCGGGCCATGGATGTTTCGCGGCTCGGAACGGTGAAAGTAGTAACAGTCGCGGATCGAGCCTTACGGCCAGGTCGCGGCCACATGCAAGACGGAAGCAGCACCAACGTGCGCTCGTATGAGCGCATCCGGTCCCGTTCTGTGCGGTGTCGAAGCGAAAATTTCGGCACCGAGGAATGAGCGACGGAGCGACACGCCCGACCGCGTGGACCGGAGAACAATGACAGATGAACAGCGGCAGCGGATCGGGTGAGCCCGGATCGCTATGTGTATGAGTGCTGTTCTCGGTCGCCGTTCCGTTCGGAACTGTGCAGACGAGGTGGTTCCCGATTCATTCGGGTGCTACGAAACGCGGCAAGAAAAGGACACTAAGCGTGGCGGGACAGAAGATCCGCATCAGGCTCAAGGCCTATGACCACGAGGCGATCGACGCATCTGCGCGAAAGATCGTCGAGACGGTCACCCGTACGGGTGCCCGCGTGGTCGGCCCGGTGCCGTTGCCAACGGAAAAGAACGTGTACTGCGTCATTCGCTCGCCGCACAAGTACAAGGACTCGCGCGAGCACTTCGAGATGCGTACTCACAAGCGGCTGATCGACATCCTCGACCCGACGCCGAAGACGGTCGACGCACTCATGCGCATCGACCTCCCGGCGAGCGTCGACGTCAATATTCAGTGACTTACAGCGAGCTTGTAGAAGACGCAGCGGAGAGAACAGATGACTAACCAGATCAAGGGAATCCTGGGCACCAAGCTCGGCATGACCCAGGTCTTCGACGAGAACAACCGGGTCGTTCCGGTGACCGTCGTCAAGGCCGGACCGAACGTGGTCACGCAGATTCGCACCGAGGAGCGCGACGGCTACAACGCCGTGCAGCTCGCATTCGGCGCCATTGCACCGCGCAAGGTCAACAAGCCGGTTCGCGGCCAGTTCGACAAGGCCGGCGTGACCCCGCGCCGCCACCTCGTCGAGCTCCGTGTCGAGGACGCCTCGGAGTACGAGGTCGGCCAGGAACTGACCGCAGAGGTGTTCGAGGACGGCGCATTCGTCGACATCACGGGCACCTCCAAGGGCAAGGGCTTCGCCGGCACCATGAAGCGTCACGGCTTCTCCGGTCAGGGCGCTTCGCACGGTGCGCAGGCTGTGCACCGTCGTCCCGGTTCCATCGGTGGCTGCGCCACCCCGGGCCGTGTCTTCAAGGGCACGCGCATGTCCGGCCGTATGGGTAGCGACCGCGTCACGACGCAGAACCTCTCCGTCCACAAGGTGGACGCCGAGAACGGTCTGCTGCTTATCAAGGGCGCGATCCCCGGCCGCAAGGGCGGCCTCGTGATCGTCAAGACTGCAGTGAAGGGTGGTGCACGGGCATGACCAGCACCGAGACCGCAACCAAGCTGACGCTGGACGTCAAGGCTGCAGGTGGCAAGACCACCGGCACCGTCGATCTCCCCGCTGAGATCTTCGACGCCCCGGCGAACATCGCGTTGCTGCACCAGGTGGTTGTCGCGCAGCTCGCTGCCGCACGCCAGGGCACGCACTCGACCAAGACCCGCGGAGAGGTCCGTGGCGGCGGCCGTAAGCCGTACCGCCAGAAGGGCACCGGCCGCGCACGTCAGGGCTCGACCCGTGCACCGCAGTTCGTCGGCGGCGGCACGGTCCACGGCCCGCAGCCGCGCGACTACAGCCAGCGGACGCCCAAGAAGATGAAGGCAGCCGCCCTGCGCGGTGCCCTCTCCGACCGGGCGCGCAACGAGCGCATCCACGTGATCACCGAGCTCGTCGCGGGTCAGACCCCGTCGACGAAGTCGGCGCGCGCCTTCCTCGGTGAGCTCACCGAGCGCAAGAAGGTGCTCCTGGTGGTCGGCCGTGCAGACGTCGCCGCGTGGAAGAGCGTGCAGAACCTGCAGAACATCCACGCACTCGCACCCGATCAGCTGAACACCTACGACGTCCTCTACAGCGACGACATCGTGTTCAGCGTCGAGGCGCTCAACGCGTTCATCCACGGGCCGGCCGAGTCGGCTCAGGAAGTCAAGGAGGAGAGCAAGTGAGCACGATCGCCGACCCGCGCGACATCCTGCTGGCTCCCGTCGTCTCCGAGAAGTCCTATGGGCTGATGGAGGAGGGCACCTACACCTTCCTGGTCCACCCGGACTCGAACAAGACGCAGATCAAGATTGCCGTCGAGAAGATCTTCGGCGTCAAGGTGAGCAGCGTCAACACCGCCAACCGTCAGGGCAAGCGCAAGCGGACGCGGTTCGGTTACGGCAAGCGCAAGGACACCAAGCGCGCGCTCGTGACCCTGACCGCCGACAGCAAGCCCATCGAGATCTTCGGAGGCCCGGTCGCCTAGGCGCCGGAACTCGCGAGAGATAGAGGACGAGAAGACTCATGGCAATCCGTAAGTACAAGCCGACAACGCCGGGCCGTCGTGGCGCCAGTGTGTCGGACTTCGCCGAGATCACTCGGTCGACGCCCGAGAAGTCGCTGATCCGCCCGCTGCACGGTCGCGGTGGTCGTAACGCGCACGGTCGTATCACGACCCGGCACAAGGGTGGCGGACACAAGCGCGCATACCGCTTGATCGATTTCCGTCGCAACGACAAGGACGGCATCCCGGCCAAGGTCGCTCACATCGAGTACGACCCCAACCGCACCGCCCGCATCGCGCTGCTCCACTACGTGGACGGCGAGAAGCGCTACATCATCGCCCCCAAGGGCCTGGTGCAGGGCGCTCCGATCGAGTCCGGCCCGACGGCCGACATCAAGCCGGGCAACAACCTGCCGCTGCGCAACATCCCGACCGGTACCACCATCCACGCGGTGGAGCTGCGTCCCGGTGGCGGCGCCAAGATGGCCCGTTCGGCCGGCGCGAGCATCCAGCTCCTCGGTAAGGAAGGCACCTACGCCACGCTGCGTATGCCGTCCGGCGAGATCCGTCGCGTCGACGTGCGCTGCCGCGCAACCGTCGGCGAGGTCGGCAACGCCGAGCAGTCGAACATCAACTGGGGCAAGGCCGGCCGTATGCGCTGGAAGGGCAAGCGCCCGACCGTCCGTGGTGTGGTCATGAACCCCGTCGACCACCCGCACGGTGGTGGCGAGGGCAAGACCTCGGGTGGCCGCCACCCGGTCAGCCCGTGGGGCAAGCCCGAAGGCCGCACCCGCAAGAACAAGGCGTCCGACAAGCTCATCGTCCGTCGCCGCCGTACCGGTAAAAAGCGCTAGTCAAGGAGGGAGTTAGAGAATGCCACGCAGCCTCAAGAAGGGCCCGTTCGTCGACGACCACCTCCTGGCGAAGGTTGACGTCCAGAACGAGAAGGGCACCAAGCAGGTCATCAAGACCTGGTCGCGCCGTTCCACGATTCTGCCGGACTTCATCGGTCACACGTTTGCCGTCCACGACGGACGCAAGCACGTTCCGGTGTTCGTCTCGGATTCGATGGTCGGCCACAAGCTCGGTGAATTCGCACCGACCCGTACGTTCAAGGGCCACATCAAGGACGACCGGAAGAGCAAGCGTCGATGAGTACTGAAACCACAAACCCGAGCGCTCGGGCTGTTGCGCGCCACGTGCGTGTGACCCCGATGAAGGCGCGCCGCGTCGTCGACATCGTCCGCGGAAAGTCCGTCGAGGAAGCCCTCGCAATCCTGAAGTTCGCGCCGCAGGCCGCGGCGGAGCCGGTCGCCAAGGTGATCGCCTCGGCAGCTGCCAACGCGCAGAACAACCTGAACCTCGACCCCAGCACGCTCGTTGTTGCGACGGCGTATGTGGACGAGGGCGCAACCCTCAAGCGGTTCCAGCCGCGTGCGCAGGGTCGCGCGTTCCGTATCCGCAAGCGGTCGAGCCACATCACCGTGATCGTGGAGAGCATCGGCTCGAACTCGTCTCGTAACCGCCGGAAGGGAGCTCAGTAGTGGGCCAGAAGATCAACCCGCACGGCTTCCGTCTGGGCATCACCACCGACTGGAAGTCGCGTTGGTACGCAGACAAGCAGTACGCGGACTACGTGAAAGAAGACGTCGCGATCCGTAAGTTCCTGGCCTCCGGCCTCGAGCGTGCAGGTATCGCGAAGGTCGAGATCGAGCGCACTCGCGATCGTGTGCGTGTGGACATCCACACCGCACGTCCGGGCATCGTCATCGGCCGCCGCGGCGCCGAGGCCGATCGCATCCGCGCCGAGCTCGAGAAGCTGACCGGCAAGCAGGTTCAGCTCAACATCCTCGAGGTCAAGAACGCCGAGTCCGAGGCTCAGCTGGTGGCGCAGGGCGTCGCGGAGCAGCTCTCGAACCGCGTGGCGTTCCGCCGGGCGATGCGCAAGGCCATTCAGTCGGCAATGCGTCAGCCCAACGTCAAGGGCATCCGCGTGCAGTGCTCGGGCCGCCTCGGTGGCGCCGAGATGTCGCGCTCGGAGTTCTACCGCGAAGGTCGCGTCCCGCTGCACACGCTGCGCGCGGACATCGACTACGGCCTCTACGAGGCGAAGACCACCTTCGGTCGCATCGGCGTGAAGGTCTGGATCTACAAGGGCGACATCGTCGGTGGCCGTCGTGAGCTCGCTGCTGCTGCAGCTGCTCCCGCTGACCGCCCGCGCCGTGAGCGTCCGAGCCGCCCGCGTCGTTCCGGCGCTTCGGGCACCACCGCGACGAGCACCGAAGCGGGACGGGCAGCCGACGCCCCGGCTTCGGCAGAGAACAAGGAGGGCTGACGCAATGTTGATCCCCCGGCGGGTCAAACACCGCAAGCAGCACCATCCGAGCCGTTCGGGTAACGCCAAGGGCGGCACCCAGGTCGCCTTCGGCGAGTACGGCATCCAGGCTCTCGAGCCGGCCTACATCACGAACCGGCAGATCGAAGCCGCTCGTATCGCCATGACCCGGCACATCAAGCGTGGCGGCAAGATCTGGATCAACATCTTCCCGGATCGCCCGCTCACCAAGAAGCCGGCCGAAACCCGCATGGGTTCCGGTAAGGGTTCGCCCGAGTGGTGGGTCGCGAACGTCAAGCCCGGTCGCGTGCTGTTCGAGATGAGCTACCCGAACGAGGAGATTGCTCGTGAGGCCCTGCGCCGTGCGATGCACAAGCTCCCGTGCAAGTGCCGGATCGTGACGAGGGAGGAGCAGTTCTGATGGCTACCGAAACCCCCGCCGCAGAACTCCGCGAGCTCACCGAGGAAGAGTTGACCTCGAAGCTTCGTGAGTCCAAGGAAGAGCTGTTCAACCTCCGCTTCCAGATGGCTACCGGTCAGCTGGACAACAACCGACGACTGCGCACCGTGCGTAACGAGATCGCTCGTATCTACACGGTTCTGCGCGAGCGTGAGCTCGGTCTGGCCACCGGCCCGGATGCGGGTGACGTGGCATGAGTGAGGAAAAGGCAGTGACCCAGAACGAAGAGCGCGCGAGCCGCAAGGTCCGCATCGGCTACGTCGTCTCGGACAAGATGGAAAAGACCATCGTGGTCGAGCTCGAGGATCGTGTGAAGCACCCGCTGTACGGCAAGATCATTCGCCGTACCACCAAGGTGAAGGCACACGACGAGAACGGTCTCGCCGGCGTCGGCGATCGCGTGCAGCTGATGGAGACCCGTCCGCTGTCGGCGTCGAAGCGCTGGCGTCTGGTCGAGGTGCTCGAGAAGGCCAAGTAGGCCTTCAACACCTCGTGTGACGAAAGTCCTCGGCCCGGCATCCATTTCGGATGCCGGGCCGAGTTCGTGTTCGGAGTGCGGGTGGGTGCGCGAAGTATCGTGCGACACACCTGGATCCGGCGCCGGGGGCGAGCTCACAGTTCGCTAATTTGCCCTGGGTGCGGTATATGGCCTACTCTGGACGGGTTGCTTCGCGGGACCCGTGTGTCTTTCGCGCGTGCGCCGTGAGCAGCCGACGACCGCGTACGTCCAGGTCGGAAATCTGACGTACATACCAATCCAGGTCAAGGAGACGTAAGTGATCCAGCAGGAGTCGCGACTGCGCGTCGCCGACAACACGGGTGCCAAGGAGATTCTCTGCATCCGCGTTCTCGGTGGTTCGTCCCGTCGCTACGCCGGTATCGGTGACATCATTGTCGCCACCGTCAAGGACGCCATCCCCGGCGGCAACGTCAAGCGTGGCGATGTCGTCAAGGCCGTGATCGTGCGCACCGCCAAGGAGCGCCGTCGGCCGGACGGCTCGTACATCAAGTTCGATGAGAACGCCGCAGTCATCATCAAGGGTGACAACGATCCGCGCGGCACCCGCATCTTCGGACCCGTCGGTCGCGAGCTTCGCGACAAGCGGTTCATGAAGATCGTCTCGCTCGCTCCGGAGGTGCTGTGATGAAGGTGCACAAGGGCGACACCGTGCTCGTCATCTCGGGCAAGGACAAGGGCGCGAAGGGCAAGGTCATCGCTGCCTTCCCGCGCGAGAACCGTGTCCTCGTCGAGGGCGTGAACCGGATCAAGAAGCACACCGCGGTCTCGGCCAACGAGCGTGGCGCCTCTTCGGGCGGCATCGTGACGCAGGAGGCCCCGATCCACGTTTCCAACGTTGCGGTCGTCGACTCGGACGGAAACCCCACTCGTGTGGGCTACCGGACCGATGAGGAAACCGGCAAGCGCGTTCGGATTTCCCGGAAGAACGGGAAGGACATCTGACATGACCACCACCGAGAACAAGATCCAGCCGCGTCTGAAGACCCGCTACCGTGCGGAGATCCGTGACGCGCTGAACGCGGAGTTCGCCTACGCGAACGTCATGCAGATCCCCGGCGTCGTGAAGGTCGTCGTCAACATGGGTGTCGGCGACGCTGCCCGCGACGCGAAGCTCATCAACGGTGCGGTCAACGACCTCGCGTTGATCACCGGTCAGAAGCCGGAGATCCGCAAGGCCCGTAAGTCCATCGCGCAGTTCAAGCTTCGCGAGGGTATGCCCATCGGTGCGCGCGTCACGCTGCGCGGCGATCGCATGTGGGAGTTCCTGGACCGTCTCGTGTCCATCGCACTTCCCCGTATCCGCGACTTCCGTGGCCTGAACGGCAACCAGTTCGATGGCAACGGCAACTACACGTTCGGCCTGAACGAGCAGTCGATGTTCCACGAGATCGATGTGGACAAGATCGACCGCCCGCGCGGCATGGACATCACTGTCGTGACCACCGCTACCAACAACGAAGAAGGCCGTGCCCTGCTCAAGCACCTCGGCTTCCCGTTCAAGGAGAACTGAGCCCATGGCTAAGAAGGCACTGGTCAACAAGGCCAACAAGAAGCCCAAGTTCGCGGTCCGCGCCTACACGCGCTGCCAGCGTTGCGGTCGTCCGCACGCGGTGTACCGCAAGTTCGGCCTCTGCCGCGTCTGCCTCCGTGAGATGGCACACGCCGGTGAGCTTCCGGGAGTTCACAAGAGCTCCTGGTGACGTGAGCGGGTGGGCGGAGCGCCTCGTGCCTCCGCCCACCATCACGCTGTCAGGGGTCGGCCCGCTCCGGGCCGGCTCGCATTGAAACCAAATTCGCTGCAGGCCCACGGCCGGGTCCTCCCGGTGTTGCATGGGAACCGCTCCGAGAAAGGTGTACAGGTCAGACCATGACCATGACCGACCCCATCGCAGACTTCTTGACACGTCTGCGTAACGCCAACACGGCGTTCCACGACGAGGTCAAGCTCCCGTCATCGAAGATCAAGGTGAACATCGCCGAGATCCTCAAGCGCGAGGGCTACATCTCCGACTACCGCACCGAGGACGCCGAGGTGGGCAAGACCCTCGTCGTCGACCTCAAGTACGGGCCTTCCCGTGAGCGCAGCCTCGCCGGCGTGCGTCGCGTTTCGAAGCCCGGCCTTCGCGTGTACGCGAAGTCCACCAACCTGCCCAAGGTCCTGGGCGGACTCGGCGTGGCGATCATCTCCACGTCCTCCGGTCTGCTCACCGATCGCCAGGCGGCCAAGCAGGGAGTAGGCGGGGAAGTCCTCGCCTACGTCTGGTAAGGGAGGCCACCACAATGTCGCGAATCGGAAAACTCCCCGTTGCAGTTCCCTCGGGCGTCGAGGTGAACATCGATGGCCAGAACGTCGCAGTGAAGGGCCCCAAGGGCAACCTGTCGCTGACGATCGCTGAGCCCATCACCGTTGCCAAGGGCGACGACGGGGCACTGAACATCAACCGCCCCAACGACGAGCGTCGCAGCCGTGCGCTGCACGGTCTGTCGCGGACCCTGGTGCAGAACCTCATCGTCGGTGTGACCGAGGGCTACACCATCAAGATGGAGATCTTCGGCGTCGGCTACCGCGTGGCGCTCAAGGGCAAGGACCTCGAGTTCTCGCTCGGTTACAGCCACCCGGTGCTCATCGAGGCCCCCGAAGGCATCACCTTTGCCGTCGAGTCACCCACGAAGTTCTCGATTGCGGGTATCGACAAGCAGCAGGTCGGCCAGATCGCGGCCAACGTCCGCCGTTTGCGTAAGTCCGACCCGTACAAGGGCAAGGGCATCCGCTACGAGGGCGAGCAGGTCCGTCGCAAGGTCGGAAAGACGGGTAAGTGATCATGAGCCAGACCGAGAACCAGAAGGCCAAGCGGATCCCGCGCGGCAAGGATGCGTCCACGACGCGTCGGCTGTCGAAGACGCGTCGTCATTTCCGCCTCCGCAAGAAGATCGCCGGAACGGCAGAGCGTCCGCGTCTCGTCGTCAACCGCTCGTCGCGCCACATGCACGTGCAGGTCATCAACGACCTCACCGGCACGACCGTTGCCGCTGCGTCGACCATCGAGGCCGACGTGCGTGCGCTCGAGGGCGACAAGAAGGCGCGCGGCGCCAAGGTCGGACAGCTGATCGCCGAGCGCGCGAAGGCTGCCGGCGTGGAATCCGTGGTCTTCGACCGCGGTGGACACACGTACAGCGGCCGCATTGCGGCCCTCGCGGACGCAGCACGCGAGAGCGGGCTGAAGTTCTGATGATCATCTTTGCTAACGGAAGGAACGTCTGATGCCGGGACGTCAGCGGCGTGACGGCGGAAGCGGCCCCGCCGGACAGAATGGCCCCAACACCGGGGACAACCGTGGTGGTCGCGGCGACCGCCGCGATCGTGACTCGCGCGGCGGCAACGCTGCCGAGCGGTCGAACCACATCGAGCGTGTCGTCTCGATCAACCGAGTGTCGAAGGTCGTCAAGGGCGGCCGTCGCTTCAGCTTCACCGCGCTGGTGATCGTCGGAGACGGCAACGGCGTGGTCGGCGTCGGCTACGGCAAGGCCAAGGAAGTTCCCGCGGCCATCACCAAGGGTGTCGAGGAAGCTCGCAAGAACTTCTTCCGCGTTCCGCTCATCGGCGGAACCATCACCCACCCGGTTCAGGGTGAGGCTGCTGCAGGCGTCGTCCTGCTGCGTCCGGCTTCCCCCGGTACCGGTGTGATCGCCGGTGGCGCTGTGCGCGCCGTGCTGGAGTGCGCGGGCATCTCCGACATCCTGTCGAAGTCCCTCGGCTCCGACAATGCCATCAACGTGGTGCACGCGACGGTTGCAGCTCTCAAGGGCCTGCAGCGTCCGGAGGAAGTTGCGGCTCGCCGTGGCCTCCCCCTCGAGGACGTCGCTCCCGCCGGCATGCTTCGCGCCCGTGCACTTGCTGCTGGGAGCGTGAAGTAATGGCAGAGCTGAAGATCACCCAGATCAAGAGCACCATCGGTACCAAGCAGAATCAGCGTGACAGCCTGCGCACCCTCGGCCTGCGGAAGATCCGCCAGTCGGTGGTCCGCGAGGACAACTCGCAGAACCGTGGCTTGATCAACGTGGTGCGTCACCTCGTGACCGTTGAGGAGGTCTGAGAATGACCATCAAGCTGCATCACCTGCGCCCGGCCCCGGGCGCGAAGACGGACAAGACCCGCGTCGGACGCGGTGAGGGTTCCAAGGGCAAGACCGCTGGTCGCGGTACGAAGGGCACCAAGGCGCGTAAGAACGTCCCGGCAGCCTTCGAAGGTGGCCAGATGCCCCTGCACATGCGTCTGCCGAAGCTCAAGGGCTTCAAGAACGCATTCCGCACCGAGTACCAGGTCGTCAACGTCAGCGACATCGCCCGGGTCTTCCCGGAGGGTGGCCAGATCGGCGTCGACGAGCTTGTGGCCAACGGCCTGGTTCGCAAGAACCAGCTCGTCAAGGTCCTCGGCGAGGGCGAGATCACGGTTGCCGTCCAGGTTTCCGCGAACAAGTTCTCCGGCTCCGCCAAGGAGAAGATCGCCGCTGCCGGTGGCACCGCAACCGAACTGGCCTGACCGGTTCGGACCTGCATGAATCACGGCTGACGAACGGCCGCGGTGTAGTCGATGACTGCACCGCGGCCGTTCGCGTATGTCTGTGCTGCCGTACGCTTGTGACGTATTTGCAGCGCGTTGCACCCTCTGCGTCGTCCCCATCGGCGATCCTGGCCGGTGGCCGCCGGGGTGCACACTGTTAGAGTTCTAGAGTTGTCTACTGTCCGACGGACCTATCCGGTCTGTCGCTCCCGATCGGCCTGCCAGGAGGATTCTTGCTTTCCGCCTTCGTCTCGGCCCTCAGGACACCGGACCTGAGGCGGAAGATCCTCATCGCCCTCGGGCTGGTGGCTCTGTACCGACTCGGCGCCTCGGTGCCGTCCCCGGGCGTCGACTACGGCAACGTCCAGGCGTGTGTCGACCAGCTCGCCGGCAGCGAACAAGCCGGCATCTACTCCCTGATCAATCTGTTCTCGGGCGGTGCCCTCCTTCAGCTGTCGGTGTTCGCCATCGGCATCATGCCGTTCATCACCGCGAGCATCATCGTGCAGCTGCTCACCGTCGTGATCCCCAGATTCGAGGAACTCCGCAAGGAGGGCCAAGCGGGTCAGGCCAAGATGACGCAGTACACGCGATATCTGGCCGTGGCGCTGGCCGTCCTGCAGGCGACCGGCATCGTGGCGCTTGCCGCCCGAGGTCAGCTGCTGCAGGGCTGTGCGGAGCCGATCCTGGCCGATGACGGCGTGTTCAGCATGGTCGTCATCGTCCTCGTCATGACAGCAGGCGCTGCAGTCGTGATGTGGTTCGGCGAGCTGATCACCGAACGCGGTGTCGGCAACGGTATGTCGATCCTGATCTTCGCCGGTATCGCATCTGCGCTGCCGTCCGAAGGACGAACGATCCTCGAATCCCGCGGCGGTCTCGTCTTCACGATCGTGCTGGTCGTGGCGTTGCTGCTGATCACCGGCGTCGTCTTTGTCGAGCAGGGGCAGCGTCGTATCCCGGTGCAGTACGCCAAGCGCATGGTGGGTCGCCGCATGTACGGCGGCTCGTCGACGTATCTGCCGTTGAAGGTCAACCAGGCCGGCATCATCCCGGTGATCTTCGCGTCGTCGTTGCTGTATCTGCCCAACCTGATCGCTCAGCTCACCGGTGCGACCACCAATCCGGAGCCGAGTTGGTGGCAGCGCATCATCAACGAATATCTCGTCAATCCGAACAACCCGGTCTACATCGCGCTGTACTTCGGTTTGATCGTCTTCTTCGTGTTCTTCTACGTGGCCATCACGTTCAATCCGGAGGAACGCGCCGACGAGATGAAGAAGTACGGCGGCTTCATCCCGGGCATCCGGCCGGGCCGGCCGACCGCTGAATACCTCAGCTTTGTGCTCAACCGCATCACGGTTCCGGGCTCGATCTATCTCGGTCTCATCGCAGTACTTCCGAACTTCTTCCTGTCGGGAGGCCAGACCGCCAGCAGCATCTTCGGCGGCGCAGCGGTGCTCATTCTCGTCAGTGTCGCGCTGGACACTGTCAAGCAGATCGAAAGTCAATTGATGCAGCGCAACTACGAAGGGTTCCTCAAGTGAGACTTGTACTCCTCGGTCCTCCCGGTGCCGGCAAAGGCACACAGGCCGCAATCCTGTCCGAGAAGCTCGGCGTTCCCGCCATCTCGACCGGTGATCTGTTCCGCGCCAATATCGGTCAGGGCACTGCGCTCGGCTTGGAAGCCAAGAAGTACATCGACGCCGGAGACCTCGTCCCCGCGGAGATCACCAACAACATGGTGCGTGAGCGGCTTGCGGAGCCCGACGCTGCGAACGGATTCCTTCTGGACGGGTTCCCCCGTAGCGTCGAGCAGGCAGAGGAGCTCGCCAGCATTCTGAAGAACCTGGACACCGCTCTCGACGGTGTGCTGTCGTTCGTCATCGACGAGGACATCGTCGTCGAGCGCATGCTTGCTCGCGGCCGTGCCGACGACACCGAGGACGTCATCCGCAATCGTCTCCGGGTCTACCGCGAAGAGACAGCACCGTTGCTCGACCACTATGCAGATGTCCTCATCACCGTGGACGCTGTCGGTGAGGTCGAGGAAATCAACGCGCGCGCCCTCGCTGCGCTCGGCAAGTAGACACAGGAATTCGGGTATGGGTTTCGGGCGCAAGCGCAAAGTGGTTCCGTTCCGCACTTCAGGCGAACTGGATGCGATGGCAGCCGCGGGTGCCATTGTGGGTGCCGCGCTCGTCGCGGTGCGGGATGCGGCGAAACCGGGCGTGAGCACCCTGGAACTCGACCGGGTGGCGGAAGCGGTGATCCGCGATGCGGGCGCCGTTCCGTCGTTCCTGGGGTACCACGGCTTCACGGGCTCGATCTGTTCGTCGGTCAACGACAGGGTGGTGCACGGTATCCCGTCGGCTGACGACATTCTCGCCGAGGGCGATCTGGTGTCGATCGACTGCGGAGCGATCCTCGACGGATGGCACGGTGACTCGGCGTGGAGTTTCGGGGTGGGGGAATTGTCCGCTGCCGACTCCGACCTGAGCGACGCCACGCGCCTGTCGATGGAGGCGGGCATCGCCGCGATGATCGCGGGTAACCGTCTCACCGACGTGTCCCACGCCATCGAAGAGGGCACGCACGCCGCGGAGCGTCTGCACGGTCGCCCGTACGGCATCGTCGACGGTTACGGTGGGCACGCCATCGGCCGCGAGATGCACATGGATCCGTTTCTTCCCAACGAGGGCAAGCCGGGAAAGGGCCCGCAGCTCGTCGTGGGTTCGGTCCTGGCGATCGAGCCGATGTTGACACTCGGCACGTACGAGACGGTCGTCCTCGAGGACGAGTGGACCGTGGTGACCACCGACGGCAGCCGTGCCGCACACTGGGAGCACACCGTCGCTGTCACCGAGGACGGTCCGAGGATCCTCACCATCCGTCCCGAGTAGCGGGGCGAGTCACACCTCGACCAGCAGGGTCACCGGGCCGTCGTTGACGAGGCTCACTTCCATGTGGGCGCCGAAGACCCCCGATTCGACATGCGCGCCGAGTGTGCGCAGCGCCGACGTGAACTCGTCGATCAAGGGTTCGGCCACCGGCCTGGGCGCCGCCGCCGACCATGACGGGCGCCGGCTCCTCCTCGTGTCCGCCATCAAGGTGAATTGGCTGACGACCAGCAGCGGAGCGTTCAGATCCGCCGCGGATTTCTCGTGCTCGAGGATCCGCATCGTCCAGACCTTGCGTGCAAGAGTCGCGGCCTTCGCTGAGTCGTCGTCGTGGGTGACGCCGACGAGGACGAGCAATCCGTGGCCACGGTTCGGGGGCGTGATCCGCGCGACCTCTACTCCGTCGACTGCGACGGCCGCGGTGGTGACCCGTTGAACCAGCGCACGCACGTGTGCCTCCTAACATCGATGCCATTTGGCCTGGTGATGAACTTCCCGTAATATTGATCGGTGGTGCGCGCTGCGCTCCGGTCGGTCTGCGTCGACATGGTCTTCGCAAAGGGATTCCGGGGATGCCGAGCGTCACGGTATCGGATGCCGATGCAACCACACGTCGAACAACGGATCGCGGAGGATATGGCTAAGAAGGACGGCGCAATCGAGGTCGAGGGTCGGGTCATCGAACCGCTTCCCAATGCGATGTTCCGCATCGAGCTGGAGAACGGCCACAAAGTGCTGGCCCACATCAGCGGCAAGATGCGGCAGCACTACATTCGTATCCTTCCCGAGGACCGGGTTGTCGTGGAGCTTTCGCCCTACGACCTCACGCGTGGACGCATCGTCTACCGCTACAAGTAACAGACTTCCCCGGCCGCACGGTCGGGGAAAAACCTGTCTCCGGAAGGACTTGCGTCGTGTCCGGAGGCGCACATACAGGAGATCGGACGCACGTGAAGGTTCAGCCTAGCGTCAAGAAGATCTGCGAGAAGTGCAAGGTGATCCGTCGTAACGGTCGGGTCATGGTGATCTGCGAGAACCTGCGTCACAAGCAGCGTCAGGGCTAGATCGACCTTCCTCGCGAAGATCTGCTTGGCAACAAGCAAGAAGACCTTCCAGTACCAGTCGCACGGTCACGATCCTCGATTCGTCGAGGAGCTGTGCGATACACCCCCGGTTCGGAGGCCGGGGCCCCACTGTGTTTGTCACTACACAGTTTCTTACGCAGGGGACGGGCTGGGAGCAGACCTCCGCACACCGAATAGGAATGCCACATGGCACGTCTCTCAGGTGTTGATCTTCCCCGCGAGAAGCGGATGGAGATCGCACTCACATACATCTACGGCATCGGCCGTACCCGTTCCAAGGAGATCCTCGAGGCAACCGGCGTCAGCCCGGACCTGCGCAGCAAGGATCTGTCCGACGAAGACCTCTCGAAGCTCCGCGAGTACATCGAGGACAGCTACAAGGTCGAGGGTGACCTCCGCCGCGAGGTCCAGGCGGACATCCGTCGCAAGATCGAGATCGGCTGCTACCAGGGCCTGCGACACCGTCGTGGTCTGCCCGTGCGTGGACAGCGCACCAAGACCAACGCTCGTACCCGTAAGGGCCCGAAGCGCACCGTCGCAGGAAAGAAGAAGTAATGCCTCCCAAGTCACGCACCGCCGGTCCGAAGAAGACCCAGAAGGCACGGCGTAGGGACAAGAAGAACGTCCCGCACGGCGCAGCTCACATCAAGAGCACCTTCAACAACACGATCGTCTCGATCACGGATCCCCAGGGCAATGTGATCTCCTGGGCGTCCTCGGGCCACGTCGGATTCAAGGGCTCGCGCAAGTCGACGCCGTTCGCCGCGCAGCTCGCCGCCGAGAATGCTGCCCGCAAGGCGCAGGAGCACGGCGTCAAGAAGGTCGACGTCTTCGTCAAGGGCCCGGGTTCGGGCCGCGAGACCGCGATCCGCTCCCTCCAGGCCGCCGGCCTCGAGGTCGGAACGATCTCCGACGTCACCCCCCAGCCGCACAACGGCTGCCGCCCGCCCAAGCGTCGTCGCGTCTAACAACGGGAAAGGAAAAGGTTCTAAGTCATGGCACGTTATACCGGTCCCGTTACACGTAAGTCGCGGCGTCTCCGCGTCGACCTGGTCGGAGGCGACCAGGCATTCGAGCGTCGCCCCTACCCGCCCGGCCAGCACGGCCGCGCGCGGATCAAGGAGAGCGAGTACCTGCTCCAGCTGCAGGAGAAGCAGAAGGCCCGCTTTTCCTACGGCATCATGGAGAAGCAGTTCCGCCGCTACTACGAGGAAGCAGCCAGCCGCCCCGGTAAGACCGGTGAGGTTCTGCTGACGATCCTCGAGTCGCGTCTGGACAACGTCGTCTACCGTGCCGGCCTCGCGCGCACCCGTCGCCAGGCCCGCCAGTTGGTGTCCCACGGACACTTCCTGGTCAACGGCAAGAAGGTCGACATCCCGAGCTACCGCGTCTCCCAGTACGACATCATCGATGTCCGCGAGAAGTCGCTGAGCACGCTGCCGTTCCAGATCGCGCGTGAGACCCAGGGCGAGCGCCCGGTCGCTGCGTGGCTGCAGGTCGTCGGTCCGCGTCTGCGGGTGCTGGTCCACCAGCTGCCCGAGCGCGCGCAGATCGAGATCCCGCTGCAGGAACAGCTCATCGTCGAGTACTACTCGAAGTAAGAGCGCTTCGTGTTCTGCAGCAGAGCTTCGTGCTCTGCCATCAGGGCACTTCGTGCCGTGGTGTCCTCCTGCCCTGCTGGGGCGGGAGGACACCACACCACCACTAGGGCGTCAAATAGCGGACGCCCACAAGGAGGCAACTCATGCTCATCTCGCAGCGACCCACGCTGACCGAAGAGGTCCTCGCCGACAATCGGTCGAAGTTCGTCATCGAGCCGCTCGAGCCCGGCTTCGGCTACACGCTCGGCAACTCGCTTCGCCGCACCCTGCTCTCCTCGATTCCCGGTGCCGCCGTCACCAGCATTCGTATCGACGGCGTGCTCCACGAGTTCACCACGGTTCCGGGTGTGAAGGAGGATGTCACCGACATCATCCTGAACCTCAAGGGCCTCGTGGTCAGCTCGGAAGAGGACGAGCCGGTCACCATGTACGTCCGCAAGCAGGGCCCGGGCGTCGTCACCGCAGCGGACATCGTTCCGCCGGCCGGTGTCGAGATCCACAACCCCGATCTGCACATCGCCACTCTGAACGACAAGGGCAAGCTGGAGGTCGAGCTCGTCGTCGAGCGCGGTCGCGGTTACGTCCCCGCCGTCCAGAACAAGGCATCCGGTGCCGAGATCGGCCGTATCCCGGTCGACTCGATCTACTCGCCGGTGCTCAAGGTGACGTACAAGGTGGAGGCCACCCGCGTCGAGCAGCGCACCGACTTCGACCGGTTGATCCTCGACGTGGAGACCAAGAACTCGATCGCCGCACGCGACGCACTCGCCTCGGCGGGCAAGACGCTTGTCGAGCTCTTCGGTCTGGCTCGTGAGCTGAACGTCGAAGCAGAAGGCATCGAGATCGGTCCCTCGCCTGCCGAGGCCGACCACATCGCCTCCTTCGGACTTCCGATCGAGGACCTGGACCTGACGGTCCGGTCCTACAACTGCCTCAAGCGCGAAGGTGTCCACACCGTCGGCGAGCTCGTGGCACGCACGGAATCCGACCTGCTCGACATCCGCAACTTCGGTCAGAAGTCCATCGATGAGGTCAAGGTCAAGCTGCACTCGCTCGGCCTGTCGCTGAAGGACAGCCCCGCGTCCTTCGACCCCAGCAGCGTTGCCGGCTACGACGCCGCCACCGGTACTTGGAGCGACACCGACGCCGGGTTCGGCGACACCGACGGCAACGAGGACTACGCCGAGACCGAGCAGCTGTAGCAGCTCACGGTCCTTACTAGGAGAAAATCATGCCCAAGCCCAAGAAGGGCGCCCGCTTCGGCGGGTCGGCCTCGCACCAGAAGGCGATCTTCGCCAACCTGGCCACCGCGCTCTTCGAGCACGGCCGCATCACCACCACCGAGGCCAAGGCCAAGGCCTTGCGCCCTTACGCCGAGAAGCTCGTCACGCACGCGAAGGCCGGCACGCTGGCTTCGCGTCGTGAGGTGCTGAAGGTCATCCGCAACAAGGACGTCGTGCACGCCCTGTTCGCGGAGATCGGTCCCTCGTTCGAGGACCGCAACGGCGGCTACACGCGCATCATCAAGACGATGCCGCGCAAGGGCGACAACGCGCCCATGGCGGTCATCGAGCTCGTGCGTGAGAAGACCGTCTCCTCCGAGGCCGACCGCGCTCGGCGCGTCGCGGCTTCGCAGGCTGCACCGGCTGCCGAGGAGAACGTGGTGGAGGCCGTCGAGGCCGACGCCACCGACGCCGAGGTCGAGAACGCCGATGCCGTCGTCGAGGCGATCGAAGACACCACCGCAACGGCCGCTGACGCGACCGAGGCGGACGAGGCCAAGAAGGACTAGTCCACTTGGCTTCGGCATCTGCTGAAACGAACGAGCCCGCCGTCCCTGTTCAGGGCGGCGGGCTCGTCGCTTCGGACACAGTTTCCGGTGATCGGACCCGGCTCCGGCTCGATATTTCCTACGACGGCACCGATTTCTCCGGGTGGGCCCGCCAGCCCGGCCGTCGTACGGTGTGCGGCGAGATCGAGGAGAAGCTGTCGGCGATCGTTCGGGAGCCCGTGCTCCTCACCGTCGCAGGTCGCACCGATGCCGGAGTGCACGCCTCGGGCCAGGTCGCGCACGTCGATGTACCGACCGTGTCGCTTCCGGATGATCCGTCACGCTGGATACGACGGCTCGCTCGATTTCTCCCGCGGGATGTCCGGGTGACCGGAATCTCGGAGGCTCCCGAGCATTTCGACGCGCGATTCTCCGCGGTCCGCCGGCATTACGAGTACCGCGTGTCGACGGCCGCGCACGGGGCGGATCCGCTGCGTGCGCGCGACACCGTCGCCTGGCCGAAAACCGTCGATCTCGGAGAAATGCAGCGCGCGTCCCGTTCCTTGTTGGGGCTTCACGACTTCGCCGCCTTCTGTAAGCGGCGCGAGGGCGCGACCACGGTCCGCGAACTCCAGCGCTACGACTGGACCCGTTCCGGTGACATCCTCACCGCGCATGTGAGTGCCGACGCGTTCTGCTGGTCGATGGTCCGCAGTCTCGTCGGCGCGGCGCTTGCAGTGGGGGAGGGGCGCCGGTCGGTCGAGTGGATGACCGCCCTGCTCGGCGAGCGTGAACGCGCCGCATCCGTGGCAGTGGCACCGGCTCACGGCCTTTCACTCGTCCGTGTCGATTACCCTGCCGATGAGGATCTCGCCGCGCGCAATCGTGCGACGCGGGAGACACGCGGGCCGATCGAGCACGGCTGCTGCGGTTGACGAAGGGGAGCGCGAAGTTGATCGGACGACGATGTGCGATCGTGGCGGCGATCGCGGTGGCTGCGGTGACGGCGACAGTTGGTACCGATCCAGGCATCGGTCGGGCCGATGAGCCGCCGGCCGGGGTCGCCGGCGAGGTCGACTCCGGTCTCGTGGCACTGGAACGCGTGGACCGGCATTCCGCGCGCGACTGGTCCCTGTTCGTCCATTCCGAGGCGATGGGTCGCACGATCGAACTCCGGGTGATCCGTCCCGCTGACGTCACCGAGCCGCGCCCTGTGCTGTATCTGCTCAACGGCGCCGGCGGTGGTGTCGACGAGGCCACGTGGCGTGAGCAGACCGATGTCGTCGATTTCTTCGGCGACAAGAATGTCAACGTCGTCACCCCGATCGGCGGTGCATTCAGCTACTACACCGACTGGCTTGCCGACGATCCGGAACTGGGTCGTAACCAGTGGACGACATTCCTCACCGAAGAAGCGCCACCGATAGTCGACGACGTGCTCGGTGCGAGCGGGAGCAACGCGATCGCGGGTGTGTCGATGTCGGCAACATCTGCACTCGCGCTCGCCGAGTATGCGCCGGATCTGTACCAGGCAGTGGCGTCGTACAGCGGTTGCGCCGAGACCTCGACGGATGTGGGTAGCCGCTATGTCGAGATGGTCGTCGGGCTCGGCGGCGGTGAGGTGGAGAACATGTGGGGGCCGGTCGGCGGTCCGTACTGGATGGAGCAGGATGTGATCCGCAATGCCGAGCGGCTGCGCGGAACGACGGTGTTCGTGTCGTCGAGCGGAGGACTGCCCGGCGCGCACGAGGCCGGCGCGTGGCAGGAACACGGACCTGCGGTGATACCGGATGTGGCGCTGCTGGGGGTGATCGAGACCGCTGTGAGTGGGTGCACCGACCGGCTACGCACCGAGCTCGACGCGCTCGGGATCGAGGCGACCTATTCGACTCGTATCGAGGGCACCCACACCTGGGGGTACTGGGAAGACGCGCTGCATGAATCTTGGCCGTTGCTGTCGGAGGCCCTCGACGCCTGACGCAGGACTCCGGACTGTGGGCCATCACTGGTCAGCGTCCCCGGCCGTGCACAGCGGCGTGCCACCCTCGGAAGAGGTGACACGCCGCTGACCGGAATCAGAGCAGGATGCCCAGACCCGCAAGAAGCGCGAACAGGGTGGCACCGAGTGAACCGAGAATCATGTTTCCTCCAGGTGTTGACGGTTTCGCATCCGGTCGGAGGCGAAAATGACCTCCGAGTCCCTCACAGGGGGAGAGGGACTCAGTAGTCATTGGTCACATCGGCATCAGGAGACTCTGTGTTAACACGGGACTCGTCCATCTCCATTCTCGGGCCCGTACTCCCGGCGATCCGGGATACGGGCATCCGGTCGAGGACGTTCAGAGGACGTTCAGAGTAGGACACCCAGACCCGCGAGCAGAGTGGCAAGTGTGGCAGCGAGTGAGCCGAGAACCATATCGTTGCTCCTTCGTCGTGGATCCTGGCCCGTTGTCGGACACCAGGGGGGTGACCTCGGCCCCCGATGGGGGGTGAGGGCCTCGGCCACCCACTGTGGGTCTACCCGATCGTGGCGTCCCTATTCCTCCACGGTGCACGAGATAGTCGCGGAGACGTTTCGTCGCGCCTGCGGGTGTGCGGTGTCCAACCCTCCGGCGGGAACCGCAGCGCAGGTCAACTCGCCAGCGACCGCGCGATCACGAGTCGCTGGATCTGGTTCGTGCCTTCGAAGATCTGGGTGATCTTCGCGTCGCGCATGAACCGTTCGACGGGGAAATCGCGGGTGTAACCGTATCCGCCGAGGACCTGCACGGCATCGGTGGTGACCTTCATTGCGGCATCCGTGGCGACCAGTTTCGCGACGGAGGCCTGACGCGAATAACTCAGACCTGCGTCCTTGCGGCGGGCAGCGTCGATGTAGGTGGCGCGGGCGGAATCGACGGCGGCAGCCATGTCTGCCAGGACGAAACCGAGACCCTGATGGTCGATGATCGCCTTGCCGAAGGCCTTGCGTTCCTTGGCGTATGTCGTTGCCTCGTCGAGCGCGGCCTGAGCGAGTCCGGTTGCGACGGCGGCGATGCCGAGACGTCCGGAGTCGAGGGCGCTGAATGCGATGGGAAGACCCTGTCCTTCGGCGCCGATGCGGCGTTCGGCGGGTACGAACGCATCGTCGTAGTGGGCTGAGGTGGTGGGGATCGCGTGCAGGCCCATTTTCTCTTCGGGCCTCCCGAAGCTCAGGCCCTCGGTGCCCTCGGGTACGAGGAAGCACGAGATGCCCTTGCTGCCGGTGTCTGCGGTCCGCGCGAACAGGGTGTAGAAATCGGCCTTGCCGCCGTTGGTGATCCACGCCTTCGAACCGTTGATCCGGTATCCGCCGTCGGTGGCCTGCGCCCGGCAGGTCAATGCCGCTGCGTCCGAGCCGGCCTGAGGCTCGGACAGGCTGTAGGCGCCGATCGTCTCGCCACCCAGCATGTCGGGTAGCCACGTGTTCTTCTGCTCATCGTTGCCGTGCGCCGCAAGGGCGAAGCACGACAGGCCGTGCACACTCACGGCGACCGCGACTGCTGCCCAGCGTGCGCCCAGTTCCTCGAGGACCTGGAGGTACACCTCGTACGGCTGGTTGCCCCCGCCGAACTCCTCGGGGTAGGGGAGACTGAGCAGTCCTGCGGCGCCGAGCGCGGGGAACACGCCGTCCGGGAAGGTCTCATTGCGTTCGTGTTCGACGACGCGGGGTGCGAGCACTTTGTCGGCGACGTCGCGCGTGAGGTCGATCAGGTCGTGGGCCTCGGGGGTGGGCAGTAGACGCTCGACGGGCACGGCAGAACTCCTCGAAGAAGGCGGATTCACAAACAGTACTCATATCGATACTGCAGTACTATTTCGAGTATGGCAAGAGTAGCGGCACGGCGCACCACCGCACGGCAGGCGCAACTGTTCGACCAGCTTGTCGCGCTGTTCCTGGACGAAGGATTTGCGCACTTCACGTTGGACGACATCGCAGCCCGGTTGCGATGCTCGAAATCGACGCTCTACGCCCTCGCCGAGAACAAGGACAGACTCGTCTACGCCGTCACCGTCCATTTCTTCCGCGGTGCAACCGAGCGCGTCGAAGCAGATGTCGCGGAGGTCGCAGGGGCCGAGACGCGAATCCGCGCCTACCTCGAATCCGTAGGAAGGCAACTCGAACCTGCATCGGCCCGCTTCATGGACGACATCGCCGCGACACCCGTCGCGCGGGAGGTATACGAGCGCAACACCCGCCTCGCTGCCGACCGGGTGCGTGTGCTGATCTCGGAAGGTGTCGCGGCGGGCGAACTGCGTGACGTGCACGCGGCGTTCGCGGCCGATGTCGTCGCGACGGTCATGGTGCGTATCCAGCAGCGACAAGTGGCGGAGCGAACCGGGCTCGCCGACGCACAGGCCTACCGCGAACTCGCGGCCCTGCTCACCCACGGTCTGACCCCCTGAGGCGCCTTACGATCGCAGGCATGGACCAGAAGAGGCAGGCACCGATTCGGCTCGGGATCATCGTGGCGAGTGTGCGCGCGGGGAGGGTCGCACCGGTTGTCGCGAACTGGTTCGCCGAGATGGTGAGACGCCATTCGGGGGTCGACGGTCAGGAGTTCGGCATCGACATCATCGACCTCGCGGAGACGCCGCTGCCGCAGGACCTTTCGGGGGGCTCCGAGGTCGAGGCGTTCACGCGCCGGATCGACGCGACGGAGGCGTTCGTGGTGATCACCTCCGAGTACAACCACGGTTATCCCGCAGCGCTGAAGACCGCGATCGACAGTGTCAAGCACGAGTGGCGCGCAAAGCCGGTCGGGTTCGTGTCCTATGGTGGGCTGTCCGGCGGGCTGCGTGCGGTCGAGCAGCTTCGGCAGGTCGTTGTCGAGGTCCACATGGTGCCGGTGCGCGAGTCGGTGAGTTTCCATCGTGTCAGGCACGCCTTCGCCGCCGACGGCACGACGCGTGACGGTGCGGCCATCGATTCGGCCGGGCGCATGCTTCGGCAGCTCGAATGGTGGGTGCACGCGGTGCGGCGTGGCCGGGAGGATCGTCCCTATCCCGGCTGAGGCCGGGACGCCCTGCTCACCCTCGAGTGCGTAGTCGAGTGACGTCGCTCGTGCTCACCGTGACGGGACGGACTCCGGAATGCGGGGGCGCCCGATGTGCGCGGACTCGGCCGCGATGGTGACAAGTGTCAGTGTCATCCGCTTTCCGTGTGTGGTGAGCACGACCCGCTCGCCGGATCCGTTCGGTTGTTCGAGGGCAACGGTGGGACGTTCGCGGGGCCACTGATCGGGATGCGCATGCACGTGGATGGCACCGGTGTGCGGCCTGCGCGACGGCCGGACCCCGTCGAAGACGAGGGTGTCGAACTCACGGTCGTCGGGATGCTCACCGGCGATCCTCAAACGATCCGGTGACGCAGCACTGTTCAGCAGCGGCCGCCACGCATCGGCGCGGTCGGTGTGGATCGCCACGCGCGCACCGATCGCTACCGCGCGGAACACGATCTGCTGGGCGAGATACAACTCGCCCGCGACGTGAACCGAGCGCACCCCCGGGCCGGTGAGGCGCACCGCGATCGCCCGACCCGACTCGTCCGCTCCGATCAGCTGACCGCAGCCTGCGACGGGCAGTGCCAATCCGTCGAGGTGGTCGCGGCTCACGCTGCGTAGATCGGTGATGCCCTCGAGTCCGGTCGTCGCATAGGGCAGAGACGCGAGCAGTGCCTCACGCTCGCACCCGTGGACGGTGCGAGCACCGGACGTGACCGGACCGTCGAGGGTACGCGTCGCGTACCGGACCAGCCCCCCGACGCGCGTTGAACCCAAGGAGCCCGGACGTATGCGCACTGTCACCGTCGACGACAGCGACGGGTGGGTCCAGATGTGGGTCAGGGTGCTCGCGTCGAGTCGCCGCGGATCGAGTACGGCCCCGGTGCTGTACCCGACGGGGAGGCGGACGTACCGCCAAGAGCGCTCCGCCGCCAGTGGATCGGCGCCGAACGTCACCCGGTCTGCAGCAGACCGGATCTCCGTGGCTGTCAATATTCTTGCCGTGCAACCTGAATCACCGAGTGCTCGGACGACACGCCGAGCCGATGCGGTAATCGTACGGGTCGCGCCTTCGGTGCCGCCACCGCGCCGCTCCACGGCGTCGGGACACGTCGCCGCGTCGAGGCGTAGTGCGAGCCACACCGTGCGTGTCGCAGCTGCAGGCAGGGGTCCGACGAGTTGCGCATAGACCTGACCCGCGGGGGTTGCGTCCAGCACTCGCCGACCGTGGACGACGACATCGATTCCGTCGAGCGTCACATCGTGCCGGCGCAGGCAGTCGGACAGAGCACCCAAGGGCAGGGTCTGCGACGAGTCGGCCCGATCTCGTCCCAGCCGTGTGATGACCCCGACGGGAGCGAGCACCTCGACGACGGCGGTCACACACGTTCCGTCCCAACGTAATCCGACCGGTCGGTCGTCCGACTGTGCTGTATCGCGGATCTCCGCCGGCGCGTGCGCACGCGGAAACGAGTGCCGCAGCAGCGCTATCGCCACCTCGATCGCGTCGCGGCCGCGGATTCGGATGAGCACGAGTACACCGGCCACAGCTGCTGCCGTCGGTGCCACCCACGAGGGGGAGCCCGTCGCAGCCACTGCGATCCAGACGGAGAGCGCGGCGCACTGTGCCACGACAAGCCGTGAGACGAGCCGGGGCCGTTCCTGCACGACGGACCTTTCACGCACGACCTCGGACACAGTTCGATCCACGACATTCCCCCCGATGGCGAACGGGCGGCCGTCTGGGTGCCGCCCGAGCTTCCCGAGGCACAACTGTACTGTGTTGCGGCAGTGAGCGTGCCGCACGGGGGAGGACACATGGCATCGCAGCCCACCACTCGATGGCAGGTGAGCGGATACCGATTTCTGATGAGACGGATGGAGCATGCGCTCGTCCGTCGCGACGTCCGCATGATCCACGACCCGATGCGGTCGCAGGGGCGGTCGCTCATGGTGGGGATGGTGGTCGCCTGCCTGGTACTGGCAGGGTGCGCCGCATTGGCCTTGTTCCGGCCTCAGGACAGGATCGGCAACGCGACACTCGTGGTCGGCAGGGATTCCGGTGCGCTCTACGTCGCGATCGACGGGGTATTCCATCCCGCGATGAATCTGGCATCCGCGCGACTCGTGCTCGACGACCCGGCCGAACCCACCGTCGTGGCCGACGAAGAACTCGAGTCCCGAGCGAGGGGACCGCTCGTCGGTATCCCCGGCGCGCCGTCGTCTCTCGCGTACGTCGACCACGACCTGTCCTGGACCGTATGCGACACGGTCGATGCAGGTGGACGGAAGTTCGTCACCACCGCGGTGACGGCCGGCACGCCCGAGTACACCGGTGTCGGTGGGCCGCTCGACGACGACGAAGCACTGCTCATGACCTTCGACGGTGAGTACCACCTCGTCTACGGAGGTGGACGGGCCGAGATCGACCCGCAGGATCGTGCTCTGACACGGGTGCTGGGCATCGATGTCGGATCGGCCAGGCCTGTGGGTGAGGGGTTGCTCGCGGCGATCCCCGAACTTCCGGAGCTGACCGCACCCGTGATCCCTGGCGCAGGGGGTAGACCACGAGTGGGGGTCGGCGATGTCCTCGTCGGATCCGTCGTCGGACTTGCGGAGCCTGGCGGTCAGCGCTACTACGTCGTACTGAACGAGGGGGTGCAGGAAGTGTCGAGTGCGACTGCGCAGATCATCCACGCCGCGGACTCACAGGGCGTCGCCGAGATTCCGATCGTGCCGCCCGACACGCTCAAGGACGCGCCGACGGTGCATCACCTCGCGGTCGACACGTTCCCGGCAGTGGTGCCCACGATTGTCGACCCTGCGGACCGGCCCGTCGGATGCCTGACCTGGAAACCGGGGGAAGGACCCGACGATCAGCGACGATCGGAACTGGTGCTGTCCGCGGGTAGTGTCCTGCCGATCGCCCAGGACTCGATCCCGGTCGCCCCGGCACAGGCAGACGGGCAGGGACCGAACGTGGACGTCGTCCACATTCCACCGGGGCGAGGAACATTCGTGCAGACGACGTCGGTTGTCCCCGACAGTGAACGTCGGGGAGCTCTGTTCTACATTGCGGACACCGGTGTCCGGTACGGCATTGCCGATGCGGAGGCCGCCACGGCACTCGGACTCGAGGGAGAGCCGGCACGAGCGCCCTGGCAGATCGTCGACCTGCTCGCGCCAGGCCCCTCGCTCGGGCGTGCCGAGGCGCTACTCGCTCACGACGGCGTCGCCCCGGACCCTCGACCCGCGCCACTCGGAACTGGCGAATGACGGTCGCGTCCGAGTTGTGGTCGGCGCGCACGTTCTCGAAACGGTAGGGCCGCCACCAGCGCGAGGACGAGCACGCCGAGGACCGCGGCACCAGCGCCCCACGCGACGTGCCGCGGAGTCGGGTCCGGAGGATCGACCGGTGTGGGACCGGCGATCTGCTTCGGGGGCGCAGGGTCGTCCCGCTCCGTGTGCAGCGGTGCGGTGACCGCGGCCAACGGGTCGACGACGCCGTGCCCGACCCGGGGGTTCCAGCCTTCTGCCGGGGCATGGGCGGTCGATTCGATGCGGTCCATCACGGCGCGCGCGTCGAGGTGAGGGTGGCGGGCTCTCACCAACGCGACCGTTGCAGAGACCAATGGTGCGGAAAAGCTCGTTCCCGAGAGCGGTACCGGCCCTTGGGCGCTGATCTGCGCGTCGATGAGGCCGTCGGAGAACGGATCGAGGGAGACGATGCCGCTCCCGGGCGCTGCGACATCCACCCACGGCCCTGGAACGCTCTCGTCGGACGGTGTGCCGTCGGCTTCGACCCAGCCGACTGTGAGCACATAGTCGTCGTACCAGGCAGGGGAGGCGATCGTCGTGATCGAATCCCACGGATCTGCGTGCGGATCGAGCGGATTCGCAGCCGGAGGATTCCACGCCGGGCACACATCCCTGTTTCCGGCTGCCGCGACCACGACCGCGTCTTCGACGTCGGTTGCGTACTGGACTGCAGCGCCGAGGGGTCCGTCGGCGATCCCCTCAGTCGCGAGCGTGCAGGCGACCTCGGAGATGTTGATGACCGTGGCTCCGAGATCCGCGGCATGCCGCACTGCAGATGCCAGGGTGCGCACATCACCGTAACCGGGGGAGTTCTGTGCCGCCTCTTCATCTCCGGCGGAGCGGTCGGAGTAGTTGCGACTGGATTGGCGGATGGCGATCACTTCGACATCGGGAGCTCCGCCGGCGAATCCCGAACCCTCCACCGGCTGCGCTGCGATGAGGCCGGCGACGAGCGTTCCGTGCGCGTCGCAGTCGACAGTACCGTCGTCGGTCGCGACGTAGTCGCCGCCAGGGGTGAGGTGGGGAAGGCGTGGATGCCGGTTCACCCCGGTGTCGATCACAGCGACGACCTGACCGGCACCGCGCGTGAGCGGCCACACCCGTTCGAAGTCCATGATGCGTTGTGCGAGCGGTCGCTGCGGATCGTCTACGACGGGTCGGCCCTGGGTGCACAGGTTTCGCTGCTCAGCGGGTTCCGGGGCCGCGGGTTCACTCACGGCGGGCAGCAGTCCGCCGTCGGGAACCGGGGGAGCCGCCGAAGCCGGACCCGCAGCCGCGACGGTGGAGAGTGTGACGATCAGGGTGGCGATGAGTGAGGCGGGGGTGAGCCGTCGATGACGAGTCACAACCCACGGACCGCGGAGTAGAGGCCGGCAACCCAGCATGCCAGCGGCACGATCGTGGCAATGACGGCGTACTCGGTGAGCTCGCTGATCCGCCGTTGCACAGGTGTGAAGGTGCGCCGGGGCACAACGACCCCGAAAATCAGGGCACCGGCGAACAGTACGACAGTGATGCCGAAGAGTGCCTGCGGAGCAACCGTTCCGAAGAGCGCGGCGCCGGCGACAAGACCGAGGACGAGCATTGCACCACCGACGATCATCGGAGCCGCCTGCTCGGCGCCGATATACGTGCGACCCCGGAACATCAGGACGATTCCCGTCGCCACGGCCAACGCGATACCGGGCCAGAAGGTACCCGCATCCGGGACCGGCCACGCCGCGCACCATGCACCCGCCGTCGCGAGCACGACCACCGCGTACACCCACCCGGTCAGATGAGCTCGGGCACGCGCCGTCTTCGCCTCGAGCTCCTCGAACGTGGGCGGCGGATTCTCGTCGTCCGGGTCGGGAACCACAGGGTCCAGGGATGTTCCGGGCGCGGGAACGGGAGGAAGGGGAAGACGGGCGAGGAACGTGGCGGCACGGGCGGCAAAAGTCGCCAACAGCAACGAGGCCACGACGACGCCGGCCCCGAGCGCCTGAACCTGTACGTCGGTGGCGGTGCCGACGATCAGCGCGATCGTCGCGACCGCCGAAATCGTCGGGATCGCGGTGAACGTAGCGAGTCCGACCGTCGTGACACCCACCGTGACCACACCGACCGCGCCGGTCAGGAGGGTCGCCAACAGCAGGTGCGGCGCACCGAAATCGCCGGGAACCAGAAGCATCCCGGTGACGAAGGAAACGGGGACGGCGCAGACCGCGAGCAGTAGTCCGATCGGCCGGTCGAGATACACCCGTGCAATGACGGCGGCCGTGGTCACGAGCAACAGCGCCAACGCCGCGGTCGCGATCCCCGCGAACACCCGCTCGTCACCGGAAGACGGCAGCAGAAGCAACGACCCGCACCCGGTCGTGATCGCAGCCGCCGCGATCGCAGCACCGACTCCCGCCGCGGTGCGATCGGACCAGCGCCGCAACCGGTCGCGCCCCGCGACCGCCACGTTGTACATCACGTCGTCGAACAAGGGTGGCGACGACGGTGACGACGATTCCTCGAGGATCAGCACCTCACCGTCGCGGATTCCGAGTTCGTCGAGACTCGAGGCGCCCGCGAGCGGAGCTCGGCCGATCCGGGCCAGGCTCCATGCTTCCGGCTCGACCCGTTCCGGAGTGACGTCGAATTCGTTGTCGGGGCGATGAGCGGCCACGAGATCGACGATTCCCGCGAGCAGCAGGGCAACCGGAACGCCCAGTGGCAGTGCCAGATCGACCTCGGAGTGTTTGGTGAGCACTGTGATCCGGCACAGTTCCGGTGCTGCTACGGCACCGGGTACGTTCGGCCTCGTCGGTGCAGCCGTCATCGAATTGTTCCCCCGTCGTTCGCGCGCTGGTCCGGCGACCGAAGGTGGCGCGGACCTTTCGACGACGCAGACATTACGACATCGTCGCGGAAGCGCCCACAGCATCATCACGGATGTAACTGTCGCGACGGTGCGCTACTCTTCCACGACCGTGGGGGGAAGGCCGCTGTCGGCGGTCTGTGTGTACGGGGGGTTGGGGAACTTGAGCACTGTACGGTTCGCGCGTCGAGCGCGTCGGGACGCGCCGCGCGCACCCGGTGGTGAGGTGAGTCTGCAGGCGCCGCCCGATATTCCGAGAGCCACGCCGGGCAATCTGCTCATGAAGCTGCTGCCGCTGGTGATGGTTGCGGCGATGATCGGCATGGTCGCGCTGATGTTCGGTTCCGGTATGGCACGAAGTCCCATGGCGCTGGTCTTTCCGCTGATGATGATGGTGTCGATGATCGGCATGCTCGCCAACAGCGGTCGCGGAGGGGGCGCGAAAACCGCGGAGGCGAATGAGGATCGCAAGGACTACCTGCGCTATCTCGACACGCTGCGCAGCGACGTCGCCGAGACCGGCTCGGCGCAGCGGCGGGCCCTCGAGTGGACCCACCCGGATCCGACGCTGTTGTGGACTCTGGTCGGGACCGTCCGGATGTGGGAACGTCGCCCGACCGACGCCGACTTCTGCCACGTGCGGGTGGGCCTGGGCGGACAGCGACTCGCCACCAAGCTGATCGCTCCCGAAACCGGTCCTGTCGAGGATCTCGAACCCGTTGCCGCGGTGTCGTTGCGCCGCTTCGTGCGCGCGCACTCGGTGGTACCGGCACTACCGACGGCCGTATCGCTTCGGGGATTCGCGTCGGTCGGTATCGGCGGCGACCGCGAGGCGGCACAGCAACTGGCCCGAGCAATGCTCGGGCACCTGTGCACCTTCCACGCACCCGACGTACTCCAGGTCGCGGTGGTCTGCGGACCGGACACTGCTGCGGAGTGGGAGTGGGTCAAGTGGCTGCCGCACGCTCAGCACCCGGAAGCACGTGACGGAGCGGGCAGCACTCGCATGGTGTTCGGTTCCGTCCTCGAACTCGAGACGGTCCTCGGTGTACACCTGTCCGCACGCGGACGGTTCGTCCGCAATACCCCCGCCGTCGAAGGGGTTCCACAACTGCTGATCGTCATCGACGGTGGGGTCTCCGGATCCGGATCCGGGCTCCTCGACGACGGGCTCGACTCCGTGACCCTGCTGGACCTCTCGGCGTTCGCCCCGCGGCTCGCGGCACTTCGTGGGTTGCAGCTCGTCGCGGAGAACGGTCGCCTCGGCGCGAGAACGGGCAGCTCGGTGGAGACCTTTGCGGACGCCGACGGGATCAGCGCCCCGCAATCGCAGGCGCTCGCGCGACGACTTGCCCCGTACCGGGCTGCCACTCAGCTCGCCACGGACGACGGTGCCGACCCGGGCAGCATCGAGACCTGGCAGGACCTGCTCGGACTCGGCGACATCGCGCGACTCGATCCGCTCCGGGCATGGGCGCCGCGATCCGGGCGCGACAGGCTTCGGGTGCCGATCGGGTTCGGTGCAGACGGCGCTCCGGTCGAGATCGACCTGAAGGAATCCGCGGAGAACGGAATGGGTCCTCACGGCCTGTGCATCGGTGCCACGGGTTCGGGAAAGAGCGAGTTCCTGAGGACTCTCGTACTCGGTCTCGTCGCCACGCACTCACCCGACACCCTCAATCTCGTGCTCGTCGACTTCAAAGGCGGCGCGACCTTCCTCGGGCTCGATCGGAGTCCTCATGTCGCAGCGGTGATCACCAACCTCGCGGACGAACTCGCGATGGTCGAGCGGATGAAGGATGCACTCGAGGGCGAGATGACCCGCCGCCAGGAGCTGCTGCGAGCGGCCGGCAACTTCGCAAATGTGGGTGACTACGAGAAGGCGCGGGCCGCAGGTGCTCCGCTCGCCCCATTGCCGGCGCTGTTCATCGTTGTCGACGAGTTCTCCGAGCTGCTCTCCCAGCAGCCCGACTTCGCCGATCTCTTTGCGGCGATCGGTCGTCTCGGCAGGTCGCTGCACATGCATCTGCTATTGGCCAGCCAGCGGCTCGACGAAGGAAAACTGCGTGGCCTGGACAGTCACCTGTCGTACCGGATCGGTTTGAAGACCTTCTCCGCGAATGAATCCCGGAGCGTTCTCGGTGTTCCGGATGCCTACAGTCTGCCGCCCACGCCGGGTGCCGGCTACCTCAAGTGTGATTCGGCCGAGATCGTGCGCTTCGATGCGGCCTACGTGTCGGGACCGTACGAGCCCGGCCGTCCGGCGCGCCGCACCCGGACGGCAGCAGCCGGGATTCCGGGTCCACGCGTGTTCACGGCACGAGATGTACCTGTCGATCGTGCTGTTCCCCTACCGGTGCCGCCGGTCGGCGAACCGACCCCCGATACCGCCCCGGCACCGTCCGACGGCGGCCGCAGTGTGCTCGACGTCGTGGTCGGCCGGGTCCGCGGACACGGCGCCCCCGCACACGAGGTGTGGCTGCCGCCACTCGACGAGTCCCCGAGCCTCGACATGGTGCTGCCGCACTCGCTTCTCACCGGAGATCTTCTGCATCAGTCGACCCTGCGGACAGCGATCGGGATCGTCGACCGGCCCTTCGAGCAGCGTCGTGACCCCCTTGTTGTCGACCTGTCGGGGGCCGCAGGCAACGCCATCGTGGTCGGTGGTCCGCAGTCGGGTAAATCGACATTGCTGCGCACCCTGATCATGTCGATGGCCCTCACCCACACAGCCGAGCAGGTGCAGTTCTATTGCCTCGATTTCGGTGGCGGCACGCTCGCCGGGCTCGTAGGGCTCCCACACGTCGGCTCCGTGGCGAATCGTCTGGCAGCCGACCGGGTGCGCCGTACCGTCGCGGAGCTCATGGGTTTGCTGCGCCGGAGAGAACAGCAGTTCGGCGAATGGGGCATCGAATCTATGGCGACACTGCGACGCTTGCGCGCAGACGGAGCGCCGCATGTCTCCGGCGACCCATTCGGCGATGTCTTCCTCGTGATCGACGGCTGGCCCAGCATCCGGGAGGACTTCGAACCACTCGAACAGAGCGTGGGTGTCCTGGCGTCACGTGGGTTGTCCTACGGAATTCACGTCATGATCAGCGCACCGCGGTGGTGGGATGTCCGCCCAGCACTACGTGACCACCTCGGAACCCGCCTCGAACTCCGTCTCGGCGACCCGGCCGACTCGGAATACGGGCGCAAGAAAGCGGCGCTGGTGCCCGAGGGCAGACCCGGCCGAGGCATCGACAGGGACGGACTGCACGTACTGGCCGCACTGCCGCGGGTCGACGGCAGTTCCGGCGTCGACGATCTCGGCGAGGGCGTGACCACGGCGGTTGCTGCGATCGTTGCTGCGACTCCGGGTGGCCACGCGCCTGAGGTCCGGATGCTTCCCGAGGAAATCGACCGTGCGACCGTTCTCGCTGCGCTTCCCGACGGATGGCCGGTCCCGGTCAGCGCACCGGTCGCGCAGCGGCTGCGTGTGCCGATCGGCATCGACGAAGCGGAGCTCGCACCGGTGGCCCTCGACTTCACCGACAGCCCCCACCTGCTGGTGTTCGGCGACTCCGGTTGCGGAAAGACCGCGCTGCTCCGCGGGATCTGCCGGAGCCTCATGGAGTCGAACACCGGTGCGCAGGCACGGATCATCATGGGTGACTATCGCCGGACCATGCTCGGGGTCGTCGAAGGCGACCATCTCGGCGGATACGCGCCGGGCACATCCGTGTTGTCCGCGATGGCCACCGAGCTCGCCGGGGTCTTCGAACGTCGGCTTCCGGGTGCCGACACCACGCAACAGCAATTGCGCGACCGTTCGTGGTGGACCGGCCCCGAGGTGTTCGTCATCATCGACGACTACGACCTGGTCGCATCATCCGGTCAGAATCCGCTGACGCCGCTGCTCGAGTATCTGCCGCAGGCGAAGGACATCGGTCTGCATCTGATCATCGCGCGGCGGGCGGGTGGCGCGGGCCGCGCGCTGTACGAGCCGGTCATCGCACGCTTGCGTGAACTGTCGACTCCGGGTCTGGTCATGAGCGGGAGTCGTGACGAAGGCGCGCTCGTGGGAACGGCGAGACCCGGTCCGATGCCGCCCGGTCGCGGAATTCTCGTGCGACGCAACGGTAGCGAACTCATTCAGACGGCATGGCTGCAACCGTCATGAGCGCAGATGTGCTCGGGCTCCACGTCGGCGCGACCAGCGTGTGTGTGCGCCGTGCCGAGCGCATCCGGCACGTGCCTGCCGTCGCTGCGAGGCTGAGCGGCGGGTGGGTCTTCGGAGATACGGCGGCGTCGCTCGAGACGACCGACGTTCTCGCCGAGGACCGAGGAGACGACTTCGCGGAGTTGCTGACAGGGCTGGTGCGTTACGCCGCTGCCGTGATCGGTGCACCCCCGAACATCGGAACTGTCGTCGCGGTGCATCCGACGAGGTGGAGTGCGCGGCGGCGCGACGCGCTGTACACCGCCGCTCGGAATGTCGCGCGCAATGCGGAGCTGGTTCCGGCTGCGGTCGCTGCGTGCGACGCAGTCGAGGTGGATGCCGATGAGCGGTGTGTGACTCTCGAAGTCATGCCGGACGGGGTCACAGCGACCTCGCTCGAACCGATTCGTGGCGGACGGGCCGTCATCGACCGTGTTGCGAGGGACCAGGGCCTGCAGGCCGACGAGGTGGATTCCGACGACGGTGCGATACGCCTCAGATCTCTGATCGAATCGGTCTCCGGGCGGGTCGATCCGGATGTGCTGCTGGTGACGGGGATTCCGGGTGAGCCCGCGGGTGTCGACTTGTGTGGACGGCTGGGTGAGCGGATCGGGAGGGGGATTCGGGTTGTCCCGGTGGCCGCCTCGGAAATGCTTGTGTCGAGCACAGAAGTACCCGAGGCGAGCACGGGGCGGGCCGCGGCCTCACGGAGCGAGGCCGGGTCGTCGACCGCGCAGTGGCTGCAGGATGTCCGTGCACCAATGCCCGAACCGTCACGCGCACCCCGCTTCGGGTGGATGGTTGCGGGAGCGCTGCTCGTGATGATGGTGGTGGTCGCGACGGTGTTCATCTCGGGTGATGGGGACGTCCACGAGACCGTCGCGGACAGGGTTGGTATTGAGAGCGCGGAGACCGTCCGGGCCGAACCGACCGACGATGCCTCCGTCACGGCCTCGCCGGATCCGGATGCATCCGACTTCACCACGATCGATCTCGGTGTCGTACGCCTGGACCTCCCGTCGTACTGGCGAATACGCGATTCCGGTGTGCAGGACCCGGGAAGGGCCGAGCTGTTGCCGGATTCGGGCCCCGACCGCAGGATCGTGATCGTGTCCTCACACCTCGCGGACGGGATGGATTCGGACGCGGTGGCGCGGAGTCTTGCAGCCCGTGCGACGGCGCGCAGCGATGTCATCCGAGATGTGGAGTCGGACACGCGCTTCGGTGACCGCCCGGTCATCTCCTACGTGGAGGTGCCCGACGAGTTCTCCATGGTGAGGTGGTCGGTCGTAGTCATGCCGGGCCTGCAGGTTTCCATCGGCTGCCAGTTCCTCGCCGACGAATGGACCGGAATCCGAAGTGAATGCGAGCAGGCCGTCCACACGGTGGAGCCGATGTGAGAGAACTCCGACGTAGTCCGGATGGAACGGAACCGATCCGGTTCGGGCTGCGTCGAATCAGATGTAGGGGCGAAACGGATCGGACCAACGGGGGACGAGTGAACCGTGACGCAGAACAATGGAGGGGCACACGATGAGTGAGGGCGAAACCGGAAGCGGGCAGCAGCTCGAAGTAGACCCGGTCGTCTTGGGAATGACGGCGGACAGACTGGATGATTCCCGCGAGGCTCTGGCCGGCGTGGTGACTGCGCTCGGCAACAGGGTTGCGAGTTCGTCTGCGGATTGGACAGGAACAGCGAGCGGCGAGTTCGGACGGATCATGGAGCGCTGGAATCACAACGCGAGGAAGTTGGACGATGCGCTGCTCGAGATCGTCGACCGCGTCCGTAACGGCGGTCAGCGCTACGCGGCGCAAGAAGAAGAACACGCCAACGAAGTCGCGAAGGTTGCCGCGAGCAATTCACTGCTCAGCGGCCCGTTCTGACTCGGCGCTAGAACCGACTCGGTGCTCGAACGCACCTATCACCGAACATCCGACCAGGGTCGGCAACCGCATAGAGACGAGGAGCATCTGAATGTCCGAAGGTCCGTTGGGTTACAACTTCGAAGGTATCGCCAATCTTCGAACCGGTATCTCCGGGGTGAACAATGAGATGACCGCGATTCTCGACGGCATCGTGGCGGAGGTGAAACCTCTGGGGGAGAGCTGGCGCGGTGAGGCCGCCGGGGCATACCTGGATTGCCAGCGGCGCTGGGACCAGGCAATAGACGGCCTGAATCAGGTGCTGGCAGAGGTCGGCATCGTCGTCGGGAGAGGCGGCGAGAACATGCAGATGGTCAACCAAGCGATCGGGCGATCCTTCCCCGGTCGGTGATGTCCGCTTCCGATTGAGAGTCTCCGGGTGAGAGACAGCGGCACATCGCACGACGTCCCGGTGGTGGAGAGGCCGCCGGGACATCGAGTCTTCCGGGAAGCGCAGAGTTCTTCCTGAACGCCCGGAGTCGTCGGCGGGCGCGACGGCCGCGCTTTGACCCCATCGATGCCGGACGGGTATTGTGTGCGATCGGCGTGTCGTACGCTGTCGTAGCCATGTGCACGGCAAGTGTCGTCTCTCGGGTCTCAACTGGCCGCCGAGGGCGACTATGCGCGGCGCGCGGGCCAGCAGCGAAACGATAGACGAGGAAGATCTGTGTCTACGTACACACCGAAAGCCGGCGACGTGACCCATCAGTGGCACGTCATCGACGCCACCGACGTGGTGCTCGGCCGCCTCGCGGTGCAGGCAGCGAACCTGCTCCGCGGCAAGCACAAGCCCACCTTTGCCCCGCATGTCGACGGTGGTGACTTCGTCGTCATCATCAACGCCGACAAGGTTGCCATCTCCGGCAACAAGCGCGAGGGCAAGTTCCTCTACAGCCACTCCGGTCACCCGGGTGGTCTCCGTGCTCGTTCGGTGGGTGAGGTTCTCGAGAAGAACCCCGACCGCCTCGTGGAGAAAGCCGTCACCGGCATGCTCCCGAAGAACAAGCTCGGCCGCGCCATCGCCAAGAAGCTGAAGGTGTACGCGGGCCCGAACCACCCCCACGCCGCGCAGCAGCCGGTGCCGTTCGAGATCAAGCAGGTGGCCCAGTGACGGCGCCGGAGGAGCAGAACGTGAACCCCGAAGAGTACGCCGACAACGTCGAGGTTGCCGCGGACGAATACGTGGTCGAGGAGGTTGCCGAGGAGTTCGTCGAGGCACCTGTCGAGCCGATCGTGTTCGATCGCCCGATCCAGACCGTCGGTCGCCGTAAGGAGGCAGTCGCTCGCGTCCGCCTCGTGCCCGGCAGCGGCAAGTTCGTGCTCAACGGCCGCACCATCGAGGACTACTTTCCGAACAAGGTGCACCAGCAGCTCGTGAAGTCGCCGCTGGTGACCGTCGAGCGCAGCGAGTCGTTCGACATCCACGCGCGCCTGCACGGCGGCGGACCGTCCGGCCAGGCCGGCGCTCTGCGTCTCGCCATCGCGCGTGCGCTGATCGAGGTCACCCCCGAGGATCGTCCGTCGCTCAAGCGCGCCGGCTTCCTCACGCGTGACCCGCGTGCGACCGAGCGTAAGAAGTACGGCCTCAAGAAGGCCCGTAAGGCACCTCAGTACTCCAAGCGCTGATGTGTTGCCGACGCTGACTCAGTCGGCCTCGGCATCTGTTCGACCACGAGAGCAGGCGTCGGTAGAGAATCACTACCGGCGCCTGCTTTCGTGCATTCTGATTCCGGTGGCAGTGCTCGTGGGGGGCCTGTCTTCGAAGACTCGACGTGAAGGACGTGTGTATGGCCCGGTTGTTCGGCACGGACGGGGTTCGCGGTACAGCGAACGGCGGACTGACTGTGGAATTGGCGATGCAACTCGCCGGGGCGGCGGCGACCGTGCTGGCGCCCGGCGGTGAGGGGCGTCGTCCGGTCGCAGTGGTGGGGCGCGATCCGCGTGCCAGCGGTGAGATGCTCGAAGCCGCCGTCACCGCGGGACTTGCCGCGGCGGGTGTCGACGTCGTGGCTGTCGGCGTACTGCCCACACCGGCGGTCGCGTATCTCACCGGTGAGTATGCGGCGGATCTCGGCGTGATGATCTCGGCGTCACACAACCCCATGCCGGACAACGGAATCAAGATCTTCGCCGCGGGCGGTCACAAGCTCGACGATGCCGCCGAGGACCGGATCGAGGCGGCACTGCACGACGGAGTGACTCCAGCACGTCCGACCGGGGCCGGAGTGGGCAGGGTGCGCACTGCCGCCGACGCTGCAGACCGCTATCTGGCGCACCTCGCGAGCGCGACGAGCGTGCCGCTCGACGGTGTCACGGTCGTGGTCGACTGCGCGCACGGCGCCGCGTCGCACGTCGGTCCTGCCGCCTACGCAGCCGCAGGCGCCACCGTGATCGCGGTGAGCGCCGAGCCGGACGGCCTCAACATCAACGACGGCTGCGGGTCCACACACCTCGATGCCCTGCAGAAGGCCGTAGTCGAGCACGGCGCCGACCTCGGGCTCGGACACGACGGCGACGCGGACCGCTGCCTCGCCGTCGATGCGTCCGGCGCGGTCGTCGACGGAGACGCAATCATGGCGGTGCTGGCACTGAGCATGCGAGACCGCGGCGAGCTACGCGAGAACACTCTCGTCGCGACCGTCATGAGCAATCTGGGCCTGCACCTGGCGATGCGTGCGTCCGGCATCGAGGTCGTGACCGTCGGTGTCGGCGACCGGTACGTGCTCGAGGAACTGCGTCGCGGCGGATTCTCCCTCGGTGGCGAGCAATCCGGGCACATCGTCTTCCCCGCGCACGGCACGACCGGTGACGGCATCCTGACCGGCCTGCGGTTGATGGAACGGATCGCAGCGACCGGAACGTCACTGGCAGACCTGGCCGCGGTCATGCGATCACTCCCGCAGGTCCTCGTCAACGTCTCCGTATCCGACAAAGTAGCGGTCGCTGCGGACCGGGCGGTCGCGGATGCGGTAGCGGAAGCCGAACGGGAACTCGGCGACACCGGGCGAGTGCTGCTCCGCCCGTCCGGCACCGAACAGCTCGTGCGAGTCATGGTCGAGGCGTCGGAGGACACGCACGCACAGGCAGTTGCGGATCGTCTCGCCAAGGTCGTCGCCGGCATCTGAATGATCGCCGTCCACGGGCGGATCGATTCTTTGCCTCGAGGGGAACCGGATCGTCCGGCGCTGCGTCCAACTCTGTGACGGTGTCGACCGACACGTGAAGGAGCGGACGTGGAGCCACGATCCGAACTGTATTTCGACGGCACAGCGGTCCGGGCGGTCGCGTCCGCGGTGACCGGCTCGGCGGTGGCCGCGGACCGGGCATGCCGCCGTGCCCTCGGCGCCCTGGAATTCGGCCCTCGGTGCTCCGGGGAGACCTATCGATCGCGCGGGGTTGCCGTCGAAGACGGGTACCGGCGCCTACGGCGCGCCCTCGACGAGTGGACGGCGGCGACCAACCGGTATTCCGACGCAGCCGCGGAAGCAGCGCGCGGTTACCACGACCAGGAGCAGGCCACACTGGACGCACTGCGCGACACCCGGACGGACCTCGCTCGGTGAGTTCGCGCGTAGGTCTGGTCGAGCTGCTCGATGCCGGTGCCCCCGGACTGGACTTCTTCGCCGCATACCTCCCGCGCGCCCATCGGGTAGGCATTGCCGGGCGGGTGACCGTCGACGGTTTGCGCGCACGCTACGACGAGCAGATCGGGCTCGACGTGTCGGTACTCGCGGACGACGCGGCCGTGCTGACCCGACTCGTGGCGGATTTGGAGGGCCGAGTCGAGGAACAGACGGACGGGGTACACGCATTGCGTTCCGCGTGGCGTGGTGATGCCGGTGACCTGGCCCGCGACGATCTGGATCGAGCCGTGCAGCGCGGTGCGATGCTGTATGAGGCGGTGCATGCGCTGGCCCGAGCATGTACGGGTGCCGTCGACGGTATTACCCGAGCGGTGAACGAGAAGTCGTCTGCGGTCGGACTGTTCGCGGACATGTCGGTCGACGGCCGGACCCCCGAGGACATCGACGCAATCATTGCGGGCGCACGCGGCGGCACCGAGGGCCCGACCGCCGAGCAGGTGGCGCTCTGGTGTGCGGAAGCCGGTACACCCGCTGCGAGGCCGGACGGCGTCGCCGCGTGGTGCACGCAATGGCTGCACGAGGTGTTCGCACCGACGATCACGGCACGAATCGATCGGTTCATCGAGGTGTGCGGTATCGCCGACGCCACGGTCGACGACCACCTCGCCGCGGTTGTCCGGGCGTTCGACCTGCTGGACGCATCGACATCGGCGCCAGAATCGGCGCAGCAGCTCGGTGGTGGTTCCCGCGGCACGACCGACACAGCCGGCGGACAGGATGACGTCCTGCGAGCAACGGCCGATCTCGTCGACGCCGGCCGAGATCTCGTCGAGGCCGTCGCAGATCTGACCGGCGCGGTGGCCGATCTCGCGACGACAGCGGTGGAGGGAGCGACAGCCTTCACAGAGGCCGTCACGTCCGGGATATTCCGGCCGAGTGTCGAAGAAGTCGCGCCTCGATCGGTCCCGGAGTCGCCGGTCCCGGAGGCACCGACCGGGTTCGTGCCGGATTCGCGAGAGCCTGCCCCTGCCCCTGCTCCTCGGCCGGCAGCCACTCCCTCGGAGCCCGATGCATCTGTGACACTGCCCTCGGAGCCCGATGCATCTGTGACACTGCCCTCGGAAAGCTCGTCGTCGGAGGATACGGGGCCACCGTCCGGCCCCGTAGTCGCTCAGGCACCCGCCGGGGGCCGCGCGGTCAACCGTCGTTCGGGCGCGAACTCAGGTGCAGCGATCACCGACCCGGGCGACGCCGGGAGGCCCAGGGACGACGGAGACGGGGTCGTGCTGGCCGAGGCCGGTCCGCTGTGACTCGCGCGTTCAACTGCTGAGCAGCTTGTTGATCCGGCTGCCGAGATCCTGCTCGACCAGGGAGGGATCCGTGATCACGGTGGAGCCGGGGATCTCAGTGGTGGGATCGGCGAATGCCGCGTAGGTCTTGTCGTCGGTCAGTCCATTCAGGAGGAATCCGGTCAGCAGCGCCCGGGTACGTTCCTGTGTCTTCCGCTCGGCGCCACCGAATCCGAGTGCGCCGAGCAGGCGGCGGCCTTCGACGAGCCCTTGGTCGTCGGCGCTGTCGACGATGCGCAGTTGCACGTCCTCGCCACCCCACTTCTGGGCTATCGACACCGCGTCGCTGTTCATCGATCCGAAACTCTTCTCTCCGACGAGCACCAACCCGGGGGCCTCGACGCGAGCTGCGGCGTCGGCTGCGGACGGGGTGGTGGGGGCGGGGTAGAGCGCCGCGACAGCGCCCACCCGGCGTTGTGCCGCACCCAGGATCGCGGCACCGGCACCGAGGCCGTGCCCGACGAGGGCCAGCCGGCTCGGGTGCACGCTGATGCGACCGGTGCCCAGGCGGACACCGGTACAGATGTCGAGGGTGGTCAGGAGATCGGTGGCGAATCCGATGGAGGAGGGAACGGGCCCGCGTTCGGTGCCGGGTGCTGCAGCAACGATCCCCCAGGACGCGAGGTGCTCGAGCAGCCCCGAATACTTGCTGATACCGGTCAGCCAGCCATGACCGAACGCCACCGCAGGAAGGTTGAAGCCCTCCGCAGGGGTGTAGACGATGCCGGGGAGACCGGCGAGCGCGAGGTCGCCGCGCAGCACCGTGTGAGGGCCGCGCTTCGAGAGTTGCCGAGCCAGGGATTTCGGGTTCGCCGCCACGGCGAGAACGTTAGCCGATCGATGTGAGAGACGGGTGCGGTGATCGCGATGGGCGTGCCGCAGTTGTCCTGTGTAGCGCTCGCCACCTGGTCACCAGCGCATTATCGATGATCCGAGCGTGCCAAGTACCCTGCTAACCATGTGCGGAATCGTGGGGTATGTCGGGCACCGCCGTGCCCTCGACGTCGTGGTGGAAGCCCTTCGGCGGATGGAGTACCGAGGGTACGACTCGGCCGGTATCGCCGTCCTCGACGGCGCCGGTGGGCTCGCTGTCGAACGTAAGGCCGGTCGCCTCGTGAACCTCGAAGCGGAACTCGCCGAGATCGGTGAGGACCGCTTCGACGGCACGGCCGGGATGGGGCACACGAGGTGGGCGACGCACGGCCGCCCCACCGACCGCAACGCGCATCCGCATCGCGATGCCAGCGGCCGGATCGCGGTGGTCCACAACGGCATCATCGAGAACTTCGCGCCGCTGCGCGCCGAACTCGAAGCGGCCGGTGTCGAACTCGAATCGGACACCGACACCGAGGTCGCGGTACATCTGGTGGCCCGCGCCTACGCCGAGGGACCCACGGCCGGTGATTTCGTGGAGAGTGCCCGCAGTGTGCTGCGCCGCCTCGAAGGTGCGTTCACGCTGGTGTTCGTGCATGCCGATCATCCCGGGACGATCATCGCGGCCCGCCGCTCGACGCCGCTGGTCGTCGGTGTCGGGGACGGGGAGATGTTCATTGCCTCGGATGTGGCGGCGTTCATCGAGTTCACCCGCAACGCCGTCGAGCTGGGCCAGGACCAGGTCGTGGTGATCACGAAGGACTCGTACGAGGTCACCGACTTCGACGGCAACACCGATGTGCCGACGCAGCCGTTCACGATCGACTGGGATCTCGCGGCCGCGGAGAAAGGCGGCCACGACTACTTCATGCTCAAGGAGATCGAAGAGCAGCCCGCTGCGGTGGCCGACACGTTGCGCGGGCATTTCGTCGACGGCCGGATCGTGCTCGACGAGCAGCGGCTCTCGGATCAGGAACTGCGCGATATCGACAAGGTGTTCGTCGTCGCGTGTGGCAGCTCGTATCACTCGGGTCTGGTGGCGAAGTACGCGATCGAGCATTGGACGCGGCTGCCCGTCGAGGTCGAGTTGGCTTCGGAGTTCCGGTACCGGGATCCGGTGCTGGACCGGTCGACGCTGGTCGTGGCGATCTCGCAGTCGGGGGAGACCGCCGACACGCTCGAGGCGGTGCGGCACGCGAAGGATCAGAAAGCGCGGGTGCTGGCGGTGTGCAACACCAACGGTGCGCAGATTCCGCGTGAGGCCGATGCGGTGTTGTACACGCGGACCGGTCCGGAGATCGGGGTGGCGTCGACGAAGGCGTTCCTGGCGCAGATGGCGGCGAACCTGCTGGTGGGGCTGGCGTTGGCGCAGGCACGGGGTACCAAGTATCCCGATGAGGTGGCGCGCGAGTATCAGGATCTCGAGGCGATGCCCGCGAAGATCGAGCAGTTGCTGCTCGGGATGGGGCCGGTGCGGGAGTTGGCACGGGAGTTGGCGGCGTCGCCTGCGGTGCTGTTCCTGGGTCGGCATGTGGGGTATCCGGTGGCGCTCGAGGGTGCGCTCAAGCTCAAAGAGCTTGCGTACATGCACGCGGAGGGTTTCGCTGCCGGTGAGCTCAAGCACGGGCCGATCGCGTTGATCGAGGACGGGTTGCCCGTCATCGTCGTCATGCCGTCACCGAAGGGTCGTGCCGTTCTGCACAGCAAATTGCTCAGCAACATCCGGGAGATCCAGGCTCGTGGCGCGGTGACCGTGGTGATCGCGGAGGAGGGTGACGAGACGGTGCGTCCGTTCGCGGATCATCTCGTGGAGATCCCGGCGTCGCCGTCGTTGCTTCAGCCGTTGTTGTCGACGGTGCCGTTGCAGGTGTTCGCGGCGGAGGTCGCGCAGACGCGTGGTTACGACGTGGACAAGCCCCGTAACCTCGCCAAGTCCGTCACTGTGGAATAGAGGAGCACAGAGACACGAAAAGCAGCACAGACCGAGCGACCGGGAGCCCCGATGCGCAGCTACTACCCGTGTGAGCAGATCCGCGCCGCGGAGGAGCCGCTCCTGGCGTCGCTGCCCGAGGGCACGCTGATGCGCCGAGCGGCATACGGGCTCGCGCGTGTTGTGGCCACCGAGCTCCACACGCGCACGGGCGCCGTTGCGGGCCGGACCGTGACCTTGCTCGTGGGTTCCGGTGACAACGGCGGCGACGCGTTGTGGGCCGGCGTCTTCCTGCGTCGGCGCGGGGTCGCCGTGACAGCACTGTTGCTCGCCCCGGATCGCACGCACCCCGGGGGGGTAGCAGCGCTG
>NZ_JAUTXY010000028.1:0-48579 GCF_036327795.1 Rhodococcus artemisiae
GATACGCCGCGCCCGCCAGGAGCCGGTGGCGAGACAGACGATCGTTTCGACCCAACAGGCCGAGCGGATCACCGACCGGGCACTACGCCATATCCGCCCGATTTTCGGCAAATGCTACGGCTACCCCCTCGACGGTGGAACGCGGAGGTTTCGCGGGCCACCTTCGGTGTCCACCGAATCGAGCTCCGCTGCGCTCCGCCCTGAAAAGAACTCTCTCTTTCCCCTTCTGGCCTTCCGATCATGACCGGCCGGCCGCTGCGCGCAACCCCTGGGCGCTCCGCGGCCTGACGGCCCGAAAACTCTCTCCTCCGCTTCGCTCCCCCGAGACTTTTCGTCCCAGGGGTTGCACTCCGCGTCCTTGGGCCGGTCGTTATCTCCATGCCAGAAGGGCAAAAGATCAGGCGGGCCGCGCAGGTCCGCCGCGACCGTGAGGAGAGGCCATGTCCGACCGCATTCACATCGAGGGAATCGGCGAACTCATCGCTGCTGTCCCAACCGTTCTGTCGTTCGTACCTGAGCAGTCCATCGTGCTGGTCTTCTCGAGCGCGGGCCGCATCACATGGATGGTCCGCACCGACTTCGGGACGGGTGGGCGCCTACTGACGGCCGAGACGATTGCCCGGAGCGGCGAGTCCGACGCAGTGATCGTCGTCGTCGTGGCGAAGGGACGCACCTTCCGCGAGGTGATCGCAGAGGGCGACCGCGTGAACGCGACGATGCTCGGGCTGGGTGTCGAGGTGCAGGGGATCTACTACACCCCGAGTATCGAGGGCGGGCAGACATGGACCGACATGCAGACGTTCGGGACCGGCACGGTGGTCGATCCGGCCACGACCGCGGCTGCCGCCGCGACCGTCTTCACCGGCAAGCAGTTCACCCGCACCCGCGAGGAGATCGTGGCCCGCTACCGGCGTGACGACGCGACGATGACCGACCGCCGCCGGGCACGGAAGACGAAGGAGGTGATGGGGGAGAACTTCCCGCGCAGCGTCATCAGCGAGCTGGCCGACGCCGTCCGCGAGCGCCAGGAGCCGACGGCCGCACTCGCAGCGCGAGTCGGGTTGCTCGTCACCACCGACATCACGGCGCGTGATGCGATCCTCGGACTGGCAGTGATCGACCCGGCCACCGCGGCCGAGACGATGGCGGCCGTCGCCCGCAAGTTGTACGGGGCCGAACGGGTGGCGGCCCTGACGGTCGCCGGGTTCTTCGCGTACGTGAACTTCCAGGGACCGGACGCCGGGTGCGCATTCGAGGCAGCCCGCGAGGAGGCCGCCCGGCATCCCCTGTCCGACACGCGTCTGCTCGGACTGGTCGAGCAGGCACTCTCGACGGGGCTGCACCCGAGGCAGATGCGCACGCTGTCCGGCACCGGAGTCGGCATCGCCCGCGAGAAGTTCGGTGTCGAGCTGCCCGCCCCGAGCAGTGATTGGCTCTGACGGCACAACACACAGCGAGGCCCCCGGAATCCGTAGTTCCGGGGGCCTCGCCCGTTGCGCAGAAACGTCGTTCAGGCATCGAGCCTGGACGACGTTCACGCACGACTCACAGCGACCACCATAACCGGGCGCGTACCGTCACCACACATCACCGGCCGTGTCCGTCGCAAACCCCACATCGATCCGATCGCGGACCGGGCGTGTCGGGCATTCACCGTTGACGATCGCGTCGAGATCACCCTCACTCGGCCGGTGCAGATGCTTCGTCGCGTCGTACAACTGCTTCTCCACCTCGGACCGCTGGACCATCGGTGCCCTTTCTCCGTCGCCGACCGTCGAGGCCGGCTCTGCTGTCAGAACAGTGTCCCCTGCCAGTCACCCGGGTTGGTCTTGGCGTGAAACAGTGCATCTTCGTCGTACCCGCCCCGCAACGCCTCACGGATCGCCAGCGACCGTTCGTAGCGTGAGCGCCCCTGACCGTCGAGCAGTGAGTGCCCCGACAGCCGCCCGAGCGCGATCGCGTAGCGCACGTTCTCGCTGTGGGTGGACTGCACGAGGTGATCGTGGCCGACGCGTACGCACAACGGTTCGTTGCACTTGTGCTCGCACACCACGTTCGGGTCGAGGGGCCCGTGCACCAGCTCCACAGAGAAGCGGTGCGCGAGCATCGTGCGTTGCCGGTTCTCGCGTTGGAAGTTGAATCGCCCGTATCCGTCGGGTGCACTGATCGCACCGACCCAGTACCAGCACGTCGGTGACTTGACGACCTTCGCCCAGAACGCCGCGACGTTCGCCCGTGATGGAGTGAGCGAGTTGTCGACCACGCGCACCCGCCGCGGTTGGTCGGACGACTGCGGCGCGACGTATTCGACGTCGCACTCGGGGAACCCGAAGTCGAGCGACGGCTCGCTGTCGGTGCTCATGACCGGCGCAGCGTCACGATGCTGCGGTCACCGGCTGTGTGTCGCCGGCACCAGGTGCCGAGGCCGGCGCAGACGCCGCAGGCGAGGCGGGGATGTCGGGCGTGTCCAGGTCGCTCTTCGCCTGTTCGATGATCTTCTTCGCCTCCCGCGCGCTCACACCCAGCAGCGGGGCAAGTTCACCGGCCGAGGCGTTCTTGCCGAACTCCACGATCGCGAGGGCGTACTCGCGTAGCAACGACGACTCCTGCGCCTGTTCCTCCGGCGTCAGGTGTACGCCGGCCGACTCTGCTTCCGCCTTCACGGCCTCGATCTTGGCGGCGTACTCCTGCTGGATCTTCGCGATGCGCCGATCCCGTGCCTTCTCCAGCTGCTCGATCTTGCGCCGCGGTGTGGCCGCCCGGGACTCGAGCACCGCATCGAGCTTCGCCAGCTTCGCGGCCGCGTCATTGATCGGCGCTGCCAGCGTCTCCAGTTCGGCCTGCCGCGCCAGGACGCGCTCGCGTTCGCGCCGCAGGTTCTCCCGAACATTCGGGGCGGTGTGGGGACGCAGTGATCGGCGCGCTGCCGACGTCGACGAGGTGGCCATAGGACCGGAGTCTATCGGCTCGCCACGCTCTCGGGGAGTTCCGCGCCCCGGATCGTCGTCACCTCGGCATGTCACCCGCTTCGGTCACCTCCCCGACGAAAACCCACCCCCGGCTGTCTAACACCCGCAACTCCGTCGGAACCTCGACGGAGTCTTGGTCGAACTCCGTTCGACCAAGAAAACTCCACACACCTCATGCACTAAAGGTGCGACATGGCATGATCAACTTCCGTGATGACCGTCCACAAGCTCAATGCAGGGGACGGCTATGTCTATCTCACCAAGCATGTTGCCAAGGGCGATGCCACCGAGTCCCGCAAGGCTGATGCGGTCGATTACTACGTCGCCAAGGGCACCCCGCCGGGAATCTGGTGCGGCAGACTTGCCGAGAAGGTCGGCGTCGAGATCGGCACTGAAGTGACCGAGGACGCGATGCGGTCGGTGTTCGGAGCCGCACGCACTCCCGATGCTTTCGCCACGCGGCCGAATGCGGACGCCCCGCTCGAGGAGCGGTTGGAGTGGTCGCGACGGACTGCTCTGGGCCGGGCATTTTCGTGGTTCCAGAAGAGCCAGGAGTACGTCAACGACGTCGAGGAACTGTGCAGTTCCTACAAGGCGAAGTACGGCGAATACCCGGCCCCTGATGCGAAGAAGGTGATCCAGCTCTCGACCGCCCGCAAGCATCTTCGCCGCAGGACGGGCGAGAAGGCCGACCTGCTCAGCGAGCCACAGGTGTGGGAGTTCATCACCGAGCAGTACACCAAGGTTCGGCAGCCGGTGGCCGGTTATGACCTGGTGTTCACGCCGATGAAGTCGGTGTCGTTGCTGTGGGGGCTCGGCGACGAGAAGGTCAAGGCCGCGGTCGAAGAAGCCCACGCGCAGGCGGTGTCCGAGACGCTGGAGTGGATCGAGAATGAGGTGATCTACACCCGCCGCGGGGCCGGCGGTGCGCGCAAGATTAAGGCCGAGGGCCTGCTGGTCGCCCGGTTCGATCACTACGACAATCGTGCCTCCGATCCGAACCTGCACACCCATTGCGCCGTGCTCAACCGGGTGTTGGGCGAGGACAAGTGGACCACGATCGACGGTTCGATTCTGTACAAGGCGAACGTCGCCGGCTCGGAGAAGTACAACACCCGTGTGGCCGAGTTGGTCTCGCGCAAGCTCGGTGTCACCTTCGCTCGCCGGCCCGATACGCCGGTCGGCAAGCAGCCGGTCTACGAGGTCGACGGCATCCCGCTGTCGCTGATCGAGGAGTTCTCACGCCGGTCGGAAATCGAGGTCCGGCAGGAAGAACTGGCGCGTGAGTACAAGGATCGGTACGGCAAGAACCCGCCGAAGAAGGTGCAGTACGCCCACGCGCAGCAAGCCACCCTCGATACCCGCAACGCCAAGAACCCGCCCCGGTCACTGGCCGAGTTGCGGTCCGAATGGCGCCAGCGCGCCGAGGCGATCCTCGCCGGAAGCGATCCGGCCGAGCTGGTCGAGGCGGTGCAAGGCGAACGCGACCGTCGTCCGCTCTTCTCCCCCACCCAGGTGCCCGCGTTGGTGGAAGACGTGGTCGATGCGCTCTCGCGCAAGGTCGGCACCTGGACGGTGTTCTCGCTGTCCGCCGAGATCGACCGGCAGTTGCGTCAGTTCAGTTTCGACAACGACGACGAGTTGCGGGCGATGTACGACAACGCCCTGGAACTGGCGCTGCGGGACTACTGCAAGCCGACCTTCACCGAGGAGTATCACGGCCCGGAGCGCGTCACCGAACGCATCGAACGCGGCCTGGTGCGCAGCCAACTCGTCGATCGCGCCGAGATGCGGTACACCGCAGAGTCGGTCCTCGAGGCCGAGAAGTTCATGCGCGAGCAGGCGTTCGCCGACGATGAGCGCACCGTCTCCGGCTTCGTGATCCGACGCCAGATCGCGCGAGCCGAGAAGAGGGCCGGCCACAGCCTCGGGGGCGACCAGATCGCGATGATCGAGCACTTCCTCACCGCGAAGAAGCACGTTGCCGTGGCGGTCGGTGCGGCCGGTGCCGGCAAGACCACCGCCGCAACCGTGATCGCCCGCGCCTGGGAGACCAGCTACGGAAAAGTCGTCGCACTGGGTCCATCGGCCCGCGCCGCAGAGGTGCTCGGGGAAGAGATTTCGGTTCAGGGACGCACCATCGCCGATGTGCTCACCCGCCACCGTGTCGGTCTGCCTACCGGCATCGACAAGGGTGATCTGTTGCTCGTCGACGAGGCGGGCATGGCGTCGGCGCGGGATCTGGCGGACCTGACCCGCATCGCAGTCGAGACCGGTGCGGTGGTGCGGTTGCTGGGTGATCCGCAGCAGCTCGCGTCCGTCGAAGCCGGTGGGGTGTTGCGTGATCTGGCCGATCTGACCGGCGCGCCGTTCCTGGAGAAGGTGCACCGTTTCACCACCGACGGCGAGGCCGAGGCCAGCCTGCGACTGCGCAGCGGCGATGCGTCGGTGCTGTCCTGGTACGCCGGTAACGACCGGATCCGCGAGGGCATGGCACACGAGCTGCCGGACCTGGTGTTCGACGCCTACGTCCGCGACGTCGAGGCCGGCGAGGTCGCGTTGATGGTCGCCCCGACCAACGACCTGGTGCGCCAGCTCAACGAGAAGGCCGCCGTCTACTACCGCACAGGCGGCACCGTCACCGGCCCCGGAATCGTTCTGGCGGACGGTCTCGAGGCCGCGGTCGGCGACGTGGTGGTCACCCGAAAGAACAACTCGAAATACGTCGTCAAGCACTCCGACGGCACCAAGTCCGGCCGAGTCAAGAACGGCGATCTGTGGACCGTCACCGCGATCGGCGACGACGGCTCACTGCGGCTGCGCAACCACATCAGCGACGGTGAGGTCACCGTCGCGGCCGACTACATCGCCGAGAACGTGCAACTCGGGTACGCGACGACGGTGCACCGCTCGCAGGGCATGACCGTCGGGCACTGTCATGTGCTCGCCGCGGCGAACATGGATCGGCAGTCGCTGTATGTGGCGCTGAGCCGCGGCAAGCACGCCAACATCGTCTACGCCGCGGGCGACGAGCTACCCGACTGGGACTTCGAACACCCCCAGCAGGACCATCCCGGCGCGACGGGTCTGCTGGCGAGGATCATCGAACGCGACGGCTCGCAGCGCACCGCCCATCAGATGATCGAAGACGCACAACGCCAGGCCGCGTCGTGGTCGAGGATCACCGACATCTACGAGCTGGCCGTGTCCGCGCTGTACGACGACTACACCGAAAAGCTGCTGTCGTCGATCCTCACCGAACGGCAGCTCGGCTGGGTGCACGACTTCGGCGGCTGGGATGCCGTCGTCACCTGCGTCACGCAAGCAGAAACCTTCGGCTGGGACACGAAGGCTCTGCTGCGCGGAGCCGCCGAGGAACTGCGCGAGCAGGGACGGGCCGGGCAGGTCGATGACGGCAAGAACGCTCCCGGCCGGATCCTGGCTCGGGCGCTGCGCACGCGCATCGCGCCCGAGGACGGACCGGGTCTGCCGCGCACTCGCCGCGACGATCTGGCGCGTTACAAGGTGCCGGCCTTGACCGACGCGGCGGCCGAGAGGGACCCGATCCTCGCCGCCTATGCTCGTGCCCAGCAACAGCAGATGCATGCCTTCATCGACTCGTATCTCACGCGGGCGATCGAGCAGAACGCCCCGTGGGTTGCGGCCGTGGGCACCCCCGGCGACGACCCGAGGCGAGTGCGGCTGTGGGAGAAGACGGTGCGCGAGATCGCGATCTCGCGGGTGACCTCGAACGCACCCGACGACCAGCACGACCCGCTGGCCTACCTCCGCGGTGCCCGCCGCGAGAAGATCGAATCGGCCATCGAGCGGCTGGCTGCGACGCCGGCCGGGCACCGGAAGTCGGCGCAGCCGTCCTCGCCGTACGCGGGCTACAGCGACACCGAACTGTTCGCGGCACGCCAGTCGAGCCGGCGACGGCTCGGCGAGGACCGGCACCTTCTGACTTTGACCGAAGACGAATTCGCCCGTGTCAGCGGCACCGATTCGGCGGTGACGGCCGTCGATGAGCGTGTCGCCGAGGTCGAACGGCAGGATCGGCACATCCAGGCGGTGCGCGCCTCGCGTGCCTGGCTCGAACGCCTGCGCACCGATCCGGCCGCGACCGCCGAGCAGATCGCCGCAGCGAGGGCGGCGCTGTCGGTGGCCGAGCAGACCGCTCCCCCGGAGCGGGACTGGCCGATCATCGAACGCTCCGCGCAGTTCAACCGGGCCGCAGCTGCCCGCCGGGACCGTGCCCAGGTGCTCGACGAACAGGCGATCGGCCGGGTGCGCGACCGCATCACCCGTCTGGAGGAAGGACTGCACAACGAGCAGGCCATCCTCGAACAGATCGACGCCGAAATCGCCCGGCGTGAGCGGGAGGGAACACCGCCCGGGACACGCCGTACCCGGCCCCAGGCGAGCACACCGCCGCCGACGAGTACGCACCCCGAGTTGGACCGGACCCAGAGTGAGTCCGGTCCCGAGGTGCAGTGGTGACGCAGACGCACGTGCACTGCACGACGAGAAGAGTGAGGACTTCCGCCGATGGCTGACAGCGACCGCACCCGCCGTTTTCGTCGCACGCGCCCCAACCAGGGCGGTGATGCTGCCGCGTTCATCGACGCCCGCGCCGCCCGGAACGCAGCGCCGCAGCAGCCCCCGGCGCAGCCCCAACCGCGACCGGCTGCCGTGCGGGCACGCCAGGACGTCGCGGATGTCGCCGCGTTCGTCCGCAAGGTCGAAACCGAACGCAGTCAGGGCCGGCCCGCACCCCAACCGCAGCCGATGAAGACCGTCCTCGGCGTGTTCCACGGATCCCCGGCGACCCAGACCACCGTGCAGATCCTCGCCGCCGCGGCCACCGCTCGGCATTTCGGCGGCGAGAACTCCGCCGCGGCCCGCAAGTGGCAGCAGCTTGCGCAGGACAACGCGGCCCGTCTCGAGGCGATGCGGGCCGCGCAGTACCGGCAGGAACAGGCCCGCTGCGTCCAGGCCCAGATGCCGCCGGAGGAGATGGACCGCCGGCTTCGTGCCCGTGTCGCCGCCGACCGGGACGCCGATCGGCGGGCCTTCGACGCGGCCGGTGCGGTGGCGCTGAGCTACGTCGCAGCCCAAGCACTGCCCCCGTTCGACAAGCTCGCCGAGCTGTCCCACACGCATCTGACCGTCCCGGAACCGACGCCGGTACCACTTGAAGTCGCCACCCACATGGCGAACCAGACTCACGCTGCACAGGCCGAGACCGGCATCGAACACGCCGACCCCGAGACAGAAGCCGCCCAGGAGATCGACCTCGACAAGTCCCCGGACCCGACAGAACCGGAGACCGAGCAGGACGTCCAGGCCGACACCGCGGCCGCGGCCGTCGAGGACGCCGATGTGTCCGATCGGCTCGAGCAGGTGCAGGCCGATCCGACCACTTCTTCCGAAGGAAAGGGTGGAGTGAGCCTCGAACGGATCGGGTCCGTGTTCGAGAAGGCCGGCCGCGGTATCGGTGCCGCGATCGGCCCGATCAACGGAAACGACGAGGTGGCCCCTCCCCTGTCCCCCGTGGATATGAACCAGCTCAGCCAGGAACTGCTCGACGCGCTCGCGGCTGCGATGAGCGGTCATCCCCGCTCGGTGACCGAGATGCTCAACATCGAACGCCAACCCGACCACACGAACGAGGCCGCGTTCGTTCCCGACATGGGACTCGAACACAGTCGGGAAGCAACACTCGGATACTGATCGGCACCTGTCACCGAGGGAGTCGATTACTGGGCTGACCTGGCGATACGGCAGGGTGTCGTGAGGATACGCAATGATATTCGTGCCACGCACCGGCTATAGCCGGTGCGTGGCATATTCGGACGGCACGTACGGCTCGTACTGGAGCGTCCAGAGTTGATGGTCGAGTACGTCGTGTAAAGGAGTCTTGTGAGCACGCTCGGTAGTTTCATCTGGTCGATCGCCGACCAACTGCGGGGGCCCTACCGCCCCAACCAGTACGGCAATGTGATCCTCCCGCTCACGATCCTGCGTCGTCTCGACTGCATTCTCGAGCCCGACCGGGAGACGGTGCGCGGGCTGGCGGCGAAGTACGACAACCCCAATCGGCTCAAGGTCGAGGTCAAGAAGGCCACCGGGCGGCCGTTCTACAACACCTCGAACTATTCCTTCGCTAACCTCCTGGAGGATGCCGACGGGCTGGCGGACAACCTGGTCGACTACATCGACCGGTTCTCGCCCGATGTCGATGTGTTCGAGTACTTCGACTTCAAGAAGGAAATCCTCGCTCTGGAGAAGGCGGAGCTGCTGCGCGAGGTCATCACATCCTTCAAGGCTGTCGACCTGCATCCGGACGTCGTTTCCAATGCCGACATGGGTGATGCGTTCGAGTACATCATCCGCAAGTTCAACGAGGCCGCGAACGAGACCTCCGGTGACCACTACACCCCGCGGGACGCGATCCGGCTGCTGGTCGACCTGCTCTTCGCGGAGAAGGACGTCGACCTGACCGAGGCCGGCATCGTCCGCACGCTGTACGACCCCACCGCGGGCACCGGTGGCATGCTTGCCCTGGCCGAGGAGCACCTGCTCGCCCAGAACCCCGACGCGAAGCTGAGTCTGTACGGCCAGGAGTACAACGGGCAGTCGTACGCGATCTGCAAGTCCGATCTGCTCGCCAAGGGCCATGACGCGACCAACATCGCTTTCGGCAACACCCTCACCGAGGATGCGTTCAAGGACCGCCACTTCGACTTCTGCATGTCCAACCCGCCGTACGGCGTGGACTGGAAGCAGTACGCCAAGGCGGTCACGAAAGAACGCGAGGAAGCCGGCCCCTACGGCCGGTTCGCCCCAGGTCTTCCGGCGACGTCGGACGGGCAGATGCTCTTCCTGCTCCATCTGGCCCACAAGATGCGGGCACCGGAGGACGGCGGCGGCCGCGTCGGCATCGTCATGAACGGCTCGCCGCTGTTCAATGGCGCCGCCGAGTCCGGCCCCTCCAACATCCGTAGGTGGCTGCTGGAGAACGACCTGGTCGAGGCCATCGTTGCGCTGCCGACCAACATGTTCTTCAACACCGGCATCGCCACCTACATCTGGATCCTCGACAACACCAAGCACCCCGACCGCAAGGGTGTGGTTCAGCTCATCGACGGCACTTCGTTCTGGACCAAGATGCGCAAGAACCTCGGCTCCAAGGGGCGCGAGATCAGCGATGTCGACCGCGCCAAGATCGTGAAGTTGTACGCCGACTTCACTGACGCTGACCCGGACTACTCCAAGGTGCTGCGCAACGACGAGTTCGGCTACTGGACCGTCACTGTCGAACGTCCACTCCTCGACGAAGCCGGAAACCCCGTCGTCGACCGCAAGGGCAAGGCCAAGCCGGACACCAAGAAGCGCGACACCGAGAACGTCCCCTTCACCTACGGCGGCTCGACCGCCGGCGCCGTGGGCAAGACTGAGGTGATCCAGGCGTACTTCGACGCCGAGGTAAAACCCCACGTCCCCGACGCCTGGATCGACTGGACCAAGGTCAAGACCGGCTACGAAATCCCCTTCACCCGCCACTTCTACAAGTACGTCCCACCCCGCCCTCTCGCCGAGATCGACGCTGACCTGGAGAAGCAGGTCGCTAAGATCCTCGACCTACTGCGCGAGGTGGAGGGATGACCGACTCCGTCCGCCTCAAGTGGCTGCTTACGGAATCCGACGCCCGAGCAGGGACAGAAGCCGGAACGCTTCCGCTCTTGTCGGTCTCGATCAGCTGGGGCGTCCGACGTCGGGAGGCGTCGGACACGACCACACGGGCAGCGGCCGAGGATCTGTCCAACTACAAGCTCTGCCGGGCGGGCGACCTCGTCATCAACCGAATGCGGGCGTTTCAAGGCGCGCTCGGAATCGCACCGGAGGATGGAGTCGTTAGCCCGGACTACGCGGTGCTGCGAGTCGACCCGACGGTCGACAAGCGGTGGCTGAACTACTTCCTCACCAGTGAATTCACTGTAGCGACGATGGCGAGCCTCGTGCGGGGCATCGGCGGTACCGAGGCTGGGAACGTCCGAACTCCCCGCCTGAACGTCAGCGACCTGCAGTCAATGACCGTCCCCGCCGTGTCGGCAGACGAGCAGCGCGCTATCGCCGACTACCTCGACCGCGAGACCGCCCGCATCGACACACTCCTTGAGGAGCAACAGCGCCTAATCGAGATGCTCCGCGAGCGGCGGAAGGACTTAGTCCGAGCGGCGGTTCTCGGATCTGTGAACCCCTTCTCACCACCCGCTGAAGCAGCGTTCACTGCGATTGGCCACCACTTCTCGGTAACCCTTGGGAAGATGTTGGACGCCGGAAAAATGGTTCGCAGCGAAGACCAGATGCTTCCATACATCCGAGCCGGAAATATTCAGGACGCCGGGCTAAAGCTCGATGACGTGAAACACATGCCTTACTCGGAGGAAGAGGCCGCAAATCTCAACCTGCTCGAGGGCGACTTGCTCGTCGTTGAGGGCGGGGCTGTCGGCACAAACGTGCTGCTCCGCGAGGATATGCCAGGGTGGTCCTTTCAGAAGACTGTCAACCGACTCCGTCCACTTAGCGACTGGTCTTCCGCTTGGCTGGGATATGTGCTGCGGACCTATCGGGACGTCGGTGTGATTGACATTGTGTGCAATCGCTCGACCATTCCGCACCTGACGGCCGAGAAGCTCCGCGCCATGCGTGTCCCTTCCGTGGATCCGCAGGACCAGGTGCGCGTGGCCGCGACCCTTGATCGTCAGACCGCGGAGATCGATGTCTTGATCGCTGAGACTGAGCGGTTCGTCGAGCTTTCGAAGGAGCGGCGTTCGGCGTTGATCACGGCGGCGGTGACGGGTCAGATCGACGTGCGGGAGGTGGTGTGATGGCTGCTCACAACGAGGTCATCTTCGAGTCCGAGATCTGCGCGTATCTGGAATCCCGCGGGTGGCTGTACTCGGCAAACGACACCGGCTACGACCGGGAACGGGCGCTGTTCCCCGAGGACTTGTTCGCCTGGCTGCAGGAGACCCAGCAGGCGGCGTTCGAGAAGGCGCTGAAGGCGGCGGGGTCGCCGGCGAAGTTCCTCGACGTGCTGGTCGCGGCACTCGACAAGCCCTTGGAGCATGGCGGCGGGACGTTGAACATCCTGCGCAACGGTGTGCAGTACATCGGCGGTGGCCGGTTGAAGATGGCCCAGTTCCGCCCCGAAACCAGCCTGAACGCGACCACTAACGAGCAGTACGCGGCGATGCGGGTGCGGGTGATGCGGCAGGTGCACTTCTCCACCGCCGACCAACGCTGCCTCGACCTGGTCTTCTTCGTCAACGGGCTCCCGGTCGCCACCGTGGAGCTGAAGACCGACTTCACCCAGTCCCTGGACGAGGCGATCAACCAGTACCGCAAGGACCGGCATCCGATGACCAACGGCCGGCCCGAGCCCCTGCTGTCGTTCGGGCACCGGGCGCTGGTGCACTTCGCGGTCTCGAACGATCTGGCCGCGATGACGACCCGGCTCGAAGGCGAGAAGACCCACTTCTTGCCGTTCAACGTGGGATACAAGGGTGGCGCCGGGAACCCGCCCGCTGAGGGCGGGCGGTCGGCGACGGCGTACCTGTGGGAACGGGTCTGGGAGAAGCACGCCTGGCTCACCATCATCGGCCGGCTGATGATCGTCGAGACAAAGCAGGAGTGGGACGTCGCGACCGGCACATCGGTGCGGCGCACGAGCATGCTCTTTCCTCGCTTCCACCAGTGGGAAGCCGTGACGAACATCGTGGCCGCAGTGCGCCAGGAAGGGGTGGGTCGCCGCTACCTGATCGAACACTCCGCAGGATCGGGCAAGACCAACACCATCGCGTGGACCGCACACCGACTGGCACGACTGCACGTGAACGACGAGAAGGTCTTCGACTCGGTGATCGTGGTCGTCGACCGCACCGTGCTCGACGGACAGCTCCAGGAGGCGATCCGGCAGATCGACGGGTCGGGGAAGATCGTGGCTACGATCAGCCCGGAGGACGTCCGCAAGGCCGGGGCGAAATCGAAATCCGGCTTGCTGGCGGCCGCGCTCAAGAACGGGGAGCTGATCATCGCGGTGACGGTGCAGACCTTCCCCCACGCCCTCGACGAGATCCGCAAGGACTCGACGCTCAAGGGCCGGCGCTTCGCGGTGATCGCCGATGAGGCGCACTCCTCCCAGTCCGGCCAGATCTCCTCCAAGCTCAAGGCCGTCCTGACCGCAGAAGAGGTCCAGGAGATTGAGGAAGGCGGTGAGATCGACGTCGAGGCGATCCTGGCGTCGGAGATGACCGAGCGCGCCGAGTCGCAGAACATCTCCTACCTTGCGTTCACCGCCACACCGAAGAACAAGACCCTCGAGCTCTTCGGCCGCAAGGGCCCGGACGGGAAACCGGTCGAGTTCCACCTCTACTCGATGCGCCAGGCGATCGAGGAGGGCTACATCCTCGACGTGCTCAAGGGCTACCAGACCTACGACACCGCCCTGAAGATCGCCGGCCAGGCCGAGAGCGGCGACGGGAGCGAGGTGGAGGAATCCGCGGCGCGTAAGGGGCTGATGCGGTGGGTGAAACTGCATCCCACCAACATCAGCCAGAAGGTGCAGATCATCGTCGAGCACTTCCACACCAACGTCGCCCACCTGCTCGACGGCAAGGCCAAAGCGATGGTCGTGACCGACTCGCGCAAGGCCGCGGTCAAGTACAAGAAGGCGATCGACTCCTACATCGCCAAACGGGCCGCCGTGGACGCCTCGTACAACTACCGCACCCTGGTCGCCTTCTCCGGCTCGGTGACGATGGACGAGGACGAGCAGTGGGCCTCGGACTGGGGACCGCAGCCGAGCAAGGACGACGAGTTCACCGAAGCTAACCTGAATCCCGGTGCCGGCTCGGACCTGGCTGCAGCATTCAAGGGTGAGACGTACAAGGTCATGCTGGTCGCCAACAAGTTCCAGACCGGGTTCGACCAGCCGCTGCTCTCGGCGATGTATGTCGATAAGAAGCTCTCGGGGGTCACTGCTGTGCAGACGCTCTCTCGGCTCAACCGCACTCATCGCACCGCGAGTGGGGAGCAGAAGCGCAAGACGTTCGTCATCGATTTCGTGAACAAGCCCGAGGACATCCGGGCTTCGTTCGAGCCGTACTTCACCAACGCCACCCTCGAGACCGAGACCGACCCGTACGTCGTCGTCCATCTCGCCACCAAGCTCGCTCAGGCCGGGATCTACACCCCCGAGCAGGTGCGTGAGGTCGCCGAACTGTGGGTCACCCGCAGGGGCAACAACGCCCTCTCATCGGCGATCAGTCCGGCCAAGCACGAATTCGCCCGCCGCTATGCAGCGGCGATCGAGGCCGACGACAAAGTCACCCTCAACACCCTCGACCTGTTCCGCAAGGACGTCGCTACCTATGTCCGGCTCTACGACTTCATGAGCCAGATCGTCGACTACGGCGACCCGTACATGGAGATGCTCTCGATCTTCCTGCGGCTGCTCGACAAGGTCATCGCAGAGTCCGCCTGGGCCGCGGAGGTCGACCTCTCCGACGTCGTTCTGGTCGGGGTCAAGCACACCAAAGCGGCCGCGGTCGACATTTCGCTGACCGGTGACGGTCAGCTCAAGGGCATTAGTGCCGCCGGCACCGGCACCCGGAAGGAGCCGAAGTACGTCGCACTCCAGGTCGTCATCGACAAGATGAACGACCTGTTCGGCGCCGAAGCATTCACCGACTCGCAGATTCGTGAGTTCGTGCAGGGCCTGGTGCAGCGACTGCTCGACTATCCGGACCTGGTCAACCAGACCAAGGTGAACTCGAAGAAGCAGTTCATGGAATCGCAAGACTTCCAGACCGCGGTCACTGAGGCGGTCGTCGACAACCAGGAAGCCCACAACACCATGGCCGACTACTTCTTCAGTGACGGCCCCGCCATCAGCGCTGTCATCATGGCGCTCGCAGACGCCTTCTACGAGGCAGCGGTCCATCAGCGGACGGACGTGTGAGCAACTCGGTAGCCGGTGGTGGTGACGGCCGGGCCTTCCGCACTCGCCCTCAGCGCGGATAGCCCCAAGGGGGCAGTGTTGTGAATCGCACGAGAGGCGATTCACAACACTGTCCCATTTCGGGACCGGTGAGAGGTGGACTCGGCGCAACCACGTACCGATGGCGGTCAGTATCGGACACGTTGCGGCTATGGCTGGCTGAGCTTGGTCACCACAGGGCGTTCCACCAGCTCACCGTCACAGCCGCGCTCCGAGTAGTGCTCGGAAATCCAGATCGTCTTGTGTTTGCCTATAGACGGGTACCACTGCCGTCGGTAGTGCCCCCGTACTCGCCATTTCAGCGGCTCCAGGTTTCTCACCGCCCGAGGCCCGTTGTCTTCGCGGGGAACAGGTTTCGCGGTGTACCGCACTACCACGGCAGAGCGCGGCCGCGATGGGCCGTCGTGCAGCTGTGTGTGCCTTGTCCCCGGTGCCGGCGGTGCCGCTGCCAGCAATCGAATCAGCCGGGAGAGCTCGTCCACGCCCGTGGTGGTCCCGTACGCGTCCGTCACGCGGGTTTCCCGGTCAAGCCGCACCACCGACCACATGCTCTTGTTGACATTCGGATTCTGTAGCCGCTTACGCAACGAATCTATCGCGATGCGTACGAGATCTACGTATGTGCCGGCATCTCGCCATGCGAGCAGTACCCCACCGTGCTTGTCGATTTCAGGGTCTGTCACGGCAAGCAGAACACCTGATGGCGAGGGCAGCGTTCCGTCCCACTCGTCACGTGGCATGTCGTCGTGCAGGATCTTCTGTGCAGCGATGCCATCTGCGAAGAACAGGTCGTGGCTGCCTTCGTCTTCGACGAATACGTGACCGGCCGCGGCGACCGCCTGTACCCAATACAGCATCGACCAGTTCCGCGCCAACAGCGTCATGTACGGACCCGGGCCGGTTACCCCGTAGCTGCGGCACGAGTCCGCCAGCAGCCTGCCGATCCGGGTTCCATTCGACTCGAGGTAGGTGCGACTCTGTTTCTCCAACAGCAGCGCCGGCGCGAGCACCTTCAACTCGTTCTGCGCCCTTCGTGTCAATGCCTCCACCACCTGCGGCATCGCCGCCGCAGTCAGCATCGACGGCGTGAAGGTTTCGGTAGGTACTGTCAACAGCTTGGCGTTGACGACTGCGTTCACCGGCCACGGCGTCAGATCATCGACACCGTGCCGTTTGGCTAGGGCGTGCGCCACGCGGGCAACGGGCTTGCCATCGGCGAACCCATCGCGCACCGTGTGCCTCTTCACCAGCGGCGGTTTTCCACGACCTCGGACGCCGCGCCCCCTGCTCGACAGCGATTGTTCCCACACGACCGTGTCCAACGACAACGTCGGCAACCCTGGCATTGTCTTCTTCAGTTCTGCCAGCATGTCCAACCAGTGCGGAGGATCCCGCAGCTCTTCCGAATCATGTCGGGTGACAACCTCAGCGAACACGTCTGCCCGAGCCGATTCCACTTCGGCGACACTCACCATTGCTACTACACCTCAGATCGACGATCACAAAAGACCTTCGGATCCTAAGAGGGTGCTATCGGCAGTGGGTCGGTGCCCGGCTCGGGATGCTTCTCCGCGAGTTTCTGTTGGGGCTCGTCAGTCTCAGCCCGGGGCCTATTTGGGTGCTCACTGCCTTCTAGCCGTAGTAGTTGAGGATGTTCTCGATAACGTTGGAGGGAACCGGGTCGGCGGGCATGGCCGGCCAGCCCATGAAGCTTCGGTCGGCTTTGGCGTTGGCCATCGGTCCGGTGTCGCCGTCGAGGATGACCCGCAGGTGCGGTTCGAGGTGCTGGATCCACCACGAGGACATCGCAGACATCGAGTCCGACACCCGCGCTTCCTCCCAGGCCTGGTGCAGGGCGGTCAGTCGGGCGACGACCTCCGGATACGCCCACCATCTCGGGTCCCAGGACAGCCCACCGTCGTTGTCGCTGATCCGGCGGCGGATCACTGGCAGGAAGAAGCCGTTGACCCACTCGATGACGTTGGCGAACTTCGGCTCCTTCTTCTGGGGTGAGTCTGTCTCGTCTTCGTACTCGTCGGCGGGCTCGTCTGTCTCGTCCTCGTCCGTGTCCTCGTCCGGCTCGTACTCGTCTTCGTACTCATCACCGTCGGGTGCTTCGTTGCTGGTGGCCCACTCGTCGGACGCTGCGGTGTTGACCTCGACCATGTTCAGTCCTTTGTCAGAAACTCGGAGCGGAAGAGCCGGTCGGCGCGAGAAGTCTCGGGCGTGGGCTCGAGGGGAATAGGTGCAGTGTCGGCCTGTTCCTCGGACGGCACCACCATGTCGGCAACCACAGCAGGCCGTTCGGATTCACCGACGGGCAGGGCTTTCTGCTGGGCGGGGCCGAGCTGCTTGCTTTCCTGCTTGGACTGGCGGATCTCCTCGGCGAACGGCGAGTCCCCCCAGAACGCTTTGCGGACCAGGATCGGGGTGGAGCCACCGATCGTGACGAGGGCGCGGGTTTTCGGCAGTGCTCGCAGGTCCCGCTTTTCGAAGATGGTTTCCTTCTGCCAGCTGCTCGACACGCTGGCCTGACTGCTGGCGAAGAAGCCGGCGGGGCGACTGCGGGATTCGGTGTCGACGTAGTGGGTGCCGACGGCATCGACCAGGCCGGACAGGAATGCGTCGTCTTCGACGTTGCCGCCGTACCAGATCACGCTGCACGCATCGACCATGGCTTTGAACGCTTCGCGGCCCCAGACCTTCTCGCCCTGGGAGGGGGACTGGAAGAAGGTGATGAGGATGATGCCGCGGCCACCGAAGTGTGAGTACCAGCGGGGCAGGTCCTCGATCTTGCAGATGTTGGCGGCCTCGTCGAGCACCGCCGTCAGCGGGAGCGGCATCCGTTCCGGTTGCTGCTGCTCGGAGTATTCCTCGGCGCAGGTGAGGATCTGGCCGACCAGGGCACTCGAGATCGCCGAGGACGAGCCGGGCCCGTCCTTCGACATCGCGTACATCGTGTCGGTGCGCTTGACGAACTCGTCGGCGAGGAATTCCGGCAGGTCGTGAACGCGGCGGCCGGGGGTGACGGTGACCTGGCCGTTCGTGTCGGTGCCGATGACCACCCGGCGGTTCGGCAGGACCGCGTCGGCGTAGCGGGGTTCGTCCAGCGGGGACAGGAAGCGGCGGGCCATGTCGTAGAAGCCGTCACGTTGTTTGGCGTTGACGGCCTGCTTGCCGCGCATCGTGCGGGCGAGTTCCGGGTAGCCGTGCTGCTCGAGCACCGCCGGGGGGATCTGCGATTGGGTGTGGGTCAGCCACTCGACCACATGCCGGATGTCCCCGCCGGCCAGGGCGGCGGCGAGCAGGTAGGAGGCGAACAGGTCCCGGGCGTTGCCGTCGAAGTAGGCATCGACGCGGGCGCCGGCGTCGGTGGCGGCGGAGATGAAGTAGCCGCACACCGCCGCAGCAGAGGGCAGGTCGGTGACGGTGCGCAGCGGATCGAACCAGAAGCTCGCTCGCTGCTGCCGGTTACCGGTGGTCACCCCTTGCAGGTCGAACACCCACACCCGCCCGCTCTGGCGGCGGAGACCGACGGTGTGCGAGTACACATCGCCGCGGTTCGAGGCCACCAGCGCCGCCCCCGGGGCGTGGCAGATCGCCGGGATAGCGAACGATGCGGACTTACCCATGCGGGCGCCGGCGAACGCGATCGCCACGAATTCCCAGGTCATGCGCAAGGATCGATTACCGACCACGGTATGGCCGAGGGGGATACCGAGATAGCCGGGATGGTTCTTCGAGATGGTCGGGGCGAGCCGTTCGGTGGAGGCGGCGAGGTACTTCGGGTCGGCCTCATCGACTTCCCGCGGGTCGACCATCGTGCGAGCGAGGCGGTCGATGCGCTTTTCGAACTGCTTGCCCTGCACGGTCTCGATGACACCGAACCGGCGCAGCACCCACCACGCGAGTACGGCGAGCACCGCCAGCAGGACCAGCTCGACGCCGAGGACGATGGTTGCCCCGGCCGGCCAGCTCGTCGACCCGAATGCCAGGGCGAACAGCAGGCCGATCGGGTTCCAGGTGGGATCTTGGCCCCCGCCGGTGTTGTAGGCGATCGTCGGCAGATACGCCGCCACAGCGACGAAGGGGAACGCGGTGAGGAACACCTCGTCCGCACTGGAGGAGGTGCGGGGCCGGTCGCGTCGGGTGTGTGTCATCGTCGTGTGCCCCTTCTACTGCTGGAAGCGGTAGTCGGTCAGTCGCCACCCGTCATCGGTGCGGACGGTGGTGGTGCGCCACAGCTGCGGGGTCAGGCGGGTGCTGCGCCCGCCGGCGTGCAGCACCGTCTGAGTGCAGATCACGTCGATGACCACGGTGCGCATCCCGGCCGGGGCCGCCGGGGTGGTATCCGAATGAGCGCAGACCGCCGTCACCGCGTCTTTCGCCGCGGCCCACTGCTGCCAGTCGGCATCGGACCGGACTTCGGCACGGCTGCCGGATTCGGCGACGGCGAGCAGGTCCCCCCCGAGATACGGCGTGGCCCGGATCAGGGCGTCGGCCTTGCTCTCGTCGATCGCCGGCTGCCAGGACAGGATCATCTGCATGGCGGTGATCGCAGTGTCGTCGGCGTCGATCTGCTGGGGTGAGAGCGGCTCGATCACCTGATGGTCGTCGCTGCCCTCATGCACGTGCTGGTCGTCGGGGGTGTCGCTGCCGCAGCCCGCCAGGGCGACGGCGGCCGCGGTGCACACGGCCGCGACGGTGACTCGTGTGATCCTCACGGGCTTGCCTTCTTTCACTGGTTGCTCATCGCCCGGTACTGCGGTTCTGCGGCGATGATCTTGTCGGCGTAGGGGCGGGTCTGCACCACGTAGTCGGTGTGTCCGGTGGGGAACCCGCCGGAGTTCAGGACGGCGCCTTCGCCTGCGTTGTAGCCGGCCAGATACAGCTCGGTGCGCCCGTTCGGTGCGCTGACCGTGCCGTCGTCGATCCAGCCGTCGATGGTGTCGGCGATGGTGCACATGTAGTGGCCCTGGGCCATGACGGCATCGCCGATGCTGTTCACATCGACCCGGCCGTCGCCGTCGTAGTCCTGGCCGTAACTCGCCCAGGTGCCCGGCATGAACTGCGCCGGTCCCATCGCTCCGGTCACCGACACCGGCGCAGAGTCTCCGTGGCGAAAGCCGTTCTCGGCGGCGAGCTGGGCGGCGATCAGCGACGGTGTGATCTGCGGGCAGATCGACCCGGCCCGCTCGAGCCACGCCGCGTACTCGTCCGGCACGGTGCCGTCGGCGAGGTAGTCGCCCACCCCTTCCCCGGAGATGAGGCAGTCGGCGGCCGCGGCGGTGGCGTTGCCGCGGCCGCCGGGCAGCGATCCCCACGACACCAGGGTCTCGTCGGTGCCCTGTCCCCGGACGGACACGTGCACGTGGTCGTAGTGGTTCTCGGTCTCGCTGCCGCGATCTTCCATCAGACTCGGGGCACCGCCGGCGGGGTAGTAGGTCTGTCGCCAGATCACGTACTCGACGTCGAAGAACTCCGCATTGGCCAGGATGTAGTCGGTGATCTCGTCCCCGAGGGCCACCCCGTCGCCGGAGCGGTGGTTCGGGATCATCACATCCACAGCCCGGCCTTCGGTGTGGTCGGTGGCGTAGCCGCCGTCGGCGCGCCACCCGCCGAGGCCCGCGATCCGGTCGCCGAACGTCAGTTGCATCGCCCGAGCGAGTTTCTTCGCATCGACCTGCAGGCCCTGCTCGGAGCCCGCCGACAACGGCAACGGCTGCGCCCGATTCCCCTGGGACGGGGCCGGCGGCACCGAGGTGGTCGGCCCGGCCGAGGACTGTCCCGGTGCGGGGGCGGAGTCGTAGTACGGCAGCGGATCCACCGCTTCGGTGCCCCAGCCGCCGGGCCAGAGTTCCCAGTGCAGGTGCGGGCCGGTCGATTCCCCCCGGTTGCCGAGGGTGGCGATCTGCTGACCGGCGCGGACCTGCTCACCGGCGGCGACGGTGTAGGTGTCGATGTGCCCGTACACGGTGGACACCAGCTGCCCGCCGCGGGTGTGGTCGAGCACCACCCACTGCCCGAACCCGGAGGCGGGACCGGCGTGGCGCACCACCGCGTCGGCGGAGGCATAGATGGGGGTGCCGACGGCGCCGGCCAGGTCGATGCCCTGATGCTGGGTCCCCCACCGCTCACCGAACCCGGAGGTGAGGGTGACGGCGGAGGGATCGACCGGTTTGAGGAACGAGCCCCTCGGTGCGAGCCGGTCCCCCGACCCGAGACCACTACCGGGGCCGAGGCAGGTCGTGCCGTTCTCGCGGTCTTGTTCGTCCTGGATCCCCATCACCAGCACGAGGAGCAGGAAGAACGGAATGAGCGTAAGCGCCAGGATCAGCGCGATCAGCCCGGTGCCCCCCTTGTCGGTCACCGCAGACTCAGATCCTCGGCGAGGGCTGCGTGCTTGCGCACCAACGCCCGGTTCAGCTCCTGCGCCAACGCCAGCTCCGCCTCCAGGGCGGCGACTTGCTGCGGGGTGCGGCGGGGACGGCGGCCGGAGCGGTTGACCCAGCCCCGCACCGTCGTCTCGGCCACCTCCAGCTGCGCCGCGGCGGCTCGCGTGGCGGCGGTGAAGCTGTCGCCGGCCTGCATGCGCCCCAGGACCGTCTCGATTGCAGCCTCGCGGGTGAGCTCGTCGACCAGGGTGTACCGGCGAGTGCCGGGACGGCCACGCCGGCTCATGCTGCGAACTCCGTGCCCCGGTCTTCGTCGGCGGCCCGCAGACGGGCATCGGTGTCGTGAATCCCGGAGTCCTTCTCCGCCTGGGGCACCCACACCTTGAACGGGGTGCCCGGTGTCGCGCCTTCACCGAGCTTGAGCAGGAAATGCCCGACACCGGCCGCGGTGCGCTTGCTCTCGACTGCGCCGGTGCCGTCGTCGCCGGAGCTCGTGCGGCGCGCCTGGCGCAGCGCCTTCTTCTCCTCCACCGAGGAGGTGCTGTCGTTGGCCCAGCCGGTCACCATCGCCCGCTCAGCGCGGGAGAACTTCATGAACCGGCCGAGCCGGTCGAGTTCGGCCTCCGGGACCGGGCCGACGATCCGGGCGCGGGAGCGTTCGATCATGCCGAGGGCCCCGACCTTCTCGAAGTCCGCCAGCGAGTGGGTGACCATCGTCATCGCCACGCCCATCGACCGCTGCAACCGCTGCACCGCATCCAGCCGCGCCACCGCCGAGCTGCCGGTCGCGATCACCTGCCACACCTCGTCCAAGATGATGTGCGCCGCGATCGCCTTCGCGCCGGGCACCTGGTTGTCGGCCAGGATGTGCGCCGCCTCCACCGCCGCGAACGCCTCGTTCCACCCCGCGAGCAGCACCGCGGCCCGCATCAACTCGTCCCCCGGCGGGACCGAGGACATGTCCAGGTCCACCATCGGCTTGGTCAGGTCGATCCGCACGGTGCTGTGCCGGTTGAAGGTCTCCCCGAACCGGCCCTTGACCAACGCGCGCAGCGAGCGCAACAGCGGCTTGATCTGACCGCGGTACTCGTCGGCGGTGTCGGCCACCGCATCGTCCCTCAGCTCCTCGGGTCCGGTCGAGATCAGCGTCAGCAGATCCTCGATCCGGGCCGCGTGATCGTTGTCGAACGTCGAGCCCGGTGCGTAGAGCAACCGGATCGCCGAGGCCAGCAGGGTTTCCTCGAAGTCCTTGAGCGGGCCGCGGCGGACGATCTCGAGCAGCGCGCAGATCATGTTGAGCTGGCGAGCATGCAACGCGAACTCGGCCTTCTCCCGCTCCAGCGAACCGGCGGGCAGCTGCTCGATCGCATCCCCGATCGGGCCGCGGCCCAGCGGGTTGATCGCGCCGGTGCCGTAGCCGACCTCGCTGACCTGCCCGCCGACCTGCTCGGCGAGCACCCGCAGGTCCGGCTTGACGTCACCGGGCACGAGCACCAATGTGCCTCGCGCAATGTCCCCCAAAGCGATCCGGCGCAGCAGCGTCGACTTGCCGAAACCGTTGAGCGCGCAGATGAAACACGACGGGGCGGTGATCGCCTTCATCTTCCAGGCGTAGAGCGGATCGAAACCGACCGCCGCGCCGGTGGTCAGATGCCGCCCCAGTGGGGTGCCCAGCAGCGGGGCCTTCGCGCCGACGATCCACGGGTAGATCCCGGCGACCTGAACCGAGGTGCCCCGGTATTCGACCGGGGGCATCACCGTGGACATCCGTCCCCCGCCGGCACCGTCGAATCCGCGGGCGTCGAGATCAGCGAGCTGGCGGTCGAAGCCGTCGGTGTTGATTCGGGTCAACCGTTCGACCGTCGCCCGGCGACTGTACTGGCGGGTGACCAGGCTTTTCTTCCATGCCTTCTTGAGCCCGGTTGCGGTGGCGGCCTGCTCTTCGAGACGGGACAGCTCGTTGTCCGACAGCAGAGTCTTGGTGATCTTCTCCGCTGTGAGCAGCCGCGACGATCTCGTGGCGTTGCGTTCACTCATGGATGTGCCCTTTGTGTGTCAGTTGCTGAGGAAGCTGGGAATGGTGGTGTGGTCGGGGGCGATGACTCCCACGCCGAGGGAGGCCGCGAATGCGGCGGCCTGCCAGCACCAGGAGCGGCGGATCGTCAGTCGGCTCTGGCGCGAGAGGTCCTCGACCAGGGCGTCGATCTTCGGCACATCGGCGCTGCGGACCGGTTCGGTGACGGTGATGAGCACTCCGAAGCGCACCATGCCCGCGCCTCGGGCCTGTTCCATGCGGGCCTGGGCGGTCGCGGCGACCTCGATCTGCGACTTCGCCGAGGCGATCGAGCCGTTCTTGAGCGACCCGCCGTGGGCCTCGGCCATCGCGTTGCGGTAGTCGCTGTCGGCGATGTCGGTGGCTTCCCCGGCCGAATGCGGGCGGTAGATCACCGAGACCCGCTTGAGCGGCACCGCCTCGTTCGGGGCTAGCAGGCGCGCCAGCACTCGTTCGGTCACCGCGCCCTTGGGGGCTTCGCGCATCTCCCAGGTCACCGACACCGCGCCGTCGTGGACGTACTTTCCTCCGTCCGGGCTTTCGTGGGCGGTGCGGGGACCGCAGTCCTCCCAGGTCAATCCGGTGCCGTCGCCGGAGTGCAGGCCGGCTTCGACGTCGACGAGCGAGGCCGGGTCGTAGGAGCGGCGCACGAACGCCATGATTTCGTCGGCGTCCATCGGTGAGCACGGCACACCGGAGCGTGCTGCCGACGCCGTCAGGGCGGGCAGCCGCCGGCCGAGTTCGACGGCCTGTTCGGAGGGGTCCTGTTTGCGTTCGGTGGTCTTGGCCTCGAAGGTGATCGCGATCCGGGCTGCCAGGCGGATCCCGCCGGAGGTCAAGCCGGTGGCGAGCTGGTAGGCCGCATCGCGGGCCAGCTGCGGGGCATCGGCGCGGGTGTTCTGGTGCACCGTCTCGTACAGCTCGATGCCGGTCTCGGGCAGCGTCTCGACGGTGGTGACCACCGCGAGGATGTCCGAGGTCTCCCCGGCCCCGGACAGGAACTGTGCCCAGTTGCCGACATAGTGGTCGATCACGTCCTGGTCGACGGCTTCGGCGCCTTGGGGGTAGGCGTCGAAGACGACGGTGTAGGCACCCCGGCTGGGCATGTGGATCATGCCGAAGGTGCGCCCGTCGGAGTCGATGCCTTCGTAGAGCTCGGTATCGCCGAGCACGCCGGGAAGACGGTAGGCCCGGCCGGGAACGCGGGAGAACGTGCCCGAGGCGTAGGCGTGCTCACCGCGGCGGCGGCCGCGCCAGAACTGGACTCGCATCAGTGCCCTTTCGTAGCCGGAGCGGCCGTCACGGGAGATGACCAGGGGGATGAAGCAGACGATCACCGGGATGGCCAGCAGCAATGCGCCCGTCATGCCGAGGAACAGGCCCGCGATGATGACGACAGCTGCGGCGGCGATCGCTGCGATCGAGGTGCCGAAGGTGGCTCCGAGTAGGCCGGTGCTGCGGGGTCGGCGCCAGTTGCCGTAGGTGTTGAATGTCGGCTCGTTGCTCACTGTTCGAAGCCCCCTCGGTTGAACTGGTGGCCGGCCCCTGTCGCCACGGGCGCATCGGAGCCGGTGCGGGCGGAACCGCCCGCGCCGGAGCTGCCGGACGCAGCGGCGCCGGGGGTGCCCGAGTCGTTGCCCTGCGGGCCACCACTGCCGACGGCGGCGCTGCCGTCACGGGCGGATGGAGTTCCGTTCTGATTGCCGCCTGCCTGTCCACTCCCGGCGCCACCTGCGGCACCGAAACCGGACGGTGTAGCCCCACTCGGAGAATTCGAGGCGGTCGTCGTCGAGGTGGCGCTGGTGGTCGCCGCACCGGATGCTGCGCCGCTGGCACCGCCGGTGGCGATCATCCCGCCGACCTTCGCGCCGACTGCGGCCGCGCCGGCGGCTGCGGCCAGGCCGCTGCCGCCGCCCCCGAGTGCGCCGACGTTCGGGACGATCAGCCGCATCAGTGCGGGCAGCACCAGCGCCGCAGCGCACAAGGTGATGACCCCGGACAGGGCCATGAACCCGTCGCCGTTCTCGGGGTCGGTGATGGTCGGGGTGGCCTCGAGGAACAGGATCGCCGAGACCCCGATCACGAACGCTCCGACCGGTTTGACCAGCAGGAACGCGATCGTCCAGGCCAGCATCTTCTCGTATGCCTGGCTGCCGACCTTGGTGCCTCCGGCCGCGCCCGCGATCGGCAGCGCCGCTGCCATGAGCACGAGGATGCCGGTGCGCAGCAGCATCAAGAACGCCATCATCAACCCGCCGAGCATGCCGATGATGCCGATCAGGAACAGCAGGCCCACACCGGCCGGACCGGAGTACAGGTAGATCGACACCATCGCTTCGGCCAGGCGGGACGGATCGGAGCCGACCGCACTGTCCATGAACCAGGCCGAAATCTGGTCGGACAGTTCGGTGCCGAGCACGATCAGCGTCGATGCTCCCCCGGCGAGCACCGCCGCACGGGCCATCTGCCTGAGGCCCTCTTCCGAGGTGTCGCGGATCGCCCCCGACCGGGCCAGCGCCAGACGCCCGCCGAGCAGGATCAGCGACAACGACAAGGCGGAGACCTGGATGTAGAAGGTGTAGTCGTTGACCGTCGCCACGGTCCTCTGGAAGGTGTCTCCGTCCATCTCGGTGCTGGTGATCCACCATCCGAGCGCGAACTTCAAGACCGCAACACCCGCGTTGCCGATCCACAGCGCCGTCTTCTCGACCGCGCCCGCAGCCGCATCATTGATGCCGTCCGCGATCGCCCCTGTTCCGGCATCGACGATGTTGCCGGCTGCATCCGCGCAACTCGGGACGTCTGCGTCTGTGAAGGCATTGAGTGCTCCGCTGGCGGCAGCCGCAAGAGGGTTGGCACAGGCAGCGCCCCCGAGAAGGGTTTCTTCCCAGGCAAACCCAGAATTGTTCTCGCTCTCGCCTGTGGCTTCGGTGCTGTCGAAGTTGCCGCTGGACGAGTCCCCCGGTGGAGCCGTTTCTTGTGCCAGGGCCACGCCCGCTGCGCCGATGCCGACCACTGCGACGGTGCAGAGCACGGCGAGCAGCCGGAACACACCGGCGAGCACGCCGCGGTTCACCACCACTGCTCCCACCCCTCGGAGGACAGCGGCTCGAAATCGCTGCTGAAGGCCGGAGAATCCAGCTGGACAACCCATCCGGTGCCTTCACGCCACACCATCGGAATCTTCGTCACCTGAATCTCGGTCGCTCCGTTGGACCGCTCGACGGTGACACCGAACTTGACCAGCGACAGGTCTGGGTTGAAATTGACCTTGACCATTGGCGCCGCCGAGACCCCCGTGTTGTCGGGCACTCTCACGCCCTCCAGTAGCAGGGTCGGGTCCGACGAGTGACCTGCTTCCGCGACCATCTCGGCGCGGTTGTCTCCACTGAGGAGGTAGGAGAGGTAGTGGGTTGCGGCCAGTGCTGCTCCCTGCGCCGTGCGCGCGAAGCCGGTGGCCACGCCGTTGCCGGTGAACCCGGTAGGACCGTCGGAGGTCGAGAACGGAAGATCCATGTTGCCGTGGATGCGCTCGAGCATCACCCCGCTCGGTGCCTGATCGGCAGGCCGGTTCCCGCTTGCGAGGGTCTCGGACAAGATCACCCCGTTCGGGTCGAGCGGCACGTAGACAACGCGCTCGAACCGGTCGAACACCGGGTCCGGCTCGAACAGACCGCCCTCGACCTGAGCGGTGGCGCCACTGCCGGTGGTCGGATCGAGAGAAACCAGCGGTTCGGCGTCCTCGCCTCGGAAGACCATCACGAGGCTGACCACGACACCGACGACGACGATGACGGCCACGGCCGCCAATCCGATGGTGAGTTTGGTTGCCGACGATGCGCGTTCGTTCTCGGCTTCGAATGAGGGAGTGTTCTTCTCGTTGGTCGAGTCGGTGGTGTTCTGCTCGGTCACTTGCGGGTCTCCTCGAGATCGACCAGCTCCGACGGCACGCCGTCGAGAGCGGTGATGGTGGCGGCGGTCTCGCTGGGCAGGTTCAGCCGCCAGTCGTCGTCGATCCACACCACCTGGGTGGTCGCGGAGGCGAGCGAGTTGTCGGAGAACCGCTGCACGACACCGACGGTGGCTGCGGTGTCGCTGTAGTCGGCGATGGTGTAGCCGACGATGGTCGGCACCATCTCGGGATCGGTGCCCGACATCTCCACCAGGGCGCGGTGGGCGGCGTACAGGTCGCGGCCTTCGCCGGGGGCGGCCACCCCGGCCAGGACCTGGGGCCAGGTCCGATCGGACGCGGTGGCCAGCTGCACCGACTGGGTGATCGCCGCCAGGGCCGCACCCTGCGGGGTGTGGCTGAACCCGGCGAACGGCTCCCACTCGCCGCCTCGCGGTCCGTCGGTGGTGCCGATCGGCACCTCGATGCCACCGACGGTCACCCACCGAGCGATCTGCGGCGGATCGGTGATCGACCCTGCGGTCTCGGTCGTCTCCGATCCCCCGCAGCTCACGGCAACCAGCGCCACCGCGACCGCCGCGGCTCGCGCCCACCGACGCCTCATCGTTCGTTCTCCTCGCTGCCGGGTTGCTGTTGCTGTTGCTGGAGCTGTTCGAGCTGGTCGATGACGGTCGGGGAATGGCCGCCTCCGAGCTGGTGGGCCTGGGGCCCGTGGGCGGTGGCCAGCAGGATCGTGGCGAGGGTGGCGGCCACACCGCCGGCGAGGATCGCGCCGATGTTCGCCGCCAGGAACTCCGCGGCGGTGGGGGATTCGAGGCCGGCGCCGTGCTTGTGGTCCCACGCCAGGCGTGCGCCGACGAAGATCACCTTGGCCACACACAGGAGGAAAACGATCCCGGCCGCGTACCCCAGAAGCGTCTGGAACCCGTCGAGGACGTCGGGGGGCGGGCTGACCACGCCCTGTGCGAACACCTCCATCGATCGCCCCGCCTTACGCCGCGCTGGTGACGGCACTGAGGATCTGGTTGGCGGAGATGGCGACGATCGCGCCGACGAGGGCACCGACGAGCATCTTCGGTGAGTCCCCCGAGCCGTGCTGCCACTTCTCCCACGCGAACTTCCCGCCCGAGAAGATCAGGGCCGCCACGCACGCGAGCGTCACGCCCCACAGCAGCCAGTTCAGCAGCTTGAGCAGGCCGTTCGCGCCCGGCGGCACCTCCGGGTTGATGTCGAAGTCGACCGAGCCTTGTGCGAGATACGCAACGTCCACGACGGTCTGAAGCATGACGTGTCCTCCGTGTCTTACTGCCCCGACCACAAGGCGGGCAGGCTGGATTGGATTGCCGTGACGATGCCGACGCCGGCAGCGATCACGTCCTCGGGAACGGCGATCACGGCTCCCTTGGTCCGAATCGGCACGCCGTCGAGGGCGCGCCAGGTGGGCAGGCTCGACCGGGCCGCCGAGGCCAGGAAGCGATGCCAGCCGATCACCCAGTGCGCAGCCACCGCACCGGTGACGATCGAGCGCAGCTGACGCACCTCTTTCGGGGGCTGACCGGGCGCGTTCGCCACGGTGACCAGGCCGAGCAGCTCGCACGCCAACCCGCGGTTGCGGTGCTCGAGGATCAGATCGTGGGCGCTGGACAGACCCTCGATGGTTTCCCGGCAGACCACCACCACATACGGCGATTCGACCTCCCGGGCGTCACCGCACGGCCACTGATGCCGCGCATCCTCGGCGAAGTCCCAGTACCGGGCGAGGGTGGAGACCCCGGCCCCGCCGTGCGCGCCGAGCAGCCACACCGCCGGTCCGGGCGCAGCCACCGGGTACGGATCGACCCTCACCTCGACGCTGGTGCGTTCGCGGGTGCTCATGCCGGCTCCCCCGCCCCGGCCTGGTGATCGGTGTCGCGGTGGCCGGCCTCGATGCGGCCCAACGCGTCGAGCACGTCGGTCCACGCGTCGATCGAGGCGACCGACAGGCAGCGGTGATCGACGGTGCCCGGCCGCGCCACGCTCGCATCGAACGGCACCTCGACGAATCCGGCGACCCGTGGGGCCAGGTGCTCTCGGATCGGGGCCAGATCCACCAGACGGTGCGGGAGCTGGTGCGAGATCGACACCACCGTCCGCGCCAGCACGCCGCGCCCGTAGGTGCCGAGGAGCCAGTCGAGACCGGCACGCATCCGGGCCAGCGGTTCCGAGCGGGCCGGGGCGACGATCACGATCGCGGCCCCGGCCTCGAGCAACGGAGTCAGACGCCGTGAGCGCAACGCTGTTCCGACGTCGTGGATGCGGGCGAGATGCCGGTCGGCGAGCAGACTGTCCACCAGCACCGAATCCGAGGATTCGCCGTGGCCGACGACGACGACCCCGGCGCTGCTGACGGCCATGCGCGAGCCGAGCCGGCGGATCGCCCGCGCCGGGTCGATCGGTTCGACCCCGACCCGGTCGAGCAGGTTCCCGCCGCCGAAGGTGCCGTCGATCGCCGCGACCTGCACACCGGTGCCCAGGCGCAGCGCGGTGGCCAGACCGAAGCAGGTGGTGGTCGCGCCCGCTGCGCCGGAGCCGGCCACCACGATCACCGAGAGGTCTTCGGGTTGCTCGAGTTTCGGGCTACGACGAAAAGCAACAACGTTGTTCATCGATTCTCCACGTTCGCGATCGTCAACCCGCCGTCGGCGGGCAGGGTGGTGATCCACTGCTTGTGGATGCCTTCGTCTCCCACGGGCGGGAACTTCAGCAACACATCGACCGACCAGCGGTTCGGGTCCTCGGTCGGCAGCACGCTCACGCAGTGCTCGGTCCCGACCGGAACGGCGTCGATGAACGACTGAATATCGGTGCCGGGCAAGACCATCAGCTCCGCGACGGCCGTGCCGTCCCGCTCGACGTAGTAGGCGTACTCGAACGCCTGGATCACCGCGGGGCCGGAATCGCGGCCGCCGGGACCGTTGCCGACGACCCGGCCGGGTTCGGTGACCGGGGCGCACCACGCCGGAGCCGCGACCGTCGACGTCGAGGTGGTGGACGAGGACACCGCCGTCGGCGAGGGCAGCGGCGGCACCTGCGGTTCGTCGGTGGTGCCGACCGTCGCGGTGACCACCGACGCGGAGACCACCGCCAGCACCGCGACACCGCCGCCGACGAGCATCCAGGTGCGGGATCGATCGGGGCGGGCGGTCGCGGCCGCAGAGGCGCTGTCGGTGACCGGCTGGGTGGTCGTCTCCTCGACGACCTCGACCGGAGCCGCAGCCGGAGCTGCGGCAGGGGTCGGGCGAGCAGGTCGGGCACGGTCGATCGCGGACTTCAATCCCCCACGGGTGCGTTCGGGGATCATCAGCGGGCCACGGGGAAGGTGGGCGCGGACCCACTCCGGGGCGCCTGCATAGGGGGCGACCTCGGTCGCCGTATCGCCGTATCCGGCCCCGCCGTGCTCGTCGTCGGCCGGGTTCTGATCGTCGTATCCGGCAGGGCCGTGGGCTGAGTGATCGGCAGGATGGACCGGGGCCGGGTAGATCTCGGCTGCGGGTTCGGCAGCGACGATCGGTTCGAGGTCGGTCTGGATGACCGACTCGTCGTCGGTAGCAGGCTGTTCGGGGACGCAGGCCGCATCGACCGGGTGGAGGTCCGATGCCGGCACCCCCGCGGCGTCGAGGGTCTCGTCCGGGATCGGAAAGCGCACCGATCCGGTCTCTCGTTCGTCGCTCGCAGTCGACTCCGGCCCGTACCGCTCGGTCACGTCCGGGAAGAGTTGTCCTCGATTGCCGGTCGACAATGTGTCCTCCGTCGTCGGGTGGTGGGGGCGGGGCTACCCGCCCCCACCGGCGAGATGGTCGGGCAGGTCAGGCCGGGTTGATGCCGTCCGCGGCCGCGGTCGAGATCATCTCGGCGGCAGTGCCGAGCGAACCGTCGAAGAACGTGGTCAGCACGGTGTCCGCTCCCGCGACGACACCTTCGCCACCGGGCTGGACCTTCACCCACTCGCGGACCTGCGAATCGACCTGCGGAGCGGTGGTCACGACGCTGCGCACGGCGTCGGCCGCGGCCTGCCCGACCGGACCGGAGGAGCGCCACTGCTCGACCGTGGCATCGGCCTGCTCGGTGAGCGCGTCCTGGTGCACATCCGGCAGCTGCACCTCGAGGGGCTGGCCCTCGTCGTCCCCGGCACCGAAGGCGGTTCCGGCAGCCAGACCGGCCACCCCGCCGACCACCGCGCCGGGGACCGCGCCGACCGCAGCGCCGATCGCTGCGCCTGCCGCGGTCCCGGCCACGCCGGTGGTCACCGCGGGCAGCACCGGGATCGGCAGCGGCACCACACCACCGGCCGCCGCCCCGGCGATACCGCCGAGGGTGCCGCCGATCAGCGCGCCGGGAACCGCCCCGGCCGCAGCGCCGGCCGCGGCGCCGGCCACCGTCGCACCGATCTGCGCAGCAGCGACCCGATCGGCACGGCTGGCATCCACGCCGACCGAGGTGTAGAAGGTGGCGACCTCGGAGCGGATCAGACCGGCGGTGTTGTTGGTGCGCTCCCGGTCGTCGTCGGTGACCCAGTTCGGCTGGTTGACGTGGACATCGCCGACCATGATCTTCTCCGGCGGAGCGAGGTAGATCGGCTCCGGGGTGACCGGCTGCGGCGCCCGCAGCGTCATCGGGTCGATCGGCGGCGGGGCGGACTGCCGCTCGTAACGGTTCGTGTCGTAGTTGTAGTCCGGCAGCGGCGCGTACTGACGCTGCTGCGCCGGAGGCGGGGTCCAGTAGATCTGCTTGGCCGGAGGAGCCGGGGCCGGCTTCGGGGCGCTGGTGGTGCCGCCCTGGGTGGACGGTGCCGGGGTGGTCACCCCGCCCTGCGAGGGCAGCTCGACCGGAGCGGCCGAGGCCAGCCCCGACCCTGCTGCCACGATCGCTGCGGCCGTGGCGGGCACGACGCTCGCCTTGGCGAGCCGCGAAGCCCTGCGATGTGTGCTCATGATCGCTTCTCTCTCTCGTGTGTGTGTCGGGGCGTGGAATCAGTTGAGTGCGGCGGCCGAGACGCCGCCCTGCTCGAGCACCGTCGGTTCCCGATCGACCACATGCGTCGTGGTCACGGCCGGTGCCGGGGTGGTGGAGGCGATCGTCTGCGACGGCGTGGTCGAGACGGTCTCGGTGGTGCTTGTCGGCCGAATCGTGGTGGTTGTCGGGACCGGCGTCGTCGAGGTCACCGTCTTCGACGTGGTCGCGGACGTGGACGACACCGAGGAGACGGCGACGTCGAGGTCGGCTGCCGCCGCAGCGAGCCAGGACGCGACGAATCGTGTCGGGGCCTGCCCACTGGCGGTGGCCGGAACCGACCCGTAGGAGCCGTGCTCGGCGGCGACGTTGCGCACCGTCGTCATCGCCACCAGATCGAAGGCATCCCGGTTGGCCTCGACCTCGTTCGCCACGACCTGGAACGCCTGGCGCACGAGCCGCTGCGAGGTCGCCGGCGGAACCAGCTCGGGCAGCACACCGACCGTCTTGGCGGCCAGCACCCCGAACGCCGCGGCCGGATTGGCCAGCCCGACCGCCGCGACCGCCGCGATCGTCTCCGGGGTGAGCACCTTCTTCGCGACCGTGACAGCCGCGTTGAGGCCGATCAGACCGACCTTCATCAACGCCGCAGTCACCTCCTGCCCGGTCGGAGGCGTCGCCCGCGGATCGGAGGCTTCCGCCAGACGCTGCGAGATGGTCTTCTTCGGCTGGATCGACACCGCCTCGAGGGCGTTCCTCGGAGCCGCAATGTCCTCGTTGACCACATCGACGGCGGTGGTGAACGCCGTCGAGGCCAAGGCCCGGCCGACCGTGGCGACGGCGACGAACGGATCACCGCCGACCTCGACCTGCCCGGCGACGTTGACCACCGCCCGCACGATCGGCGCGTTCGCCGGGGCGTCGCACGCCAGATCACCGGTCTGGCACCAGGACGAGACCCGACCCGAGAGGCTGCCGTAGTCCTCGGTCAGATCGGCGACGGGGCCGATGCCGCCGCCTTCCGGGGCGGTGAACGCCACCGACGACAGCGCCGTGACCGTCTCGCCCGTGGTGCCGGGAACCGGCGACGGGGCGCTCTGCGAGGTGCCGGGGAACAGGCCGGAGCCGGGGCTGCGGGTCGGCGCGCCGAACAGCGCACCGGCAGCGATCGAGCCGGCCGGCACCGCTCCGGTGCCCTTGCCGACCGACCGCAGGAAGTTCGAGGCCGCATGAGCGCCCTGGGAGTAGCCGACCACGGCGAGCTTGGCCGACGGACACTGCTCGAGCACCTTCTCCGCCGCCAGGGACAGGTTTTCCTCCCCCTCGGTGACCGACTCGACGTACGAGTCAGAGCCCCCGGGGGTGAGGCCACCGAACGAACCCGGATACGGCACATAGGCCCGATCGACGTTCGCGCCCAGCTCACGGGCCTGGTCGAGCATCGGCCCCATGATGTTCGACAGCATCCCGGTGTCGACCTTCACCGGCGCATCCGGTGAGGACTCCGTGGTGCCCTGCATCCCCAGGACGTACAGATCCGGGCACCCATCGACCAGCTCGTCGAGCCAATTCGTCTGCGCGTGCACCGGGACCAGACCACCCACACCGGCCATGACCGCAGCCGTGGTGACGGTCATCGCCAGGACTCTCTTGCCCGAACATTTCATGTCTCTCCCTCCCGAACAGCCGTTTCCCGATGCCAACAGCCACCCCTGCTTGTTCCGAGACGGGATTGTCGATAGGCCGATACGGTGCAAAACCGCCTTCGGAGAATGCAATTGATTCGACCCGGGGACACATGTGCGGGCTGTCGTTGGGATGGCCAGGCCGTGTTCGGGGTTGACGGGCCCGGATCGGTCGCCTTCGCCCGGACCTCTTCGACAGTCGCGATGGGCACTCGACGCAGCGACTGCGCGGACTCGTGTGCGTGGACGGGCTCACGAGAGAGACCCATTCGCCGACAGGATTGGCGCTGGCCAGGAACTTATGCAGCCTTTGCTGGTACCGGGCACGACCTCGCTGTTCGCGAACAGGGGGACGACGACGGCTTGACTGCCCTCGGGGTCTTTGGAGCTGAGCGGAGCCGCTGGCCCCAGGTCGACGGAGCAGCGACGACCTGGGACCAGCGGGCGCAGTGGACGCGGCGCGAGGGGTCGCCGGCCACCGTTCGGGAGCGGGTACGACCGATAGCGCCCTTCGCTGAGTGTTGGGCGCAGGTGTTCGGCAATCGGTGGTACGCGCAAGTTGATTCCCCGGGGTTCCGTAGCTGGCTCTGGGTAAAGCTCCGCCATCGCGTCAGTGCTACGTCCGAGGCCGACCACGACAGACCTCGGGAAACCCCCGGAAGGGGCGCGAGCGGATCGTAAGCAAGAGCGGCGCGTTCGCGCAACATGGCAGGCCCTCCCCTCCTCGGCGCAGCACCTTCAGTACGGTTCCTGAAATTGATCCGTAGATTAGTACCCTAGAATTCTAAACACTAGCGGTACAAGGAGACGGGAAGGGGCGAGACAATGAGCGGCGACAGGAGGATCCAGGGCAGGGAGTGGAGTTGGCTCGAAGCGGCATGCACGGCTTCAGTGGGGCCCGCCTGCGCAGATACCGCCAAGCGCTCGACATGACGATGGCTGACCTCGCTGATACCGCGGAGGTCTCGGAAGCGACCGTCTCGGCTTGGGAGACCGGCCGTGCTGCCCCCACGCCGCCGTTGTTGAAGCGCGTGGCCGACGTCTTGCGCGTCACCGTCCCGGACCTTGCCCCGATCCAGGAAGGCCGGATGACGCTCAGCGATTTGCGCGCTCTGGCTGGTCTCACGCAGGCGGAAGCGGCCCGAAAGCTCGGCATTTCGGCCACCGTGCTCGGGCGCATCGAGAAAGGTCGTAAGGACTACGACAAGGATCGAGTGGCGAGCATGGCCAAGCTTTATGGGGTGAAGTCTTCGGTCGTTAAGGCCGTCTGGGAGCGCGACCGTGCGACACGCCAGGAGTACATTCGGCGTCTGTAGATTACATCACTAAAATAACGCCACATGCATGCTTCGATCGGTTGAGGGTCGATGTTGCATCGGATGACTTCTGTTGCGAACTGGGGGTGTGTCGCTCCCCCTCTTCCGAACCAACCTGGGACAAGATCAAGGGCGTTCGGAAGCAGTGATGAGGAAGGGCCGACACCATGCCTACGCCAAGCAAGGGGCCGCGCAAAGAAGTGAAAACCCGCGTTCCGGAAGATGTGCGCGAAGTGCTGGAAGTGATGGCAGCCAGTTCCGGTGCCAGCTCACTCAGCCAGTACGTAGCGGACCTTCTCTCCAGCCTCGCCGGCCGTCCGGACCTTGTACGAGAAATCCACCAGGAAGTGATGCCGATGCCGCTCTCCGCATAGAAAAGTGCGGCGGAGTCCTCCGCCGCACCAGCACATAGCCGAAGCGGTTACCACAACTGAAATGCGAAAACCCCCGGCGGGCAGGCCGAGGGCTTTCGTCTGAAGTTGGCGAGAACGAGTTGGCGCTCGTTCTCGGTACCGCATATCCCCGAAGGGACTGTCTTGCCGGACAGGTCTCAGGGTACATCGCGCCCTGAATCAGAGCCAACGATAGCTGCGCGTGTCGCCGCTTTCACCGGTGACACCGCACCGAATCGTCACCTTTTCGATGTGTGCACGCGCCGCTGGTCGCCGCGTGCCCGGGTGCGGATCGACCCGGATCGCACCCACACGTATGCCACCACGATGGCCATGCCCAGCCAGGCGCCCGGATTTCCGTGGGCGATCTACCTGGCCGGGGCGAACCATCGCTACCGCCTGCTGGCGTTCGACCTCGACAGCGGGCGCCACGGCCCCGAGGTCGCCCGCGCCGATGCCGACCGGCTGGCCGCGCACCTGGCGGAACTCGGTGTTCCGCATCTGCGCGCCCGGTCCGGGCCCACCGGCGGGCAGCACGTCTGGCTGCGCCTCGCCGGGCCGGGCGCCGCCCCCGACGAGGTGCGGCGCCTCGCCCACGCCCTGCGCCAGCACTATCCCAGCCTCGACACCGTCCCCTTGACCAACCCCGCCACCGGCGCCGTCCGCCCGCCCGGGGCCCCGCACCGCCGCGGCGGGCAGTCCCGACCCCACCTGCACGGCGCCGCCCTCGAGACCGCCCTTGCCCGCCTCGACACCGAAACCGCCCCGGAGGTGGTGGACTGGTTGCTCGCCCGGCACCCGCACTCCGCCGCCCCGGCCCCCCGCCGCCCCACCGGGCCGGTGCGCATCGTCGATCCGGCCTCCGATCCCCGCCTGGACCGGCCGCGGCGCCCCCTCACCGACGCCACCCGCGCCCTGCTCGACGCGGTTCCGGCACCCGGAGCGGACCGCTCGGCGATCGTGCACAGCATCTTTCTGGGTATGGCCCGCGCCGGCCACAGTCTCGCCGACGCCCGGGCGGCCGCCGCGACGGCGCCGGGACTGGTCCGGCTGCGCGAGGACCGCGCCCGCGGTCGCGAGGACACCGACCGGCAATGGCGCCGCGCCCTGGACACCGCCGCCGGCTTCGCCCCCGCTCCCCCGACCACGCGGGCACCGGTGGACGACGAACTCGACCGCATCGAGGCCGCCATCGGAGCTGACCCGGCGCACTGGGCCCGCCCCGGCGGTGCCAGCGACGAACGCATCCTCTACGCCCTCCTCGCGCTCGCCCGCACCGCCCGCACCCGCATCTTCGACATCGACTGCCGCCGACTCGCCCAGGCCGCAGCCGTCGACGCCTCCACCGTCTCCCGGCGGTTGCGGGTGCTGGCCCACGCATCCTGGGTGCGGTGTGTTCGCACCGGCAGCGGAACCCGCGCCGCCACCTGGCAACTCGAACTTCCCGACCCGGTGGCACCGCTACCGGTTGCAACACAAGGGAAACCCGCCCCCGCCCCGGGGCACCCCTCCTCCCTGCTGGAGCACCACACGCACGATCTCTGGGCGCACCGGTCCGGGCTGGGTGGGGCAGCTGCCCGCATCCATTGGGCCGTGATTTCGGGAAAACCTGCTATTTCCGGAAAGGGCAGAAATCCCGTCGAGGTGGCTGCGCTGACCGGCTACAGTCTCGCCACCGTGACGCGGACCCTGTCCACCCTCGCCCGCCTGGGCCTGCCCACTGGGGCCGGAGCTGATACTCCCGAGCTGCGGGAGCAGCTCGGGAATGCCGCCGACCGGGTCGGGGCCTCCGGTGTCGGGGCGCAGCGGGTCCGCCGCCACCTGCTCGATCGGGAGCTGCACCGGTGGTGGCTCGAAGAGCAGGAATGGCGCTGCCGACGGGGCAAGAAGACCGGCGTGCCCCGCACGGTCTCGTTGACCATCGCCCTGCCGATCGGTGCGCCGGCTCGGCTGCGGTACGGCCGATTCCCGGTGACCGACACCGGCCGCGCCGACTATCGTGCGGCGCGAGCCGTGGTGACCCGGGTGTGCTCCCCTGGTTGGAATTCCACGACCAATCCAGATCGGCAGGGCGGGAAGGCGGCCTGACACACTCTGGCTCTCCAACCGGACCGAATCAGTATGAGTCGTCCACTCGGGCGATTTGAGCGAGGAGGAGCGCGGCGTGGGGCGGCCGATCCGGCAACTGGAACGGCCGCAATGTCACAGCGGCCTTGACCCAGTCACCATCTCCTGCATGCAGTCGCACGAGATCGCCGGCCTGGGGAACCTCACCGCTCTCGACTCTCCGAGCATTCGCTTGCAGACTCGGCAGATCCTCGGGATGGACGACGGGACCGGTGATATGCGCATACTGCCACTCCACCCACTCCGGAGCCCGGCCGATCCACATCGCGACAATGCCTCGCTGGGCCTCGAACAGCGCGACATGGACATCGGCACCTAACAACCCCTCACGCAGTCCGAGAGCGGCCAACGATGGCATTGACGGCGGATACACGTCGGACACGTCGTGATATAGCACCCGGACACCGGATCCGTCTTCCATGGGGCGTAAGACGACCTGCCACTGCATCGCATGGCCGTGGTCGTGCCGAACCGAGAACCACGTGCTCAGCACTCCCCCGGACCGCGGATTGAGCACCAGATCCAGGAATTCGGTCTCGTGCTCGAAGCAGATCGCGCGGTTGATGTAGTCGGCAGGGGTCGCGGTGGGAAGCCAATCTTCGAGCAACGTACCGGACATCGCCCCCGACTCCCACGTCTGATAGATCAACATTTCCTCGACCATCCAGGCCACACCTGAGGTCAGACGCCGCGTTCCCAGCTCCTCCCCCGGCTCTCCCACCCACAGATGGATGCCGTGCACATCGCCGAACGGGCCGATGATCGGCCAGGCATAGAACCGCCACGACTGCCGCATCTTCTTCGACGACAGCACCCGATCGAACGGTTTACGGACTTCCCGGACGTACTCCACGATCGGCTCCACCGGGATGTCCGGTGCGGGCGAGACCTTCCGGCGGAGCGAAGTCATCTCCTTCACTTCACCATCCGAGGCCACCAGCGTCGCAACACCCTCCACGAGCGTTTCGATCAAATGCCATGAACCCATCGAAGACCCCCCCTATGTCTCGACCTGATCTCGATGCGGGGAGGCAGTGTAGCGAAAACCGACTGTTCGACCGTTAAGCGGGATCGATGGTCACGCTCGGACGTGTAGCGCCAGCTGCAAGCGCTCGGGCCGGATCGTCAGCAACTCGGCCACCGACAGCTCATAGCCCGGCACGGGCTCGACCTCGAAACGGGTGAGGATCTCCGCCAGCGCCAGGACCGCCTCGTGCAACGCGAACTGCCGGCCGATGCAGGCCCGAGCCCCTACCCCGAACGGTTTATATGCGTGGGCTGGGCGGGCACGCACGGCCGCAGGCAGGAACCGGCCCGGGTCGAAGACCTCGGTGTCCTCGCCCCACAGCGTCGGGTCGCGGTGCAGCGCCAGCAACACCACCAAGACCGTCTGCCCCTTGCGCACCGGGTAGCCGGCCAGCGTCGTGTCCGTGCGGGCCTTGCGGAAGAATGCCGGGCCGGACGGCCACAGCCGCAGGGTCTCGTCGACGAGGCGGCGGACATAGCGCAGCTTCGCGACCTGTTCGAACCGGAGCGGGCCGCTGCCGTCGCGCACCTGGGCGATTTCCGTCCGCGCTCGCTCGACCATCGCGGGATGCAGCGACAGGTAGTGCAGTGCGAACGACAGCAGACCTGCCGTCGTCTCGTGCCCGGCCACCAGGAAGGTCAGCACCTGATTGCGGATACTCTGATCCGACAGCAGCTCCCCGGTCTGCGGGTCCGGGTGCTCCAGCATCCGCTGCAGCAGGTCGTCCTGGCGCGGTGACTGTCCGTGGCGGCGTGCCGCGATCACCTCGTCCACGGTGCGCTGCATCAGCGCAATGTCCTTCGGGTGTTGGCGCAGCGCCTTCCATCCGAAGATCTCCCGGATGACCGGCAGATCGTTCGCCGACTGCGACACGAACGACAGCGCCCGCGTCATCGACTCGACGAACGGATGCCGACCGGCGGAGAACGAGTCGAAGCTGTACCCGAACCCGGTGCGACCGATGACCTCCAACGTCAGGCGATTCATGTCCGAGGAGACGTCCACCGGACCCTCAGTGGCCTGAGCGGCCCAGTAGCTGCAGAGCCCGTCGACGCACTCAAGCATCACCTCGTGATAGCTGCGCATCGAGGATTGGCTGAACGCCGGCATCAGCACGTTGTGCGCCTGCGCCCACGCCGGCTCACTGTTGAACGCGGTGAACAATCCGTCCCCGGCCAGCTCGCGCAGGTTGCTCACCGGTGGGACGACCGCCTTGGCGAACCGGGACTCGTCGAAAACCTCCGCGGCCGCGTCCCCGCCCCCGACAACAACGACCTTCTTGCCGGCGATGTCGATCTCGAACACATCCCCGAGCTCCCGTACGAACTGCGCCTCACGCTGTACCGGCCGCCGAGGATCGAGACGCAACACATCTCCCAGCAAGGGCAGCCGCCACGACGGATGCGGCATCGCTTCTCCACGTCCGGTCTCAGCTTCGACGCGGACATCATTTGAGGCTTGCTCCCCCGCAGAAGTCATGACCGGAGTCTGCCGCACCGCTGTGCCGATCGCAGAATCGGTCGGCTGGCATGACGGAGGAAGCGACGGCTACGGCCAAGTCGGGTGATGAGGGTTCGTGGCGGTTCCACCCCGTGGAAGCACTGCCGCTGAACGAACGACGGCTCGCTCAGCGGAGGCGCCACGCGTTTACTGTTATAGCGCTACAACGTCGTTGCGTAAGGCGCTGGCTGGGTAGAGCCGTTATAGCGCTTGAACGTCGGAGCGCAACGCCGGCAATGCGTCCGGAGGGGGCGGATATCCTAGTTGTAGCGCTATAACGCCCCAACGCTAGAACGTTGTCACGTCATGCCGTTACCATGGCTGAGCGTCAGAGCGCTACGATCTTGAAGCGTTGCAGAGCTACAACGCTCTGGCGACGGAACGTTGCAGCGTTGGAACGTTGCTCCGCTACAACGGTGCAGGAGCGGGCAGTGGACTGCTGCGGAGGGGTTACTCGGCCGAGCTTTTGGGAAACTGCTGGTCACGCAGTGTGTTCAGAAAGCATGAGTTATAGCGCTACAACGTCGTTGCGCAAGGCGCTGGCTGGGTAGAGCCGTTATAGCGCTTGAACGTCGGAGCGTAACGCGGGCAATGCGTCCGGAGGGGGCGGATATCCTAGTTGTAGCGCTATAACGCCCCAGCGCTAGAACGTTGTCACGTCATGCCGTTACCATGGCTGAGCGTCAGAGCGCTACGATCTTGAAGCGTTGCAGAGCTACAACGCTCTGGCGACGGAACGTTGCAGCGTTGGAACGTTGCAGCGTTGCTCCGCTAGAACGGTGCAACGCTGCAACGGCGTGGCGCTACGACGTTGCAGCGTTCCGACGCTTAGCGTTCAGAGCGTGGTAGCGGTGCACGCTGCCGCGCCTCAATGCACCGACTCATTGCACCCAGTGCAACCGACGAAAGGCTCCATGCAATGGCCAAAATCATCGTTTGCCACTCCCGGAAGGGAGGGGTGGGAAAGACCACGATGGCGTACGAGTTGGCTTACGAGCTGGACGCAGTCCTGGTGGACTTGGAGTACGACGGGGGCGGCGCCACCGGTAAGTGGGGGGATCGGCCTCTCGACCGGGCCCGCATTCCGATCCTCGATGCAATCCGCACCGGCAAGACCCCCAAGCCGTTGAACGGCTTCAAGAAGCCGCGTCTGGTACCTGGGCATCCTGACCTGTACGACCAGGCGCCCAGCGAAGATGCAATGGCGGATGCGCTGGTGCAGTGGGCGGGGGAGTGGGGCACGGAATGGGTCGTCGTGGACACGCATCCAGGTGCAACAACCCAGGCCCATGGTGCACTGTCCGTTGCAAATGTCGTTCTCGCCCCGACTCCGTTACGGAAGCTGGATCTCGATGCAACTGAGCAGCTCGTCGACGAACTCGCCGACTACCCCCTAGTCATTTCGCCGACAATGGTGCCGGCGGCACCTCCGGGAACGATGATCGACCGTCTTGCGCGGATGGTTGACGGCACGCCCGTGCAGGTTGCGCCTCCGGTTCCCCACGCCGCCCGGGTTGGCACTCGGACGAAGCGCATTGCAATCACCGCCGAGGAACCACCGGCCAAGCCGTTGCGGGCGTTCGCGGCTGCAATCACCGACACCGCGAAGTTCCTCCAGGAGTACGTCAATGACTAACGGACTCGATGCCTTGCGGCAAAAGAACAAGCGTGCCGGTGGGCGCACCATGCCGCCACCGCGGCACAAGCCCCGGTCGGTTCCGGTGGAGATTCCCACCGATTCCCAGAACTCGACCAATCCCATTGCACCCCCCGTGCAAGAGATTCGACCGTCTACTTCGGACGCTGCGGCGACTCTCTCGGAGAATGTGGCCGCGCAGACCGTCAACGGCCGGGAACCTGCACCCGCGTTGCCTGCCTCCGAGTTGCCGAAGGCGGCGCCTCCAGTGCCTTCGACAGAAGTGGACGAGCTAACAAAGTCGACGATCTATCTGGACGCCGAGACCGACCAGTTCCTCGAGGAGGCGATCTATCTCGGGCGGAAGCAGAAACCACGCATTGATTCCCGTAGTGCGATCGTGCGTTTTGCACTTCGTGAGTTGGCCTCTCGCATGTCCACTGAGCAGGTGATTGCCGCGATCCGGGCAGGTGCGCCTGAAACTGGCAACCAAGGAAGACCTCGCCTCTAACTTCATAGCGCTTCAACGTTCTAGCGCCATAAAGAGGAGGAGCCCCGCTCGACCTGCAATCCAACGGGACTCCGTGACCGGCTACCTCAGCAAAGGAAATTCCGATCATGTATGACCTTAACGTTCGCGCTGCGCAACGTCAGCTACCGTCCGCAAGTGCACGCCGACGATTGCACTCGAAGACCATGGCCCTCGGTGCTGTTGCAGCGATGACGCTCGTGCTTGCAGCGCTGGCGTTCACCCTGTCGTTCGATGCGTTGCGTCAGCTCACCCTGGAAATCGGCGTGCGCCCGGAACTGGCCTGGATGGCGCCGGTGGCACTCGATGTTGCACAGGCCGCCGCCGCCCTGGCCCTCGTTGCACTGGGGACCGACGACGAGTTCCGCGGTGCCCGCCTGTACTGCAAGGCCCTGGCCACGGGCACGGTCCTGCTCAGCGTGGCCGGCAACGGCTACCACGCCTTCCGCCTGGCCGGGCAGCGGCACGCGCAGGCCGCGGCCGGTGTCGATGTCGGGTACCAGCCGCAACCGGCTGCCATCGCCGCCTGCATTGCGATGATCGTGCCGCTGCTGTTCCTGGCCCTGTTGCATCTGTTCACCACGATCGTGCGGGCGCTGGCCGTCGAACGCGGCCGCTACCACGAGGCGGTGCACGACGCGCACCCGACCGTGCACCAGGATTCGCCCGTGACTGCACCCGAGGTATCGGAGGTGCACGACCCTGCGGAGGATGCACCCGTCGGGGACGACGTGCAATACCCCGGTGCCCGCGTGTACGCCGAGGCCTCCGCCGTTGCCGCCGAGCCTGCAACGGTGCAGCCGCAAGGCACCGGGCGCCACGGGGAGGATGCATCGGGGGAGGCCTCCGTGCAGGCCCCGAGCCCGCTCGAGGCACCGCCCGAGCAGACTCTCGCGCCGACGTCCGGTGGCCATCGGCAGACGGTCGACGGCCTGCGCGAGTTCCTGGCCGGGTGCACGCTGCGCAGCGAGGAGAAGGAGGTCGCGGCGATCCTGCTGGATCGCCCGCAGCTGACCTATGCGCAGGTGGCCGCCGAGTTGGAGGACACCCCGTCCCCGTCCACGGTGTGCCGGCGCTGGCAGCGCTTCAAGAACGCCGCCTACGCCGAAGGCTTCGAAATCCCGCCGGTGGTGCTGCTTCCCCTCGACGCGATCACCGCACGCGAGGAGCAACTGGTGTCGGTGTGACCAGACCCCGTCCCGGGCCACCGGCTGTGCCGTGGCCGGAGGCAGCTGCCGTCGAACGGTCGGTGGCCAGAGGCGGACCGGGGGCGGGAAAAGCAGTGACGCCGGGACTGTGCTTCCCCCACAGTCCCGGCGTCGCATCCCACCCTAGCAGAGTTATTCGAACATGTGTTCCCTCGAGTTGGTGTTTCGAGTGTCCACGGGAGTGTCCGAATAACGGTGGATCCGGCTTCGGCCGACAGTCGACGTTGAGGACTCGGAGTGCTTCCATCCCGCCGTCGCTGCTGGCTTTCCGGTGGGTCATCAGGGCCCGTGCGTCCTCGCGGCACCGTGCTTGTGTGAGCGCGATCCCGGTGTAGTGCAGCGTTGAGCTGTCGGTTTCCGGTGCGTGAGAGCCGATGCCGAGTATGGTTCGACGACCACTGCTGGTAGCAGTGCCGATGTGCCGGGCGAAGGAGCTTTGCACCCTAGCGGGAGGTGGGCTTCGGGGTGCGCCGGCGCCCGGCTGGTCGGCCGGTGGTGTCGGTCGTGCGGGGCTCGGCCCGGCCGCGGGCCTGGCGCGCGGTGCGGGACTCGGCGCTGTGGGTGCCGCGGGCGGTCGGGTCGGGGCGGGCGGGGCGGCGGATCTTCGGCGCCCGGACCGGCCGGGGGGCGGCACCGACTCGGGGCCGGCCGAAGATGCGGGTGACCAGTCGAGGGGAGGTGCTCGAATCCAGCGAGACGCGGGCCTCGGGTTCGCGGTAGGCGGCGTGGGCGATCAACCCGAACATCAGCAACGTGGTGAGCATCGAGGTGCCGCCGGCGGAGATCAACGGCAACTGCAGACCGGTCACCGGCAACAGCCCCACGACGTAGGCGATGTTGATGAACGCCTGGAGCACGATCCACATCGTGGCCACCGCGCTGAGCATCCGCAGGAACGGATCGGTCGAGCGCAACGCCACCCGCAACCCGACCCATAGCACCGCGGCGAACAGCCCGATCACCAGCAGCGCCCCGACCGCGCCGAGTTCCTCGCCGATGATCGCGAAGATGAAGTCGTTGTAGGCCTGCGGCAGATAGCTCCATTTCGAGTTGGACTGGCCGAGCCCCTGGCCGAACAGTCCACCGTTGGCCAGGGCGTACCTGGCCTGGGTGGCCTGGTAGTTGATGCCCTGCGGATCGGCATCGGGATTGAGGAAGGCGCGGATGCGGTCCGAGCGGTAGCCGACGGTAGCGGTGAAGAGCGCGATGCCCAGCACCCCGACGGCCGCCATCGCTGCGACGATGCGGGCGTGGAACCGGCCGAACCACAGCACCGCCATCACGATGATGGCGATGGTCACCGCGGTCCCCAGGTCACGCTGGAGCACCACCATGGCCAGCACCGTGAACGACACCGCCCCGATCGGCCGCAGGACGCGGTGGACGTCGACACGCCGCTCGGCGGCGGTGGCCACCATGTGCGCGGTCCAGATCACCAACGCGACCTTGGCGACCTCCGACGGCTGGAACGAGACCGACCCGATGAAGATCCACGACTGGGCGCCGTAGACCTCGCTGCCGATCCCGGGAATGAGCACCAGGATCAGCAGCGCGAAGGCGAACCCGAGAAACCACGGCGCGCCGCGCCGCAGCACCGTGGTCGGAAGCCGCACCACCGCCACGAAGATCGCCAGGCCCACCACGGCGTAGAGCAGCTGCGGCACGAACCGGGCATACGGCGAGCCCAGGCTCAGCAGCGATTCCACGCTCGAGGACGAGAGCACCATCATCAGCCCGAGCACCACCAGCAGCAGCGTCACCCCGACCAAGGTCTGGAAGTCGTGCAGCGGCCGGGCCGCCCAACTGTCGAACCACAGACGCAGACCCCGCCCCGACGACGACCCTTCGGTCTCGTCGGATGTCGGCGCCGACCGGGTTCGTGCACTCTCGTCCGTACTGCCGTTTCGCCCTGAACTCACCGGCTCATCGTCCCACGAGCGCACCCTCGTCCCCGGGGACCCACACCGTCCGCCGAGGACGGGAGTGCGGTGAAATCTCGGGCCCGTGCCGCGATCTGCAGGCCGCCGGGGTGGCGCGGACGCCAGCGCCGGATGGGCGTGTCGACCGGACCGCCCGGCCGGAACGACATCGAATGCGGACAGGCCCGCCGGCCCGCCCGCTCCGGTGTCCTGCTCGCTCAGCAGCCGCCGATGTACCAGGCTCCGTCGATGCGCTGGAACGCGCTGGGGGTGCCGATCTGGGTGATGCCCGGTCCCACGCACCGGGTCTCGTTGTGATCAGGGCCGAGGAAGTTGTCCCAATGGATGTTGATCTTCACCCAACCGCCACCGCAGTGGTTGTACCAGTGCCGCCCGGCGTCGGTGTAGAACCCGCACGGCGCCGCCGAGGCCACCGCCGGGGCCGCCACCGCCAGACCGGCCCCGATACCCACCGCCGCCACCGCCGCCGCGGCGGCGCGGGCTACCGTCTTCGTTCCGCGAGTCATCGTCGTCCTCCCTCACCGTCGGTAACATACCGGGAAGTCGGTATGTTCAGGCCGACGATAACTTATCCGGGGGCTGCAATGGGGTAAACGGGAGGAAACGGTCACGATGTGTCGCGGGACGCGGTCGGCCCGGGCGTAAGGTGCACAACGTGACGGCCGAGGACCTTTTCGACGAGGACTCCTACAACGGCACCGTCGGGCCGTTCGCCACCGCCGCCGACGCCCACCGGTGGTGGAGCGCCCGCACCGCCGCCTTGGCCTGCCTCGCGGGCCAGCACGGGGCCCCGACCGTACGATTCGACCCGCATCCGCTGCCGTCCTGGCTGTATCCGCCGTGCGACGGCTCGGCCACCTACCGGCCCTGGGCGGACCGGATCACGCTGCACTACCGGCACACACCCGCTGACGAGCTCGACCTCGCAGTGGTCGACGGGATGCTGTGGCACGCTCTCGGCCACCGCGCCCAGCGGCGGGTCCGCCGGCTCCTGCACCTGCTCGGCGCCGCGGTCACCACGGTGGGCCTGACGCTCGCCGGAGTGAGCGCGCAGACCGGCGAACCCTATCCGGCGCTGATCGCCGGCGCCGCCCTGTGGGCCCTGTGCGCCGCGGCCTGGATCGCCGCAGTACTCCGGACGAACCAGCACACCGAAACCGATGCGGACGAGTACGCACTCGTCCACGGTGGACCGCGCCCGATCCTGGCCTACCTGCGCCGGTCCGCGGAATCGGTCACCGGCGACCACCCACGACTGCAACGCCTGCGCCGGCACCTGTGGAACCGCTCCACCCTGTCCGCAGGTTCCTGAGGTATGGGTGAGGGATGTCCTGGACCTTCGGATCCGGAACCTCCCTCTCTTCCTTGTGTCGTGTGAGTCCGCGATCGTAGGTTCCGTCAGTAGGTGGTGTTGATCGGACCCGGACTCCACAGACCGCTCGCGCGTTCGACCGAACACCAGGCCAGCAGAACCCCGGTGGCCACGATCGGTTCCGGACGCAGTCCGTTGTTCAACGGCAGCCAGAAAGCGAGGAACACCAGCGCGCCGGTCCACAGCGGAAGCCGGGTGCGGCGCAGCGCCACCCCGAGACGCGGAGCGACCTCACGGCTGAGCACCCACCAGCACAGGATCCCGGCACTCAACGCGGGCAGTCGCATCCAGATGCTCGCGGTCGAGACCTGCGTCATCGCGGCGAGCACGTCGTAGAAGGGCGTGCCGAACGGCGCCTCGGGCACGCCGAACCAGCGGAAGTAGTTCGCCATGTACCCGGCCTCGCCCGCGGCACGAGCCATCCCGAGCTGGTAACCGTCGTCGGCGGTGTTCGCGCCGATCACATGCCAGAGCAACAGCGTTCCGACCACCGCTGCGTCGATGCGGGTGAACGACCACCACGTCGCCGGCAGGACCCGGCGGTGGCGGCGTCCGTCGGCGCGGTCGAGCCGGTGCAGCGTCCACAACGCCAATCTCGTGGCCAGCACCGCCACTGCCATCGCTGCAACCTTCAGCACGGTCGGGGAGGTGGCGAAACGGGTGTCGACGGTCGCTGTGACCGAGACGCCGTCGAGCGCGGGACCGGGCAGATCGGTGAAGATCCCGACCAGCTGCGGGCGCAGATCCCGATCGGAGCTTCGCTGCCCGGCCGCCCGGGTGGAGCTGGAGGCCGTGGCGATGGTGCGGTCCGGGGTCGAAGACACGGCGACCGCACAGTCCCCGGACAACTCGTCCACCGGGGCCGAGACCAGCATCGTGTTGCGCGAGATCATCTCGAACATCGCCGGCCCGTCCTCGCCGGGCCGGACGCGGGCGATCAGCCCGTAACGCTCACGGTCGGGAGCCCCGGCCGGCAGCGTGGAGAACACCGTACCGCCGCTCGAGGACAGATCTTGCACCGACCGACACGGAATCGTGGCCTCGAGGTCGACAGGCGCGTAGGACACCAACGGCGCCGAGACGCTCGTTCCGCTCTCGTACTGTGGCCAGCTGATCGATGCCACGGTCTGGGTCACCGGCAGCAACGGCATCGCGATCGACGCCAGGATCCCCACCACCGCGGCAAGCACTGGCCCACAGGCGGGTCCGCGTCTCGACTGCTCGCCCGCCGGAAGGCGGGCCGGGTTCTGGGCGTCTCGAAGCCGATACTGCTCTCGTCTCGGTCACGGGGAGCGATGCTAACGGGAGCAGACCGAACGGCTTGTTTTGCGGGGAAGTCGGTAAGTCCGGTGAAGTTGGTTCTGGGTAGTGTCGTTCTCGGGCGCGCACGGTCCCCTCGGACGTGCGGGCCCACGTGACCCGGCGCTTCACCCCCCGCCGCCGGGGCACGGGCCTACCCGGGGG
>NZ_JAUTXY010000029.1:0-46966 GCF_036327795.1 Rhodococcus artemisiae
GGCGGGTGCCGGTCGTCGGGCGGCACGAACCGCACCGCTGCCGATGTGGTGGTCTCGACGGCGGACGGCGACGCATCGAGCTCCCCGACGAGTGCGTTGACCAGCGCACTCTTGCCGCGCTGGACCTCACCGACGACCACGACGGTGCGGCGCTGCACGGACGCCTTCGATTTGGCCGAGGCAAGCTCGGCCGTGGCGTTCCGCCCGTAGGCGCGCAGCACCTTGACCGACGCCTCTATCAGCACATCCACGTCGACGACTTCGGGACGAGCCGTCGTGGCAGTGGATTGCGCGGGCTGTGTGGTCTCGGTTCCGGTCACCAACGCCTCCTCTCCTGCACCGGATGCGACAGTATCGGACACTGGAAAACCGGGCATTACCGGACATCGCAGGCACGACACCCACCCTGCTGTGACCGTCCGTCACGTACAGTGCCCAGCATGACGTCCGAGACACTCGTCACAATCACGGACGGCGTCGTCCGAGGAGTCCGCAGCGGCGACCTCCTCGCGTGGCGAGGCATCCCCTACGCGGCGCCGCCGGTCGGCCCGCTGCGATTGCGTGCGCCGCAGCCCGTCGAACCCTGGTCGGGTGTCCTCGATGCGACACGCTTCGGGAACGCCGCGAGTCAGCATCCGCGAGGGCTCGTGACCGGCGCCGGCACCCGGGTCGCCGCCGGTGAAGACTGTCTGACGCTCAACGTGCTCGCCCCGTCGGGCCGCGTCCACACGCCCCGGCCGGTGATGGTGTTCATCCACGGCGGCGCCTTCACCATGGGCACCAGTGCATTGCCGCTGTACGGCGGGGCATCCCTCGTGCGCGGCGGCGACATCGTGTACGTCTCGCTCAACTACCGCCTCGGCGCGCTCGGCTATCTCGACTTCACCGAGTTCTCCGACGTCTCGCGCCCCTTCGATTCCAATCTCGGCCTGCGCGATCAGGTGGCCGCACTCGAATGGGTCCAGCGCAACATCACCGCGTTCGGCGGAGACCCCGACAACGTGACCGTCTTCGGCGAGTCCGCAGGCGGCACGTCGATCACCACGCTCCTCGCGATTCCTGCCGCGCGTGGGCTGTTCGCGCGCGCGATCGCGCAGAGCCCCGCTCCGGGGCTGGTGAACACCGTCGACCGCACCCGCGAGTGGGGTCGACGCTTCGTCGAACTGCTCGGCGCCGACACCGACACCGCGGTGGAAGCACTGTCGGAGGCGACCCCCGCCGAACTGGGTCGCACCGGATCACGTCTCGGCGCCTCGGTGCTGCGTTCGACGCCGGGACTGCATCCGTTCGGCCCCGTTGTCGACGGCGACTACCTGCCGGTTCCGCCGCTCGAGGCCTACGAAACGGGCGCTGCGCACCCGGTGCCGCTGATCATCGGCACGAACGACCGCGAGGGTGCGCTCTTCCCGCGTTTCCTCGATGCCCTCCCCACCGATCCGCAGCGGATCGAGCGGATGTTCGCGGGTACCGACCCCGACGCGCACGATCGCATCACCGCCGTGTATCCCGGCTATCCCTCCGAGCGTGCCGCCATCGACCTCGGCGGCGACACCACTTTCTGGTATCCGTCGGTGCAGATCGCGCAGGCTCACGCGCGACACGCACCGACGTTCGCCTACCGCTACGACTTCGCTCCCCGGCTGCTGCGGTGGACGGGTTTCGACGCCACGCACGCCGTCGAATTGTTCGCCGTGTTCGGACAAGCCGACGAACTGGTGGGCAGGCTGCTCACCTCGGTGGGTGGGCGTCGCGATCTGCGGACGGTCTCCGCATCGGTACAGCGCCAGTGGCTGCAGTTCGCGCGACACGGCGAACCGTTGCCGTCGTGGCCTCGTTACGACGAGACCGGCCGCGCAACCGTGGTGTTCGACGTGCCGACCCGCGTGGAGCACGATCCTCGCAGTGAGCGCCGACTCGCGTGGGAGGGCTATCGGGGCTACGCCCCGGCGCTCGGGTAGACCGCTCGGGTAGACACAGCCCCCAGTAGCACTGGGCTCACCTGAAGCGGGTTCTCACATGGACACCGTGAGCAGGAACACGACATCTTCGAGCGCTTCGACGCTGTGCCGCTCCGCCGGAATGATCAGCAGATCCCCGGGCGAGCCCTTCCACGAATTCGCTCCCGCGATCAACTGCAGCTGACCGGTGAGGATCTGCAGGGTCGCCTCACCCGGGCTGTCGTGCTCGCGCAGTTCCCGCCCGGCCTGGAGCGCGACGACGGTCTGCCGCAGACTCTTGGCGTGTCCACCGAACACGGTGTGCGAGCTGCGTCCGCTACTCGAGGTGGCGGCAAGTTTCAGTTGCTGTCTGGCCAGCGCGGTGAGCGAGAGCTTGTCCATGGTTCGCAGTATGGCGCACCGGAAGACCCGCCACTCAGCTTCGGATGTACCTCATCCACCGGAATCGAGTTCCGGAGGTCGAGATCGCCCATTCGCCGATGTCCACAGGGGTCCACTCCGGTCCGATCACCGGTGCAACGGCGTCGCCGTCGACCTCGAGATCCACCTCGGTGACGAGCAGCTGGGTCGCGCGGTCCATCGCCTGCGCGTAGACCTGACCGCCGCCCATCACGACGATCTCGCCGTTGCCGGCGAGCGTCAGTGCCTCGTCCATGTTCGACGCGGTGACCGCACCATCGGCAGCCCAATCGGGATTACGGGTGACCACGACGTTGCGGCGACCCGGCAGCGGCCGGAATCGTTCCGGCAGCGAATCCCACGTGAGCCGGCCCATCACGACGGGCCTGCCCATCGTCGCCTTCCTGAAGAAGGCCATGTCTTCCGGGACGTGCCACGGGATCGCGCCGTCGCGACCGATCACACCGCCGTGGGCCTGCGCCCAGATCAGCGTGACGTGGTCGCTCACACTGCCACCGGTGCCTTGATCGCGGGGTGGTGCCGGTAGTCGACGATTTCGACGTCCTCGAATCGATAGTCGAGAATCGAGTCGCGTCGCGCCAGCTTCAGCGTCGGGTACGGGTACGCCTCGCGGGTGAGCTGTTCGTTGACCTGCTCGATGTGGTTGTCGTAGATGTGGCAGTCTCCGCCGGTCCAGATGAACTCACCGACCTCCAGTCCGGTCTGCTGCGCCACCATGTGGGTGAGCAGTGCGTAGCTGGCGATGTTGAACGGCACACCGAGGAACATGTCGGCACTGCGCTGGTACAGCTGGCAGCTGAGCTTGCCGTCGGCGACGTAGAACTGGAAGAACGCGTGGCACGGCATCAACGCCATGTCGTCGAGATCCGCGACATTCCACGCCGAGACGATCATGCGACGCGAATCGGGGTTGTTCCGGATCGTGTCGAGGACGCCGGCGATCTGGTCGATGTGCCGCCCGTCCGGTGTCGGCCACGAGCGCCACTGGACGCCGTAGACGGGTCCGAGTTCTCCCTCGTCGGACGCCCACTCGTCCCAGATCGTCACGCCGTGCTCCTGCAGCCACTTCACGTTCGAGTCGCCGCGCAGGAACCACAGCAACTCGTAGACGATCGACTTGAGGTGGACCTTCTTCGTCGTGATCAGCGGGAAGCCCTGCGCGAGGTCGAAGCGCATCTGATGCCCGAACACGCTGCGTGTGCCGGTACCGGTGCGGTCGGACTTCGGGGTCCCGGTGTCCAGGACGAGGCGCAGCAGGTCTTCATACGGAGTCGGGACAGTCACGAACAGCAGTCTAGGCGGGCGCTCGCGAAGTAGCCTGAGAGGCATGCCGGAGCTCCCCGAGGTGGAAGCACTCGCCGTGTTCCTCCGCGAGCACGCTGTCGGAGCCGTGGTGGGTCGCATCGACGTCGCGGCTCTCAGCGTGCTGCAGACCGCCGACCCGCCGATCACCGCGTTGCAAGGCCGCGACATCACCGGCGCCCGCCGACTCGGCAAGTTCCTCGTCGTCGAGTGCGGCGACCTCTCGCTGATCACCCACTTGTCGCGGGCAGGGTGGATGCGATGGCTCGACGAGCCGTCGCAGACACCACCGAAGCTCGGCAAAGGGCCGCTGGCGCTGCGCGTGCACCTGTTCCGCCCCGACGCCTCCGCCCCCGCGTTCGACCTCACCGAGGCAGGCACCAAGAAGCGACTTGCGGTGTGGGTCGTCCGCGACCCCGCCCAGGTTCGGGGGATTGCACGACTCGGACCGGACGCTCTCGACGTGACCGCCGACGAGTTCGGTGAGCTCCTCGGGGGCAGTACCGCCCGGCTGAAGACGCTCCTCGTCGACCAGTCGGTGCTCGCGGGGATCGGCAATGCATACTCCGACGAGATCCTGCATCTGGCCCGGCTGTCTCCGTTCGCCACCGCGTTGCGTCTCACCGACGAACAGGTCTCGGCGCTCTACGATGCGATGCGCTCGGTCCTCACCGACGCTGTCGACCGGTCGGTGGGTCAGGACGCCGCCCGCCTCAAAGGGGAGAAACGCTCGGGTCTGCGTGTGCACGCCCGGGCGGGGCTGCCGTGCCCGGTGTGCGGCGACACCGTCCGCGAGGTGTCGTATTCCGAACGGTCCTTCCAGTACTGCCCTACGTGTCAGACCGGGGGGAAGGTCCTCGCTGATCGCAGGATGTCCAGGCTGCTGAAGTAAGGTCTGCCGACGTGGATCTCTCGACCCGGTCGAGCGCGGCGGTCCGGTCGCTCGCACCCGGCTACTTCGCACTCGTCATGTCGAGCGGCATCATCTCGGTCGGACTCCACCTCCGGGGATTCGACGTCGCGTCGTTGACGTTGCTGATCATCGCAGTAGTGGCGTACGTGGTGCTGGTCGTGCTCTCGACCTGGCGACTCGTGTCCTTCCGGACTGCCCTGCGCTCGGACATGGCAGATTCCTCCCGCGCATTCGGGTTCTTCACCTTCATCGCAGGCAGCAACGTGCTGGGTGTGCGCCTGATGATGCAGGGCTGGCATTCGACCGCGGCCGTTCTGCTCCTCGTGGCCGCGGTGACCTGGCTCGTCCTCGGATACGTCATTCCGTGGACCGCCGTCCTCGGCACCACGGAACGTCCCGTGCTCGCCAAGGCCAACGGCACCTGGTTCATCTGGGTGGTGGCGAGCGAATCGGTCGCCATCGCCGCCGCCGCATTGCAACCCGTCTATGTGGATCTGGACCGCTTGTTGGCCGCGGTCGCAGTGTTCGCGTGGGCGGTGGGCCTGTTCTTGTATGCCGCGGCCGGGGTTTTCGTGGCCGCGCGAATGCTGCAATATCCGCTGCGACCCACCGATCTGACCGCGCCGTACTGGGTGGCGATGGGTGCGTGCTCGATCACGGTCGTGGCCGGAGCGCAGATCGTCGAGATGGCCGATGCGCCCATGGTCGATGCCACCCGGGGCCTGATCGCGGGCCTTGCCGTGGTGATCTGGGCATTCGCCACGTGGTTGTTCCCGCCGCTGATCGCAGCGGGCTGGTGGCGGCACCGGGTTCACAAGGTGCCGCTGACGTACGACTCGTCGCTGTGGTCGATCGTGTTCCCCCTCGGTATGTACGCCGTCGCGGGGATCTACCTCGGCCGCGCAGACGACCTGCCGCTCGTCGGCGCGGTCGGTGAGACCGAACTATGGGTCGCGGTGGTGGTGTGGTTGCTCGTGTTCGCTTCGATGCTGCACCACCTGTGGACCACGCTCCTGCGTCCCCGTGTCACACCCGCAAAAATTCCTTCCGACCGGATTGTTCCCTAAGCCCGGTTACGGTGGTCAGGTGAGCGTCGAACTCCTGGATACCGACATCGTGCACGGCCGCCTGCATATCCCCGGCGGGAAGCCTCGTGGCGCGATCGCCCTCACTCACGGCGCAGGCAGCAACAGCGACGCGAAGATCCTGCAGATGATGTGCGACCGCTTCGCCGAGCGGGGCCTCCTCGCGCTGCGTTACGACCTGCCGTTCCGGCGACGCAAACCGAAGGGTCCTCCACAACCGGCCCGCGCCGCGGAGGATCGGTCCGGCGTCGCCGACGCCGCCGCCGCTCTACGCGAACGGTACACCGGACCGATCTTGGTCGGCGGTGTCTCCTATGGGGGTCGGCAGACATCCATGCTCGTGGCCGAGCAACCCGAGGTCGCCGACGCACTCGTACTGCTGTCCTACCCGTTGCATCCCCCGGGCAAGCCCGAGAAAGCGCGAACCGAACATCTACCGGGCATCACGGTGCCGACGGTGTTCGTGCACGGCGCCCGCGACCCGTTCGGCACCCTCGACGAGATTCGCGCCGCCGCAGTACTGGTGACCGGACCGACGGCCCTTCTCGAGGTGCCGGCCGCCGGTCACGATCTGAGCCGTGCGAAGACCGACCCGTCCGACGCGGCGGTCACCGCGGTACTCGACCTGCTGGGAGACTCCCTGTGAACGACATGCCCGATGCGGTCACCGAAGCGCCGATCGACACCCTCCTGACCGAACTGCGTGACCGTCTCGACGACGCCGCCACGGCACCGGAGACTCTGCGCAGCCTGCTCGAGGCGGTGCTCGTGGTCGGGTCGGGGCTCGAACTCGACTCCATGTTGCAACGCATCGTCCAGTCCGCGGTATCGCTGCTCGATGCCCGGTACGGCGCACTCGGTGTGCGCGCCGCCGACGGTGGCCTGTCCGAGTTCGTCTACGAGGGCATCAGCACCGCACAGCGCAGCAGAATGGGCCACCTGCCGGAGGGCCGCGGCATCCTCGGTTTGCTGATCAACGATCCTCGCCCGGTACGACTGGCCGACCTGTCGAAGCATCCGGCATCGATCGGGTTCCCGCCGAACCACCCACCGATGAAGTCCTTCCTGGGCACTCCGATCATGATCCGCGGCAAAGTATTCGGCAGCATCTACCTGACCGAGAAGCTGGGCGAGCCGGAGTTCACCGAAGAAGATGCGGTGATCCTGAAAGTGCTGGCGACGTCCGCCGGTATAGCCGTCGACAACGCGCGACTGTTCGAAGATTCACTGACCCGCGAACGGTGGCTCGCGGCAATGGCCTCGATCAACGCGCGTCTGCTCGTGGGCGGCTCGGTCGACGAAACACTCGGTCTACTCACCGGCCAGGTCCGCGAACTTGCGCGCGGCGCCGGAGCTTTCGTCGTCCTCGTCGACGGCTCACACGGCACGCTTCGCGCCGCGTCACCGACCGCGCCCGCGGCCGACACGGTGCGCATCGACCTGACCGACACACCGGTGTTGCATGCGCTCAGGACCCGGCAGGCGGTTCTCACCGATTCCCTGGCCGGACTGCCGTCGGCCGGGCACGGCAACGCGGGCAACGCGATCGTACTGCCGCTCTCGGCGACCTCCACCATCACCGGCGTGCTGATCGTCACCCAGGAGGCCGGATCGGATCCGTGGGACGACGAGGAGATCGCACGACTCGACTCGATGGCCAATCTTGCAGCAGTGGCACTCGAATTCGCCGAGCAGCAACGCAAGAAGCGACTGCTCGATGTCCTGGCCGATCGCGACCGAATCGCGCAAGATCTGCACGACAACGTGATTCAGAGATTGTTCGCAACCGGAATGAGCCTGCAGAGCGTCATGGTGCCGGGCGCCGACTCCGGACGGGTCACCGACGTGATCCATCACGCCGTCGAGCAACTCGACCGAACGGTCCGCGAGATCCGGACGACCATCTTCGATCTGCACACGGCCGGGGCCGCGGTAGGCACCAGCCTTCGACGGAGACTGCTCGACGTCGTGGGCGATCTCAGCATTCACTCCGCGGTCGCGCCCAATGTCCAATTCATCGGCCCGATCGACACTTTGGTGCCCGACCGCATCCACCCGCACGCCGAAGCCGTGCTGCGCGAGGGCCTGAGCAATGCACTGCGGCACTCGCAATCGGAGAACATCACGGTGTCCGTGACCGCAGACCACGACTTCCGGATCGAGATCGTCGACGACGGCACCGGCCTCCCGGACGCACCCCGGCGAAGCGGCCTGGCCAACCTCGAACGCCGGGCCGCGCAATGCGGCGGGAAGTGCACCATCGGGCCCGGCGACGTCAGCGGAACGCGGGTGTTGTGGATGGCTCCGCTCTGAATCATCCTGCAACCGAGCAGGTTCAGGACTGGCCCTGCTCCTTGCCCTTGCGCAACTCGGTTGCGAGGACCGCGGCCTGTGTGCGGCGCTGCATCCCGAGCTTCGCCAGCAGCCGCGACACGTAGTTCTTCACCGTCTTCTCGGCGAGGAACAACCGCTCGGCGATCTCGCGGTTGGTCATCCCCTCGCCGATCAGCTCGAACACGGCCTTCTCCTGATCGGACAGCTCCGCCAGTGGATCAGCGTTCCGCGACGCGCGGATCCGATTCATCAGCGCGGCGGTGGCGCGACTGTCGAGCAGGGAGCCGCCCTCCCCCACCGTGCGGACCGCAGACACGAGGTCGGTGCCGAGGATCTGCTTGAGCACGAAGCCCGACGCGCCGGCCATGATCGCGTCGAACAGCGCCTCGTCGTCGGAGTACGACGTGAGCATCAGCGCTCGCAATTCGGGCATCCGGGTGCGCAGTTCCCGGCACAGTTCGACACCGTTTCCGTCGGGAAGCCTGACGTCCAGCACCGCGACGTCGGCGCCGCTTCCCGGGATCCGGGCGAGCGCCTCGCCCACGGACGCGGCCTCACCCACGACGGTGAAGTCGGGGACGCTGCTGAGCAGGTCCACCAGTCCGCGTCTCACGATCTCGTGGTCGTCGACGAGAAATATGCGGGGCATCGCACGCACCTTTCGTTGAGCTCTATGGTGCCATCGTCGCAGCTCCCCACGGCCGTAAGCGCCTCAGGGCCATTCGACGTCAGTTTCGGGACCTTTGCCCCTGCACCCTCTCCGCACCCATACGCGACGCTCGTACTACACCGGGACATGTGTCGGTACCCGGCGACGACCGGATGGGGAGGGTAGCGATGACCGTCGATTCCGAAACCTGGTCGCCCAGCGATACGGAGATCATTGCGCGAGCTGTCATCGAAGCCCCGTCGGTGCACGACACACAACCGTGGAACCTGACGCTTCCCGGTTCCGCCGCGGAGCTCGAGGAACGTCTCGAATTCGCGGAGCCCGGCGCGGACCCCCTACGCCCCGATCGGCTCATCTCGTGCGGCACCGCCGTGGCCCATCTCGAGCTCGCGATGCGCGTCCTCGGCAGGCAGGTCCGCACCGACCTCTGCCCCTTCCCTGATCGTCCGGCCGTCATCGCGCGGATCGAGACGCTCCGGAGTTCAGTTCCGGACAGTTCCGATCTTCGGCTGTACGCGGCAATCTCCCGGCGCAAGAGTCACCGTGACGCTTTCGCCGACATCCCGGTGCCCGCCGAGACCATCGGCGACGTCGTCGCCGCCGGCGCACAGGTACCCGATGTCGGCATCCGGCTGCTGGCGTCCGACGAGGCCCAGGCTCTCGCCGACATGCTCACCTACTCGGCCGAGGCCAAGCGACGTAATCCCCACTATCAACGCGAGATGTTCTCGTGGACGTCGCATTGGCAGCCGGAAGGCAACGCCGAGGTCGTCGAGGACTGGGACGCCACGCTGGACGAGCACGGCGCCGCGGGCAAGGCCATGATCACCACCGAGGTGCCCGAGACGTCGGCCCTGGCAGCCGCGATCGACCGCGAGACCGTATTGCTGTTCAACGCCGCGTCCGCCGACCCGATCGATCTGGTCCGGATCGGGATGGCCACCGAACGAGCATGGCTGGCGGCCGTCGATGCCCGGCTCTCGGCGTCGGTTCTCACCCATCCGCTCCGAATCGAAGACTCAGCCGAGCGACTCCGTGCACGATTGGGAATGGCCACACCGCCTCAGTTGATCATGCGCATCGGCTACTGACAGTCCGCGAGGAAGGATCACCGAAGGTGACACAGGAACTCACCGGCATCGAACTCGACGAGCCATCGACCGCCCAGTTGTACCAGGTCGTTCTGGACATGGCACAGGCAGCGAAAGCCGGCAACACCTCCGGATGGCTGGCGGCACGCTACAGCGGTCTTCCACTCGAGGATCTCGCCTACACCTGCACGGAAATGCTGGGCATCCTCATCGAGAACAATGCAATCCGTGAAGGTGTGCACCCGGCCGACATGTGGCGCCGCTTGCAGACGGCCGGCGTCGACGAGTTCGGCTGACGAGGCACGCTTGGGGAACGAAGTCGGATCCGAGCCCGCCTACCGCACATAGTTCGCCACTGCCCGGGATGGGTCGCGTGTGTGGCGGAAGCCCGTTGCCGGGGCCGGTGGCGACACACCGTAGGCGGTGCTCACTCCTCGATTCGAGGAGTGAGCACCGCGGTCTCGACTCAGCGCGCCAGCGCGACCTTGTCTGCCAGGAACGAGGAGTAGCCCTCGGCTTCAGCCTCACGGCAGTACTGCTGATACACGTGCCCTCCACCCATGTACACCTGGAACTCCTCCTGCTTTCCGGGCACGTTGTCACCGAGGAACCAGGCCTTGGCCTTCTTTCCCTCGCTGTACATCACAGTTGCCTTCCCGGTCCGCTCGGTCTCCTCGACCCACCAGCGCTCTGACTCGGGCGTCGCCTCGAAGCGTTCGACCCCATTCTCCCCAGCCCACACCAGCGCCCGCTGCAACCACTGCGCGCCGAGCTGAATCGGGACAACGAGGTTCGAGTACGGAGTTTGCGGACCGAGGGACATGAAGAAGTTCGGAAAACCGTGCGCGCTGATGCCCAGGTTGGAACGCAGCCCCTCCTCTGACCATTTGTCACGCAAGGTGACCCCGTTGCGCCCCACGATGTCGATATTCGTCAACGTTCCGGTCATCGCGTCGAATCCGGTCGCAAATATCAGCACGTCCAGCTCGTACTCGGTGTCTCCGACAACGATGCCCTTGTCAGTGATGGCGGAGATCGGCGTATCCGCGACGTCGACGAGATGAACGTGATCGAGGTTGAACGCCGCGTAGTAACCGTGCCCCGTGGGAACCCGCTTGCCGTTGAAGGAGTACGTCTTCGGTGAGAGCAGGTCTGCCGTCTCCGGATCCTTCACGATCTCACGGATCTTCGAACGGATGAACTCGGACGCGAGTTCGCTGGCCTCGTGATCGGTGGCAAGATCGTTGAAGCACTCATTGGCGAAGTGGAATCCGCCTTGGTTCCATTTGCTCTCGAAGATCTCGCGGCGGGTCGCGTCATCCACCTCGAGGGCACTGTGCTGCGCAGGCTCCATGGCCACCCCGAACGGATGGTTGGCGGCCTTCTCGTAGATCTCATCGTAGTGTTCCCGGAGGTAGGCCATGTCCTCGTCGGTCACCGCCTCATTCGAGGTTTCGACGACGTAGTTCGGCGTGCGCTGGAACACGAAGAACTCCTCGACCTCCGGTGCGATCGTCGGAACGATCTGGATACCCGACGCACCGAGACCGATCAGCCCCACCTTCTTGCCCTTCAGATCGACGCCGGCCCTCGGCCAATGTGACGAGTGGTACTTCTCACCGGCGAAGGTGTCGAGTCCGGGGATGTTCGGGTAGATGGCCTGGGAGAGCACACCCATTCCGCTCACCAGGAATTTGGTGGTGATTTCTCGCCCGTCGGCGAAGCGCACCGTCCAGGTGTTGGCCGGTTCGTCGTAGGTGGCCGACTCCACCCACGTGTTCAGCTGGATGTCCTTGCGCAGGTCGAGCCGATCCGCGACGAAGTTGAGGTAGTCGAGGACCTCGCCGCCGGAGGGGTAACGCTCGCTCCAGGTCCACTCCTCGCGCACCTCCTTCGAAAACGAGAAGGAGTAGTAGCTGTACTCACTGTCGGTGCGAACACCGGGGTACCGGTTCACCCACCAGGTTCCGCCGATTCCGTCCTCCCCATCGACCACCAGGGTGCGCAGTCCGATGTCACGGAGGTGGTGCAGCAGTGCGAGTCCGGAGAATCCGGCACCGATCACGATTGCGTCGTAGTCTCGCGCAGGCGACGGCGTCGAGGTTTTGCTCATGTTGATCGTGGTCCTTTCAGATTTCCGCTCAGGGCGGAGGCGTGATTCGTGCTATCGGATGCGTCCGTGACACGGCCGGCGCGATACCAGGTCGCGATGGCGGCAATCGCTTCGTCCGCAGCCTCGTGAAGGCCCGCCTGGAGCGGGAAGACATGCTGTTCTCCCGACACACCGACGAATGTGACGTCCACTCCGGCAGCAGCAGCACGCTCGTGCAGCCGGGTCGCGTCGGCGTACAGGGACTCGGCGTCGGACGCGGTGATGTAGAGCCGTGGGAAACCGGTGAAGTCGGCGTACAGGGGATTGACCAGCGCGTCGGTCGGGCTCGCGCCACCCGACAGGTACCGGTCGATGTTGCCCTGCAGACCTTCTCGGGTGATCAGGAAGTCTGTGGCGTCGTTCGTGACGAGCGTGCTGCCTGAGTTCTCCATGTCGAGCCACGGCGAAATCGTCACGACCTGACCGGGCTGAGGCCGTTCCCGCTCGAGGAGCCGGAGCGTTGTCGCGATGCTGAGGCAGGCTCCGGCACTGTCACCGACGAACGTAATATCGATCGGTGCGATGCCCTTGGCGACAAGGGCTTCGAAGACGTCGGTCGCGTCGTCGATCTGTGCCGGGTACGGGTTCTCCGGCGCGCGGCGGAAGTCCGCGACGAAGGCGTTCGCCCCACAAGCCTTGGCTACGTGACCGGCCAGCTTGCGGTGGCTGGCCGATGATCCGAGTGCGAAACCGCCGCCGTGCAATACGACGAGCATCTGCGTCGGATGGGCACCGTCCGGTTCCACCGCGATCCCAGGCACGCCACCGATTTCGGTGGAACGGTAGGTCACACCTTCGGGTTCCGCAGTCACCCGCTGCCAGTCCTCGAAGACCCACCGCATCAATTGCAGGGACATCTCGGGGTTGGCCTCGAACTCCGTCGTCCATTCGGAGTAGATGCGACCCAGTGGGTCCGTCGGTCCATTGGTAGGCATTGCACGCTCCTGTGTGGTCATCGATGGACGCGTCGAAGGCCGGGCACCAGCCCGGTGACGCACATCACGACAATGAGAATGCCGTCCGAGCCATCACTTACACGGGGAGTGTCGCAATATGAGTCACCGTGGTCTCATCACTGCGCACCCGAATGCCGGACACGCCTCCGTGCGCGACGCTGACCGAACCGAATGTGGCGGCAATCACGTCGCCACGCGCCGCGGGTCACGCCACCAGAAGGAGTACCGACGCTATGAGGCGTTTGCATGGAAAAGTTGCCGTCGTTACCGGAGCAGGCCGAGGGATCGGGCGCGCGGTCGCCGAAGAGTTTGTCCGTGAAGGAGCTATCACCATCGCCACTGGACGTAGCCTGCCCGACACCGAGTCCGGGCCGATGATTCAACGTGGCCTCGACGTGGCGGACGAGGCGCAGTGGGAACGCGTGGTCGACGAGACCGTCGGCAAGCATGGACGGATCGACATTCTGGTGAATAATGCTGGCATCATCACGTACGAGGTACTACACGAACTGACCGTGTCCGCTTGGGAAGACGTGGTCGCGACCAATCAGACCGGCACCTGGCTGGGCATGCGTGCCGTCGTTCCCCACATGATCGAGCAGGGCGGCGGGTCGATCGTCAATGTCTCGTCTATCTGGGGCTCTGCCGCGGTTGCGGGCGCCCACGCCTACCACGCGACAAAGGGCGCCGTCCGCAACATGTCGAAGAGCGCCGCGATCAGCTACGCGGAGAACAACATCCGAGTGAACTCGGTGCACCCGGGATTCGTCGAGACCCCGCTGACGCGCGCACAGGACACGGCGGTCAACGAGTTCGTACTGTCCCGCACGCCGATGGGCCGCGCCGGCACCCCGGAGGAGATCGCACACGGGGTGGTCTTCCTCGCCTCGGACGAGTCGAGCTTCATGACCGGATCGGAGCTCGTGATCGACGGCGGTTACCTCGCTCAGTGACGTCTGCGCGACGGCGAACGCCCGGCGCTTCGCGAATGTCTCACACGGTCAGCCTGTAAGCCTTCATCTTTCGGTAGACGGTGGCGCGTGACAGTCCCAGGAGTTGCGCTGCCTTCGAGCGGTTCCCCCCAGACTCTTCGAGCGCATGCCGCAACGCGTCGAGCTCGGCACGTTCGATCATGGTAAGGGCACGACCCCTCTGCACCACGGCGGGTAGATCCGCGGGCCGCACGGTGCCCCGCTTTCCCGCCCGGTACAGCTTCTCCACGACCGATCTCAGCTCCGCAACGTTGCCCGGCCAGGAGTATGCCGTCATGACCTCCATCGCGTCGTCCGACAGTCGCAACGCGGCGCCGGCCGTCAACTTCTCGACGAACAACTGCCACATCGGGCGGATATCGGCTGAGCGATCGCGAAGCGCCGGAAGCCAGATGTGGTCGATCTCCAGTTTGCCGGCCACGACTTCGACGTCGGCCGGTGAATTGGAGGCCAAGGTGAGAAGGACCGCTGTTTGCCGCGCATCCGAGTGCAACAGCGCGCGCAATCCGGATAGTAGAGTGCCGTCGAGTTCCTCGACTCCGCGGATCACCACGGGTGTCGTGCCGCGGACGAGCTCCGCCACTCTCTGGAGCCACGCCGCAGTACCGACGACGAGGTGCTCGGCTGCATCGACGACGGTCCTGGGCATCGGCGCACCAGGGACGAACTGCCGGCCCATCGCCGCCGAGGTCTTACCCGTGCCGGGCTCACCGCCGAGCACAACCGGTGTCCCGTTGAGAACGTAGTGGTTGACCCGTTGGACCACGGTGGCCCACGAGCGCGAGCCACCCGCGAGCCGGGACTCGCCGCGCGCGGAACCGCCGGCGTTGTACGACCGCCGTCGCTCCAGCACGACAACTGCTCCCGCCGCGTGCCCCAGGCGTGTGATGTGGGCGTCGAAGTACCCGATCGACAACTCGACGGGAATCCGGGTGGCGTGTCCGGCGTCTCCGGAGCGCTGGCGGAGGATCCCGAGATCCGTGGGGGTCAGCGTCGCTGCCGCGACACTCTGCATCACGATGTTCTGGGGTCCGAAGGCTATGACGGGCTGGAGGCGGACGCGCGACGCTTCGAGGAAAGCGTCGAGTACGACGCGAGCGGCAGGCTGTTGCACTTCGAGCGCATGTTGCTCCAGCTGCACGGCGACAGAGTGCACCAGTGGCTTGAGCAGATGTGTGTTCGCGGCGGCTCTGGTGGAGATGGTGACCACCGCCAGCAAGCTGCCGGTGAGCGGATGCCGAACTGGGGCACCGGTGCAACTGGCCTGCTGATAGAACTCTGCGAAATGCTCCGCGCCGGAGATCTGGACCACCTGTCCGGTGGCAGCAACTGTGCCGACTCCGTTCGTTCCGACGGCTTGCTCGGCGAGCACCGCGCCGCGAACCGTCCCCAGCCGGTCGAGGTGCTCGACCGCGGTCCGGTCCTGAAACCAACGCTTCAGGACGCGCCCCTCGGCGTCCGCGAGAATCAGACCCAGGTCGGTGTCGGACAGTCCTTCCGATACTCGGGCCAACGGCGCTGCGAACATCCTCACCAATTCCTCGTCGAGGAATTCGTCGCCGACGTGTGGGACCGTTGATACCGCGGTAGGGGTACCGAGCGCCTGTCTGGACCGCTGCCAGGACTCCAGGACGTCCGCCCTGACCACCCCCGTCACGGACGGAGCAGCGAAGAAAGCCTCGCGAACCTGCGCAAGACGTCCACGGTCGAAATCCGAATCAAGGGGTGAGCTCACGCGCAATCTCCAGAGGTAAGACAGTCGAAATGTGACGCACAACCACATCCTCGTAATACCATACGACGGCGCAGGAGCTATCTGGTTTGTTCCATAGCCTCGGCCATCCGCCCGCTGTACTCGACGACGGCGAGCTCACCGGCCAACTGGATGTGCCGTTCGCACGCCGCCCGGGCAGCCTTCGGATCTCGTCGCTCCGCCGCAGCGACGACGACGCTCCGTAGTTCGCGCATCGACGATTGCACTCGATCATCGTCGAGGAAGGCAGCGCGGCGGAAGATCGCGATCCGGCTGTGGATACCCGACAACGACACCGCGAGGACCGCGTTTCCCGCCCCAGCGAGCAACAATTCGTAGAAGCGACGCTTGCTGACCTCCCGAGACTCGACCGTGCCATGCAAGTATGTCTGCTCCATGTCCACGATATGCCCCAGTAGTGCGATGGCCTGGGCATCGTTGGCGTTCAAGGCAAACAACTCCCCTGCAAGGCCTTCCAACGCCCGCCGCACCTGGTAGATGGATTCGATGTCCTCCTCGGACAGCACCGTCACGATCGGCCCACGGTTCGGGAGCACCGTGATCAGGTGCTCACTCTCGAGTTGACGGAGCACCTCGCGGATCACGGTACGAGAGACGCCGTACTGCTCGCACAGCACGTTCTCCCGCAACCTCTGTCCCGGTCGCAGTGCACCGTTCAGTATCTGATCGCGCATCGCGTGCAGAACCTGCTGCCGCAGCGGGGCGGCGTGGTGCTCGATCTTCACGGTGGTCACGAGCAGTCCCCTTCGATAGCTGTCTCAAATCGATTCACTCCGGGTCGAGCTTCACCGGACGGTCCTACCGTAATACGAGATCGACAAGGTGGACCACACCGCGACCCTGCAAAGGACCTTCACGATATGACCGCATCGACCACGCTCCCGGACAGTGTCACGCTGCACGGCCACATTGTTCCCACGACCTTGTTCGTCGGGGGACAGTGGCGAACGACCGAGGAAACCTTCGCCGTCGACAACCCCGCGACAGGCAAGGAGATCGCGCAGGTCCATACAGGCTCCGCGCAGGATGCGTTGGATGCTCTCGACGCCGCAGATCGGGCACAACGGTCGTGGCGGTCCGTCGCACCTCGCGACCGTGCTGAGTTGTTCCGGCGCGCACACGCAGCCCTCCTCGCCCGGGCAGACGAGATCACGACAGTCATGACCCTCGAAAGCGGAAAGCCCCTCGCCGAGTCCCGAGGCGAATTCGCACTCTCCGCCGACTTCTTTCTCTGGTACGCGGAGCAGATCGCCCACCTGCACGGCACGTACGCTCCGGGATCGCGCGGTGGGTACCGCATCGTCACCACGCATCAGCCCGTGGGGCCGTCACTCCTGATCACCCCGTGGAATTTCCCTCTGCTGATGATTGCCCGCAAAGCGGGCGCTGCGTTGGCGGCCGGTTGCCCGGTGATCGTGAAGTCGGCGAGGGAGACTCCGCTGACCTGCGCTCTTTTCGTCCAAGTGCTGGAGGAGTCCGGATTTCCCGCTGGCGTCGTCAACCTCATCCACACCACATCGTCGTCCTCGGTGTCCGAGGCCGTGATGGCCGATCGGCGCCTGCGCAAGGTCAGCTTCACCGGCTCGACCGGAGTCGGGTCCACCCTGCTGCGGCAGGCTGCGCCCGGAATCGTCAATGCCTCGATGGAACTCGGGGGTGATGGGCCGTTCCTCGTCCTCGACGATGCGGACGTCGACCTTGCCGTCGAGCAGGCCATCGTCTGCAAGTTCCGCAACGCCGGTCAGGCCTGCGTTGCCGCGAACCGCATCATCGTGCACGCATCCGTCGTCGAGGAGTTCACCACCAAGTTCGTCGCAGCAGCCCGCGCATTGAAGGTCGGCGACGGATTCGACCCCAAAACCGAAATCGGTCCGATCATCTCCCGGCGTCAGCTCGACACCGTGACCCGGCTCGTCGAGCAGCTACGCGAGATCGATGCGGACCTGCTCACCGGAGGGTCCGCGGTCGAGTCGTCCGGATACTTTTTCGAGCCGACCGTCTTCGCGGTCCGGGACCGCACCAGCGCCGTGTGCAAGCAGGAACTTTTCGCGCCGATCGCCACGATCTACACCGTCGGATCGACCGCCGAAGCCATCGAATTCGCGAACGACACGACCTACGGCCTCGCCGCATACGTGTTCACCCGCGACCTGTCCCGCGCGGTCACCGTCAGCGAGCATCTCGACTTCGGGATGGTGAGCGTCAACCGCGGAATCATGGCCGACCCGGCAGCCTCGTTCGGAGGCGTCAAGGCCTCCGGGCTCGGCCGTGAGGGGGGCCACGACGCGATCAACGAATTTCTCGAACCCAAGTACCTCGCGATCACCGTCGACGAGAAGGAAGCACTCGCATGAGCACCTCCCCGGGCGTTTCCACGGCGCCCGCACCGATTCGTACCAGCAACGACCTCGGCCTGGGGTTGCTGCGCCAACCGACCAGCGTGTTGTTCGGCCCTGGACAGCGCCGCCAGATTCCGGCAATTCTCGAGTCCCTCGCCGAGCACGTTCTCGTCGTCACGGACGAGCGGATGGCCGCCAGCGCCGAGTTCAGCGCGATCAGCGAAGAACTGCGGTCACGTGGCGTCAGGGTGTCCCTGTACTCGGGAACTAGGCCCGACCTGCCACGCGAGAACATCCTCGAGGTCACCGAGCGGTTCGGGTCCGCCGGGGTAGGAGCGATCCTCGGCATCGGAGGTGGCTCGTGCATGGACCTCGCCAAGGTCGTGTCAATCGTCCTCACCCACGGTGGCGACGTTCGCGACTACTACGGCGAATACCTCGTGCCGGGCCCGGGATGCCCGGTCGTCACCGTCCCCACAACAGCGGGAACGGGAGCCGAGGTCACCTCGATCTCCGTCGTCTACGACAAGGACAAGGGCATGAAGGTCGGGGTCGCAAGCCCTCACCTCGAGGCAGTCGCCGCGGTCATCGACCCTGAACTGACGCTCACCTGCCCACCCGGTCTGACAGCCGCCGCCGGCGCCGACGCCCTCAGCCACCTAGTCGAGGCGTTCACGGGCCGCGCGAAAAACCCGTCCTCGGAGGACCTCGCGACAAAGCTGTACGTTGGTAAGAACAGGCTCACGGACCTGTACGCCCGCACCGGAATTCCGCTTCTGCAGTCCGCGCTCGGTCGCGTATGCGCGAACCCTGCAGACCTGGAGGCACGTTCGGACACCCTCTTCGCAGCGTACTGCGCGGGGATGTCGATCAACACCGCCGGCACCGCCGGCGCCCATGCGATCCAGTCACCGATCGGCGCGCTGACCCACACTCCGCACGGGTTCGGGATCAGTGCATTGCTTCCGTACGTGATGCGGTACAACCTGCCCACCAGGGTGCCTGAGTTCGCCGAGATCGGTCGGCTCCTCGGCACCGCCGACGTCGCAGGGGCGGAGCTCGAGCAGGCGCGGGCCGGGATTACCGGAATCGAGCACATTCTGGAGTCGATCGGCGCACCGATCGATCTGAAGACTCTCGGGCTCTCCCCCACCGACTTCGACACCGTCGCAAGCCAGGCGCTGCTGGCGACGCGGCTGACGGCGAACAACCCCCGTGATCTGAACCACGGGGCTGTGCGATTCATTCTCGAACGCGGGTGGGCCGGCGACCGAAGCTGGTGGACCATATGACGACGCCGTCGAACTCGGATCGGGAGACAGTCGCGATCATCGGCGCCGGTTCGATCGGTATCGCGTTCGCGGTCCTATTCGCCAAGGCCGGTTTCGAAGTCCGTGTCTTCGATCCCGTTGCCGACGCGCGCAGGCGCGGCTCAGTGGACGCCCGCGACCGTCTACGACTACTCGCGGATCACCAGCTCCTGGGCGAAGCCCCCTCGACGATCGCAACACGAATTTCCTTCCCTCACTCGGTCGAGGCCGCAGTGCGCGGTGCCGACCTCGTGCAGGAGTGCGCGCCCGAGAACGTGGAGCTGAAGACCGAGATCTTCAGCGAGGTGGCGCGGTTCGCGCAGAGCCACACGGTCCTAGCCAGTTCGAGCTCGGCGATCGTGCCGAGCAGGATGGCAGAGAACCTCGACCATGCCACAGCTTCACGGCTGGTGGTCGGGCATCCCGGCAATCCCCCCTATCTGCTTCCGGTCATCGAGGTCGTACCGTCCCCTCGGACCGACGTGGTCACGACGGAGCGAGCGGAACAGATCTATCGGCGAGCGGGACTGCGGCCGGTCGTCGTCCGCCGCGAGGTCGAGGGTTTCGTCTTCAACCGGTTGCAAGGGGCCCTTCTTCGCGAGGCATATTGCCTATTGCGTGACGGTGTCGCGTCGGTCGACGACATCGACGAAGTGGTGCGAAGTGGTCTGGGCCCCCGGTGGAGCATCATCGGACCGTTCGAGACCGTCGATTTGAACACCCGCGGCGGTATCGAGTCGCACGCCACGAAGATGGGTCCTGCCTATGCAAGGATGGGCGCCGAACGTGGACAGAACGACCCGTGGACGCCCGACCTCGTCGAGAGAGCAACCGCCGAGCGACGAGCACTCCTGATTCTCGAGAATTGGGAGGAGCGTGTCCATTGGCGTGACGAACAATTGATCAGGTTGCTCGCCGCACGCAACGTGGTCGATGCTGCACGCTGATTTTCTGAGGCGGATGACCGTTGCTCCGCTGTGACGCCGCACAGTCAGTCCCTGTGGCCCCTGATTCGTATGAATAGGGCTACAGGGACTGCGCCGCCTAAGGGCAGGTGTAACCGACCAGGATGGTGTCGTCGACGTCAGGCAGGTTCACGACGATGTTCTCAGGGGTGCGTGTGGTGAGCCACGTCAGTTCCTCGGTCCTGCTCATATTGACCTCGATGTGCGGCATGTACGGAGGAACGAACACGAAATCGCCCTCCGACATGTCCACATACTCGCTGTAGTTCTCTCCGAAGTAGATCCGCGCCTTCCCGGCGAGAACATATCCGCCGGTTTCGGCCTCACCGTGATGGTGCGGCAGTGAGCGATATCCGGGCTCGTTGTACACCTTGCCGAACCAGATTTTGGTTGCGGGAGTGTGCTGCACGCTGACTCCCGAGACGCGCACTGCACCGCCGGACTGGCCGGTATCGCGCCTCTCCTCTCCGTGACGAGTGATCACGGGCTTGTCGTGTTCTGCCATTGCTGCTCCTCACTGTGGCTACGTGCGGCGCCGCGAATGTGCGGGCACCGCGTATCGGTCACGCGTCCGTGCTGTTCCTTCGCCGCACCATGAACGAACTCTTGAACGTCATCACGACCTCGCCCTTCTGGTTCACGGCACGGTAGGTGAGCGTCCAGATCCCCTGGACTTCCTTCTTGGTGGGCCGCGCCTCGATCAGTTCCGCTTCTGGACGAAGTGTGTCGCCGATGAGCACAGGTCGCAGCGCACGCACTTCGTCCAACCCGAGCCACGCGACGACGTTGACGAAATAGCCGGTCTGCGTGATCAGGCCCAGCGCCAACGAGAGGGTGAACGGGCCGTGCGCGATTCGCTGACCGAACTGGGTGGTCGCCGCGTACTCCTCGTCCAGGTGCAGGGAGACGATGTCGCCCGTCAATCCCGCCCACGTGACCAGATGCGCATCAGTGACCGTCATTCCAGGACCACGAACGACGTCTCCGACCGCGAGGTCCTCCCACCACCGCTCAGGCTGCTCGAGTATCCGAGGGGCGAGGCTTGCCGGATTCGTTGTCATCGAAACTCCTCATAGCGCCAGGCGCGCCGACCGTGTTAACGTACAAGCGATTGTTCGTTTGAGACTACGGGCGAAGAACCCGCAGGTCAAACATTTCCGTTCACCGCCAATAGGTGACGAATGTGGTGCAGGCCACGCACCTCGGGGTTCGGTCACCTGCCCGCGGCGACCACGTCGCCGTGCCAGACAATTGAGTGAGGATCCGATGCGCCCTCTGCGTTCTCTGCTGTTCGTCCCAGCTCACCGCGAAGGGTGGGCCGACAAAGCCGTCCGTGCGGGCACCGACGCGGTGATCCTCGATCTCGAGGATTCCGTCCCGCCCACGCTCAAGGCGCAGGCTCGCGATGTCGCCGCCGCGACCATCGACTCGCTGCGAGAGTCGGCACCGGGAGTCACGGTCCTGGTCCGTCCGAACGCCCTCGACACCGAGCACTTCGGCAGGGACCTTGCGGCCGTGGTCCGGCCGGGCCTGGACGGGCTGTTGCTGCCGAAGGTGTACGGGGCTCGTGACGTTCTCGATTTCGCGGCGCTGATCGACCATTTCGAGATCGAGGCCGGGCTCACTCGTGGTACGACCGAGGTCGTGCCGACCCTCGAGACCGCGAAGTCACTCGTGAACTGCGAGGAGATCGCAGCCGCCCACCCGCGCGTTGCGTCGTTGATGGTGGCCGCGGCTCGTGATGCGGATGTCTCTCGCGAGGTCGGCTTCGAGTGGACACCGGAGGGCCTCGAGACGCTGCACTACCGCAGCAAGGCCGTTCTCGCTTGCCGAGCAGCCGGACTGGCACACCCCGTCGTCGGCCTGTGGCAGGAAATCGGCGATCTCGAAGGACTGCGGCAGTTCGCGGAGGGCAACCGGCGACTCGGATTCTCCGGGCAGGTGCTCATCCACCCTTCGCACATCGAGACCGTCAACGATGTCTATGCGCCCGACCCGAAGGTGGTCGATCGCTTCCGACGCATGATCGACGCCTTCGAGAAAGCGCAGGAGAACGGGCAAGCTGCTGCCCTGTTCGAAGGTGAACATGTCGACATCGCGCACGTCAAGACCGCCCGCGGGGTGGTCGCCCTGGCCGAATCCATCTCCAACTCCTGATCCACCCACTCACGACAAGGACGAATTACCATGGCTGGTTTGTATTTCGAAGAGCTCGAGCCTGGGCTCACGATCGAGCACGGTGTCACCCGAACGGTCACCGAAACCGACAATCTCCTGTTCACCACGCTGACGATGAACGTGCAGCCGCTGCACCTCGACTCCGAGTTCGCCAAGGACAGCATCTACGGAGAGCGGATCGTCAACAGCGTATTTACGCTCGGTGTGGTTGTCGGCATCCCGGTGCAGGAAACCACCCTCGGCACCACACTCGGCAACCTCGGCTTCGAAGAGATCGCTTTTCCCGCACCAGTTCTCATCGGCGACACGATCCGCGTGGAGACTGTAATCCTGTCGCGCCGGGAGTCGAAGTCGCGCCCCGATACCGGTGTCGTCCGGTTCGAGCATCGCGGCATCAACCAGAACGGCAAACTGGTGTGCAAGGTGCAGCGGTCCGGTCTCATGCTCAAGAAGCCCGCAGAGATCACCGCCTCATGAAGCTCGCGACGCTGCGTCAGCAGGACAGCACCGTGGCTGCCCGCATCGACGACGACACCGCCGTCGTGATCAGCCCCTACAGCAGCGTATCCGACCTGCTGCGCAATCCTCGATGGCAATCGATCGCAGCAGGTGCCGAAGGTCCCGCGATCGAGGTTGCCGATGCCGACTATGCACCGGTCGTGCCGGCGCCGACGAAGATCATCTGCGTCGGCTTGAACTACGCGAACCACATCAAGGAGATGGGGCGCGCACTTCCGGAGTACCCGACGCTGTTCGCAAAGTTCCCCGAGGCGCTGATCGGGGCCAACGACGACATCGAGGTGCCCTCTTACGCCGACCAAGCGGTCGACTGGGAAGGCGAACTGGCCGTGGTCATCGGTCGGACCGCGCGGCAGGTGTCCGAGAGCGACGCGGCCGATTACATCGCCGGTTACACCGTCGCCAACGATGTCTCTATGCGTGACTACCAGAATCGAACACTGCAGTGGTTGCAGGGCAAGACTTTCGAGCGGACCTGCCCGATCGGTCCGGTTCTGGTGACAGCTGACGAGTTCGCCGTCGAATCCACCTTGACCACCACGGTGGACGGGGAGACCAAGCAGTCGGATTCGACCGGTGACTTGGTCTTCAGTCCGTCTGCACTCGTCGAGTATGTCTCCCACATCGTCACGCTCCAGGCCGGTGACGTCATCTTGACGGGCACCCCAGGCGGAGTGGGTCACGCCAACCACACGTACCTCAGCGATGGATCCGCCCTCGTCACCTCGATCGACGGAGTGGGCACCCTCTGCAACACCGTGCGTGTCCACTCCGATATTCCGGTCGGCTGACACACGCCCACGCGAAGGAGCCGGTCCCCCCACTTTCGTGAGGGGACCGGCTCCTTTCGGTGTCATGCGACCCCGTGAGTCGTGCTCGCGGCCCGCAGGGCTCCGAATCAGGGGATGCTTCCTCGAAACTTCGCCGACCGGTACGGCCGCGGCCAACGAATCTCTCCACCGAGCTCCTTCGCCGCCCTCAACGGCCACTGAGGCTCTCGTAGGAGCGCACGCCCAACGAACACGGCATCGGCGGAGCCGTCGACCAGCACCTGCTCTGCCTGGGCCGAATCGGTGATGAGCCCAACAGTTGCGACGGGAATCGGGGACGCAGCCCGCAGGATGCGAGCGAACGGCACCTGATAGCCGGGGCCGACGGAGATCCTCTGTTCCGGCGTCAGACCGCCACTGGACACATCGATGAGGTCGACTCCCGATCCTGCCAGGGACGCCACCAGTTCGGCGCTTTCCTCGACGGTCCAGCCGCCGTCCGCCCAGTCAGTAGCCGAGATGCGAACGAAGACGGGCAGGTCCTGGGGCCAGCTGTCGCGGACGGCGGCCACAATCTCCCGTAACAGCCGAGTCCTGCCGGCGAAGTCGCCGCCGTACCCATCAGCGCGTACGTTCGACAGCGGGGAGAGAAACTGGTGGATGAGATACCCATGGGCCGCATGGATCTCGACCACCTCGAAGCCTGCTCTACGTGCACGGGCCGCGGCATCAGCGAAGGCCCGTACCACGTCCTCGATCTCACCGACCGACATCTCGGACGGAGTGCCCAGATCCCCGACGCCTATCGCGGAGGGGCCGACCACCGGCCAACCACCGTCGTGCGGGTCGAGCAGCCCCCGACCTTCCCAGGGAATTGCTGTCGAGGCTTTTCGACCCGCGTGAGCGAGCTGGACTCCCGGTACAGCTCCCTGACCGGACACGAACCTGTTGATCCGCGAAAACGCCTCGACCTGCTCGTCGTTCCACAGTCCGGTGTCACCGCGACTGATCCGACCCTCCGGAGTCACCGATGTCGCCTCGGTCAGCAGCAGGCCGGCACCACCCTTGGCGAACGATCCGAGGTGGACCAGGTGCCAGTCGTTCGGAACTCCGTCCGTTGCCGAATACTGGCACATCGGCGCCGCCCAGAGTCGGTTCGCGATTGTCAGCCCGCGAAGGGTGAACGGCGTAAAGAGCTTGACTCCTTCAATTTTGGCACTTGCCATCGAACCTGTTCTCCTGGCACTCTGCACTTCCCGAGCTGGCCCTCCGTTCCTCATTCGAGGGTGGAACCGGCGTTCGGGCCTTCGAGGAACTTGTTCGGAGTCAGGAAGAAGCACAGCACCAGCGCACCGTTCGGCGCGGACGCGCGATGCTTATTGCCCTGCGGACGCCAGGAGAAATTGCCGACGGTCGTCTCGCCCTCCTCATCGACGATGCTGCCTTCGAGGACCCAGGTCTGCTCGATCCTCACATGCTCGTGCAGCGGCAGAGTCGATCCCGGCTGCCAGCGGAACAGTGCCGTCAGCAGACCGGATTCCTCATCCTTGAGCAGCACCTTGATCTCGATGCCGTCGTATCCGGACGGGCGCCACGGCAGTGCGTCGACGTCAACGTACCGCGAGGCGAGCGGCGGCAGAGCGTTCAGGGCATCAGCGAACGGGGTGATCGCAGGCATGGGATTCTCTCTTCTCGATGGTGGTAGCAGTTCAGAACGAACGCGGTAGGCCGAGGTGCTTCTCGCCGATGTGGTTGCGCAGCATCTCGTTGGTCAGGGGGGCGAAAGTGTAGAGGCGGGCATCGCGGAACAGGCGTTCCATGGGGTATTCCTTGCTGAACCCGGATCCACCCATCAATCGCATACCCGCGTCGGTAATATCGACCGCTGCATCGGATGCAGCGACCTTCGCCATGGCGCTGAGAATGTCGACGCGGGCACCCGTTGCAGTGGCATCGGCCGCTTGCAGCATCAATGCCCTGGCAGCTTCGATCTGGATTGCTCCGTCGACCAGTCGATGTTGACCGACCTGGAAACTTCCGACCGGTCGGCCGAACACCTGACGCTGACGTCCGTAGTCGACCGCCGCTTCGAGGGCCCCCCGTGCGATGCCGAGCGCAGCGGCCGCAGCGTTGAGCCGTTCGCCGTTCAAGGTACCCAGGACCTGCCGGAAGCCACGATCCACCTCACCGAGCACGGCAGTGCCGTCGACCTTCACGCCCTGGAAGGTGACCTCACAGGTGTCGAGGCTGTGGATGGCGAACGTATCGAGTTCACGCACAGTGATTCCGGGAGTATCCGTCGGGACCAGGAACATCGTGATGCCGTCGATCGGTGACCGTTCGGACACGGAGGTACGTGCGAGCACGATGAGATTGGCGGCATGTTGCGGTCCCGAGATCCACGTCTTCGCGCCGTCGAGGATCCAACCGCCCTCGTCGGTCCTCCTCGCTCGCGTACGCATCACCCGAGCCACGTCGGTACCACCATCGGGTTCGGTCAGCGCGAAGGACACGCGCTCGCTCCCGTCCAGCAGTGGTGCCAGAACCGTGCTGCGGTGCAACTCGGTCCCGTATTCGGTCAGCAGTCCGACACCCATGTACTGAACGACCAAACACACCGCCATCGAGGTCGGGCCGGCGGCGAGTTCTTCCAGGACGATGATCTGGTTACGTGGATCAGCGCCGGCGCTGCCGTCGACCTGGGCATCGAGCGCGATCAACCCCGCTTCGCCGAGGGCGCGGTACAACTCCAGATCGAAGGCACTGGCCTCGTCGAGTTCGCGCACCCGCTCGGGCGGGGCATAACGGCTGATGACGTCGCGCACCATTTCACGCAAGTCAGCTTGTTCCGTGGTGTCGGGCAGAGTGCCGATTCCGGTCATGAGGCTCCTCGACTGAGATCGGCCCGGTCCACATCGGCGACCTGGGCCTCGTCGTCCATACTACAAACAAACGCACGTTTTTCCAAGGCAAGGCCCGAAGTCGCGACATCTAGACAAACAAACATCCGTTCGTTTACCATTGTGATGTCGCTTACATCAGCCCACCCAGGCTGCGGTGGGTCCTTACCACACCCTTCGGCCGCACCTGCGTGGCAACGCGAAAGCACCTGCACCCTTGCACGAAAGGCGAACAGCCATGTCCAGCAACGAACCACGTGCCGACTGGAGTCGACTCTGGGACACACCTGCGATGGTGCGACTTCGGCGCGATCGCCGCAGATTCTTCACCGTCGCCTGGACCATCTTCGGGGGAGCGTTCACGGCATTGGTCGGTGTCGCCGCGTTTGCGCCCGACCTTGTTGCCCAGCGGCCGATTCCCGGCCTGAGCGTCGGGCTCATTCTGTCGGCCGTCTATGTCTGCACAGTCATGAGCCTCGGCGCGTGGTACGTACATCGTGCACGTCACTGGGACGCCCTCGCCTCTGCCGCATTGAGCAACTCCCACACGGGCGGGGTGGAGGAGGCGAGCAATGTCTGACGGATTCAACACCACCGCTGTGGTGGTCAGCGTGCTACTCCTGGGCACGACCTTCGTCGCGACCTATTTCGCCTCCCGCCGCACGAAGACTTCCGCGGAGTTCTGGACGGCCGGCGGCGGAATGTCCGGACGCAAGAACGGAACTGCGATCGCTGGTGACTTCCTGTCGTCGGCGTCGTTGCTCGGCTACGCCGGTTTGGCCTACCTCTACGGTATGGATGGAATCGTCTACGCGATCTTCGCCTGCGGCATCTTCCTGATGGTGATGTTCCTGATCGCCGAGAAGCTGCGCAACCTCGGCCGATTCACCTTCGCGGACGCCCTCGCCACCCGCCTGAGGTCCGGCCCGGTCCGCATCGTGTCCGCGATTTCCACGCTGTTCATCTGCATCTTCTACCTCCTCGCACAGATGGTTGCCGGTGGGGTCCTGATGGAGGCGCTGGCCGGCATCGACTTCTCCTGGGGCGTCGTCATCGCAGCAGTGCTGATGCTGACCTATGTGCTGTTCGGCGGGATGCTGGCCACCACCTGGCTGCAGATCATCAAGGCCGTTGCACTGATGGCCGTCGTTGCCCTCCTGGTCATACTGGTACTCATCAAGATCGACCCCAACCCACTCAACATCGTCGAGCAGGCCGTCTCCCAGAGCAGCCTCGGCAACAACTACCTGGCGACCGGAAATTCCTTCCAAGGCTCCTGGAACATCGTGTCGATGGCCGTTGCTGTCACTCTGTCCGCCGTGGGCCTTCCTCACGTCCTGATGCGGTTCTTCACCGTTCCCGACGCCGTAGAGGCACGCAAGTCCGCGATCTGGGCGATCAGCCTCATCGGCGGATTCAACGTCCTGATCGCCTTCCTGGGCCTCTCCGCGCGTGCCGCGCTCGGCACGGGTGGTGAGGAGGTCGCGGGCAAGGGTGGCAACCTGGCACTGCCCGCGTTGACGGTCTGGCTCGGCGGTGGCGACACCTTCACGGGCGACCTGTTACTCGCGTTGGTGGTCGCGGTGTCCATCGCAACCTTGCTTGCGGTCTCGGCCGGTCTCGTCCTCAGCGCGTCCTCCACCATTGCCCACGATCTGTGGTCACAGACGTTCCACCGCCCCGAACGTGAGGAGATGACCGTCGGCCGAGTCGCCGCGATCGCTCTCGTGATCGTCACCGTCGGCGTCACACTCGCGATCGGCGGCACACAGAACGTGACTTTCCTGGCCACGCTGGCCACGTCGACCGCCGCTAGCGCGAATTTCCCGGTCCTGATCATGACTCTGCTTTGGCGACGGATGCGCACCCTCGGTGCCGTGGTCGGAGCCCTGTCGGGATTGCTGACCGCTCTGGTGCTGATCCTCACCGGACCGCTCGTGTGGCCGAGCCTGGCGCCGCTGCTGTCCGACTCTCTGACGACTACCGCGCCATTCCCGCTGGCTTTCCCGATCCTGTTGTCGGTGCCTGCCGGGTTCCTCGGATGCATCGTCGGCAGCTACTTCAGCCGCGATGAGCCCGACGACGAGGCCTTCGACGAACTGCAGGTGCGCGCACTGACAGGGGCCGGGCTCGACACCACCAAAACTCTGGCGCACTGAATTCACACGAATCCGGCGTGCCGCACGAATTGTCCGGCCGCTGCAGAACACATCGACTCGAGAAGGAAGACAGTATGCCCGTCAAAGTTGTAGCGCTCATCAAGTCTCTCCCCACGATCAGCCGCGAGGACTTCCTGCGCCACTGGCAGATCGAGCATCCCAAGCTTGTGTGGCAGTTGCCCGCGCTGGAGCGGTACGTGCAGAACCCGGCGATCGAGCACCGCAGCGAGTGGCCTTTCGACGGTATGGCAGAGCTGTACTTCCCGTCCGTCGCTGCGGTGGCGCATGCATTCGCAACGCCCGAGGCCGACGCACTGCGTGAACACGAGGAAGAATTCATCGGTGAACTGACATGGTTTCTCGCCGACGAGACCGATGTCGCCCAGCCCTGACAATGGTTTCCTCAGGGCTCACGAAGCAATCCCTCCTGCGTCGCCGACGCAATCCGGTGGCCGGATTCGCTGAGATAGGTGCACTCGCACAACGTCCGTCCACCGGTGGCAATCGGACTGGTTTGGCGGCACAGCAGCCACTCGTTGATCGATGGGGGCCGGTGAAACCACATCGCGTGGTCGAGGCTCGCGCCGGAGATGATCCGGTTGCCGTACCAGGAGCGCCCGTGGGGCATGAGAGCCGGATCGAGCAGAGTCAGATCCGACACGTACGCGAGCAGCGCGGCATGCACCAGCGGTTCCTCCCTGACCGGCGCGGCCGCTCGAACCCAGTACGCCTGATGTGGGTCCCGAACTCCCCCCGTTGCCAAGGCCTCCGGGTGATCGATGAATCGAATGTCGAAGGGATGCGGCTCCGCCCACCAGGCCGGCAGCACGTTCAGATCAGGTCGCAGTCGCTCGTCGAGCGAGGGCAACATCTCCGGCGAGGGCACAGGCGCCGCTTCGGACCACTCGTGGTCGGGGCCGCTCTGCCGTATCGCGAACGACAATTGCACGGTGGCGAGCATCGCCCCGTTCTGCCACGCCGAGACCGTACGAGCGCTGAACGAACGCCCGTCGCGCAACACGACGACCTCGTAGGTCACCGGCGTGCTCGAGTCCCCGCCGCGCAGAAAGAGTGCATGCAACGAGTGGACGTGACGATCGGATGCCACCGTTCGACCAGCGGCCATCACCGCTTGAGCGAGGACACAACCGCCGAACAGTCGCGGCAGGGCGCGCTCGGTGGTCGGCCCGAGAAACCTGCCATCGGGAAGGCAGACCAAGCCGAGTGCGTGCACCAACGATTCGAGCTGGGTAGTGGGTTCCGTCATCAGGTGGGTCCTCCTCATCTGGCCCGTGGGTCGATGATCCGCGGCTGTGTGTTGACCTGTGCCACAGAGGACTGTACCGTAAATACAAACGTACGCTCGTTTGTTTTATATTGTGCGAGTGCCGATCCGACCGAGGGAAACGCACTGCTGAAGCAACTTTTTCGAACAACTAAGGAGTCCGGGCATGCTGTCCAAGGTCCTCATCGCCAACCGCGGCGAAATCGCGACCCGCATCATTCGCACATGCGCTGAGGCAGGTATCCCCAGCGTCGCCGTGCACTCGCAAGCGGACGCGAATGCGCTCCATGTGCGACTCGCCGACGAAGCAGTCCTCCTCGGGGCGGCTTCGGCGACTGATTCGTACCTCGCAATCGACAAGATCATCGAGGCTGCGGCAACCACCGGCGCGCAAGCCGTGCACCCCGGGTACGGCTTTCTCGCAGAGAATGCGGAGTTCGCGAAGGCGGTCGAGGACGCCGGTCTGATCTTCATCGGCCCGCCGTCGTCGGCAATCAACGTGATGGGCTCGAAGATCGCTGCCCGTGAGATCGCGGCGCAGGCCGAGGTTCCTCAGGTTCCGGGTTCGCCGAGCACGATCGCCTCGGCCGCCGACGTCATCGCGTTCGGCGACGAGCACGGCTATCCTGTCGCGATCAAAGCCACCTACGGCGGAGGCGGCAGAGGCATGAGGATGGTGGCCTCCGCCGCCGACGCCGAATCCGCATTCGCTTCCGCGAAGCAGGAATCCGCCGCCGCATTCGGCCGCGACGACGTCTACCTCGAGCGGTACCTGTCGTCGGCACGCCACGTCGAGGTCCAAGTGTTCGCAGACAAGCATGGCAACGCCGTGTGGATCGGCGACCGCGACTGCTCGGTCCAGCGACGCCACCAGAAACTGATCGAGGAAGCACCCGCCCCTGGGCTGTCCGCCGATTTGCGCCGCGCGATGGGCGAGGCATCGGTCCGGTTGGCCAAGGCCGTCGGCTACGTCGGCGCGGGAACGGTGGAGTTTCTCGTCGAGGCCGATCAGGATCGCTTCTACTTCCTGGAGATGAACACCCGGATCCAGGTCGAGCACCCGGTCACCGAGATGACCCTCGGCTTGGATCTGGTCGCCGAACAGCTCGCCGTAGCGGCCGGAGAGCCGTTGTCGATCACTGAATCCGGTGCGACGCCCCGTGGTCACGCGATCGAGGTGCGCGTCAATGCCGAGGACACCCGTGGCGCCCTGTTCATGCCCAGCCCCGGCCCGATTTCCACAGTCGCAGCACCGACGCGCGCTGGTGTCCGCTGGGATGGCGGCTACGAGTCCGGTGACGAGGTCCAGCCATACTACGACAGCCTCGTCGGCAAGCTGATCGTGTGGGCCCCGACCCGCGAGCGCGCACTGGACCGGCTGGCCTTCGCTCTGGACGAGCTCGTCATCGACGGTGTGCCCACTACAGTGCCCGCCGCACGAGCGATCATCGCACACAAAGACTTTCGCAACGTAGAGATGCACACCAACTGGCTCGAGCGCGACATCGACTTCGCTTCCATGCTCGCACCGCTCGAGGAACCCGCTGACGCCGACGCCGACGCCGAGGAGGTCCTTCCCCGCAACGAGGTGTGGGTCGGCGACCGCCGGTACGTGATCCCGTTCTTCACGCCGGCCGGGCCTGCCGCTGCCACCCCCACAGCCGAGCCGGCGGCGCCACGCCGCGTCGCAGGGAGCGGCACCCGCAAGAAGCGCGGAGGAAGCGGCGCGGCCGCCAGCGGGGAGATCAAGAGCCCGATGCAGGGCACCGTTGCGCAGATCGATGTCGAGGTGGGCGCCACGGTCGAGGCCGGACAGGTGCTCATGGTGCTCGAGGCAATGAAGATGCAGAACCCGATCCGCGCGGCGATCGCCGGTGTGGTCGAATCGCTCGCGGTGAAGGTAGGCGAGGTCGTGCCGTCCGGGGCTGCGTTGGCGACTGTCACGGCGGGAGGCGAGTGACATGGCGGCACTGCACGGATCATCGGTTGCCGTGGTCACCGGCGCAGGCGGAGGCCTGGGTGCGGTGACCGCGAAGACACTGGGCGCCGGCCTCGGTCTGGCCGTAGCGTGTGTCGACATCGACGAAGCAAGCGCTACGCGCACCGCCGAGGAACTGCGAGGCGCCGGAATCGAGGCCGCCGCCTTCCCCGTAGACATCACGTCGGAAACAGCGGCTGCCTCACTCGTGGAATCGGTGCACACCGAACTCGGGTCCGTGTCGCACCTGGTCAACATCGCCGGAGTTCTTCGGCGAACGCATCTTGCGGACACCGACGCCGCCTCGTGGCGGATGGTCATGGACGTCAACGTCACCGCGCCGTTTCTGCTCACGCAAGCGTTCGCCGACGACCTGCGGACCGCCGAGTACGGTCGGGTCGTCAACTGCGCATCCTTCGCCGGCATCCGCGGGTACGAGTACCCCGCCTACGCCGCATCCAAGGCGGCGCTGATCAACCTGACCAGCTCGCTCTTGTTCGACTTCTGGGGCTCAGCGGTGACCGTCAATGCCGTCGCCCCCGGAGCAATGGACACCCCGATGCTCGACCGTGCGGCCGCCGAACGCATGGCCGCCAAGACCCCCACCGGACGAATCCTCGCCCCCGAGGACGTCGCGGCGGTGATCGGCTTCCTTTCAGGCCCCGCGTCCCGCGGAGTCAACGGAACCACCACGGTGATCGACGGAGGCGCCTCCCTACTGTTCAGCTACAGGTAGATCACCCTGAATCACCCTCATCACGAACATTTTTGGAGAACTCCGATGACTGACACCTTGGACGACACCCAGGCCTCAACCACCCATAGCCCCCACGACGAGCTGGAGGCACGGCTGACAGCAGCCCGACTCGGCGGCTCGGAGAAGCAGCGCCAGAAGCAGATCGAGGCGGGCAAGATGCTCGTCCGTGACCGGCTCGAGCTTCTCTTCGACAACAGCTGGAGCTTCGAAGACGGACTGCTCGCCCGCTACGACGAGGGACTGCCCGGCGACGCGGTCGTCACCGCCGTCGGCAAGGTCGACGGGCGCGATGTGGTGGTCATTGCGAACGACTACACCGTCAAAGCTGGCACCTGGGGCAAGCGGACATTCGAGAAGATCACGCGCGCACAGGAACTCGCCGACTCCACCGGAACCCCGATCGTGTACCTTTTCGACTCCGCCGGCGCACGCATCGACGAGCAGTTCGAGAGCTTCGTCGGGCGCCGCGCGTGGGGCAACATCTTCTACAACCAGGTTCAGATCTCCGGACGCGTCCCCCAGATCTGTGCACTGTTCGGCCCCTCCCCCGCCGGGTCCGCCTACGTTCCCGCCCTGTGTGATCTGACCATCATGGTCCGCGGACACGCCACCGCCTACCTCGGTTCCCCGCGTCTGGCGCAGATGGTCACCGGCGAGGACGTCACCCTCGAGGAGATGGGAGGCGCCGAGATGCACTCCACCACGTCGGGTCTGTCCGACGTGCTCGTCGAGGACGACGAGGAGGCGATCGCCGCGATCCGCGTCTGGCTGTCGTTCCTGCCGTCGAACTGGGAACAGGAGCCTCCGGTCACCGCCCCGGCCGAGCCGTCCGGGGGCCGCACGATCAAGGAAATCGTTCCCGAGGTCGAATCCGAGATCTTCGACATCCACGAACTCATCGATTCGCTCGTCGATGACGCGAGCTTCTTCCCCTACAAGCACCTGTTCGCGCCGGAACTCGTCACCGGCTTCGCACGCCTGAACGGCCAGAGCGTCGGCATCGTGGCGAACCAGCCCACCGTCAAGGGCGGAGTCATCTTCCCCGACTCCTCCGACAAGGCAGCCCGCTTCATCTGGATCTGCAACGCCTTCAACATCCCGATCCTCTTCCTGGTCGACATCGCCGGCTACATGATCGGTTCCGAGGTCGAACGCCAGGGCATCATCAGGCACGGCGCGAAGATGATCTTCGCGGTCTCCGAAGCCCGCGTTCCTCGTATCACCGTGCTGCTGCGCAAGGCCTACGGCGGCGGATATCTGGCGATGTCCGGCGCACCGATGCAGCCCGACGCGTTGATCGCGCTGCCGACGGCAAAGCCTGCGCTGATGGGCCCGGACGCCGCCGTCAACGGCATCCACTACAACCGCATTCAGGCGATCGAGAACCCCGACGAGCGCGCGGCGTTCATCGCCGAGAAACAAGCCGAGTACGCCGCCGGCATCGACGTGTTCAAGATTGCAAATGAGAACGCGGTCGAAGCAGTCGTCCCGGCTCACGAGTTGCGTAACGAGCTCACCAACCGTCTCGCGCTGTACCGCAAGCGTGACCGGACTGCACCGGCCCGACGCAACGGGGTCACTCCGGTATGACCGATCGGACGCCGCGCGGCGAGGAACTCTGCGGGGTCATCACGGGCGCTGCCAGCGGAATCGGCCGTGCCTGCGTCGATCTGTTCCTCGCCCGCGGCGCGCGGATCGACGCATAGGATCGCAGCGCTGAGGCGCTCGAATCCCTCGGCGTCGGCACCACGGTCGCCACACGTGTCGTCGATGTCACCGTTGCCGTTGCCGTTGCCGTTGCCGTTGCCGTTGCCGTTGCAAGAGCCTCCCATTCTGCTCAGGAGAAATGGCGGCGGGTCGATTTCGTCGTCAACTGCGCCGGCGCGTTCCTCGTCGGACCGCTTTCCGACGTGACCGCCGGCTCGGTACGGGCACTGTTCGATGTCAAAGTTCTCGGTACGACACTGGTCACCCAGGCCCTGATGCCCGCACTGATCGCGAGTAGGGGCTCGGTGGTCAATGTTGCGAGTGCGGTCGCACTCAAAGCAACACCGAGCAACTCACACTACGCGGCGTCGAAGGCCGCGGTCGCTCACCTGACCAGATGCTGGGCACTCGAAATGGGCCCTCAGGGAGTGCGTGTCAATTGCGTTGCGCCCAGTCCGACAGCAACGCCGATCTACCGGTCGGCGGGCATGAGCGAAGAACAGGAGGCGACGCTTCTACGTGAGCGTGCGTCCACCATTCCGCTTCGGCGTATCGGAAGTCCTGACGAAACCGCCGGTTGGATAGCCAGGTTCGCTCTCCAAGACAGATTGGACCACCGGAGCCGTGCTGCCGATCGACGGCGGTATGTCCCTCTGATACCGACCATCGAATGAGACGGTGCCCGCGCTCTGAATGCGGGCACCGTCTCATTCTGGCGATCTGCGACGCGATGTCGCGACTCCTCCGCTGTCGCGGTGATACACATATGCACATGCCGGTGGAGCGGAAAGCACTCCACCGGCACCGACACCGAGGTCAGCTGTTCTCGTCGACACCCAGCTGACGCAGTGCCATCGTGATGTAGGTGTTGACCACCTTGTCGAGGGATTTCGGTCCGCCCGACTTGTACCAGGACGACACGTGGGCCCCTTGAGCAAGTACCGAGTAGGTCTGCAACTTCGCATCGAGGACGTCCGCGTCGGTTTCCTTCGCGACGTTCTTGACCAGCGACTGGATCAGCTTTTCGTACTCCGCGCGCCTTTCCAGCACCTCGTCGAGATCACCGTCGCTGAGAGCACGAAGCTCGGAGTTTCCGATGAACACCTCGCGTGCGTGTTCGGCGTGGTATCGGATGTGGCAGTCGACGGCGGCCTTGAACTTGCTAACCGCGCCCGGTGCGGCGTTCTCGACCGCCGCGTGCACAGCCTCGAGCAGCTCGTCCATCACCGACACCATGATGTCTTTGAGGAGCTCCTCCTTGCCACTGATGTGGTTGTAGAGGCTGCCTACCTGGATCCCGACTTCGGCCGCCACCGTGCGCAGGGACGTGGCTTCATAGCCGTGAGCGTAGAACAGTTTGGCTGCCGCCTCACGAATGGCCGTGCTGGTGCGGATACCACCGCGCGTCACCCGAGTTGCCCGAGTCACTGTGCCTCCGAAGGGGTCGAGTCGGCCTTTCGGGGTCCGACTGAGCAGATCTGAAAACAATCGTACGTTAGCTGAAGCACGTTGCCAGTTGCGGCTTCAGCTTTCTACCGCAGCATCACAGGACGTCACCACCCCATAGCGCTCCGGATGTTCGTCTTGACGATCTTTCCACTGGGGTTGATCGGCAACGCGTCGGGACCGACGAGGGCAATGAGCTTGGGAACCTTGTATCCGGCGAGGTGCTGACGGAGAAAGCCGGCGATCTCGGGTTCTGTAACGGATTTGCCGGGCCGGACAGCGATCACGGCGCGAACCTCTTCGTCCCATTCCTCACTGGGCACCCCGATGACGGCGGCCTCCATCACCGCGGGGTGGGTGTGTAGCAGCTGTTCGATCTCGGAGCTGTACACGTTCTCGCCACCGGTCTTGATCATGTCCTTGGCTCGGTCGCGGAAGAACAGGTATCCTTGTTCATCCCTGACCGCGAGGTCACCGGTGCGCAGCCAGCCGTCCCGGAGCACCTCCGCGGTAGCCTCCGGCCGCCCGAAGTACCCCGTCATGACGTTGGGGCCGCGCACACAGACCTCACCGATCTCACCGGTTGCCGAAGGCTTGTCCTCGAAGAGATCGCGTAGCTGAACCTCGGTGAGCAGATACTCGGTGCCGATCGATCCGTCGATTTCAGGCCGGAGCATGTCGTGGGGCAACAGCCGGCTCACCATCGGACCTGCCTCGGTGAGCCCGTACCGGAAAAACAGGTCGACATCCGGGATGAGCTCCGACACCGCAAGCTTGTCCGGCATGCGCAGCAAACCCGCACCGCTGTGCAGTGCTTTGAAGTTGCGACGGAATCCGTCGGTGTCGAACACCCCTGCCTTGAGCATCCTCCGAATCATATTCGGCACCAGGAACATATTGGTGATCGACTCGCGTCCAACCAGCTCGGCGATCTCGTCCTCGACGAACTTGTGCGCCAACACGGAGCTGTTGCCGGTCACATAGAGCGGAAGGAACCAGCAGAGCAGAGCCGCCGAGTGGAAGAGCGGGGTGACGATGAGACCTCGGTCGTTGGGCCGGGCACCGATGCGACAGTCGGCAATCTCGTTGATCGCATTGGTCAGGATGGCCGTGTGCGAGAGCACCACTCCCTTGGAGAAACCGGTGGTTCCGCCTGTGAACAGGATGCACGCGGGATCGGAGGCGGACACGGGAACGCTCGGGCGGTCCCCTGCCTCAGCAGCAACAACACGTTCGAACTCGTCGCCTTCGTGCACGACGGTAATCGGCGCCTTCAGCTCGCCTCCGGATTGCGCATCGGCGATCGCCGTATCGAATCCGTCACCGACCAGCACCACCTTGGCACCCGTTTCGTTGATGCCGTGCGCAAGTTCTTCGGTTGCCCACCGCCAGTTGTACGGGACATAGGCCGCACCGGCCGCCGCGATACCGAGGAAGGTCTCGATGCTGAAGACAGTGTTTCCCGCCAGAACGCCGACAGTGTCGCCCGGCGCGACGCCCAGCTTCCGCAGGCCCGCCGCGATCCGCCACGCACGATCAGCGAGTTCACCATGTGTGAGCCGGCGACTTCCGTCGAAGATTGCTTCGCGATGAGGCACCAACCGCTCATTGCGGCGGATGGCGTCGACGAGAGTAAGCATGGTTCTCCTTCAGTACCTGCACAAGAAAGTGTGTTACCCAACACTACGGCAGACGTACGTACGTTCGCTAGTAGCATTTGCCGCTCCCGGCGTCCTACGAGCCACCGACGCCTCGCAGGACGCCGCAGCACATCAGTCGGTCGCGGCTTCGAGGTAGTCGATGTAGCCCTTGTCCCCACCGGAGTAGAACGTGTCGACGTCCGGCTCGGCGAGGTCGATGCCGTCACGCAGTCGTCGCACCAGATCCGGGTTGGAGATGAAATACCGGCCGAAAGCGATGAGATCGGCACCGCGGTTCAGCCAGCGGTCAGCGTCAGCCTTGCCCACGAAGCGCGCGCTGCCCACGCTCGCGGGGTTGACGATGAGTGGCCCGGTCCACGCCTTCCGAATGTCGTCGTTGAGCGCGTCGGATGCGGTCTCGAGGATGTGAAGGTAGGCCAACCCCAGCGGGTTGAGTGCCTCGATCAGCGTGCCGTACAGACCGGCCGGGTCGCTCTCGTTCATGTCGTGGAACTTCCCGCCCGGGGAGAACCGAAAACCGACACGATCGGCACCAATCGCTTCACTGACGGCAGTCGCCACCTCGACCGCAAAACGAACGCGGTTCGCGTGCGAGCCGCCGTACTCGTCGGTGCGCTGATTGCTGTTGTCCGAGAGGAACTGCTGAATGAGGTAACCATTGGCACCGTGGATCTCGACTCCGTCGAAGCCCGCTGCGATCGCCCGCTTGGCGGCGTCGACGAATGCCTCGATCTGCTCCTGAATCTGCGCGACCGTCATCTCCACGGGAGTTACGAACGCCAGGCGACCACCGGAGTTGAAGATGGTGCCCTGCGCGGCGACCGCAGAAGCAGCGACCGGCTGCATTCCATTGATTTCCGGATGGCCGACTCGCCCGCCGTGCATCAGCTGAGCGAAGATCCGACCGCCGACATCGTGAACAGCCTGGGTGACCGGCCGCCAGGCCGCTTCCTGCTCGTTGTTGTAGAGGCCGGGAATGTTCGGCTCCGACTGGCCCTGCTTGGAAGGCGAGATGCCTTCACTGACGATCAGGCCCGCAGTCGCGCGTTGCGCATAGTAGAGCGCCGCATTGCCGCCGGGAACCCCGGTAGCACTTGCGCGCACCCGGGTCATGGGGGCCATCACCACCCGGTTCTGCAGCTCGATCGATCCGAGTTTGTAGGAATCGAAAAGTGAACTCACGTGTCCTCCTTCTAGGTGCCGACAGGCGACAGGGGTTGAATCTCGTATTGCGGACCACACCGGGACCGGCTCCGTCGTGCTCGTGACGCCGATCAGACAGCTGATGCGGATCGAATGACGCGATTCGACAGAGTTGATCGCTCACCCGAGAACGGAAACTGTTGCAATCACGCCTGTTTCGCACTCGGTTCATTCCGCTGCCGTCAGACCCCACTAAAACGTACGAGCGTTTGTATGTCCAGTATTGATGGTGATCGCTATCACGTCAAGTCGGCGAGACGCCATGCCCACGAGGCACGAATTCGCATCCTGTCGAACCCTCCGAAAGGGCTTGACGTAGATCACCGAATAGCGGAGAGTGTGCTCTGTGCCACATACGAGCAAACGTTCGTCTGTGTTCACACCCCACAACTTTCCTCCCTGATCAACACCAGCCTTGATCAACACCAGTAAGGAACTTCCATGAACGCTTCGACCTGCCGTCGCACGGTGTTCGCCGCCGTCGCGCTTGGTGCAGCACTCACTGTTGCGGCGTGTACGGCCAACGCACCGGCCGAGTCAGGTGGGGGAGCCGCAGGGTCGACCAGTGACGGAGGCCAGGCCCTGCCGATCGATCAGCTGTGCGGGGACGCCTCGATCAAGGTGGCCCACGTCGCGGGCTTCGGCGCCAACTCCTGGCGCAGGATCACCCAGGCCGAAGTCGTCGACGAGCTTTCCGCATGCCCGAACGTCACCGTCGAGTACAACCAGGCCGACAACGACTTACAGAAGTACATCACGGCGATCAACTCGTACACCGCGAAAGGTTTCGACGCGATCATCACCTACGACGACTTCGGCAGCCAGGCACTCAACGCACTGAAGAACGCCCACGACGCCGGCGTCGTAGTGGTCCCCTACATCGCCGATCCCGGCGGCACCGTCGGCGTCGACTACGACGGGTACGTGCAGTACGACTTCGACACCGAAGGCGACACAATGGCCAAGTGGCTGCACGAGCAGATAGAACCCGGCAGCAAACTTCTGTTCAGTGGAGGACTTCCGGGCGGAAGCCCATCCACTGTAGCCCTGTGGGAGGGCCTCATGGAGACCTCCGAGGAGCTGGGAAATGCGTTCTCACCGCTGACCGGTGAACCACAGCCTTCGAATTGGGATGCCGCGTACGAGCAGCGCGCGATGGCCGGCGCACTCACCAAATACCCCGAGATCGACGCAATGGCATCGGATTACGGCGTAGCGTCGAAGGGCGGACTTCGAGCATTCGTCAATGCGGGTCGGCCGATTCCGCCGTTGGCAACCTCCGCGACGGACAATGAGCTCGGCTGCATGTGGCTCCAATACCACGAGACGAACCCGGACTTTCAGCTGCTGACCCTGGACGGCACCACCACCGTCGTACGCATCGCCGCGCGCAAGGCCCTCGCAGCAGTCAACGGCCTACCCGACAACGAGCCCGAGCAGTTCGAACTGATCACTTTCATCGACACCCTCAATGGCAAGCTTCCCACCTGCCGCGAGGACCTTCCCCCGGACGCCGACCTGTCCTCAGCGCTCACCCCCGAGCAGCTGCAGGCCGTCTTCCAGTGACGCGGCGAGCATGACCACGAGGAGTCACCGTGACCATCACACCACCAGATGACGTGAAGTCAGTGTCCGATGCAGAGATTCAAGAAAGACCAATGGCCGATCGGACCGACAAAGACGTCGTACTGCGTCTCGATTCCGTAGACAAGAAGTACCCGGGCGTGCACGCCATCAACGAAGTGTCTATCGAAGTACGCCGCGGCGAAGTGCACGCGCTTGTCGGCCAGAACGGTGCCGGAAAATCGACTCTGGTCGGCATCGCAGCCGGCTCTGTCACCGCGGATTCCGGCGCCGTGGAGATCGGAGGCGCTCGCGCCACCAACCCGACACCCCAATGGTGTCGGGAGCAGGGGCTGGCCATCGTCTATCAAGAACCGGCTCTCCTGCCGGACTTGACGGTGGCCGAGAACATGCGTCTGAGCATGCCCGAGCACCTGCGTCCGGCGGTCGAGAGCCAGATCAGTTGGGCTGACGAGATACTCGAGCAGTGGAGCAATGTCGCCTCGATCGACCCGACCACACCGGTGCGCGAACTGCAGCCCGACGCGCGCTTCGTCGCCGAGATCGCCAAGGCCCTAGCGGAAGAGCCCAAGGTAGTCGTCCTCGACGAGCCTACTGAGCATCTACTGCCCGCGGCGGTGACAGAGCTGTTCAGGTTGATCGCGGAGCTCATCGACGCCGGCGGTGCGGTTGTCTACATCTCGCATCGCCTCAACGAGGTCAAGCAGATCGCGCACACGGTCTCGGTTTTGCGGGACGGCGCTCTGGTCGGCACCTTCGCCGGAGAGAGCGTCACCGAGCAGGACGTGGTCAACCTTGTCGTCGGGCGCGAACTCACACGGACATATACCCGCGAAGCAGCCCGCACGGCCTCGCTCGCCGACACGCTGCTCGAAGTCACGGACTTCTCGGCTGACCGCTTCTCGAACGTGGACTTCTCGGTACGCGCAGGTGAGATCGTCGGATTTGCCGGCGTGGAGGGGCAAGGTCAGCGCGAGGTACTCCGAGCACTCGGCGGACTGACCTCCAACCGCGGGACAGTCTCCCTGGCAGACCGCGCGGTGAAGACCTCCAGTCCGACGGCGGCGCTCGATGGGGGCATCGCGTACCTGACACACGACCGTCACAACGAAGGCATCCTGCCCGGACTCAGTCTGCGCGAGAACGCGTCGTTGTCCGCGTTCGACAGGGTTTCCCGGCTGGGTGTCATCCGCCGATATCGCGAACGCAAGATCACATCGGAGACCTTCGCGTCGATGAGGGTCAAGGCCCCGTCCCCCGAGGTCGACATCGCCACCCTCTCCGGTGGCAACCAGCAGAAGGTGGTCCTCAGCCGCGTGCTGATGACCGAATCCAACCTGATCCTCGCGGACGAACCTACCCAGGGCGTGGACATCGGCGCACGGGAGGAGATCTATTCGATCCTGCGCGAGGCCTCCGTTCGGGGCGCTGCGATCATTGTGCTCTCCTCATCTGCTGCGGAACTCGAGCAACTCTGTGACCGCGTGATCGTCTTCTCTCGAGGCACGATCGCGAAGGAACTCTCCGGTGAAGACCTCTCCGAGCACGGTATCGCCCAGGCCGTACTGAGTGCGACGAGCACCCGGAGCCGCGTCGAGACGACCCTGAAGAAGGTCACGCTGGGCAGGCGCATCGCCCGCAACGATCTCGCACCCGCGGCGATCCTCGCAGCGGCGACGGTGCTGTTGGCATTCGTGGCGATCAGCCAGAGCGACTTCTACTTCACGTCGAGGAATTTCGGACTGGTCCTGCCACTTCTCGCTATCCTGATATTCTTCGCGATGGCACAGCAGGTCGTGATGATGATCGGCGGTATCGACCTGTCGGTCGGCCCATTGGCCGGATTATTGGTCGTCGTAGGTTCCTTCGTGTTGTCGGCCTACCGCTCCCCCGTCGGGATGGTTCTCGGACTGTTGGTGTTGGTCGTTGTCGCAGCGGTCGTCGGCCTGGTGAACTGGACACTCGCGGTGGTAGTGAAGATCAACCCGCTGATCGCGACGCTGGTCACCTACACTGCGATCCAGGGCATCGCCTATCTGCTGCGACCGCTGCCCGAGGGCACCATCGATCCTGTGTTCCTCTCCCATATCAGCAACAAGATCGGCTTCGTGCCGATCATGGTGATCGTGGCAGTCGCCGTAGCCGTCATCCTCGAGTACTCCTTGTACCGCACGCTTTTCGGAATCCGATTGCGAGCCACTGGTTCCGACCACAACACAGCCGACCGCGTCGGTGTCCGGACCAAACTCGTCGCCCTCGCTGCCTACATCGGTTGCTCGGTCCTGGTCGTACCCGCTGCCCTACTCCTCATGACACAGGCAGGGACCGGCAACGCCGGCATCGGCGACAGCTACACCTTGGCGAGTATCGGCGCAGCGGTATTGGGTGGTGCGTCCATATTTGGCGGGCGAGGTTCCTTCATCGGGGCCTGCTTCGGTGCCGTACTCGTGATCCAGATCAACACGGTAGTGCAGTTCTTGGACCTCCCGCTGTATTGGCAGCAGTGGCTTCTTGGTGGTCTGACGATCGCTGCCGCAGCCCTGTACTCGCGGGCCCGCACCCTCACTGAGAGGAAATGACCGTGACCACCACCCCCACCCTGGGAGACCCCCGAACCGAGCATGGACGACGCTGGTCGTTCACCTGGACAGCGACGTCTTCGGTCATCAGCATCACGGTTGCCCTGTTCCTGTTCAGTTGGCTGGTTGCCCCCGGTAGCGTGTCCGGTAGCGCCATCGATTCGCTGCTGCCGTTTGCGGGCATCCTCGCGATCGCCGCTATCGGCCAGACCCTCGTGGTCATGCTGAAAGGCATCGACCTGTCACTTCCCGGGATGATGACACTTGCGGCACTGGTGAGTAGCCAGTATGCCCAGGACCACGGCACCATCCTCAGTGCGTTGGCAGTCGTGACGGTCCTCGCGATCGTCGTAGGATTGGTCAACGGGATCGTCATCTCGGTGTTCTCGGTGACACCCCTTGTCGCCACACTGGCAGTCAACGCGGTACTGATGGGCGCCGCCCTCGCATACTCAGGAGGCACACCCACTCGGGCACCGAAGAGCGTGTCGGACTTCTCCCTCGAGAAGACACTCGGGGTGTCCAACACCGTCTGGCTCGCTGTCCTGCTCGTAGTAGTCACGGTCTTCGCGACCGGCTACACGACGTGGGGCCGCAAGGTGGTTGCCGTGGGCTCGAACGAGCGCACCGCACGGGCCGCAGGTGTACATACCGGACGCATCAAGATCAGCGGCTACGTGGCAGCGTCTCTGTGCTACAGCGGCGCCGGAGTTCTGCTCGCTGGATACGTCAGTACCCCGAGCACCAACGCCGGCACCAGCTACCTGCTCCCCGCCATCGCCGCCGTCGTGGTCGGCGGGACTGCACTCTCCGGTGGCCGCGGCAACATCATCGGCTCCGCGGTGGGAGCGCTGTTCCTGAGTCAGCTCACCCAGCTCGTGCTCTCGCTCGGTGCGCCGTCCTCCACACAATTTCTCGTCCAGGCCGCCGTCATCGCGATCGCCGTCGGCGTGCAGCAGCTGGACCTGTACCAAATCACCCCTAGGCTCTCGAGAAAGGCTTCTTCATGACAAGTAACGGTCAACGTCTGAACGGCAGGGTCGTGTTCGTTACCGGTGCTGCCCGCGGCCAAGGCAGGTCTCATGCCCTGACCCTCGCCGGTGAGGGAGCCGATCTCATCCTGCTCGACTCGGTCCGCCCGATCGACCAGGTGAACTACGCCATGCCGACCCGTGCCGACCTCGAAGAGACCGCCCGCCTCGTCGAGAAGTGCGGCCGCAAGGCCGTTGTGATCGAAGCCGATGTACGTGACGAGGCAATGATCGCAGCGGTTGCGGACGCCACCACGGAACTGGGACGACTCGATATCGTCGTCGCCAACGCCGGTGTCCTCGGAGCAGCCAAACCCTCCTGGGAACTCACACGCGCGGAATGGGACACCCTGATCGACATCAACCTCACGGGTGTCTGGCAGACGATGAAAGCGGCGCTGCCGCACATCATCGCCGGCGGCCGCGGTGGCTCGATCATCGCGATAAGCTCCATCGCAGGTGTCCGGGGCGTACCCAACGTCGCGCACTATACTGCCGCCAAACACGCATTGGTCGGTCTGGTCGGCTCCGTAGCGAACGAGGTAGCCCCACAGAATATCCGGGTCAACACGGTGCACCCGACCAACGTGCGCACCGACATGATCGACAATCCGACTGCGGCCAAGATCTTCAGGCCGGACCTCGAACGCCCGACCCTCGACGACGGCGTCGAGGTACTCGGCCGAATCAACCTTCTGCCAGTGCCGTGGGTCGACAGTACCGACATTTCCGAGGCCGTGCTGTGGCTCGCCTCGGACGAATCCCGGTACGTCACCGGGACCGCACTGCCGGTCGACGCAGGCATGCTCGCGAAATACCCCGGCTGACAGACACAGCCACAACCCATCTCACCGAATTAAGGAGAAATCCCATGTCCCACAACGGTGGACCGGTCCGCACCATCGCCCTCATCGGTCGCAAGCCCGGGATGTCGTTCGCAGAGTTCGACGAGTACTGGCGCGAGAAGCACACGCCGTTGGCCGCTCAGGTTCCCGGCGTCATCCGCTACGTGCAGCGCCACGTCGTGCCACAGGACGGCGCTACCGAGCCGGACAACGGCTTCGGCATCGACGGTCTCGCTGTCCTCGACTATGAGAGCGCCGAGGCCATGAACGCCGGCTGGGCCTCGGAAGCCGGCCAGGCCGCCCTCGCCGACGTGGACAACTTCATCGGCAAGCACTTCGTCGTCGTTCTCGACGATCACGTTGTCATCGGCGACTGAAACCGACCGAACATCAGCAGTCAGTGAAACGAGAGAGCCGATCATGGATGTAGGCGTAGTCTACTTTTTCACCGACCGAGGCCCGAGCCCTGTCGACTTCGGGCAGGCAGCCGAAGCCTATGGCTTCGAATCTCTGTTCGTGCCCGAACACACACACTTTCCCGCGTCCCGCAGAACGGAATACCCCGTCGCTTACGGCGGTCCGGAACTCCCCGAGTTCTATCTGCGGACCTACGACCAGATCGTCACGATGACCATGATCGCTGCCCACACGCAGAAAATCATGCTCGGGGCCGGAGTGTGCCTGCTCGCGCAGCACGATCCGATCGCCAAAGCCAAACAGATCGCGAGCCTCGATCATCTCTCCGGTGGTCGCGTGATCTGCGGCGTGGGGATGGGGTGGAATGTCGAAGAGGCCGAGGCGCACGGAGTCGTATGGAATCGACGCTATTCCACGGTCCGGGACAAGCTCAAGGTGATGCAGGCTCTCTGGACTCAGGATGAAGCCAGCTTCGACGGAGTCCGCGCATCACTCGCGCCGTCCTGGGCCTGGCCGAAGCCGATTCAGGAGAAAGGGCCGCGCACATATCTCGGTGGCGCGGGGCCCACCACAATGAGGCACGCGGCCGAGTGGGCCGACACCTGGTATGTGGTGCCACCGGCCGACGATCCGACTCTGGAGCAGAGCATTCCGAAGTTCCGCCGCGTCGTCGAAGAGAGCGGACGAGATCCCGATTCCGTCGGGATCGCAGTCGCCTCAGCTCCACCGGACCCCGCGATCCTGAATACCTACCGGGAACTGGGCGTCGAGCGAGCCGTGCTGTGGGTGGATCCCGCCGACGATCCCGGCGAGGGAATGCGCAACCTCAAGACGGTGTCGAAAGTGCTTCCCGATATCACCTGATTTGCAGGATCACTCATCTTTCTGCTCCGCCAGGAACACATCCGCCGGAGCAGTCACGAACACAAACAAAGGACACACCACCATGGCAACCATCACCGATGACGTGACGGTCAGCGAACTCGCACAGCGGCTGAGCCGCCTTGAGGACCTCCGCGCGATCGAACAGCTCAAGTACCGGTATGCCGGTTACTGCGACAACGGATACGACCCCGACGGGATCGTGAGCCTGTTCGTCGAGGACGGCCGCTGGGTCGTCGACGGCGAGGGGGGCACCATGACCGGCCACGATGAGATCAAGGCACATTTCCGCGCGTTGTCGGACAAGATCACCTGGGCGCTGCACTACATGATCGCCCCGCGAATCGAACTCTCCGACGATGGCCGGAGCGCCACCGGCTACTTCTATCTGCTGTGCCTGTGCACCATCGAGAACAGCGCGGACAGTACGACGAAAGACCCGGTCATCCTGACCATCAACTACACCGACCAGTTCGTCAAACGTGACGGTGCCTGGTATTTCCAGGAGCTTCTCGGCAAGACACATCAGGTCTCCAACTGGGACCAGGGCTGGGTCAAGCAGCCCTTCCGGGACTGAACGATCCACATCCCGTCGCCACGTGTGCGGGCCCCGCAGATCTGCCATCTGGCGGGTTCACATGTTCGTCGCAACACTCTCAACGAGAGGTTGCGACGAACATGTCGTTTACGGAGGACCGCGACCGGTTCGGTGACCAACTGGCACGGCTGATCGATGCCGGGGTTCCGGTGAAAGAGGCCGCGGTCGCGATCGGGCTGCCCCGGCAGCGGTGCTACGCGATCTTG